>NZ_JADMKV010000025.1:39329-59038 GCF_015476545.1 Methylobacter sp. BlB1 | reverse complement strand
TGCTCAGGCGGCATGACTCACAACCATCGGCCTCCGAAAAATTCGGGGCGGTTCAAATTGAATAATCAGCCAATGAGTGTGTTCAAGATCGGGGAGCGACCATTCGATGCATTTTCCGGCCTTGACCCATATGTCAACAAGCGACTGGCTGTGTGCATAGCGAATTTCGGTCCCATTCCACCTGGGATTTATTACATTGTTGACCGTGAATCAGGGGGTATCTTTGGCTGGCTGTATGACATGTTTGGTCAGCGAGGTGATTGGTTTGCGCTGTATTCAAACGACGGGAAGATAGATGACGAGACGTACTGCAATGAAGTAAAACGAGGCAACTTCCGTTTGCACCCAAAAGTTGGAAGAGGTATTAGCAAAGGTTGCATCACAATTGATCGCCAATCAGATTTCAATACAATTCGGGCTATTCTCAAAGGAGCGCCGAAACAAGCGATTCCAGACTCAACGATTACAGCCTATGGAAAGGTGGTTGTCAGATGAGTTGCACGAAGAAGACCATCCTCCTTCTCTTGTGGTTGGTAGTCGCAACTCATGCCTATGCATACATCTGGAGTACCCATCTGGACTTGTTCCCCCAACTACCAGAGAAGTTGGGGAGATGGATTGCGGAGCTGACAGGAACGGCCGAATCTGAAGACATTGAACAGCTTACTCTGTATTACATCTTCATTGTTTCATTCATTGTTGTTACTGTTGCAACGTCTATCGGAGCAATCGTTCTTTGGGCATTTAGAAGAGGCAGGAAGTTGTGCTAGCAAATCGTTCCTGCCGACCGTCAAAAAGCTGCGCTTTTTGTCTTCTGCTGAATTCGAGCGTGGGCAGTTAAGTTTCGTTGCGCTGATTGATTCGGTTAAAAATACTGGTGCTGCCATTGAAGCCATTCCTTACACGATGGCCGTAGAACTTCGCGGCATTGCTTTGCGGTTAGCAATTGAGCAGGAATTCGAGGAAGAAGGCTGTGTTTCTAATCCAAACCAAGCGCTTGCATAACTGAAGGAGTGGCTGATCCGTGCCACAGACTAAGAGCTCTAGCCCGCCGCTCAACCGGACACTCTTGGCGTCGCATCGGTTAGCAGCACGTTAAGCCTCACCTAGCAGGGAAAATCAATGCCAAAGGAAATATACATATTTTTAGGGGCTGTCATTGGAGCGCTTGCCGCGTATATCACTGCAAGGGTAACAGGAAGAAACCAAATCCGGATTGCCGAGATAAACGCTAACAAAGATATACGGCTTCAAGACGAAAAGTTACTTGATGACCGCATCAAGTCGGAAGTATGTCTAGAAAGAGAGAAACTTGAGAAGCTACACGTAATCCTCTCAGCCATAGCTTTAGAAAACTCACAAACCATGAGTTATATACAATCAGATTCTGATATGTCCCTAGCTGAGTACAGAACTAGATACCTGTCTAACTGTGCGCGGCTACATGAAGCTCAAGCAATCTCAGATGTCTACTACCCAGAAATGAGCAACTCTCTCAATACCATTTATGGTCAATCAAATATATTTTGGGGGTGTCAAGAAGGATTGCTTCGAATAAACATCAATGAAAACAAAAGCGCTTGGAGCGCTCACCTACAGGATACTCTAAAGGCTGGTAAAGAAATTTCAGACCATACCAGACTGTTGCAGTATAAAATTTCTGAAAGATCTGAAGAGCTTAACAAAGCGTTGCACCGGACAAGCCGGTGAACGCGGCGTTGGACATAGCCAAGAAAGGATCACAAATGCCAAATGCCAGTAAAATATTATGCTTCACAATGTTACTAACCTTGCCGTACCTGAGCGCCTGTGCTCAAGAATCCAAGAAAGAGAACATCATCCTAGGTGAGTGGGCCAGAAGCAAAGCCGAATGCACACGTCCCGAACTAAAATTTACCGAGACACAACTCGACATTCACATTGATGCCGATGGAGCGCCAGTTGCTTTTGAATATAAGAACATTGGTTACGTACAAAGTCCCCTGCGTATACTTGTGCAGTTACATGCACGACACCCCTACAGCAAGACCCTAGACAAAAATACGCTGCTTTTCGAAATAAAAAACAATGATAGTATCTCAATGCAACACTTAAAGATTAAAAACACTGAATTCGTCCGATGCCCCACCAAATAAAAGATTTAATAAGGAACGTCCATAGATTATCCACTCACTTCACGTTAGACGAACTTACCAAGACCTCATGTGGCCTACCAAATAATACAACTTCACCTGTTATCGTCAGCAATCTTCAAGCCGTTTGTGCCAACATCCTAGAGCCTGTCAGAGCGCACTATAAAAAGCCGGTAATCATTCATAGCGGGTATCGAAGCCCCGCCGTAAATACTGCAATTGGCGGAAGCAAGACATCACAACATTGTCGCGGAGAGGCCGCAGACTTTCATGTGACCGGGCATTCAGTGTACGAAGTTGTAAATTGGATTTCGGAGAACCTAGATTTTGATCAACTAATACTGGAAAATTTTGTCCCCAATATTATGAATTCAGGCTGGGTCCATTGCTCGTATAGCAAACGTAATCGTAATCAAGAAATGACGAAATTCAAAGGGTCTGGTAAGTATTACCCTGGAATTATATTACACAAATAGCCCAACAAGTCAGTCAAAGGGGCGCACCGCCGGTTGGCGGTTTTGGAGTTCAGTTTTTCATCAAGATTGGGCGGCTCTGTTTACTCAGTGAGCGGCGCTCTCTTTGCCATAACGTTGGCAAATAAAACTTTACCAGTGGCATACACATGGTAAATGAGAATATGAGAATAAGCACTGTTGGCCTACTAGCACTACGGCAACGCGAGGGTGTAGCACTACGCTACTATAATGATGTAGCTAACAACTGCACATTTGGTATTGGAGGGTTAGCGCATATGGGGCCATGTACAGACGAGGAGCTTAGGCGTCCTGTAAATGAGCAGCAGGTAAATGCTCAATTGGCCCATCATGTGCAAACCGCTGAACAAACAGTGCGCAGAAGGGTTACTCAGCAACAGTTGTCCCAAGAGCAGTATGACGCACTTGTAAGTTTCACTTTTAATGTTGGAGCTGGAGGAGCGCGTCAGACACTAGATGCAGCCAATCGCGGAGCCAACAACGATGTGATAAATCATATGAACCAGAATATTTATATTCATCCGCGTGACTCAGCAGGCAGGAGACAACGGGCTATACGCTCACAAGGCCTTGTTAACCGCCGTAGGGAAGAGTCTGCTCCTTTTTCTGGGCAATAAATTACACTTTGCATATAACATGAATGTACTTTCAATTATTCTGAGTCTCACTTTGGCCTTAGCTCCTACGTCCTCGTACTCACAAGAGCCAAGTTGTGCAAAAGAGTTAGGCAAAAAAAAATCTCAAACATTAGTTAACTGGTGTTTAGAAGTCACTCCAGCTACGCATCCACCTTGTAATTTAGAAAATTCGTGCGATCTAATCGTAGGAGAAATACGGCGGGGCTGTCGCTTACTTATAAATGATAAAAATCGCCCATATTATTGCCTTTTAACTTACAACATTAAAACACCGTAATGCCCGACAATGCCATCCAACACGGGCGAGTTGCGCTCCTTACCTTTGCGTTAGGCCACTTTTAAACACATCGAAGACTCAGAAATGCTCGAAATATCGCCGATGCAAGAGAATGATCGCTCGCAATGGGACAAATTGGTTCGTGAATACATGGCGTTCTACAAAACAGTAAGAACTGATGCGGAGTACGATGCCCTATGGCAACGAATCACTGCGAACCGCGAGATACATTCTGTCGGCGCTCGCATCAGTGGTGTTCTGGTTGGTTTCTCCCATTACCTATATCACAGCAGTTGCTGGAGTTCTGACGTTTGCTATCTTCAAGACTTGTTTGTCGATAAAGAGAGCAGAGGCAGAGGGATTGGGCGTGCGCTCATCGAGCATGTGGCATGGCAGGCCAAATTAAAAGAGTCGCCAAGGCTTTACTGGCTGACGCATAGCTCCAATGAAGTTGCTAGGGCGCTGTACGACAAAGTAGCGTCACTCGCCGGCTTTATTCGGTACGAAAAATCATTAGTGTGAGCGCACATCAAGGGTACCGGCCTAACTTGACGCTGCATCGAACTCCGCTTCTCCGTCAGTGAGCTTTATCGTTAGGCTCAACTCATAAATCGAAAAGGAAAGATAAATGTTTGAATGTAGTTTTGAATTGAACGGCAAACCGATGAGCGATTTCAAGATAGGTGCAATGTCATTTCCAGCTTTCTCCGGTCTTGGTCAAAATGCCAATAAACGTCCGCTGGCCTGCGTGAAAGGGACAGGACCAATTCCGCCAGGAAAATACTTCATAGTCGATCGCGAACCTGGAGGCCGTCTTGGTTGGCTTCGCGATCTGTTTAATGAACACGGAGAGTGGTTTGCACTTTATGCAGACGATGGGCAAATTGATGATGAGATATTTTACGATCAGGTAAAAAGAGGTAACTTTCGTCTTCATCCGAAGGGCTCACTTGGCCGTAGCGAAGGGTGTATAACAGATAAATGAACTCTCTCATTTCCATCAAATTTGTGCCATCCTTCGTGGCAAGTCGCCAAAAGCAATTCTTGGCAGTGCTCTGAAGGCGTGCGGATGGTTACGGTCAAATGAAAAAGTGGTTAATTAGAGTTGCTATAGGCTTTCTCATCTTGTGTACAACTGTGTTGCTAACCAAATTTTGGTACTCGAATCCAGATAGTTTTCCGTCTCCACTGAGAAACATCGGTAACGCTGTCATTGACTGGCTAGGTGTGCAATCCGCTGAGGGTTCAGCAGATGTCGAGTTAGTCTATGTTTTACTTCTGGCGTTTCTTGTAGTGAGCGGCATATTTTGTGGTTGCCTAGCTTGCTGGAAGCGTTTTTATAGCGGCCACGGTAGGTTCGGGTGAGTTACGAATGACAAATTCCATCTCCGTCCAACTCAATACAAAAAGCACGGGGATTAGCTTTACGCTAGAAAGAATAAGGACAAAGGCTCAGCGTCATGAAAGTAATTGGTCTCGACCACGTGCAACTGGCCATGTCCGCAGGTGCGGAAGCTCGCGCGTTCTATGAGGGACTCCTTGGATTGAAATAGATTCCGAAACCAGCCGGAATCGCATCACGGGGAGACGTCTGGTTTCAATGCGAAAACTTGCGCTTCACCTTGGGATCGAGCGGGCTTTCAGCCCCGCTAAGAAAACGCATCCGGCACTGGCTATCGAGGGTTACGCGGAACCTTTAAGCACGCTTGCAGGTGCGGGTTATGAGCTTCAGGGGAATGCTTCGATTCATGAAGTCACACGGCGCTTCAGGTCCGATCCATTTGGTAATCGCATTGAACTCATTTCAACCGACGCAGTTCTCTAGCTCCTCATTCGACCTGGACGCGCACAAGGCGCGCGCCGGCTAATTTGAACGTTAATTGCCATAAGGACTATCAACCAATGCACATTGCCATTCTTACATTTCAAGGCTTCAATGAACTCGACTCTCTGATTGCTCTCGGCATCCTGAATCGCATCAAGAAACCAGACTGGCGGGTGACGATCTGTTGTCCAGAGCCAGAAGTTACATCTATGAACGGTGTCACTGTACATGCGCAGTCAATGCTTGAGGATGCCACCTCGGCTGATATCGTTATTGTTGGGAGCGGGGCTCAGACGCGACAGATTATCAGCAATCCCGAGTTGATGGGTCGGCTCTCCCTTCATCCCAAACGCCAACTTATTGCCGCGCAATGCTCAGGTGCGCTAATTTTGGCCAAGCTTGGGTTGCTAGGCGCTGTTCCTGCATGTACGGATCTGACGACAAAACCGTGGGTACAAGAAGCGGGTGTTGCGGTTCTGGACCAGCCATTCTTTGCTCATGGCAACATCGCGACCGCAGGCGGATGCCTCGCTTCATCTTACTTGGCCGGCTGGCTCATTGCGAGAACCGAGGGATTGGAAGCCGCTTCTGCCGCGCTCCATTACGTCGCTCCGGTTGGGGAGAAAGAAGCTTTCGTCGCCAATGCACTCAAAAACATTGAACCTTATTTACCTACTGCGACGACACCGGACAAATTGTTCCAGCCGACCGCTTTCTGCTACGCTCCAAGCGTCGACTGAATTCAACGTTGAACACCTTAAGGAAACTAATGCATGTCTCCGAGTGAGTTAGAGAAATATCTTCACGACCACATCCCCCTTTCAAAGGCAATGGAAGTCGGCGTAATCCAGGTACAACCTGAAACCGTCATCCTGAGCGCGCCTCTTGTGCCGAACATCAATCACCGCGATACCGTCTTTGGCGGAAGCGCGTCCGCCGTAGCAATTTTGGCAGCGTGGTCTCTGCTGCACACCCGTTTGTCCGGCGAAGGCATAGCAAGCCGCTTGGTCATCCAACGGAACACGATGTCTTATGAGTTGCCAATAGACGGAACATTCACCGCTGAAGCAGCCATCGAAAGCGCTGAAGCCTGGGGGCAGTTTCTTCACATGCTCAAACGCCGGGGTAAGGCCCGAATCACAGTCACCTCTGTATTGAATTTCGGCGGTAAAGTAGCGGGGCGATTCGAAGGTGAGTTCGTGGCGCTGGGTGCAACAGGTACCCAACCCATCATTTCACCGGGTGTTGCGTGATAAAGCGGCGCAGCGCCGGCGAATTTAGACGTTATGCAGTTACTCGAGAAGAAAAATGTACTAATTTTCAGATAAAAGCATGTTAAGCCGGAGGCGGATGTCTTATGAAAAGCGAAAAAGAGAAGATGCTCTCAGGCGAGCTTTATAATCCCCTCGACTCGCAACTGTGCCGGGAGCGTGACCGTTGCCGCGACCTCTGCCTGCTGCTCAATGCTACCCGAGAGGATCAGAAGGAAGAGAGGCGGCGTCTGCTTGCTGAGCTTTTTGGAAAGGAGACGGACGCCTGGATTCAGCCGCCCTTTTTCTGCGACTACGGCACAAACATCGTCTTGGGCGCTAAAGTTTTCTTCAACTTCAATTGCGTGGTGCTCGATGTCGCACCGGTGACCATCGGCAGCAACGTGCTCTTTGGTCCTTCAGTGCAGATCTACACGGCCACCCATCCAGTCAATGCCGTCGAACGCCGCAAGTGGCTCGAATCGGCCAAGCCGATCACCATTGGCTCTGATGTGTGGGTGGGAGGCGGTGCAATCATCTGTCCGGGGGTGACCATTGGCAATAGATCGGTCATCGGTGCAGGAAGTGTGATCACCCGTGATATTCCCTCCGACGTGATTGCGGTAGGAAATCCAGCCCGCGTCATCCGCGCGCTTCCTCCTGAAGCCTCGGAGAGCGCCTGAGCAGAGCAAGTTCGAAGATGCAAACCCGTGGCGGATTGGCTTCAGCAATCCGCCATCATCAGTTTCGGCGATTTTGCAAGCCGCACCACGGGCGTTAGAACCTTTAAGCCTGTGCGGCCACTGCATTATGATTGAAAGATTGTTTACCCCACCCAAACCCTGGCATTTCTGAACATGCGCATCCACGCGCCATACTCCTGCCAGTCATCCGGATGCCATGAATTCTGCAGCGTCCTGAAACAACGCTCGGGGTGCGGCATCATGATGGTGAACCGGCCGTCAGCCGTGGTCAGGCTGGTGATGCCGAACGGCGAACCGTTGGGGTTGGCCGGGAACTGCGTCGTCACTTCGCCGTAGTTATCGACATAACATAAGGCCACCGCGCCGGCATCCAGGGCCACGGCGGGGTCCGCGGCGAACTCGGCACGGCCTTCGCCATGCGAAATCACTACAGGCATTCTGGAGCCTTCCATGCCGGCAAACAGAATGGACGGCGATTTTTTAACTTCGACCAGGGCCACGCGCGCTTCGAATTGCTCGGAGGTATTGCGCATGAAGCGCGGCCAGTGATCGGCGCCGGGGATAATGTCTTTCAATCCCGACATCATCTGGCAGCCGTTGCAGACGCCCAGTCCGAACGTATCCTGGCGCTGGAAAAACGCCGCAAACTCATCACGCGCACGCGGGTTGAACAGGATCGATTTGGCCCAGCCGCCGCCCGCGCCCAATACGTCGCCGTAGGAGAAACCGCCGCAGGCCACCAGTCCCCTGAATTCAGCCAGGCTGACGCGGCCTTCGATGATATCGCTCATATGCACGTCGATACTGGTGAAGCCGGCGCGGTCGAACGCCGCCGCCATTTCGACATGGCCGTTGACGCCCTGCTCGCGCAGAATCGCGACCTTGGGCCTTGCCGCAGCCACGAAAGGCGCGGTGACATCGTCGTTGACATCGAAAGTCAGCCGGACATTCAGGCCCGGATCATGGTCGTCGGCGATGCGCTCGAACTGTTGCCTCGCGCAGTCCGGATTGTCGCGCAAAGCTTGCATGCGATAGCTGAGCTCGGACCAGACCGTCTGCATTTCGGCGCGGCCGGCTGAATAAACCAGTTTGCCGGCATGACTGATCGACAATTGCGGCTCTTCAATGACGTTACCGATAACGTAAGTGCAATCTATTAAGCCGGCATCGCGTAGCAGGTCGATGACTTCTTCGCAATCGCTCTGGCGAACCTGTATCACGGCACCTAGCTCTTCATTGAACAAGGCCGCCAAGACATCATCGCCCAGATGGTCCAGCGTCATCGATACGCCCAGACGTCCGGTGAACATCATTTCGGCGACCGTAGCCAGCAGACCGCCGTCGGAGCGGTCGTGATACGCCAGCAGCTTATCCTGACTGTTCAACTCCTGAATCGCATCGAAGAAGGCTTTGAATAAAGCCGGATCATCCAGATCGGGGCACTCGTTGCCGAGCTGTTTGTAAACCTGCGCCAGCACCGAGCCGCCTAGGCGGTTTCTGCCCGCGCCCAGATCGATCAGAATCAGCGCGCTGTGCTCGCCCGGCGTAGTTCTCAACTGCGGCGTCAAGGTCTTGCCGATGTCGGACACCGGCGCGAACGCGGTGATGATCAGCGACAACGGCGAGGTCATGGTTTTCTCGCCGGCCTGGTCTTTCCAGACCGTCTTCATGGACAGCGAGTCCTTGCCTACCGGTATGGCGATGCCCAACTGCGGACACAAGTCCATGCCGACCGCCTTGACGGTATCGAACAAGGCCGCATCTTCGCCCGGGAAACCTGCCGCCGCCATCCAGTTGGCGGACAGCTTGATTTTCTGCAATGAATCGATGCTTGCCGCCGCCAGGTTAGTCAAGGCCTCGCCTATCGCCATGCGCCCCGATGCCGGCGCATCGATCACGGCAATCGGCGTACGCTCGCCCATGGCCATGGCTTCGCCGGTCAAGGCATGAAAACCCGAAGCAGTCACGGCCACATCGGCGACCGGCACCTGCCAGGGGCCGACCATCTGATCGCGCGCCACCAGGCCGGTCACGGAACGGTCGCCTATATGAATCAGGAAGCTTTTGTCGGCGACGGCCGGAAACGACAGCACACGTCTGACGGCTTCGTTCAGCTCGATGCCGCTCGTATCCAGCGCGCTCAATTGCGGCTGCACACGCTCCGCCTGACGGTGCATTTTCGGCGGCTTGCCGAACAGTACCGACATAGGCAGGTCGACCGGCTTATCGCCGAACCAGGCATCGTTCAGCACTAAATGCTCTTCGTCTGTCGCTTCGCCGATAACCGCGTACAGGCAATGCTCGCGTTCGCAGAAGGACTTGAACAGTTCCAGGGATTCGGGCTTGATGGCGACGACATAGCGCTCCTGCGCTTCGTTGCACCAGATCTGCATCGGCGACATGCCTTTGTCGGCATTGTGCACGTTGCGCAATTCGAAGCGCCCGCCGCGCTCGCAGTCGTGGATGATTTCCGGCACGGCATTGGACAAACCGCCCGCGCCGATATCGTGGATGGAAACAATCGGCGTCTCGCCACCCAGGGAATTGCAATGGTTGATGACTTCCTGGCAGCGGCGCTCCATTTCTGGGTTCTCGCGCTGCACGGAGGCGAAATCGAGCGTTTCTGAACTCTCGCCGGAAGCCTGCGACGAGGCCGCGCCGCCGCCCAGACCAATCAGCATGGCCGGACCGCCCAGAATGATGATCAGCGAACCGGCCGGAATCGGCTGTTTCTTGACCAGCATCGGGCGAATGTTGCCCACCCCGCCCGCGATCATGATCGGTTTGTGGTAGCCCCTGAATTCATTACCGTTACTGCCCGGCGCAGGCTGCTCGAAACTTCGGAAATAGCCGGCCAGGTTGGGCCGGCCGAATTCGTTATTGAAGGCCGCGCCGCCGATCGGGCCCTCGAGCATGATGTCCAGCGCCGATGCGATGCGGTCAGGCTTGCCGTTATCTTCTTCCCAGGGCTGGATATACTCGGGCACCTTCAGATGCGATACGGAGAATCCGGTCAGGCCGGCTTTCGGCGTGGAGCCTCGCCCGGTCGCGCCCTCGTCCCGGATTTCGCCACCGGAACCGGTCGCCGCCCCAGGATGCGGTGAAATGGCCGTAGGGTGGTTATGCGTTTCCACCTTCATCAGCACATGCGCCTCTTCTTCGACATAGGCATATTCATGCGTTTGGGCATCGCGAATGAAAACCTGGGCGGAATGGCCTTCGATCACCGACGCGTTATCGCTGTAGGCCGACAGGATGCCTGCCGGGCTTTTTTCGGCCGTGTTGCGTATCATGCGGAACAGCGACTGCGCCTGCGTCACGCCGTCTATGGTCCAGTCGGCATTGAAGATTTTGTGGCGGCAATGCTCCGAGTTGGCCTGGGCGAACATCATCAATTCGACATCGGTCGGGTTTCTGCCGAGCGCCTTGAAGCTGTCGGTCAGGTAATCGATTTCATCGTCCGATAACGCCAAACCCAATTCAACATTGGCTTTGACCAGCGCTTCACGGCCCTGCTCGATGATCGCCACGCTCAGTAAGGGTTGAGGTTCGTGATAGGCAAACAGATCCGGCTCGGCTTCGCCGTATACCACAGCCTGCGTCATGCGGTCATGCAGCAAGGCCGCCAGGCGTCCCTTGACAGCAGCAGAAAGAGGCACCTGGGTATCAAGCCCATATTCAATGCCCCGCTCGATACGGTTGACGGCGGACAAGCCGCAACGCTGAGCGATCTCGGTCGCCTTGCTGGACCAGGGCGAAATCGTGCCTGACCGCGGAATAACCAGCAAACGCTCAGTTCCACCAATCTCAGCCGGTAGAGAAGAACCATAGGACAGCAGCTGATCCAATACTGCTTTCTGGCTGTCATTCAGATCATTTTCCAGGTCGACGAAGTGCACAAACCTCGCTGAGACCGTCTTGACCGTTGATTCGATTGCCTGCAGTTCAGCCAGCAGTTTTTGAACGCGAAAGTCAGAAAGAGCAGAAGTTCCGGGGATTTTTAACATAGGAAATAAGAGTGAAGAATTAAAAAAATAATCTTTGGGGCGGCTCCAGCCGCCCGGCTTTGCAAGTGCGCTTTGGGGACTTTTGTATAGACAAATTTTTTGCGCATATGCACTCGGCGCAATGCCAAACGAAGCTTATTCAGACTGATCGGCTGTCAGAGTTTCCTGTAACAGGGTCAGTAATTTCAACCCCGGGCCTTCGGTTATCGGTTGCCGGTCTTTATCCAGAACAGCCACTTCGGAGTGCCGGTTGTTGGCTACCAGTTTGAGAATATATTCCTGCTCATTAGCCTGAACGCCTTTGAACATAAAAACGACCTCATCCCATAGCGATCCGTCTTCTACAGGCTGTTCATCCGGATCATACTGGACACGATACAGCGCATCTTCCTGATTGCGCTCGATGACTTCCACCGACTTCCGGCTTAACGCCTTGCCGACCATGCGCCAGGCCCTTGAGACCGGCGCACCGATGCGTAAGCGGGTCGCTCCGCTTTCGAATTTAACCAGTTCAACCGGAATGACGCGCGGTGTCTCGGCCTCCTCTTCCGCCGGAGGCTCAACGGATGTTGTCTGCGTCTGTTCAGGCGCTGACACTTCAACCGAATCCGCAGCCGGAACGCTTAACGCCGCATTCTTGTCCAGATCGGGCGGCAGTTTCAGCGGTGGAATTTCCGTGGTGAACTGATAATCTTTTTCCTTGTCCGGAAAATAACTTTGAATAGTGGAGCAAGCCGTCACACCGCCCAACACAGCCGCAACAACAACGAGCGAGCCTAATCTGGATTTCATCATGGGCTTATATAACTTCCGCCTGACGCATCGCCTCGCGTACGACGTCAAAACAATCTTCGGTCAGCCAGGTCAGCGGCAGGCGTATGCCTTTGCCCATCAAGCCCATTTCGGCAACGGCCCATTTGACCGGAATCGGATTGGATTGAATGAACAGATTTTTATGCAAGCCCGCCAGCTTGGCATCAATTGCCGAAGCTGTCTCGCTATCGCCTTTAATCGCCGCCATAATCATCTCGTGGACCAGTTTGGGAGCCACGTTGCCCGTTACGGTAATTGTACCGTTGCCGCCCAACAGGCAGAATTCACGGCTGGTCGCATCGTCGCCACTGTAGAGGGCGAAATCATCTCCTGTTAAATCGCGGATTTGTTTAACCCGGGACAGATCGCCGGTCGCTTCCTTAACGCCGACAATATTTCCGATATGGGACAGACGGCCCACCGTTTCAGGCAGCATATCGCAGGCTGTGCGGCCCGGCACGTTGTATAAAATCTGGGGAATATCGACAGCTTCGGCGATGGCTTTGTGGTGCAGATATAAACCTTCCTGAGTCGGTTTATTGTAATAAGGCGTCACGAGCAAACAGGCATCGGCGCCGGCTTCCTTGGCCCGGCGTGTCAGGGCAATAGCTTCAGTGGTCGCGTTCGCACCGGTTCCGGCGATAACGGGGATTCGGCCGCCGGCATAATCGACAACCAGCTTGATGACTTCACAATGCTCATCTTCGTCCAGCGTCGCCGACTCGCCTGTCGTACCTACTGCAACGATCGCATCTGTCCCCTGCTCAATATGATATTCCACCAGTTTTTTCAGACTGTCCCTGTCTACCGCACCGCTTTCATCCATCGGCGTTACTAAAGCTACGATACTACCTTGAATCATGAATTCTCTCGATCAGAATTAAACTGTTACAAAATTGCCGCCATTATACCAAGCTAATAAGCAAAACTCAGCCCGTAAGCACAAATTACATTGCAACTTCAATATTTAGCCAGAAATCTGTCCAGGGCATTGGCAAAATCCTGCTTGTCCCGCTGCCCGAACGGCGCCGGTCCTCCCGATACTTGGCCGGCGCTGCGCAATTCGTCCATGAGATCGCGCATGGCTAGCCGATCCTTGATGTTGTCCTTGGTATAAAATTCCCCGCGCGGATTAAGGGCATGGGCATTTTTCGCTATGACATCGGCAGCCAGCGGAATATCGGCGGTGATCACCAGATCGCTTTCCTGTAAGTGCTGGACTATATAACGATCAGCCGCATCAAAGCCGCCCGGCACCTGCACCGAGCGAATCACTCGCGACGGCGGCACAGCCAGAAAGTGATTGGCGACAAGAATAAG
The DNA here is from genome assembly GCF_015476545.1 of Methylobacter sp. BlB1. GTDB lineage: Bacteria > Pseudomonadota > Gammaproteobacteria > Methylococcales > Methylomonadaceae > Methylobacter. The sequence goes on along the minus strand of NZ_JADMKV010000025.1, from coordinate 45,578 downwards.
CGCAAGCTGTCTGCGCTCAGCCGCGCGAAACAGGATATCCTTGATCACATTAGGACATGCGTCCGCATCCACCCAAATTCTCATATCCGTCCTTTAAGCTCCGATCAATTTATGCAAATACCACTATAATGCGGTATAATGTTTAGTTAAACAAACATTTCTCAGCGCGCACGCGCCTTCTTTGCTCCTACAGGTAAATCCATGTCCAACGATGTTTCAACATTACCCTCTTTCCGTGACTTAGCGCTGAGCGAACCGGTGCTACGCGCACTGGATGATGTCGGTTATGAAACACCTTCGCCGATTCAGGCACAAACTATCCCGCATTTGCTGGCAGGCAGAGACGTACTGGGCCAGGCGCAAACAGGCACCGGCAAAACCGCAGCCTTCGCGCTGCCTATCCTGTCGCGCCTGGATCTCAAGCAAAAAGACCCGCAAGTCCTGGTGCTGGCGCCGACACGCGAACTGGCCATCCAGGTGGCGGAAGCATTTCAGCGTTATGCCGCACATTTGAAAGGCTTCCATGTATTGCCCATTTACGGCGGGCAGGATTACAGCTCTCAGCTTCGCCAACTCAAGCGCGGCGCCCATATCGTAGTCGGCACGCCGGGCCGAGTCATGGACCACATGCGCAAAGGTACGCTGAAACTGGACGGCTTAAGTTATCTGGTGCTTGACGAGGCCGACGAAATGCTGCGCATGGGCTTTATCGATGACGTGGAATGGATACTTGGGGAGATCCCTGAAGAGCGGCAGATCGCCTTGTTCTCGGCGACCATGCCGTCGGCCATCCGCAAGATCGCGCAGGAATATCTGGTTGACCCGCTCCAGGTCACCATCAAAGTCACGACCACCTCGGCTGAGAACATACGGCAACGCTACTGGATGGTCAGCGGCGTGCACAAACTGGACGCGTTGACGCGCATCCTGGAAGTCGAAACCTTCGACGGCATGATTATCTTCGTCAGAACCAAAACCGCAACCGTTGAATTGGCCGAGAAGCTGGAGGCGCGCGGTTTTTCCGCCGCCGCTATCAACGGCGACATGTCGCAGGCCTTGCGCGAACGTACAATTGCCAACCTGAAAAACGGCAAACTGGACATTTTAATTGCTACAGACGTGGCGGCTCGCGGTCTGGACGTAGACCGCATCACGCATGTCGTCAACTATGATATCCCGTACGATACCGAATCCTATGTTCACCGCATCGGCAGAACCGGCCGCGCGGGACGCACCGGCGATGCCATTCTGTTTATCGCGCCGCGGGAAAAAAAGCTGCTCGCCAACATAGAAAAAGCGACCAAGCAAAAAGTTGAAGAGATGGGCCTGCCTTCGACCGAAATCATCAACAACAAACGCATCGCCCGCTTCAAACAGAATATTACCGATACGCTGGCGGCGGAAGAGCTCAGCTTTTTCAGCCAATTGCTGGAGCAATACCAGCAGGAACATAACGTCTCGGCGCTCGAAATAGCCGCCGCTCTGGCTAAAATGGTGCAAGGCGATACGCCGCTGTTGATGCAGCCGCCTAAAAAGACCAAAGAAAGCAGAGAAGAAAAGCCGTCCAGATCGGAACGATCATCCAAGGAAGAACGGGCGCCAAGAGAGCGCAAATCAAGACGCGGCAGCGCAGACATCGAAATGGAATTGTTCCGCATCGAAGTCGGCCACAAACACGGCGTAAAACCCGGCAATATTGTCGGCGCCATAGCCAACGAAACCGGCCTTGACGGCGAGCATATCGCACGCATTAAAATTGAAGACGATTACAGCATGGTGGAACTGCCCACAGGCATGCCCAAGGCATTGTTTCAGGAACTGAAGAAAGTCCGGGTGGTAGGCCAACCTCTGAATATATCAAGAGTTGGGCCGGGGTCCGAAAAAACGGACAATGACACTAAAAAAGCGGCAAAAAGCAAAAAACGGATGAGTTCCACATCCAAGCGCGCCAAGTCAAAAGCCACTGATTGATAAAACACACTAAGGGCGACCAACCGGTCGCCCTTCGACCCACATAATCTTACTGATTCCAGATACAGGCGCCGCCGCTGGCTTTATCGATAGCTTCCAAACGCTGCTGATGCGCCTGCAGCTCTTCTTCATCACAGCGAATAATTTTCAGTGCGGGACGGTCAACCGACAAAGCACTGACCACCCGGCTCATGCCGACTTCTTCCTGTTCCGCCAGATCTTCATCAAGCAAGGAAAACTGACCGCCGGTCATGACCAGGAATACATCGGCCAGAATCTCGGCATCTAACAACGCGCCGTGCAGATCGCGGTGGCTGTTATCGATACCATAGCGTTTACAAAGCGCATCCAGGCTGTTTCTCTGCCCTGGGTGCTTCTTGCGGGCATAGGTCAGGGTATCGAACACCTCGCTGTAATCGGCGACGCTGCCGGTTCCGTTATTGAGCAGCGAAAATTCATGATTGATAAACCCGACATCGAACGGCGCATTATGAATGATCAGCTCGGCGCCGCGGATAAACGCGATAAAATCTTCAAAAATATCCTCAAAACGCGGCTTATCCTCTAAAAATTCATTGGTAATGCCATGCACCTCGATGGCGCCCTGATCAATGATGCGGTCGGGATTGATATAAACATGAAACCGGTTCTGCGTTAACCGGCGATTGACCAGCTCCACGCAGCCGATTTCAATGATTCTGTGTCCTTCCTGGGGATTAAGGCCCGTGGTTTCGGTATCGAGGACCACTTGCCTGATTTTCGGTCTTGTCATTTCTACTCTTCAAAATTTAAACAAAACGTTCGGGCTCACTGTCCTGCAAACGCACCGCCATGACATCGCAATTGGCGTCATGCAGAACACTATTGGCCGTTGACCCCAACAACAATGCCAAGCCATGCCGGCCATGCGAACCCAGTATGATAAGATCGACTTTTTCGCGCTCGGCAACCGCTACAATCTCCTGATGAGGCACGCCCCAGACCAGCCAGCGATTAGCATGCTCAACACCTGCCTCATCCGCTATTTGAATCAGACGGGATTTTTCCACTTCCAGCAGATCATAGCCCGAATCCTGATCCAGCGGAATCACGGCGCCATAAGGCATATCAGGCATGGGAATATTATCCAGCACATGAATAATACTCAGCCTGGCCCGGTATTTTTTTGCCAGCGCCTTGGCTTTTCGAGCTACCGTCCCGTCATGCCCGGAATAATCCACGGCCAGTAAAATATGCTGGTAATCACCCATGACTGCCTCTGCTTCTCTAAATTCAGTCCCAAAAAGCCAATATCGCCGATCAGCCTATTTAACAAGAAAATCCCGCATCATGCCCATGTCTTCATGCTCAAGATTATGGCAATGATACATGAATACCCCTTTATAATCGTTGAATGGCTTCAGGACCGTAACTTTCTCCCCCGGCATGACCAGCATGGTATCTTTCCAGCCGCTGTCAACAAAGCCCGCCTCGACAGTCTCATATCCCGCTCTAAAGCGCGGATCAATTTCACGCTTCAGCACCTGAAATTGCTCGCCATGCATATGCATGGGATGCGGCATTGACATCATCATGCCGCCCATACCCATGCTACCACTAAAACCATTATCGAATGCGATAGCCTGCAGGGTATTAACCGGAATAATCTCATCGTCCCGAATATCATCCATTGCGTAAGAGCGGCCATTCAGCAAGGCAGACATATGACGCATGGATAACAGAATGTTTCTGGGGCTGTCGGCATTAGCCGCATCCTGCAGGCGCAGCGGTTTTATAGTGGACAAACGCTCAGGCAGCTTGTCCTGCGCCTGCACCTGTTTGGAAACCCTGACCTTCAATACGGCATAATCACCGCCTAAAGGCAAGTCGCCGCCGGACATCATGCCGCCATGCATGCCTCCCATCATCCCGCCACGCATTCTTCCCATCATGCCCATGCCGCCATGCATGCCTCCCATCATGCCGCCGGACATGGAGCTATCAAACGAAAGACTGCGCAAAGTCAGTTCGGTCCCTACCGCTTTACCGCTGAAATCCATCCAGATCTCGCGCCGCTCGCCTGGGGCCAGCATGATATAGGCGTGCCGTTCCGAGCGCTCCAGCAGACCGCCATCGACACCAATGACAGTCATAGGCGTACCGTCATCCCAGGCCAGCTTATAAATACGCGAATTGGAACCGTTCAGCAATCTCAGACGGTAAGCCCGGCTGGCAACCGGCAAGACATAATCGGGCTGACCATTGACCACGATCTGATTGCCCAGAAATCCCTGCATGCGCTGCATCATGTGATTGTTATAATACAACTGGTTTTGGTCATCGAAAGTGCGGTCCTGAATAGCCAGGGCCACATCGTATTCGCCCTTAGGCAGATCCAAAGCCTGTTCTTCCTCATCACTGACGATAAAGAGCCCTGCCAGGCCCGAATAGACCTGCTTGGCAGTGACGCCGTGCGTATGAGCGTGGTACCAATAAAATCCGGCACGATTCAGGACTTTGAACTCATAAACGAATGTCTGACCCTGATTAATGGCATACATGGGATTGCCGTCCATTTTGGAAGGAACATGTAAACCATGCCAGTGCAAAATGGATTGTGCCGGCAAATTGTTCTTCAGGATAATCCTGACTTTCTGCCCTTTTTGCAACTGTATGGTCGGCGCGATATAGCTCTCGGCATGATTAACTATAGCGGTTTTAGGGCCTCTCAGGACTTTGCCGAAAACTTTCCAGACCCGCGTTTCAGGCCCTCTGAAAATTGGGATATCGACAACTTCCTGCTTTAATTCAATCTCCACATCCGGATCAAAATCGCTTGATGCCTGATTGCCCATCCCTATCATGCCTTCCGCATATGATAAAAACGGGTAAGCTGCGGCCATTGCAGCCGTCAGTCCAGTAAATTTCAACAATCTGCGGCGTTGAATATTAATCATGCTTGGCATTTGCATACTCCCAACTATTGAGCAAAATAAGTTTATGAGAATCTTTTAATACACAAACTCCTGCATGTAAAGCAGATTCTCAGCTTCTGCTTTTGCCATCGTTTGATTTAAATGTGGAAAACCTGGAGAAGCCTAAGGCGATGCGACTGTCGCTATCTTAGCAAAGCTAGTCCTTGCCGTACTTCAGGTAATGATTGCCTGACAATTACGACGCCACTTGAATGACAAGCTCTTGATTAACAAGCGACTATTTCAATTAAAGAAACAAGTTATCTAATTTTTCAGGCATTGTTAATACAGGAAATATCCGTATAGTTTTAATTGCAATTCAAACGACAGATTTAAAACCATGAGGATATTGATATGAATAATTTTCAAAAAGATATTCTGATCGGCCTGATCTTCATCAGCGGTATTCTTGGCTTTATTTCAGGCGAATTTATTATTTCGACCGTACTATTTGCATCCGCAGCTATTGCCAGCAACGTCATGCATTATGAACAGTAATGCTGCAGCTGCACAGCTGGCTAAGTTTTATTTCGATGCGAAACAGCAAAACAATGACTTTATCCCGTCATTTTGTTTGAAGAAGCTCCCGGTGTAAGCACCGGGAGCCTTTTTTATCACGATCTCGTCAAATTAATGCCGATTGCCGATGTAAGAGCCAGCGGCTGCGCCTAAACCGGCTGCAACCGGATCGCCTTGGCCGATCTCATAGCCCAAAGCGCTGCCTAAGACGCCGCCGACCAGCCCTGCCCCGGTACGCTGATCATAGGCAGGATAAGGTGCCGGATAGTAATTAACCGGCGGTTGAGGATAGTAATGATGAACCTCAGGCTGCGCATAGTAATGATGAACAATTTCGCGCTGGGGGTAATAATGATAAACCTCTGCATGCGGATGATAATCCCAGCCATGATGGTGATGCCCATGGTGATGATGGTGATGACCATCAGCAGATGCGAAAGAAGAATATCCAGCCATTACCAAAGTCAATTGCGTCAGGATGAATAATTTTTTCATTGTATCCCTCTTTATTGTGATTCAGTAAAACCTAGTCGGAAGATACCGTTAAGCTTTTTTAATTATTTTAGTGCAATTCTAGAATTTGTTTCTTAACACTAGCTGAACACATTTTCATTGTAGAAACACATTGAAAATGTGGGTTGGTTTTATCGGGACTTTTTTAATGCGGGCTGCGAGTTTGTTATGGAGGAGTCCTGCTGACGAGCAGGCCAAAACAAAAAAGGCCCCGATAAATCGGAGCCTTTGGAATTCATGGTGCCCAGGGGCGGAATCGAACCGTCGACACGAGGATTTTCAGTCCTCTGCT
>NZ_JADMKV010000025.1:0-39319 GCF_015476545.1 Methylobacter sp. BlB1 | reverse complement strand
ATGGTGCCCAGGGGCGGAATCGAACCGTCGACACGAGGATTTTCAGTCCTCTGCTCTACCGACTGAGCTACCTGGGCGGCACTACAAAAAGAGCGCTATTAAACCCGATTATCTTAGACCCGTCAATAAAAAAATGATTTCATTCCGACGAATTTGCGTTCAGCGGGCTTTCTTCCTTTCGGAACAATTTGATAATAAAGCGAAATACTTTTTTTATGCCCGCCCATATCCGCGGCAACAGCCAGATCATCAGCAGGACAAACAATACCAATGCTATCAAAAACAGCACCGGATGATTGACAGAGGCCCAAACCCCGCCAATAACGGCAATATCTTCGCCAACGGATGCGAGCCAGTTGCTGAAGGGCTCCGGCGAAGTATTGATCAGTACACGCGTGCCGGCCTTGGTTGCATGCGTGCCGGCGGCCAGACCGCCGCCCATTATTGCCGCCGCCAATTCAACCGCAGGATTCAGATCGCCGACAGCGCCGGCCGCCAGCATTGCGCCGGCAGGAATGCGGATAAACGTATGCAGCGTATCCCAGCCTGTATCCACACCAGGTATTTTATCGGCGAAAAACTCAATGCAATACATGACCCCGGCCGCCCCCATCACCATCGGGTTTGCGACCACTTGTAAATCCGGCGGCAAATTCAGATTGCCGGTGTTGGCAAGATACCCCAGCATGAACAGCGTCGCGTAAAGGTTAATGCCGCTGGCCCAGGCCAGTCCCATTGTTAATGCCAGCGTCGTTGAAATTTGATCCAGCGCTTCCATAAAGTGCCCTTTTTGTTAAAAAATGCATTCAGCATAGCCTATTTTGCTGAACTTCCAATTAACGCAGAAATCTTAAGAATTGATGTTCCGCACGAATCGATCGCTGTTCTGTTCTACTGCGATGCCGTGTAGGTGCGAATGAATTCGACCCTACAACGGCGTAACATCAGTTATAAAGCTGTCGTTCGATAGTTAATTGTTTTATTTTCTACCACATTTAAATCCAGACCATGTAGAATTGGCGTAATCATATTCGTAACTTTGGGATTTTAAAGTGAGTTTTAGAGGTACAACCATTCTTTCTGTTCGCCGCGACGGCAAAGTGGTGATTGGCGGCGATGGCCAAGTCACTTTGGGCAATACGGTCATGAAGGGCAACGCCCGCAAAGTGCGCCGTCTATACCATGACAAGGTTATTGCCGGTTTTGCCGGCGCTACGGCCGATGCCTTCACCTTGTTCGAACATTTCGAAGGCAAGCTGGAAAAACACCGCGGCAACCTGACGCGCGCCGCCGTAGAAATGGCCAAAGACTGGCGAACAGACCGCGCCCTGCGCAAGCTCGAAGCCCTGCTGACAATTGCCGACGCCAAAACCTCCCTGATTCTTTCCGGTACCGGCGATGTCATCGAGCCTGAGCATGACTTGATGGCCATTGGTTCCGGCGGTGCTTTTGCGCAGGCGGCCGCACGCGCCTTGTTGGAAAATACCGATTTAAGCGCCCGCGAAATCGTCGAAAAATCATTAAAAATAGCCGGCGATATCTGTATCTATACCAATCACAATTTGACCATAGAAGAACTGGACGCAGATCCTAACGAGTAAACGAATGACTCAGATGACCCCTAAAGAAATTGTAAGCGAGCTGGACAAGCACATTATCGGCCAGGCCAGCGCCAAACGCTCCGTCGCTATTGCGTTGCGCAATCGCTGGCGCCGCCAGCAGGTCGATGCCGCCTTACGCGAAGAAATTACCCCGAAAAACATCCTGATGATCGGCCCTACCGGTGTCGGCAAAACCGAAATCGCCCGTCGCCTTGCACGTCTGGCTAATGCGCCTTTCATCAAGATAGAAGCCACTAAATTTACTGAAGTCGGCTACGTCGGCCGCGATGTCGAATCGATTATCCGCGATCTGGCCGATACGGCCGTCAAAATGACGCGCATGGCGGAAATGGAAAAGGTCCAGAACCGCGCTTACGACGCTGCCGAGGAAAAAATTCTGGATATCCTGTTGCCACGGGCCGGCAGCGGCATGCTGTCCGACACCGAGGAATCGACCCGCCAGAAAATGCGCAAGAAGCTGCGTGAAGGCGATCTGGACGACAAGGAAATAGAAATCGACGTACATGTCGCCCCTTTAGGCGTCGAGATCATGGCGCCTCCCGGCATGGAAGAAATGACCAACCAGCTGCAAGGCATGTTTCAAAATCTGAGCACGGGCAAAAAAAAATCGCGCAAGATGAAAATCAGCAAAGCCTTGAAAGTGCTTCAGGAAGAAGAGGCAGCCAAGCTGATCAATGAAGAAGACATTAAAGCACGCGCCGTGGAAGCGGTGGAACAAAACGGCATCGTCTTTCTCGATGAAATCGACAAGATCTGCAAGCGCTCCGAACTCGGCGGCAGCGGCGGCGAAGTCTCCCGCGAAGGCGTGCAGCGCGATCTGTTGCCGCTGGTTGAAGGCAGCACTGTCAGCACCAAATACGGCACCATCAAAACCGATCATGTGCTGTTTATTGCGTCTGGCGCTTTCCATTTGACCAAACCTTCGGACCTGATTCCCGAACTGCAGGGCCGTTTTCCTATTCGCGTTGAACTCGATGCGCTGACGGCCGATGATTTCGTACGCATTCTGACCGAACCGAATGCTTCATTGACCGAACAATATCAAGCCTTGCTGGCAACAGAAGGCGTCTCGGTAGCATTCGCCCCCGACGGCATCCAGCGGATTGCCGAACTGGGCTTCCAGGTCAATGAAAAAACGGAAAATATCGGCGCCAGACGTCTGCACACGATACTGGAACGATTGCTGGAAGATATTTCCTATAGCGCGCCTGACCTTGTCGATAAAAACATCGTCATTGATGCCGCTTATGTTGATGGGCATCTGTCCGAATTCGTGCAGGATGAAGATCTGAGCCGTTACATTTTATAAATCATGCGCCTGACTGTACAACCCTGTCACACCCTACCCACTGAAATCAAGCTGCATCAGGTGTCCCGCCTGCTGGAGATCAGTTTTGACGACGGCAGCGTTTTCAAGCTGCCGTATGAATACCTGCGCGTCTATACGCAATCGGCTGAAGCGGTCGGTCATGCGCCCGGACAGGAAGTGCTACAGGTCGGCAAGGAAGACGTCACGATTGAAGAGATCAAACCAGTGGGCAACTATGGCATCGCCCCGAAATTCAGCGACGGCCATAGCAGCGGCATTTACACATGGGATTTACTGTACACATTAGGCGCCGAATATCCGATCTTATGGGCCGATTATCTCCATCGACTGGAAGCGGCGGGCTATCAACGCAAAGCATCGACAGAACATTAAAAAATACCAAGCATGACAATGACAAACGACAACACCACCCATTTCGGTTTTAAACAGGTAGCCAAAGAGGATAAAGTCAAACTGGTCCGCGGCGTGTTTGATTCCGTGGCGGGACAATACGATATCATGAACGATCTGATGTCGATGGGCATTCACCGCATCTGGAAGCGCATTGCCGTGCAACTGAGCAATGTGCGCAAAGGCGAGCGCGTGCTCGATCTGGCCGGAGGCACCGGCGATTTGACCATATTGTTCGAAAAGCGCGTCGGCAAAGATGGCCAGATAGTGCTGGCCGACATCAACTCCGAAATGCTGCGCACGGGCCGCAACCGCCTTATCGACAAAGGACTGGTCGGCAATATCCGCTATGCGCAGGTCAATGCCGAATGCCTGCCTTTTGAAGACAATACCTTCGACTGCGTCTGCATAGGCTTCGGCCTGCGCAACGTGACCGACAAGGATGCCGCCTTGCGCTCCATGTACAGAGTGCTGAAACCCGGCGGCCGCGTCATCGTGCTGGAATTCTCGCACCCGACCGACAAGGTGACTGAGAAAGTCTACGATTTTTATTCATTCAATCTGCTGCCCAAAATCGGCAAAGTCGTAGCCAAGGATGAAGACAGTTACCGCTACCTGGCCGAGTCCATCCGCATGCATCCGAAACAGGATGAACTGAAAAAAATGATGGAAAATGCCGGCTTTGAGCGTTGCGAATATTTCAACATGACGCAAGGCATCGTAGCCATACACAGAGGTTATAAAATCTAGCATGGCGATCAAACCGTTGCTAGCCGGCGTACTGGAAACCGCGCTCAACCAGTACCTCTCACTGGATCCGGATAGCCACTTTTTTTTAGAGCCGTTGGCCGGCAAGGTCATCGCCGTTACGATCCTGCCGTTCAATGAAACCGTTTACCTGTGCCCGACGACGGAATCCATCCAGTGTCTGGATCACTTCATCGGCGAACCCGACACCCGCCTCACCGGCTCGATCTGGGCGCTGGGCCTGATGGGGCTCAGCTCAAAACCGATGCGCTCCATTTTCTCCGGTGAAGTGAAAATTGAAGGCGACATGCATACCGGCCGCAAATTTCAGGAACTGTTCGATAAGCTGGACATCGATCTGGAAGAAAAACTGTCACACTACACCGGCGACATTATCGCGCATCAGATCGGCCGGCTTTTCCGCACCGGTCAGCGCTGGGGAAAAGATTCCATTGAAACTTTCCGGCTGAATGCGGCGGAATTTCTGCAGGAAGAAACGCGCGATCTGCCGGCCGCCCCGGAAATGGATATTTTTTATCGCCGGGTTGATGAACTGCGCGACGATTTTGACCGCCTGTCAAGCCGAGTTGAACGTCTGGGCCATGCGTTAGAGAATTTAAGGCAGAAATAAGTCCGGTCTTGCGCTACTGATACCCTCTCCGGTGGGCACGAAAAGCCGCGCCCACTCTACAACCAAAGGTAAATACGTGATCCGCCCTAAAATATTATTGCGCCTGATCCATATTAACTGGGTCCTGGTCTTTCACGGCCTGGACGAAATCGTTTTAAAAACTCATTTATTCCGCCCCGTTCGTTTCCTGGCCGTTTTCTCCCCTAACTACTGGCTCAAGCGACAAACCGCTCCGCGAGGCGTGCGCATTCGTCGCGCATTGGAAGACCTGGGGCCTATTTATGTCAAATTCGGCCAAGCGCTATCGACCCGGAAAGACCTGCTCCCCGATGACATTGCCGATGAACTGGTCAAGTTGCAGGATAGAGTTCCGCCGTTTCCGAGCGAAATCGCTCGCGGCATTATTGAACAGGAACTCGGCATGTCCGTCTCCGATGCCTTTGCCGAATTCAATCCGGAACCTCTGGCTTCGGCCTCGGTCGCGCAGGTTCATACGGCCGTGCTGCATGGCGGCGAACAGGTCGTCGTTAAGGTTCTGCGCCCTGATATTGAAACACGCATCCACTCCGACGTAGGTTTGCTTTATGAGTTGGCCCGCTTCGCCGAAAGATTCTGGCCTGACGCAAGGCGGTTACGCGCGCTGGAAGTCGTTGCCGAGTTTGAAAAAACAACGCTGGACGAACTTGACCTGATCCGTGAAGCCGCCAACGCCACTAAATTGCGCCGCAATTTCGAGGGTTCGGACATTATATACATCCCGGAGGTCCACTGGCCGCTGACGCGCCAGAAAGTCATGGTCATGGAGCGCATTCAGGGCATTCCGGTCGGCGAAATCGCGGCGCTGCGGGAAGGCGGCGCCGATTTCAAATTGTTGGCCGAACGCGGCGTGGAAATCTTTTTCACCCAGGTGTTCCGCGACAACTTTTTTCATGCCGATATGCATCCCGGCAATATCTTCGTCGACCTGCCAGCCAAATACATCGCTGTCGACTTCGGCATCGTCGGTTCATTATCCTTGTCCGACCAGCGCTATTTGGCCGAGAACTTCCTGGCCTTCTTCAATCGCGATTACCGCCGGGTCGCGCAAATGCATGTCGAATCCGGCTGGGTGCCCGGCTCGACGCGCATAGAAGAATTCGAATCGGCTATACGCAGTGTGTGCGAGCCGATCTTCGAAAAGCCGCTTAAGGACATTTCCTTCGGGCAATTGCTGCTGCGTCTGTTCCAGACCGCGCGGCGCTTTGACATGCACGTGCAGCCGCAACTGGTCTTGCTGCAGAAAACCCTGCTCAATATCGAAGGACTCGGGCGCCAGCTTTATCCCGATCTGGACTTGTGGCAAACGGCCAAGCCGTTCCTGGAAAAATGGTTTCATGAACGCATGAGCCCTAAAGCCAAAATCGACAGGATCATCAAACAGTTCCCGGAACTGGCCGAGCAGTTTCCGGAAGTCCCTTCGCTGATTTATAAAGCCCTGGACAATGCCGCGCATGCAAGGCCCAATGCCGAAGCGCATAATCGCGAACTCGCCCTGCTGCGCCAGCAAATGGAAAGCAATCACCGCCGGACGGTATGGGCCATCCTGGCCAGCGCCGTCATGATCAGCGTGGCGGTTTTATTTCAATAAATCAGCGCAAGGCCAGATCATAATCGGATTTTGTCTGAAATAATTGTCAAAAAAATACCAATAAATAACATAAACAGGAGAGTCTACTATGTCGATTAAAAGAATGGTCGATCTGGATTTGTCGGGCAAACGCGTACTGATCCGCGAGGATCTGAACGTGCCTGTGAAAAACGGCAAAGTCACCAGCGATATCCGCATTCGAGCCAGCCTGCCAACCATTCAAAAAGCCCTGGAAGGCGGCGCCGCCGTCATATTGTTATCGCATCTGGGCCGGCCGGTTGAAGGCCAGTATTCGGAAGAGGCGTCATTAAAGCCGGTAGCCGAACACTTGTCGGAACTGCTCGACCAACCCGTCAGGCTGGAGAAAGACTGGCTGGGCGGCATTGACATCAAGCCAGGCGAAGTCGTGCTGTGCGAGAACGTGCGCTTCAATGCCGGCGAAGGCAAAGACAGTGACGAGTTAGGCAAGAAAATGGCCGCGCTCTGCGATATCTTTGTCATGGATGCCTTCGGCACCGCGCACAGGGCCCAGGCTTCGACGCACAGCGTCGCCAAATACGCGCCTGTCGCCTGCGCCGGCCCATTATTGGCCAGCGAATTGGATGCACTGGGCAAAGCGCTGGAAACGCCGGTCAAACCCCTGGTCGCGATTGTCGGCGGCTCTAAAGTTTCCACCAAGCTGACAGTGCTGAAATCATTGTCTGAAAAAGTCGACCAACTGATCGTCGGCGGCGGCATTGCCAATACCTTTATTGCGGCGGCAGGCTTCCCCGTCGGCAAATCGCTGTACGAAGAAGACCTGATTGATGAAGCCAAGCAACTGATCGAGATGGCCAAGCGCAGCGGCTCTGATATTCCGGTACCGACCGATGTCGTGTGTGCGAAGGAGTTCTCCGAAACCGCCGTCGCTTCGGTCAAGAAAGTCGAGGACGTTGAAGCCGATGACATGATCATGGATATCGGTCCCGAAACGGCAAAACACTATGCGCAACTGCTGAAATCGGCCGGCACTATTGTCTGGAACGGCCCGGTCGGTGTGTTCGAGTTTGATCAGTTCGGCAACGGCACGAAATCCCTGGCTACGGCCATCGCCGAAAGCAGCGCCTTCTCGATCGCCGGCGGCGGCGATACGCTGGCGGCGATCGACAAATACGGGATCAACGATCAGGTCTCATATACCTCTACCGGCGGCGGTGCGTTTCTGGAATTTCTCGAAGGCAAAGAACTTCCAGCCGTTTCCATTTTAAAATCACGCGCCTAGAGGTTTAAGTCGGGCGGTGTTTTTTATATAATGCATCGCCCTTTTATTTCATTTAGCTCAACGGCTGAATGAAACGGATCCCTGTCAGTCCTGTCGAACGGACTGATCTCTTAATTTATTAGGTTTAAAAATGGCCAGAGTCACAGTCGAAGATTGTTTAGAACACGTAGAAAACCGTTTCAAACTGGTTTTATTAGCCAGTACCAGAGCTCGCCAGCTCAGCAAGGGCGCTGATGAATTTGTCGCTCGCAATAAAGACAAGGATACGGTTGTCGCTTTACGCGAAATTGCGGCAGGTCATGTCACGACTGAAAATGTCAACAAGCTGCACCGTACTGTCGATACTCACGAAACTCCCAGTACCATGTTTTAATCACTGAATCCATGTTAAATATAGTCGCCGACACTATCGAACTGGAACGCCCTCAGGACAAACTGATCCGGCGTCTGTGCGAGACCTTGAGCGACTATCTGGATCAGGCTCAGATCGACGAAATTGTCCGCGCCTATGAGTTCGGCGCCACCGCTCATGCCGGCCAATTTCGCAAAACCGGCGAGGCTTATATTTGCCACCCTATTTCCGTTGCCATCAGCCTTGCTGAAATGCGCATGGATGCGCATGGCATCATGGCGGCCATCCTGCACGACGTCATTGAAGACACGCCGGTCAGCAAGAAAGAATTAGCCAAACAGTTCGGCCAGGAAGTGGCGGAACTGGTCGACGGCGTCACCAAACTCACCAAAATCGACAGCAAATCGCATGCCGAAGCGCAGGCCGAAAATGTCCGCAAGATGTTCATGGCCATGGCCAAGGATTTGCGCGTGATCATGGTCAAACTGGCGGACCGGCTGCACAACATGCAGACGCTCGGCGCCATGAAGCCCGCAAAAAAGCGCCGCATCGCCCGCGAAACGCTCGATATCTATGCCCCTATCGCCAATCGGCTGGGTATGAACAATATCCGGCACAAGCTCGAATCGCTGGGCTTTGAGGCCATGTACCCGGTGCGCCATGCCATTCTGAAAAATGCGGTCAAAAAAGCCCGCGGCAATCGACGCAAGATCGTTGACACCATTGAAAGCGCGATAAAAAACCGCTTGGAACAGGCCGGCCTGCACTGCGAGGTCGCCGGACGCGAAAAGAATCTCTACAGCATCTACCAGAAAATGCTGAACAAAAAGATTTCCTTTTCGGATGTTTTCGATGTCTATGCCTTCAGGATCTATTGCGATGACGTTGATAATTGCTACCGCGTCCTGGGCATCGTACACAATCTGTACAAGCCCATTCCGGGCCGCTTCAAGGACTACATCGCACTGCCCAAGGCCAATGGCTATCAGTCCCTGCACACCATACTGATCGGCCCTTACGGCGTGCCCATTGAAATCCAGATCAGAACGCACGAAATGCACCGCATGTCGGAATCAGGCATCGCGGCGCACTGGCTGTACAAATCCGACGACGACAAATCCGAGAAATTCCAGGCCGGCGCCAACGAATGGCTGCGCGAACTGCTGGAAATCCAGAAGTCGGCCGGCGATTCGCTGGAATTCATCGATAATCTGAAAGTCGACCTGTTCCCGCAGGAAGTATTCGTCTTTACGCCTCAGGGCGGCATCATCAAATTGCCGCGCGGCGCAACCATCATCGATTTTGCCTATGCCGTCCATACTGATATCGGCAACGCCTGCGTTTCCGCCCGCATCGACAAGCAATTGGTGCCGCTGCAATCGACGCTCGAAAACGGCGTCACGGTGGAAGTCATTACCGCTTCCTGGGCCCGGCCCAATCCGCTTTGGCTCAACTATGTCATTACCGCCAAGGCCCGCTCCAGCATACGCACGTATCTGAAGCACTTTAAACAGCAGGAAGCCATCAACCTCGGCCGCCGACTGCTGGAAAAAGAGCTGCAAGCCATGCATCTGCATCTGGAAAACATCGACCAAACCCGCGTACAGGCGCTGCTTGAGGCAATGTCCATGCACAATCTGGAAGAATTGCTTGAAGACATCGGCCTGGGCAACAAAATGCCGTTCCTGATCGCCAAGCGCCTCACGCAGGATGATGTGCATGCGGCTGTCAAACTCGACACCAGCGAGAGCGGCGTAAGGAATCCTCTGATTATCAAAGGCACGGAAGGCATGGTCATTACGCTGGCGAAATGCTGTCGGCCTATTCCGGGCGATTCGATCATCGGCTTTTTCAATCCCGGCCGCGGTATTGTTGTGCACCATCACGAATGCCGTAACCGCATCGAAGCCAGAAAAAAACAGGCCAGCTGGCTGGATGTCGAATGGAGCCCGGACGCCGTCGGCGAGTTTCCTGCGGAAATTCGCATAGAAATACTGAATCAACGCGGCTCGCTCGCTACCATTGCCTCGACGATCTCGGAACTGAATTCCAACATCGAGAATGTCTCCGTGGTCGATCAGGACGACCGCGTTTCGGTTGACCTGATCACGCTGACGGTCAAGGACCGCGTGCATCTGGCCCAGATCATGCGCAGGCTGAAGGAATTATCGATTGTGCTGAAAATCAACCGCGTAAAGGCTTAGGGCCAGGGCTGAAACCAGGCGCTGCATCAAGTGCCGAAACTTCCGACGGTTCAGCATCCAATCCAGAATTCATCCTCACCTTTCCTCTATCCCCCTGCTTGTGGGGCCGTATTCACTTGCCTTTTGATAACGGGCACACAGTATTTTTAAGCAAACCCGACAGCCTGGCCGCACAGGACCCGAGAAAATTTCCGCCAGATTCCTTATAATATGTACAGGTACACGCGATTTTCATCCCGCTATTTAACCATTTTGCTAACTGATACACAGGAATAACAATGACAAAAGAAATCATCCAGACCGATAAAGCACCTCAGGCCATCGGCACCTACTCGCAAGCGGTTAAAGTCGGCAGTACCGTTTATCTTTCAGGACAGATCCCATTGGTTCCGGCCACGATGACCATCATCGACGGCGATATCTCGGCTCAGATCACGCAGGTATTCGAAAACCTGAAAGCGGTTACCGAAGCGGCCGGCGGCGATCTGTCCAATATCGTCAAACTGAACGTATTTTTAACCGATCTGTCGCACTTCCCTATCGTCAACGAGATCATGGGCCGCTATTTTCAGGCACCTTATCCGGCGCGCGCTGCGATTGGCGTGGCCGCGCTGCCTAAAGATGCCGGCGTGGAAATGGACGCGATCATGCAACTGGACGCGTAACTCATCCAGGCGAAGCTTATCCCTTATAAAATCCGCCAATGAAAACCCCGTATTATTTGAATCAACCGGTTGCTTCATTGACGGGCATAGGCGGCCAAACCGCCCTGCGTCTGGAAAAACTCGGCATCCGCACGATTCAGGATCTGATTTTCCACCTGCCGCACCGCTATGAAGACCGCACGCGCGTCTATCCTATCGGCTCACTGATGCCGGGTATGACCGTGCTGATCTGCGGCCGCGTCGAATTTACGGATATTCTGCCCCGGGGCCGCAAAAGCCTGATTTGCCGCATCAGCGACGGCACAGGGTCCATCAGCCTGAAGTTTTTTCATTTCAGCGCCAGCCAGCATAATGCGCTGCAGCCGGGCACGCTGATCAGCTGCTTTGCCGAGGTGCGCCACGGCTTTGCCGGGTTCGAAATGGTTCACCCCGAATATAAAGTCATTTCAAGCGCGGACAGCTGCGTTACCGAGACTTGCCTGACGCCCGTTTACCCGCTGACCGAAGGACTCAAGCAGGCGACATTAAGAAAAGCTATCAAGCAGGCCCTAACCATTTTCACCTCTGAAAATCAGTTGTTGCCGGAATGGATTCCAGAGACCGTATTAAAGCGCTACCATTACCCTTCCCTGTTGGAGGCCATACAAACCCTGCATGCGCCGGATGAATCGATCTCGATGGCGGCCCTGCAAAACGGCAGCGTGCCGGCATTGAAACGGCTGGCCTTCGAAGAACTGCTGGCGCACCACTTGAGCCTGAGGCAATCGAGGAACAAAACCAGAGTCTGGCAGGCGCCCCGCTTCTCTGTCAATCCGGTCATCAACGAGCATTTCATCCGCGCCCTGCCCTTCAGCCTGACCCGTGCGCAACAGCGCGTCATGGCCGAAATCGAGACCGATTGCAGCCGGAATCATCCAATGATGCGGCTGGTTCAGGGCGATGTCGGCTCCGGCAAGACTGTCGTGGCCGCTTATGCGGCCCTGCTGGCGCTATCGGCCAGCTTTCAGGTTGCGGTCATGGCGCCGACCGAATTGCTGGCCGAGCAGCATTTCCGCAACTTCAGCAACTGGTTTGCAAACTTCAAGACGCAAGTGGTCTTTCTGACCGGCCAACTGAAGGGCAACCCGAGAAAAGACGCCCTGCAAACCCTGGCCGACGGCAGCGCCGGCATCATTATCGGCACTCATGCCCTGTTTCAGGATAGCGTCAACTTTCACCGGCTGGGGTTAGTTATCATCGACGAACAACACCGCTTCGGCGTGCACCAGCGGCTGGCGCTCAGGGAGAAAGGCCAGCAGACCGGGCTACGGCCGCATCAATTGGTCATGACCGCGACCCCGATTCCGCGCACGCTGGCCATGCTGCAATATTCGGATCTCGATATCTCGATCATCGACGAACTGCCGCCGGGCAGAAAGCCGGTCATCACGAGCGTCATTCCTGCCGAGCGTCGTGACGACGTCATCGCGCGCATCGGCAACTGGGTCGCCCAGGGCAGACAGGCTTACTGGGTCTGCACGCTGATTGAAGAATCGGAAGCGTTGCAGTGCGAAGCAGCCGAAAAAACCGCCGAACGACTGACCCAGGCTCTGCCGGATGTGCGCGTCGGCCTGGTCCACGGACGCATGAAAGCGGCCGAGAAAGAGGCCGTCATGCAGGCTTTCAAGCAGCATCGGCTCGATCTGTTGGTTGCGACGACCGTCATTGAGGTCGGCGTCGATGTGCCCAATGCCGGCCTGATGATCATCGAAAACCCCGAAAGGCTGGGCCTGTCTCAGCTGCATCAGTTGCGCGGCCGGGTCGGCCGCGGCGAAGGCGACAGTTACTGTCTGCTCATGTATCAATCGCCTTTGTCCGACACGGCGCGCCAGCGGCTGGGCATTTTAAGGGACAGCAGCGACGGCTTCGTGATTGCCGAGAAAGACCTGCAACTGCGCGGTCCGGGCGAAGTCATGGGGACCCGGCAAACCGGCGCCGCACATTTTAAAATCGCCGATTTATCCCGCGATTCCGATTTACTGGATAATATCCAGCAGATAGCGGACATTTTCTTCAATGACTCGCCCGAAGCCGTACAGCCGTTGATCGATCGCTGGCTGGGCGATGCCACAGACTATGCAGAGGTTTAGACCCGTTGGCCACCAAAAGCTTTTTATTCACGCAGGAACCCGGCTGGTTTGAGAATCGCCAGGGCACGCGCCATTGTCTTCCCAAAGATGTTCAGTCCTGGACTTATGAAACAGGCTCATTGACGCAGCGTCTGCGCGATTATTACGGCAGTGCCGTCGCCGTTAAAGTGCTGCAGCAGCAATGGAGCACACCTTTTCTAAGCGAGCGCAGGCTGCTGAAACTGCCTGAAAGCCGCTACAGTTTAATCCGTGAAGTGTTGCTGCATGCCGACGGCAAGCCGCTGATTCTGGCCAGAACCATCATCCCGACCCGAACCCTTAAAGCCGCCAAGCGCAGCTTATCGCATTTGGGCAACCGTCCGCTGGGCGAAGTGATTTTTTCCTATCCCAAGCTTAACCGTTTGGAAATGGACGTGGCCCTGACCAGCCCGGCCGTCTGGACACAGGCAGCGATTGCCGAAGCCGGCATTAAAGGGCCGGTATGGGGCAGAAGAACCGTTTACGCCATTCGGCGTCGGCAGATGCTGGTCAGTGAATTCTTTTTGCCGGGTGCATTAGCGGTCTGGTAGGCGCCGCAACTTGACTGCGCTGGGATGGCGAATCAGCATCGAAAAGCCGTTCTTGTTTTTATTGAGCCAGCCGCGCACCTCGATCTCTTTCCCCATATAACCGTTCATGTCCGGAAATAACGGCAGCCACTTGCGTTCAATGCGCGCTTCAAACCGGCTGGAGAACTCCAGATAACTGTATTTCCGGCTGTTGCGGATATTGACGACCTTGCCCGCCAATCGTACCCATCCCGCGCGCTCACGATCGGCAAGGCTGCTGACCGGTATGGCCGCATACTCGACGCGCTGCCAGATGCCCGACCTGGCCTGCTCGGCCTGATCCTGGACTTTGATCAACTCCTCGGCATGCAACAGATTGGGCGGATAAATACTGACGGCTGCCAGCCCTGCCGCTACCAGTTGCAGATTGAGATGCTCATCGTTCTCGGTGAACAGATGCGCCAGGGTTCTTTTGTATTTATCGGTCTTCTCGACATCGGTTTCCAGGCGGACTTTGCTGTTTTGCAACTTATTGATCAACCACTGCTTCGCCTCATCGCCGCCGGCCTGGGCGTCTTCATTTTTATGCTGCACTTCCGGCGTATTGATGCCCAATAGCCGAACCCTGCGGCCATCCTCCAGCTGCACCGTATCGCCGTCGAAAACCTTTTTGACCCGATAAAAGGAATAGCCCGGCTTGATATCGACGATTTTTGCCTCGGGGGATGACCGATCCGAGAAATGCCGATTGCCAAGGTCATCCTTCCATTGGAAGATTTCAGCGCCGGCCCAGGACGGCCATGCCAGCAATAAAATCAGTAAAAACTTCATGAACCTGCCTGTATTATAATGATTAAAGATCATCTGCTTTTCCAACCTGACTACTTGTACCGCTTCTCATGCTCACGATCATTCAACGCGTCACCACTGCTAAAGTCACCGTCAACAATGAAATCATAGGCCAAATCGACAAAGGCATCATGGCACTGGTCGCCGTTGAGAGAGAGGACAGCGAAAAAGACGCACAGCGCCTGCTGGAACGCATACTCAACTACCGCATTTTTGCCGACGACAATGATCGCATGAATTTGAGTCTGCGCGATATCAACGGCGGCCTGTTGCTGGTCCCGCAATTCACCTTGGCAGCCGATACCAATAGCGGCAATCGCCCCAGCTTCACCCCGGCTGCATCGCCGGAAAAAGGACAACAGCTGTTCATTTATCTGCAGCAACTGGCAAAAGCCGCTTATCCGCCTGTCGAATTCGGCCAATTCGGCGCCGACATGCAGGTTGCGCTGGTCAATGACGGGCCTGTTACGTTTACCTTGAGAACGACGAGCCAGCCGCGCTAACTGAATTTAGCTACTAGCCCGAGCATCGCTTTAACACCTGCTTGTCCGTCTGCCTCACCCGCCGGAACCGCAAGCGCGGCATGCTCGCGTTCTGATACGCAAACATTGAAATCCTTTCTCGAAATGAAGCCCGAATGCGAAAAAAAACCCGACCTCACCCAATCGACACCCAAGCGCCTGTTACCAATCATCTTCCTTGTCTTCCTCATAAGGCTGAGATTTAACATTTTTGGGAATTTTCGGCATTTTTGCCGTTCTGAGTAAGATTAAAGCGCCGCCCAAGACAAAAAGCAGAGCTATGATGAATAATATCACCCACATGATACGCTCCTAAATGGCTAAGTAATCCTGTCCAATAGCGGGAACCCTTCAAACGTCTGCCCGCGCTATAACTTTAGCCGACAGCCGGACGTTAAGCTATATCCCTTAACCATCACAAATTACGATAGAATATAGTCAATCAAGACCATTTATATAGATTACATGAAACAAGTTGAACTGCTTTCCCCCGCCGGAACCCTAAAAAACATGCGCTATGCCTTTGCCTTCGGCGCCGATGCCGTCTATGCCGGGCAGCCTCGTTACAGCCTCAGAGTGCGCAATAATGATTTTCTTGAAGACAATCTGGCCAAGGGCATCAATGAGGCGCATGCGTTGGGCAAAAAATTTTTCCTGGCCACCAATGTGATTCCTCACAATGCCAAAATCAAAACCTTTCTGGCCGATATTGAACCGATTATCGCCATGAAACCGGATGCCTTGATCATGGCCGATCCGGGCCTGATCATGATGGTGCGCGAAACCTGGCCCGACATGCCTGTCCATCTGTCCGTGCAGGCCAACACCGTCAATTACGCCACGGTAAAATTCTGGCAAAGGATGGGCGTCGAGCGCGTGATCCTGTCGCGCGAGCTGTCGCTGGATGAAATCGAAGAGATCCGCCAGCGCTGTCCCGACATGGAACTGGAAGTGTTTGTACACGGCGCGCTGTGCATCGCCTATTCCGGCCGCTGCCTGCTGTCAGGCTATTTCAACCACCGCGACCCTAACCAGGGCACCTGCACGAACTCCTGCCGCTGGAAATACGATACGCTGCCTGCGCATGAAAACGCCGAAGGCGATTACGTGCTGGCCGGCGGCTCCCTGTCCATGTCCGACATCAGCACAGCCAGCTGCGGCGGTGCGGACCGGCATCCGTTGGCGGACAAGGTTTATTTCCTTGAAGAGGAAGGCCGCAAAGGCGAGCTGCTGCCGGTCATGGAGGATGAAAACGGCACTTACATCATGAATTCCAAAGACCTGCGCGCCATCGAACACGTACAGCGTCTGGTCGAGATCGGCGTGGACAGCCTTAAAATCGAAGGCCGCACCAAATCGCATTATTATGTCGCCCGCACGGCGCAGACCTACCGTCAGGCGATTGACGATGCACAGGCCGGGCGACCTTTCCGGCCCGAACTGCTCGGCGTGCTGGAAAACCTGGCCAACCGCGGCTATACCGACGGCTTTTATCAGCGTCACCATACCCATGAATACCAGAACTATATCACCGGCTATTCAAAAAGCCATCAGCAGCAGTTCTGCGGCGAAATCAGAAGTTATGACAAGGAAAGCGGCCTGGCTGTGATCGATGTCAAAAACAAGTTTGCAGTCGGCGATAAAATCGAATTGATTTTGCCGGAAGGCAATCAGGACATTACCGTTGAACGCATGCTGGACATGTACGGCCGCGATATGCTGGAGGCTCCGGGCGGCGGTTATGAAGTCAGGATACCGATGCCTGAAACCACCGGCAACCACGGACTGATCGCGCGTTATTTCGCCTGATCCATTAATAATCATGGGCGATCTCCATCCGGTCGCCCTATACCTTGGGTTTAGACTATGAGTTTCACGACTGCAGAACTTTGCGATGCGCATTCCGAAGAAGAACATTTCCAGATTGCCGAGCCCTTGTTCAAATCCTATGGCGCCAATCCGGCTTTTTGCGGCCAGATCACCACAGTGAAAGTCTACGAAGATAATGTGCTGGTCAGGCAGGCGCTGGAAGAGAAAGTCGAAAACCGTGTACTGGTTATCGACGGCGGCGGCTCGCACCGTTGCGCCCTGCTGGGCAGCAACCTGGCCAGGCTGGCCATTGACAACGGCTGGCAAGGCATCATTATCTATGGCTGTCTGCGCGATTCCGCCCTCATCGATCAGTTGCCTATCGGCATACGCGCGCTGCATACGCATCCGTTGAAAAGCCACAAGCGAGGCCATGGCGAGCGCGATATGCCTGTCTATTTTGCCAGCGTCGCTTTCAAGAAAGATCATTTTTTATATGCCGATACCGATGGAATTATCGTGTCGGACACAATGTTGAGTTAGAATAAGCCAAATTAACCAAGTAAAGAAGTCAAGATATGCAAATTGTACTCGCTAACCCTCGAGGATTCTGTGCCGGTGTAGACCGGGCTATCGAAATTGTTGATCAGGCCCTGGAAACGTTCGGAGCGCCGATTTACGTTCGCCATGAAGTGGTCCATAACCGTACAGTGGTTGAAGGCCTTAAAGAAAAAGGCGCTGTTTTCATTGAAGACTTAACCGATGTACCGGTCGGCTCCTACCTGATTTTCAGTGCCCATGGCGTCTCAAAACAAGTCCAAAAAGAAGCTGAAGAACGCAATTTGACTGTTTTCGATGCTACTTGCCCTCTGGTTACCAAAGTGCACCTGCAAGTCGCCAAACATGCCAAATCCGACCGGGAAGTGATCCTGATCGGTCATGCGGGCCACCCGGAAGTGGAAGGCACAATGGGGCAATACGAGAAGTGCACCGAAAACGGCGGCATTTATTTGGTCGAAACGCCGGAAGACGTTGAAAAATTACAAGTCAACAATCCGGAGAATCTGGCTTACGTCACGCAGACAACCTTGTCGATGACCGACACCAAGATCATGGTTGATGCCTTGAGGGCGCGTTTCTCCGGCATTCAGGAGCAAAAAAAAGACGACATCTGCTATGCGACCCAGAATCGTCAGGATGCAGTTTATGAATTGTCTAAAACGTCCGACCTCATCCTCGTCGTCGGCTCGCCCAACAGTTCCAACTCCAACCGCCTGCGTGAGATCGCCGAACAACTTGGCAAACAGGCCTATCTGATCGACACGGCGAAAGACATGAAGCAGGAATGGTTTAATAACGTTAACGTAGTCGGCGTCACAGCAGGCGCTTCGGCGCCGGAAGTCCTGGTCCAAGAAGTCATCAATCAGCTCAAGCAATGGGGTGGCGAAACCATTACCGAAATTCAAGGCATAGAAGAAAAAGTCGTGTTCTCACTGCCGAAAGAATTAAAAAAGCACATGAGCTAACCCTGTCTTCGGGTGACCAGCCAGGTCACCCAAGCCCCTGATTGCCTCAAGTCATTGTTTTCGCAGGCGCCCTGTTTAATCTGTAAAAAAGACTGGCAGCGCAATATTATTTATTGCTAATATGTTTTTTTATTTTTTCAGGAGACGACCATGACTTTAACTCCAATGGATCTTGTTGCCCAAGCCAAGCAACACATCACTGAAATCAACATTGATGATGCCAAAAACGAACTCGGGAAGAGTCTGATTCTGGACGTCAGGGAGCCGGCCGAATACGAGGCGGGGCACTTGCCCGGAGCCGTCAATATTCCACGCGGAGTATTGGAATTCAAAATAGGCGCGCATCCCGATTTTCAGGAGAAGCAAGGCGACAGAATCATCGTCTACTGCCAGACCGGCGGCCGCTCGGCATTGGCGGCGGAAGCGCTGAACAAGATCGGATACAGCAAAGCCGTCAGCATGGCCGGCGGATTTAAAGCCTGGTCAGACAACGGCAATGAAGTAAAAGCGTGACAGAACTCGAATCTGTACGTCTGGATAAGTGGCTATGGGCTGCGCGTTTTTTTAAAACGCGCAAGCTTGCTTCTGACGCCATAGCCGGCGGCAAAGTCCACCTGAACGATCAACGCACGAAGCCCAGCAAGGAAATCAGGCCCGGCGCAAAACTCTCCATCAGCAAGGACAACTACACCTGGGACATTACCGTCATTGCGCTCAGCGAGCAGCGACGTCCGGCGAAAGAGGCGGCACTGCTCTATGAGGAAAGCGCCGAAAGCCAGGAAAAACGTCAGCAGCAGATAATCCAACAGCGTGAACAGCGAGAGCTATTCGGCTTTAACCACAGAGATCACAAACCAAACAAAAAAGAACGGCGCCTGATTCACCGCTTTAAACAAGGGTGATTACAAACAGGTCGGCGGCTTGGGCAATCCGGCCAGTTTGCAGGCATATTTCAAAGGCCCTTCTGGAAAAAGTTTATGTAAATACCGGCTGTTGCCTTTCTCCTCGCCCAATGCCTTCGCAACAGCCTTGGTAAAAACCCGCGCATTCGGCAAGTGCCTGAACTGCTGATAATAGCCGCGGATGAACAGGATGATTTCCCAGTGGCGTTCATCCAGCTGAATATTATCCGATTCAGCCAGCCACTTTGCGACCTCTTCATCCCAGTCACCGGCATTAACCAGAAAGCCCTGATCGGTTACTTCCAGAGTCCGGCCGTGAACCATCAAGCCCATGACTGAATCACATGATTGTCAACAGTTAACTCGACCAGCCCGGCATAATCAATGATGTCGATGCCTTCGACCAGCTCATCGGCGGCAATGCCGCGCACGGCCACATCCTCCGACAAAACGCACAAGCGGTTCGTACTGAGCAGTTGCGTTAATTTCTCACTTAATAAACCATTCTTTAACAATCGTAATACGGCGTTTTCAAGAAATACCACGGCATCTCCAGGCTCAATACGTTGCAGAACGGCTACTTCTATCGGTGACTGAAAAATGAGATGCAACACGTTACTGACTATCCGTTAATTTAAGTCCAACAATGCCTGCTATAATGAAAGCAATGGACAGTAATCGTAATAGCTCCGTCGATTCCTTAAATAGAAAAATTCCGATTATCGCCACACCTACAGCGCCCATGCCTGTCCAGACCGCATAAGCGGTTCCCAGTGGCAGAGTTTTAATGGCCAGCGTCAGCAGATAAAAACTGCAACCGCCCGAGATCATGGTAATGATACTGGGCCACAGTTTGGTAAAACCCTCGTTATATTTAAGACTCAAAGCAAACACTATTTCTGCGAATCCCGCAGAAAACAACAGCAACCACGCCAACGCACACCTCTTACTTCATGCATAAAAAATACCGCTTATTTTACAATAGGCGGCTCAATAGCATGTGAAATTTTATCAGTCACCGGTAATTGACCAAGCCTTAGCTGTACAATTAGACACGAATGCAAACTGAAAGAGCAAGAAGTGATAAAATCATCTCATGACGATCACTCCCTCATCCACTCAGCGCAGAATATATACCGTCACACAGCTCAACCGGGAAACCAGCCAGCTACTCAGCGACTATTTCCTGACCGTTTTGGTCGAAGGCGAAATTTCCAACTTAAGCACGCCTTCTTCCGGACATCTTTATTTTTCGCTGAAAGATGCCAATGCCCAGATCCGTTGCGCCCTGTTTAAAAACCACCAGCGCAAATTCGGATTCAAACCCGAAAACGGCAAGCAAGTCATCGTCAAGGCGCAAGTCAGCCTTTATGAGCCCAGAGGCGATTATCAGCTCATCGTCGAACAAATTGAAGAAGCCGGCGATGGCGCTCTGCGGCGGGCTTTTGACGCCTTGAAGCTCAAACTGTTGACGGAGGGCCTGTTCGACAGCGCCCATAAACAAAGCCTGCCCGTTCTGCCCAGAACCATCGGCATCATCACTTCGCCGTCGGGAGCCGCCATCCGGGATGTTCTGACCATCCTGCGCCGGCGTTTCGCGGCGGTGCCGGTCATTATCTATCCGGTGGCCGTACAGGGAGACAATGCCAAACATGAAATTGCCAAAGCCATCGCCACAGCCAACCGGCAGGCTCTGTGCGATGTGATCATTCTTGGCCGGGGCGGCGGTTCGCTGGAAGACTTATGGGCTTTCAACGAGGAAATCGTGGCGCGCGCCATTTTTGCCAGCGATATCCCGATCATCACGGGCATCGGCCATGAAACCGACTTTACCATTGCCGACTTCGTCGCCGACCTGCGCGCCCCGACGCCATCGGCCGCGGCCGAGCATGCCGTCCCTGATCAACAAGCTTGGCTGTCGCAATTCATTTATCTGGAATCGCGACTGTATCAGCTACTACAGCGCAAGCTGAACCAGACTCAGCAATCTCTGGACTGGCTCAGCAAACGACTGCAACAGCAACATCCGGGCCAGAAACTGGCAAGGAACACGCAGCGCCTAGGCGAACTGGAATCAAGGCTTCACCAGGCCATGCATGTCGGACTGCGCCAGCATGCCAACCTGCTGGAAGCCAAGACAGCCAAATTGTGGCAACACAACCCCACCATTACGATAAACAGTCATAAACAGCGGCAGCAGTACTTGAGCGAGCGTTTAGCCATTGCTATCCGATGCCGGCTGGAGGAATTGAACCACCAGTTCTTGAATGCCAGCCATACCCTGCATGCCGTTAGCCCGCTGGCGACGCTGAACCGAGGCTATGCCATGGCTGTTCGTTTGCCGTCCGGTCAGATTATCAGGTCTACCGACCAGCTAAAAACAGGCGACATGATCCAGACTCGCCTCGCGCAGGGCCAATTCACCAGCCAAATCAAAACCATTGACCAGGATTATCCGGAGATATCCTGACCATTCTGCTCCGAGTCATTTTATTTTTGTTGCGATAAACCGAAAACACCTATAAAGTTGCGCGATTTTATCGTGTGTCGGGTCCACAAGACCCAAAACCTCATTGGGTTGCTGATACTGTTATGAGAATACTGATTCTTGGCGCCGGCATGACCGGCGCTTCGGTCGCCGAGGCACTGGCGAGCGAAGAAAACGATATTGTTGTCATCGATTATAAAACCCATCTGCTGGATGCCTTGAAGGAACGCTTCGATATCGCCACGGTCGCCGGCAATGCCGCCCACCCCAGCGTTCTGGAACAAGCTGGCGTATATAATACCGATATGGTCATTGCCGTAACCGACCGCGATGAAACCAACATGCTGGCCTGCACGATCATCAACAAGCTCTACAGCCGCCCGAAGACGATCGCCCGTATCCGCGCCATCGATTATCTGCAAAACCCCAAGCTGTTCGCTCCCGGCGGCATCCCTGTCGATATCGTGATCAGCCCGGAACAGATCGTCATGGAATCGATACGCAATCTGATTGAACTGCCGGGCGTCTTGCAGATTACCGATTTCGCCGACGGACTGGTGCGGCTGTTTTCGTTGAAAGTGGGCCCGGACGGCTTTTTAACCGGCAAAAAAATCAAGGAACTGAAAGATCGCCTGTCAGGCGGCAAAATTCGCATAGCGGCTATTTTCAGGCAAGGACGACCTCTGGTCGCGAATGGTGAGGCCTTTATCGCCACCGGCGACGAGGTGTTCATCGTAGCCCCGCGCAAGGAAGTGCAGCGAGTATTGAAAGACCTGCGAAAACTGGAAGCGCCGTTAAAGCGTGTCATCATTGCCGGCGGCGGACATATCGGCAAGCGTCTGGCGCTGGCCCTGGAAAAAAACCATCAGGTCAAAATCATCGAGCGGAATCCGGAACGCGCCCAAAAAATCGCCAATGACCTTAATCATACCGTGGTACTGCAGGGCGATTGCACCGATGAATCCCTGCTGCTCGATGAGTCCATCGATAAAACCGATCTGTTCTGCGCGGTTACCGACCATGACGGCGAAAACATTATCTCGGCTTCGCTGGCGAAACAGTTGGGCGTTCGCAAGGCAATATGCCTGCTCAATAACCGATCTTACACAAAGTTACTGCCCGGCACCGGCATCGACGTGGCCGTCCAGCCCAACGTTGAAACGTTGGGCAGCATCCTGAAATACGTCAGACGCGGCGATGTGGCGCGCGTCAGTTCCTTATGCGGCGGCACCGCCGAAGCAATCGAGGCCGTCGCGCACAAAGGCAATGGCGAGAACTCGGTAGTAGGGCTGCAAGTAGACGCCATTCAGTGGCCGGAAGGCATCGTATTGGGTGCGTTGATCCGCGACCGGCAGGTTATTTCCATCCACCACGACACGGTCTTCGAGGAAGGCGACCATGTTGTCATGTTTGCACTGGATAAGAAACTGGTCACTTACATTGAGCAGAAATTTCAGCCTCTCAGTAAATAATCCTGTCGACGATGCCCTGTAAAGCCGTTTGGCCTAAGCCCGTGTTTCTTCGCTACATGACTAAATTGTCGTATTTCGAATATATACGTCATTTATCGCAGTTGTGCTTTTAAATCATTTCACAATTCAAGCATTTTCATGAATGTCATTTTTACTATCATCCATATTTTTGGCTTGGTCACGATAGGTTTTAGCGCCTTGATGGCTACCTGCCTGATGACATCTTTGATTAGCCATGACGGCGCCACAATCGCTTTTTTTGAAGGCACGGGGATTACGTTGCTGCTGGGCGCTTTAATGTTTTTTCCAACTTTGCGCACACCTAAAAAAGTATCGCGACAAACGAGTTTTCTTTTGGTGTCTATGACGTGGTCGCTGATTCCGGCGTTTTGCACTCTGCCGCTTATAATCTATATGCCGGAAATCAGCTTTCTCGATGCGTATTTCGAGACCGTATCCGGCGTGACGACCACAGGTGCAACCATACTCAGCGGTGTGGATCACTTACCGATGTCGATCAACCTCTGGCGACATGAATTAAACTGGATCGCCGGCATGGGCATCATTATTTTTGCGGTGGCCATTTTACCGATGCTGGGCATCGGCGGTATGCAATTGTTTAAAGCCGAAACGCCCGGAGCTGTTAAGGAATCCGATTTGCCGCCGCGCATAGCACAAACAGCCAAGGCCTTGTGGATGGTCTACGCAGGCTATACGTTGGCCTGCATTGTCGCCTTGAAGTTGGCAGGCATGAGCTGGTTTGATGCCGTTTGCCATGCCTTTGCCGCCATGAGCCTGGGGGGATTTTCTACACATGACAACAATGTCGGTTTTTTCAACTCACTGTCTATCGAAATGGTTCTGACCGTATTTCAATTACTGGCGGCCATTAATTTCGCGACGCATTTCATCGCCATTCGAAAACGCAGCCTGAAGCCTTATGCCGTGGACATGGAAGCGAGAGGCTTTTTACTCCTGGTACTGGGAAGTTGCGCTGCAACAGCTGCGGTCCTATGGCAGAAGGGCACGTATCCTGATTATTTTACAGCGTTACGCCATGCCACATTTAATCTGGTCACTATCGCCACCGATTGCGGCTTCGCCAGCCAGGACTTCAACCAGTGGCCTATTTTCGTACCGATGTGGATGCTGTTCCTGAGCTGCATTTCCGCCTCTTCCGGTTCCACTGGCGGCGGCATTCGTATGATTAGAACGATCATTCTATTAAAGCAATCCCGCCTGGAACTCTACAAGTTTATTCACCCTTCCTCCATAAAACCTCTCAAAATAGGCGACAATATCGTTAATACGCAGATTATCACCTCGGTAACAGGATTCATTTTTCTGTATTTCATCTGTATCGTTATCCTGGTGTTCTTGCTGCTATTGAGCGGTCTGGATTTTACCACTGCCTTCAGCGCAATTATCGCCTGTTTCAACAACGCCGGCCCCGGCCTTAATCAAGTCGGCCCTGCGACCAATTACTCCAGCTTAACCGATTTCCAGACCAGCGTTTGCATCATTGCCATGCTGCTGGGCCGCGTGCAGATCTTCTCGATGATTATCCTGTTCGTGCCTGAATTCTGGAAAAAATAAGAAGGCGGCTATCGCTATTGTTTTAGGTTGCGTTCGGACAGAGGCCATTGCTGTAGCACTTTATAATAGACGCCGCCGGACCCGCTGCACGATTCCATCAGGCAGAATGATTCCGCGCGCCAGATGATGGGGGAAAAATCCTGTTCAATAGCTCGGGCTTGTCTGGCCAGGGTAATATGCGGCGTGTACGGCCTCGTGTCGGTTTGCACGCCGCCATCGGCCGCCGCCTTATCCAGCGCTTCCGCTAATGCCACCACCTCCGGCCCGAATTGCCGGCAGGTCAGACATAAAATCCTGGGCCTGCGCCAGTAACTCAACTGGTCGAACGTCAACGTAAACGGATCGATGGAAATGCCTGCAACGCTCTGTTTGATCGATGTTTCAGTGACTTCATCGACATTGCCCAAAAATACCAATGTGGCATGCAGATTTTGCCCAGGAACCCATCTTATTCCTTTGGCATTAATGGTTCGCTGTAACTGCACGAGTTTTTGCCTGGTCTCATCGTCCGGCCATAATGCAAAAAATAGCTTTTTCATGAACACCCCTCTCGATGCTGAGAGATTCCTTGTATAAATATTCAACGCATCAGTCAAGCAAAGTTCAAATTAATAAATTTCAGCTCTTAAAATGAAAAAAGCCGCAGCCTGCGTTAACAGGCTGCGGCTTTCTATTTTCTGTAAAAAATGTCTAAGCTTACAGTTTAGCCAATACAGCTGCGACCGTTTCGCCCATCGAAGACGGAGTCGGACAAATCGTCACACCCAGATCTTTCAGTATGGCGACTTTCTCGGCCGCGCTTTCGCCCGCCGATGAAATAATCGCGCCGGCATGCCCCATGCGGCGGCCTTCGGGCGCAGTCAAACCGGCGATGTAAGCCACAACCGGCTTGCTCATGTTTTCTTTGGCAAAGATGCCGGCTTCCACTTCTTGCGGGCCGCCGATCTCGCCGATCATGACCACGACTTTGGTTTCCGGATCTTCTTCGAATTTTTCCAGAATATCGCGGTGCGAACTGCCATTGATAGGATCGCCGCCGATACCGACCGAGGTGGAAACACCGATGCCCAAACGTTTCATTTGGTCGGCAGCTTCATAGCCCAAAGTGCCTGAACGTCCGACGATACCGACATTGCCCTTCATATAGATGTGCCCCGGCATAATACCGAGCATGGCGCGCCCCGGGCTGATCGTGCCGGCGCAGTTAGGGCCGGTCAACACCATTCTTTCTTCTTCGGGGAAACGGCGCAGAAAATTTTTCACTTTCATCATATCCTGGGTAGGAATACCGTCGGTGATCGCTACGCAGTATTTGATGCCCGCGTCGGCCGCTTCCATGATCGAATCGGCCGCGTAAGCGGGAGGAACAAAAATGATGCTGGCTTCGGCGCCGGCTTTTCGCACGGATTCTTTAACCGTATTGAAGACAGGCAGCCCCAGGTGCGTCTGTCCGCCTTTGCCCGGCGTAATGCCGCCGACCACATTGGAACCATAGTTAATCATGTCCTGAGCATGAAAAGTACCGATTTTACCGGTGAAGCCCTGAACAATGATGCGAGTGTTTTCGTCAATTAAAATAGCCATTTATAGTTTCCCCTTAGCCAGCTTTTGCGACAGCTTCATTACGTGCTTGAACGGCTTTTTCAGCAGCTTCTGCCAATGTTTCTGCCGTAATGATAGGCAAACCACTTTCAGCAATAATTCTACGCCCTTCTTCCACGTTCGTGCCGGACAAACGCACGATCAACGGAATTTTCATGTCGATTTTCTTGACCGCTTCGACCACGCCTTCGGCGATCCAGTCGCAGCGGTTGATGCCGGCAAAGATGTTGACCAGCATCGCTTTGACGTTCTCATCGGCCAATACCAGACGGAAAGCTTTTTCAGTACGCTCAGCTGAAGCGCCGCCGCCCACGTCAAGGAAGTTGGCTGGTTCACCGCCGGCCAGTTTGATCATGTCCATCGTCGCCATGGCCAGACCGGCGCCGTTAATCATGCAGCCGATGTCGCCGTCCAGGCCGACATAGCTCAAACCACGGTCTGCCGCAGCCATCTCGCGCGCATCTTCCTGCGTTTTATCGCGCAGCTCGGCGACTTTGGGCTGACGGAAAAGCGCATTGTCGTCAAAGCCCATTTTCGCATCCAGAGCGACCAGCTCACCGCTGCCGGTAATGACCAGTGGATTGATTTCCACCATGTTGGCGTCCAGATCGCGCAGTGCACGGTAGCAGCCTTTAATCGTTTTGACGCCATGGCTCAGCATGGCTGCGTCCATGCCCAGGGCGAACGCCATTTCACGCGCCTGATAATCCTGCAGGCCTACCGCAGGCTCGATATAAATTTTGGTAATGGCTTCAGGATTGGTTTCGGCCAGCTCTTCAATTTCCATACCGCCCTGCGCTGAACCCACCATAACGATGCGCTCGGAGCTGCGGTCAACCAAGAAGCAGAAGTACAGCTCTTTCGCGATATCGGTTCCAGCTTCGATATACAGTCTTGAACAGACTTTTCCCGCAGGTCCTGTTTGATGCGTGACCAATTTTTTGCCCAGCAATTCCTCTGCGGCCGCCTCTACTTCTCTGTCTGTTTTACAGATTTTAATGCCGCCGGCTTTACCACGAGCTCCCGAATGAATCTGTGCCTTTACAGCCCAGACATTGCCGCCGATTTCCCTGGAGCGCTGCACTGCTTCTTCCGGACTGTAAGCCATCCCACCTTCAGCGATTTTAACCCCATAACCGCTTAAAATTTCTTTCGCTTGATACTCATGAATATCCACAGCATCTCTCTCTAAATAATATTGAAAAATTATCAGCAATAGGCCGCCTGCCAAAGCGGCCTTATCTCTTTTTGTTATTTATTAATCCCGGCTTTTGCAGCAATGGCTTCGGCGGCTCTTACCACATTATTCGCCATTCTTTCCGACGCCGCATCGATCAGGCGGCCGTCCAGCGCCGCTGCGCCTTTGCCCTGCGCCGCCGCTTCCTTTAAAGCAGCCAGTATGCGTTGTGCTTTTTCGACTTCTGCCGCAGGCGGCGTGAACACTTCATTGGCCAGTTCGATCTGAGACGGATGGATCGCCCATTTGCCCTCGCAGCCGAGCGCTGCCGCACGTCTCGCGGCCATTTTATAGCCTTCGGGATCTTTAATGTCGCCAAATGGACCGTCAATAGGACGCAAGCCGAATGCGCGGCATGCGACAGTCATGCGGCTGATTGCAGCATGCCATTGGTCGCCGGGATAATCAGGATTCAAGCCGCCGATATTGGTGGTTCTGGCGCGATTGCTGGCTGCATAATCGGCCACACCGAAATGCAAGGCTTCCAGACGGCCGGAAGCGCCATTGCGAGCGATGTCTTCGACATTGGCCATGCCCAGCGCCGTTTCAATCAGCGCCTCAATGCCGATTTTATTTTTCAGGCCCTGTTGCATTTCCAATTGATTGAGCATCGCCTCAACCATATAGACGTCGCCATAAACGCCGACTTTCGGAATCAGGATGGTGTCAATCTTGCTGCCGGCCTGCTCGACCAGATCAACCACATCGCGCACCATATACTGGGTATCAAGGCCGTTGATACGAACTGAAAGAGTAATTCCATGACCTTTCCAATCCAGATCATTGATTGCTTCGATGACATTCTTGCGTGCCTGCAGCTTATCATCGGGAGCAACCGCATCTTCAAGATCAAGAAAGATGAAATCCACGCCGCTCTTCAACGCTTTTTCGAACATTCCGGGGTTAGAACCCGGAACAGCTAGCTCACAGCGTTGAACCCGTTGAACGGACGCTTCATATAATGTGTGACTCATTGATACCTTCCAACTGTATTATTAAACTTAGAACTCTGATTTCAGTGCTTGAACGGCCTTTGCCGGCTTAAGCCGGGCATAAATTAACCTTCCATTTTACTTTCAGAGTCGTCAAAGTCAATTTTTAAAGCGCATGTAACCAATCAGTTCTTGCCGATTTATAGCGGCTATGTCATTATTGGATGTTTTTTTGAGCTTTATTTAAAGCTCATCTCTATATTAATTTGATATTTAACTAATTATTTTTAAAGAGGCGATACAATGGCTGGTCGTAACCACCTATATATTCCTGGCCCTACCAATGTGCCAAGTGAAGTTCTGAACGCTATGCATGTCAACATGGAAGATCATCGCTCACCTATCTTCCCTAAATTGCTGACGCCTCTTTTGCAGGACCTGAAAAAAGTATTTAAAACAGAAACCGGGCAGGCGTTTATTTTTCCCGCAACCGGCACTGCGGGCTGGGAAATTGCCTTGACCAACACATTAAACCCAGGCGATAAAGTATTGATCTACCGCTTCGGCCAATTCAGCCACCTGTGGGCTGAAATGGCAAAAAGACTGGGCTTTGATGTTGAAATTCATCAAGAAGTTTGGGGCAAAGGCATTCCTTTGGACAGATTGGAAGCCCGCTTAAAAGAAGATACCAAGCACGAAATCAAAGCTGTTTTGGCAACCCACAACGAAACAGCAACCGGCGTTACCAGTGATATCGGCGGCGTCCGCAAAGCCATGAATGCAGCCAATCATCCTGCCCTGCTGTTCGTTGACGGCGTAAGCTCAATCGCCAGCCTGGATTTCCGCATGGATGAATGGGGTGTTGACGGTGCTATCAGCGGTTCACAAAAAGGCTTTATGCTACCAGCCGGCGGTGCGTTTTTAGCTTTCAGCCAGAAAGCCCTGCAAGCCACTGAAGCTTCCACCTATCCACGTTGCTTCCTGGACTTAAGAGACCAGATGAATGCCAACAAAGACGGTTATACACCGTACACGCCTGCACTGCCCATCCTCTACGGTCTGCGTAAATCACTGGACCTGTTGCTGGAAGAAGGCATGGAAAACGTTTATGCGCGCCACCATCGCTTGGCCGAAGGCACCCGTAAAGCAATTGCCGCATGGGGCTTGAAGCTATGCGCACAACCCGGCTTTGAATCTGACACGGTCTCTGCAGTTGTCGTGCCTGAAGACAAAGACGCCCGCGCTGTCATCAGCACTGCATTCAGCAAGTACAATATCTCGTTGGGCGCTGGCCTGTCAGAAGTGGCCGGTAAAGTCTTCCGCATCGGCCATCTCGGCGACATGAATGACGTATCCATGCTCGGCGCGATCGCCGGCGTTGAAATGGCGATGCTGGATAACGGCTTCGATATCAAGCCGGGTTCAGGTGTTGGTGCTGCGATTGAATATTATCGGTCGACAGCAAAATAACGCGACTGCGTAAT
This sequence comes from Methylobacter sp. BlB1, assembly GCF_015476545.1. Classification (GTDB taxonomy): domain Bacteria; phylum Pseudomonadota; class Gammaproteobacteria; order Methylococcales; family Methylomonadaceae; genus Methylobacter. Next base: position 9,395 of record NZ_JADMKV010000025.1, on the reverse strand, counting down.
CAGCCAGAACCCCGAACAAAGGCATCCCGTTTTGTTAACGGCGATGCCTTTGTGCTTTATAGCGTTACCTTTTTCAAAATCCCAAACAATCAATACCCGTTGTTACCTGGAGGATATTAATGAGCAAACCTAAAGTCTTCGTCACGCGCAAGTGGCCCGAGTCCGTTGAAGCCAAGCTTAAAGAACTTTATGACGTTACTTTAAATGAATACGACCGTCCGCTGTCTGCCGCTCATTTCAAAGACGCATTGCAAAACTACGATGCCGTCTGCCCGACCGTTTGCGACTCATTCCCGGCGGATGTCATTAATGTCCCGAACAAACGCTGCAAAATTCTGGGCAATTTCGGCGTCGGCTTCAACCATATCGACATCAATGCCGCTAAAGAACAAGGCCTGGTCGTCACCAATACGCCCGGCGTATTGACCGAAAGCACGGCCGACATCGCCATGACCTTATTATTGATGTCGGCCCGGCGCGGCGCCGAAGGCGACCGGTTGGTCCGCTCCAGACAATGGACCGGCTGGTGCCCGACGCATATGATGAGCTCGGATGTCACGGGCGCCACATTGGGCTTGATCGGTTTCGGCCGCATCGCGCAAGCCATGGCGCGAAAAGCTCATCACGGTTTCGGCATGAAAATCTATTATTTCAGCCCGCGCGCCGCAGATCAGCAAGTTGTTGACAACCTGGACGCGACCCGTTGCGATACCATTGAAGAACTTATGCAGGTCTCCGACTATGTTTCATTGCACTGTCCGGGCGGCGCCGAAACACGTCATTTAATCAATGAAGAGCGGCTTAACCAGATGAAGCCGACAGCTCATTTGATCAATACGGCCCGCGGTGATGTCGTCGACAGTAAGGCATTAATCAGAGCCCTGAAGGAAAAAAGAATCGCCGGCGCCGGTTTGGATGTTTACGAAGGCGAGCCCAACGTTGATGAAGGATTTCTGACGCTGGACAACGTATCGTTACTGCCTCACTTAGGCAGTGCCACCATTGCTACGCGCACAGCCATGGGCGAAAAAGTACTGGCAAATCTGGCGGCCTTTTTTGCAGGCCAGGAACCGCCCGACCGGGTCGTTTAATTAAAAAAGGGCGGTCTAACCCGCCCTTTTTTATTTCCACAGAAAAAACTTCTAAAGCAAATGCCTGACCGAATCCCTTTCCTGTTGTAATTCAGTCTCCGTAGCCTTCATTCTTTGCATACTGAATTCGTTGATATCGAGCCCTTTGACGATATTGACCTGGCCGTTAGCGACCGTGACAGGATACGAATAAACCAAGCCCGGCTCGATACCGTAGCTGCCATCCGACAATAACGACATACTGACCCAATCGCCTTCCTTGGTACCTAGGATCCAGTTACCCATCTGATTAATCGCGGCATTAGCCGCCGATGCAGCACTGGACTGTCCACCTCTGGCTTTAATGATTGCCGCGCCACGCTGCTGAACGGTAGGGATAAACTCATTGACAAACCAGTCATGCTCAACCAGTGATAAGGCATCTCGACCTTTGACCTTGGCATGATGCAGATCAGGATACTGCGTAGTGGAATGGTTGCCCCAGATAGCCATGTTTTTTACATCGGATGGCAGCACGCCACACTTTTCGGCCAATTGACTTATCGCCCGGTTGTGATCCAGCCGGCTCATGGCGGAAAAATTCTCCGGCCTTAAATCCGGCGCGTTGCTGATAGCGATCAAGGCATTGGTATTGGCCGGATTGCCTGTTACCAGTATCTTTATGTCTCGCTTCGCGACTTCATTTAAAGCCTTGCCTTGGACTGCGAAAATCTCTGCATTAACTTCCAGCAAATCTTTTCGTTCCATGCCGGGCCCGCGCGGGCGTGCACCAATTAAAAAAGCATAATCGGCATTTCTGAACGCCACTTTAGGATCGGCAGTAACTTCAATGCGATGCAGCAGAGGATAAGCGCAATCCTTCAATTCCATGACTACGCCCTGTAAAGCATTCATAGCCGGCGGGATTTCCAGCAAATGCAGAACAATAGGCTGCTCGGGGCCAAGCAATGAGCCTGCCGCCAAGCGAAATAGCAATGAATAACTGATTTGTCCTGCCGCACCTGTAACCGCAATATGAACGGGTGTTTTCATCTGTTTTCCTAGTTCCTGTAATGTTTTTCAGAACTTATGGTTAAGTTCCAAACGATCGGAAATCATATACATCCAACTCTCTTATTATTCCCGACACCACATATCTATTTAATACCCATACTATCCATACTACATGACTACAGCACAATTTTTTAAATAATAACGAAAAGCCCACGCTCCACGCAACCTAATAAGCCCTTAACCTGCAAAACAAGCCGAATTACGAGCGGCGCCCATCAATGCTGCATAAAGTAATGCTTAAATGGAGCACTGAAAGGTTTATCGAGTATAATGCCGCGATTTAAGAATCGTATTTTCGGGTAATTTTTCAACCACTTTCAGGTAAGTTAATGAAAAAACTGCTATTCCAATTCGATACAGACGCTCACCCCTCCGTTTTCGATACTGTTGTAGGCTATGATGGCGGTGCGGATCATGTAGTCGGGTACGGAGGACTGACACCGGACAACATCACTTCCCTGGTAGAAGGCACTATTTTCACGCGTGCACCTAAAGAAAAGAAAAACACGGCCATTTTCGTCGGCGGCAGCGATATGGTTGCTGGCCAGGAACTCTTTACGGCCATACAAAAACATTTCTTCCCCGGCTTCCAGGTTTCCATCATGCTGGACAGCAACGGCAGCAACACGACCGCGGCCGCAGGCGTAGCCAAACTGGCTACCAGCGGCACGATAGCCGGTAAAAAAGCCGTCGTATTGGCCGGCACAGGCCCGGTAGGCCAGCGCGCAGCCGTCATGCTGGCGCAGGAAGGCGCCGAAGTCTCGTTGACTTCCCGCTCGATGGAGCGCGCCGTCCAGGCCTGCAGCGCCATGAAAGCGCGCTTCGGCGTTGACTTGATACCTGTGGAAGCGACTGATAACGAGGCCAGAGCCAAAACCATAGAGTACGCGAATATCGTTTTTGCGACCGGCAAGGCGGGGGTCGAACTGCTCACGGTCGAGCAATGGCAACACAACCCCCATATCGAAATGATGGCTGACGCCAACGCGACGCCACCGGTCGGTATCGGCGGCACCGACATGATGGATAAAGGCATCGAACGCCACGGCAAAATCATCTGGGGCGCCATCGGCTTTGGCACCTTGAAGCTGGCGTTACACCGCGCCTGCATTGCCAAACTGTTTGAAGACAACAGACAGGTTTTTGATGCCGAAAACATCTTTGCTCTCGCTATGGAAATGGCTTGACCGTCCTGCAGAGCCCGATATGAGCAATTATGCCAATCAAGCCTCAATCGAAACCATCAGAAAAAATGCACTCAGCATTTTTCAAGCCGGCATTGAGGCTGCCGACCCTTATAAAGCCGTCAAGCGATGCCTTGCTGCTGGCAATCATCATATCGAAATTCGGTTAAATTTAAATGACGGCAATCAGAAACGCATGGGCAGATGGTCAAAAGTCCACCTGATCGCCTTCGGAAAAGCGGCCTGCGCCATGGCCAGAGCTGCGCAGGAAATTATTCCAGCGCATTTGTTGGCAGGCAGGAGCATTGCCGTAACCAATTATGAAAATGAAACGGCCATCGATAATTTTGAGATCATCGGCGCGGCGCATCCGTTGCCCGATGCGGCAGGGCTCAAAGGCGCGCAATTGATTGCCGAGCAGGTGCGCAGCGCACAAAAGGACGAGCTCGTGCTGGTGCTGGTCAGCGGCGGCGGTTCGGCGCTGATCCCCTATCCGGTGCCATCGATTACGCTGGCAGAGAAGATCGCCACGACGGATCTGCTGCTGGCCTCTGGCGCCAACATCAACCAGATCAACTGCGTACGCAAGCATCTGTCCCGGATCAAGGGCGGCGGCTTGGCCAGAATGGCGGTGCCGGCCGATCTGCATGCGCTGATTTTATCCGATGTCCTGGGAGACGATTTAAGCGCCATCGCCAGCGGACCTACCGTACCTGACCCTACGACATTCGCTGACGCCATCGATGTTTTCAAAGCCAAAGGCGTATGGGACCAAGTGCCTGCCAATGTTCGGCGCCATCTGGAACAGGGATTGCAAGGCAACCTGCCCGAAACGCCAAAGCCGGGCGACAAAGCCTTCAAGAATACCGCTTATACGCTGATCGGCAGCAATGCCATCAGCGTCAGCGCAATTATGAAAGCGTCCGAAGCCCTTGGTTACGAAGCCAAGCTGTATAGCGATCATCTCTGCGGCGAAGCCAGAGACGAAGCTGAAAAGTTAGTCATTCATGTCAAGCAGCTCATCGCTAACGGCATCGCAAGACCGGTTGCCCTATTGGCAGGCGGCGAAACGACAGTCACGCTGAAAGGCAACGGACGCGGCGGCCGTAATCAGGAAATGGCGCTTGCCTTCGCCTGCGCTGCCGAGAAACATGGCTTAACAGGCAACTGGACCTTTCTGAGCGGCGGCACTGACGGCCGCGACGGCCCGACCGATGCAGCCGGCGCCCTGGTTGACCCAGACACGATCCAGCGCATGCGGCACGCCGGCATTGACCCGCTAGCGCTGCTGGATAACAACGACGCCTATAACGCCTTAAAGACCGCCGGAGACTTACTTGACACGGGCGCAACCGGGACCAATGTTGCCGACCTGCAGGTATTACTGATCCATCCACAATCTTGAATACAAAAACTCTATATCGGGAGACATAAATGTTTAAAAAATCCATGACAATCGCCGGTTTTGATGACGAGTTGTTCCGGGCGATGGAAGAAGAGCGTCGCCGCCAGGAAGATCACATCGAGCTGATTGCCTCCGAAAACTATACCAGCCCGCGCGTGATGGAAGCCCAAGGCTCTCAATTGACCAACAAATATGCAGAAGGCTATCCCGGCAAGCGTTATTATGGCGGTTGCGAATTTGTCGACAAGGCCGAGCAGTTGGCAATTGACCGCGCCAAAGAACTGTTCGGCGCCGATTACGCCAACGTACAGCCCCACTCCGGCTCGCAAGCCAACATGGCCGTATTCATGGCGCTGGTTCAGCCCGGCGATACCATTTTAGGCCTGGCGTTGTCCGATGGCGGCCATTTGACGCACGGCGCCAAACCCAACTTTTCCGGCAAGATCTACAATTCCGTACAGTACCACCTGGACCCGAAAACCGGCCTGGTTGATTACGATGAAGTCAGACGTCTGGCGCAGGAACACCGCCCGAAAATGATCGTGGCCGGTTTCTCCGCCTATTCGCGCGTCATGGACTGGGCGCTTTTCAGGGAAATCGCCGATGAAGTCGGCGCTTATCTGTTTGTCGATATCGCGCATGTGGCGGGCCTCATCGCCGCCGGCCTGTACCCCAACCCGATGCCTTACGCCGACGTTGTCACCAGCACCACGCATAAAAGCCTGCGCGGCCCTCGCGGCGGCCTCATCATGTGCAAGAGCAACCCGGAACTGGAGAAAAAGCTCGATTCCAACATCTTCCCGGGCATTCAGGGCGGCCCTTTGATGCACGTCATTGCGGCCAAAGCCGTGGCTTTCAAGGAAGCCATGCAGCCCGAGTTCCGCATTTACCAGCAGCAAGTCATCAAGAACGCCAAGGCCATGGCCGAAGTCTTCATGAATCGCGGCTTTGATGTTGTTTCGGGCGGCACCGACAATCACCTGATGCTGGTTTCGCTGATTCCCAAAGGCATCACCGGCAAAGCCGCCGACGCCGCCTTGGGCAGAGCGCATATTACCGTCAATAAAAATGCCGTGCCCAACGACCCTCAATCGCCATTTGTCACCAGCGGCATCCGCGTCGGCACGCCTGCGCCGACATCGCGCGGCTTTAAAGAGCCGCAAATGATCGAAATCGCCAACCTGATGTGCGATGTCATGGAAAATATGGAGGACGAAAACGTCATCGCCGCAGTCCGCGAAAAAGTCAGCATACTGTGCGCTCGCTTCCCTGTGTACGGTGAATAAGCTGTAAAACAGATCAAGCCCAGGGCCTGCTTCATATCCGATGAAGCAGGCTTTTGACGTTTATTGAATTGAAAAATCACATCAGATCGGGAGGTACCATGTCTGATATCGAAATCGCGCAGAAAGCGAACATGAAGCCCATCATCGGGCTGGTCAAAGAGCAGTACGGCATTGACGCCGAGCATCTGGACCCTATCGGCCATTACAAAGCGAAAATGTCGCTGGAATACGTCAACAGCCTCAGCGACAAGCAAGACGGCAAGCTGATTCTGGTGACCGCGATCAGCCCGACGCCGGCCGGCGAAGGCAAAACCACCACCACGGTGGGCCTCGGCGATGCCCTGAACCGCATCGGCAAAAAAGCCATGATGTGCCTGCGCGAACCTTCCCTGGGCCCGTGCTTCGGCGTCAAAGGCGGCGCTGCCGGCGGCGGTTATTCGCAAGTCGTGCCGATGGAAGACATCAACCTGCATTTTACCGGCGATTTCCATGCGATCGGCGTGGCGCACAACCTGCTGTCAGCCCTGATCGACAACCACATCAACCACGGCAACGAACTGGACATCGATCCCCGGCGCATCCAGTGGAAACGCGTCGTCGACATGAACGACCGCGCCCTGCGCAATATCGTCGTCGGCATGGGCGGCCCTGCCAATGGCTATCTGCGCGAAGACGGTTTCGATATTGTCGTCGCCTCCGAAGTCATGGCGATTCTGTGCCTGGCAACCAGCCGCGCCGATCTGAAAGAACGTCTCGGCCGTATCGTGATCGGCTATAAATCCGACAAAGTGACGCCGGTTTATGCCCGCGACCTGAAAGCGCACGGCGCCATGGCCGCCCTGTTAAAGGATGCGATCAAGCCGAACCTCGTGCAGACGCTGGAAAACAACATCGCGATCATCCACGGCGGCCCGTTCGCCAACATCGCGCACGGCTGCAACACGGTCACGGCCACCAAAACGGCCCTGAAACTGGCCGACTATGTGGTCACCGAAGCCGGCTTCGGCGCCGACCTGGGTGCCGAGAAATTCATCGACATCAAATGCCGAATGTCCGGCCTGACGCCATCGGCCGTCGTGCTGGTCGCTACCGTCAGAGCGCTGAAATTCCATGGCGGCGTAGCCAGGGAAGAACTGAATGTCGAAAATCTGGCGGCCCTGGAAAAAGGCTTTGAAAACCTGGAGCGCCACCTGAGCAATATCAACAACCATTATGGCCTGCCCTGCGTAGTCTGCATCAACCATTTCACATTCGATACCGATGCCGAAATCGCGTTGCTGAAAGCGAAGTGCGAAGCCCTCGGCGCCAAATGTGTTGTTTCCAAACATTGGGCTCAAGGCGGCGCCGGCGCCGAAGAACTGGCCCGGGAAGTCGTCAATATTGTGGACAACCGCAAACCGGGCTTCAGCTATGTTTATGACGAGAACCTGAGCCTGTGGGAAAAAATCGAAGCCATCGCCACCAAGCTATACGGCGCGGCGGGCGTTACGGCCAATGCCAAGGTCAAGGGGCAATTGGCGGCCTGGGAAGCCGACTATGGCAAATTCCCGGTCTGCATGGCGAAGACGCAAATGTCATTCTCCACCAATCCGAACGCCAAAGGCGCACCTAGCGGCCATACGGTCGAAATCAGGGATGTCAGGCTGGCCAATGGCGCCGGCTTCATCGTCGCCATTGCCGGCGACATGATGACCATGCCGGGCCTGCCTAAAGTGCCGGCGGCGGAGCGGATCGATATTGACGATGACGGCAAAATTACCGGCTTGTTCTAGGTTTTACCGTATACACTAGCCCGCCATTAAAAAGCCCCTGCCGGCCTGTACCGGCAGGGGCTTTTTATGTCTAACAAGCGACTTAACCGGCGTAATACCCTTTAAGCCCCTGCATAACCGCCTCTTTATCGATCTCCGCGCCCATATTGATCATGGCATCGGCGAAGCGGCTGACGATCTCGCTAATCGCTTCAACCGTCAATTGATTCAGGATGCCGATCCGTATTTGCACAGGCTCCGACAAGGTCGTCCAGATCGCAAAGCCTTCGGCGCGGCAATTGGCGACCAGCTCTTTTTCCTTGCCTGCCAGATTGCCGGGCAAATTCAGCACGACCAGGCTGGTCATGTTGGAAGTGACTTCGCAACCCATGGCCTGAACGGCTTGCCTCAATGCCGACTCATGATAAGCGTAATCGGCCGCTTTTTGCTTGACCGTATGCGTCAGCAGAATGCGCAAGGCTTCATGAAACGCCGCCACGGCATAGGACGAATGCGTACGGTGGTAAACCGGCGCCGCATCCTGACCATTCACAATCCCCCAATGGCGCGCTTCCAGAATAGGATGATGCACATAAGTGTAACAGCCGCGCCGGGCTAAAAGATTGATCGCTTCATCGCGGAAACTGACCGGGGCATAAGTCAACGGCAGGCTCAATATGCCTTTTTGCGGGCAAGAGGCCCAGGCCACGATGGCCGGATAGTCATCAATGCTGAAGTCGGCGACGCCCAGACTGGACACAGCATCGACAATACCCATGACGCCATGTCTGGCGCAGGCGTCATTAAACCCTTGCAAGTCGTTGACACGGCCGCTGCCGGTTTCCCAATGCGCCATGAAGGCCCACATCGGTTTGTGCTTGGCCAGTTCCGCATCGACGATTTCACCGGTCACGGATTGTCCATGCGGCACATCGACGATCCTCACATTGGCGGGCTTCGGATTTAAAGGATCGGACGCCAAATCCTGGAGGCTGGACGCTTTCATGCGAATCGCCTGCCCGTCAATGCCGCTAAAAGTGCCGTTAACGAACGCGACAACTTTATCGCCCGGAAGGATCAGGCTGAATGCGCAATCCAGGCCGCTGAAACCGGTACCGGCAACACCAAAGGTATGGATGTTTTTTGTACCCCATACTGCGCGGAGCATCTGCTTCGCTTCAATCATCCCTCTCACGACATCGGCTTGCATATGGTCGGCAACGCCGGTTTTGCACAAGCGTTCGAGCACTCTAGGGTCTGTGTTGCCGGGACCAGGGCCGGCGGCTAATGTATTGGGAATTTCCAAAGCTGGAAAGATAGTCATTTAAAACTCCTGATTACTGTATAACGAGAGAATAGAAGCAGAACCGATCCACCGTGTCTGCCATGATGCACGGCCTGAGCCGTGCATCATGGCAAAAAACAGTTAACTGAGCCTTATATCAGACCCGCAAATTGTGGCTGAGTTTTAGATAAACTCATAAATTGACTGTCTAGAAGCGAAAATGGCTCAACTACAGGCATTTTCGCCGGCTATTTCACCAGGCTCAGCAGGATACCGGCGGCCACGGCCGAGCCGATCACGCCGGCCACGTTCGGGCCCATGGCATGCATGAGCAGGAAGT
>NZ_JADMKV010000024.1 GCF_015476545.1 Methylobacter sp. BlB1 | reverse complement strand
TGAAGGCTTACGCATGATGGAGGCGGCCTTGTCCCAATTGGTGGAGAGCTGTACTAGCAACACCGACTCAGTATCATGCCCGATTATCCATAGCTTGTTGAAAGCATCGGCATAAGGCATTGCCGTTCCATCAGCATCTGCCTGAAACAAAACGAACCGGCAGCAATGAACTGATTGTCACCAATGTATCATGGGTATACTAAAACGAGACACTGGCGGCTTTTGGCCGTTCCCTACCTTTACAAAGTATAAGCATCGGTCTGCATTCTATTAAATTGAAGCATACCTGATTAAGATGTTACTCATTTACGAAGGAATCCTTACCGTCCTCCAAATTAAAGCGGACGGCGACGTGACCATTCCCGCCAGAAAACTGCTGGATATCTGCCGATTGCTGCCATCGGATTCCGAGATCAGATTTGATATGGACAGTGAAAAAATCAAAGTCTCTTCAGGTCGGGGCCGTTACGTGCTAAACACACTGCCTGCCGACAACTTTCCGGAATTTAGCAAGGTTGACGCCAAAGCCTGTATACGCCTGAATGCCGGCAAGCTCAAGGAAGGCCTCGATAAGACTTCCTTTTGCATTGGCAATGGCGATGTCAGGCCTTACCTGAACGGCCTGTTGCTGCAGATTAGAAACTCCAAGATCAAATTAGTGGCTAGCGATGGTTTTCGCCTTGCGTTATATGAAAACGATATAGGGGCTGATGCAGGTCAGGAAGCAAGCATCAACATTCCACGGAAGGCGGTTGGTGAGCTAAGCCGCTTGATTGACGACCCAGAAGCCGACATGGAACTCCAAATTTCCGGCAATTACATTAAAGTGCTTTATAAGAACGTGGAGTTCTCATCAAAGCTGATCGATGCGAAATATCCTGATTTCAGCAAGGCTTTCAGCCAACTATTTTTGGCTCCGCTGCTGGTGGACAGGCTCCTTTTGAAAGAGGCTGTCATGCGAGTGAGCACCCTTACTAACGAAAAACTTAAGGGAATTGCCTTTGAATTGGGTAATAAATCATTAAAGCTCAGCACGGGTAATCCAGAGTTCGACGAAGCCGAGGAAGAAATTAGTATTGATTGGAGCGACAGTATTTCAATCGCTTTCAATGCCCAATACATACTCGATGCGATAAATAATATTGCCTCCGATACCGCAGAATTAATAATTCCAAGTAATGCCAGTGCTTGCTTTCTCAAGGAACCCGGACAAACAGTAATTTCCTACTTGGTGATGCCAATGCGCCTTTGAATTAAAATTGTGGAATGCTATCCATTGAATAAAAATTTTCTTAAATTGAAAAGTCCTTCTGTAAGCGGGTAAAAAATTTACATACTGAAACACCCTGGAGGCCGTATTCTGCTGTTGTAAAAATCTGCGGTCGATAAATAAAGTATCATCCTGAAACAGCCCAAAAGAGCATCGATCAAGTAATTTTGAGTAATAAAGTTTCATACCAAACTGGAGAAAAACATGAGATTTAATCCGCCTTGGTTGTGGTTTACGAACCCGTTTAATCATCCAAAAAAAGTGAAAAGGCCAAGCGGACTTATGCTAGGCGAAAAGGACTGCGGCTCTACGTTGTCTTTTATCAAGATTGGGAAAGAAGGGGCTACACATGAGGTGCTGATTGGCACTACGTGCTACGGCAAGGGGTGTATCCCAGAGGGAGGCCATAAGCCGCAAACAATAATCGAACAAGAGGGTGACAAGTAGCTTACTGTGGTCAGTTAAACTGACTGTTTAGTATGCAACTATATTACCTCGGCATGATACTTTAATACTTAATATGGAACTTTATTGCCTCCCCACACCTTCGCACTTGGCAGGGCTGGTAAATAGCCGAAGGAAAGGCCGAGCATCGCAAGATAGCCCCGTTTTTTTTCGAGCTATTTAAAATCAAAATAGCTCGGCTTAATGAGCATACTTTTCACAAGTATGCTGACTTTGATAATTGATAACTGGTAGATCATATGAAGCGCCGCGTCATCGTGATGAATGGGCAAAAAATAGTAAAAGCTGAAATTGCCGGGAAGTGGGTTGTAGAAAAGGTAAGTAAAGCCAAAGGCATTAAACCGGGTATTTATAACTTGTATCAGGCTATTGATGCGGATAAGACGCAAGCGTTGACCGGGTTTACTGTACATATAGACGATAATAATGTGTATCAGAAAACAAACCGAGGTCTTGTTAAATATGATCGATCAGTCTTCGACAACTTCTAAATGCGTGTATTACTAGAAGAATTGAAGCAATGAAGGGAAGAAGCGATACAGTTATCCGGTATCTCAAAAAATTCGTTCTAATCGTCTTAACGTTGATGGCCGATGCGCTACGGTTGCCAAGCCAAATAAATTCAGTTCTGAAAGTGGCCGCTCATCAATTGAAAGGCGGGACAAGCTTCCTTCGGTATGGGGCAGGCTTTTGCAAGTCAATTATTATATTTTGCTTTTCAGATCCCATCATCTATCTAATCTGGGCAGGAATTCTTCTCTGGACATACCTTGAAGAACTTTTGGCTGGGACCAATGCTTTAAATTGATTTACCTTCGTAAAACCTTGATCTCGTGCTGACAGTTCGCAAAACTTGTTCTTCAAACTATGGCAACAGGCCCCAATTCATAAATTGCTGATCGTTATAATCCCTCAGGAAGCTTATCTTTCGGCCCACTAGATGAGAGTCGATGCCTTCAATAGCATTCCCTCGAGAACAAGTTTCATTTGCAATTTTGCCCATGCAGTATGCTCTCATGAATTCGCTCAATGGGATTGATTTTTTATCGACCGTTATCATCCTGACTCTCTTCTCACGAACATGCCAACCATTGCTTACTGTTGCAGGCGTCGTGACGACGATTGTGCCGTGAATATCGACTATAGGTACTCCGTCTTTATCTCGCTCTGTAGCGTATGCCGAGAAAGACGTTGCAAACAAAATTACACTAAGAAAAATCGGTCCCCTCATCATCCTAACTTCCATTTGTTATTAAAATCCATAGGATGATAGACAAAAAATATAAAAAAGTTGAGCATAGTTTTTTGGTTGTAAATTAATATTGATTCGCTGCCGGCTCGCTATCTAGCAATGCGAAATACAAGAAAATAAGTAGGCCAAGTACAGGAATAATCGTGATCATGAACCACCAGCCGCTACGGCCAGTATCATGAAGACGCCTGATTGATACAGCGATACCCGGAATGATGATTGCTAACGTGTAGATCGAGCTCAAAGGTCCATAGCCGGCGGCATAGACAAAATTACCCATGAGCTGGTCGATAAACCCAAAGATGAAGGTGAACAGGATGTTAAATAAGGTGAAATACCAGAATTCCTGTCGGCTTGCTCGGCCTTGAAAGACAGCGTACTTTTTTAAAGCATCAAAATAGTGCTTCACACTTACCTCCATCCTGAGCGGCAAAAACGCCGCCATACCACAGGCCTCCCTCGGGAATTTCCAACGTCCCATCAGGAAGTAGGAGCAGATAATTCCTGGTCATGGAGTCTTTGAAATAGGTTCTGCCCGAATCGTCGACTCCCATAAGCATGAATCCGTCAATGTTGCAGAATTCCTGTTTACCGTCGCCCGTAGGTAGCGGCTTTTGTTCGAGTGCTAATCTAAGTTTCCCCCAAACAGCATCCCATTCACTTGTATTTCTATCTATTGATCGCAATTCAAAGTCTCCAATCTATTGCTTGTTTACCCGATTTAACCAGCGCTGAATTTGTCCGGCTAAAAGATCTTGATCCAAAAAATCCTTTATAACATGAGCCACCCATCGATGATGGATGACTCGATTCGATGACAGTATGCCCATTATCAGCAATGCTTGATCGAAGGGATCTCGCGTGGTTTCCCCAAAGAAGGAAGACTATGCCGGAATGCTTCTGAGACAGTGCTGCGATTAAAGCTTCGGTGATCCTCTGCCAACCCAGGTTTTTGTGTGAGCCAGGTTTATCCTTTTCAACGCTAAGTAATCGATTCATGAGCAAGACACCCTGATCGGTCCAGCGAGTGAGATCGCCAGTATCAGGTATAGAGCAACCGATATCCTGATTTAATTCCTTGAAAATATTATTCAAAGATGGAGGAATCTTAACACCGGCCGGCACGGAAAAGCTCAAGCCCATCGCTTCTGGTACTTGTTGAATTCCCCCTGATTTCTCTCGCACTGTTGCTAATCCATGATACGGGTCCTGAGCGACGACCGCGGCCTTTACAGATTCAGGCGGAACAGAAAAAGCCCTATAACGATCATTCGCAGCAGGAAAAATCAACGACTTTTTTGACAGGTCATCAAGCCTCCTCTCAATATCGGCGATGGAATCACAAATTTCAGACATGCCAGCGGATGATAAGAGATCAATCCATGGCTGGGGTAGGGGAATCATTTTTTCCATTGCTGATGAATTGTTTAAAACCTGTTTGGCGTTTCAGAAAGTTTCGAGAGTTGTATTTACGCCCATCGACGCCAACCATCGGTAAACGAACTTCCTGTCGTTTTTCTCATCGGATTTTTTACCGACCCAATAACCATGCCAATGCCCTCTGCGGATATGCGGTCTAAGCGATCGGCTCGAATCACTGCTTGCATTTTCGCTGACACAGGCAGCCCTAAGTGAATCGCCGATTGATTTTCCTACATGGATTATCTTGGGCTTATCGGGAGGAAATAACCGCCAACCATTTTTTGTTTTTTTAGGTTGAGGCCTTGAAGGAACGCCGCCGGAATACTCAGGCTTTTCAGAGCAGAGGTAGAGGATCAGTGACAGAAGTGGGCGCAATTGCAGGCCCATCTGCTCAATAATTTCCATTTCAGGATTAAAAGCTATTGGTAAGTTTGCCAAAGCCAATTGTTTAGCTGCTTCAGATACGCCTCGATCGATCGCCTCAATTACAGTCCAGTTTCCTATGTGAAATACGATAGGGATCAGACCGGTATCAGTGTCGAGTAAAAATCGCAATTCATTTCTATGTGTGTTTGAATCCTGCTCAAGGTGAGCAAAGAACCCATATAATGGAATATCAAAAAATTTATAATCAAGGGTTTCAATGTAAACGGCCCATTCTGGAAGTCTAAATAATACTTCCACCGGCAAATCCCCCGTGATAGGAGAATCGATCAAGGCTTTTTCAAAAACATCATCAAACCGATATATCCCCTGGGTTACGCGCCATGCTGATAAAGCTGCTAAATTAGCGACATCTCCAATCAGACTGAGGGGCAATTTATCAACACCTGCATCTGCGCTAACAATGGCATAGAAAGCTGCCATTGGGGCATAACACCAGCTTGGCCAATTCGGCTGATCCTTACCCCGGCTTTGGCGAAATTCATCAACTTGGCGCCAAGCGTTGGGGTAGAGTTTTCCAGCGGCTTGTAAGTGATTTAAGGGTCTAAGCGCCACAATCAATACTCCGAGTAACGTCTTTCGGACTCAAAGCCACAGATATCCGCAACAGAATCGAGGGTTTGTTTGAATCGTGCCAGCGGATTTTTGATATCTTGAAACCCATCCAGCCAGTGCGTTTTTTTGCCAATGGTATGGCATTGGAATTCACCGCCATGCTTTTGAATAAGCTCAGCCAGCGTGAACAGTTCTTTAATTTGCCAGAAATCATCAATAGTGGCGCCAGCTTCAAACAAAAAAGAGTCGTAGCCCACATCGTCAATACCGCAACGATAACCTCGCTCAAACAAAATTCGGTTATCTGCCAATGCCCATTTCTCAACATTATCTGGAAAATGTTCGGGTTTTGGCGTCTGTTCCAATGGCGAGAAAAAATCCCTGAATCCATCCGAGCAAACGTCGCCCAGGAACTTGTGGTTTTTAAAGCAGGCATCAAGATATTTGGCTGAGCGCGAGTCGAATTTTTCCTTCGAGCGCCATTTTTCCATCAGATCATCGAGAGAGGTTGTTCTTCGGGCTAACAACTTTTCCCAGCTGAAAGTTGGCTTTAATATCCCATCGGCATCGAGAGCAACTCCTGCATTGTATAAAGGTCCCAGAAAACCTTTTTCGGCCGATTCATCAAATTGCTTTTTTAAGTAGCTCAAGGCGATATCAAGATCAATATTCTCGACGGCATCCTTCATCGCGTCTATGAGTATTTTAATGTTCGGGTCGTCTTGGTCAGATATTTTGCCTTCTGGGACATGTCCGCAAATTCCAAATCTTATTTGAGCTGCGAAGGGAACTTGAGTGTCATAGGGCTCTTCACAGCCCTTCACACCTTCTAAACCGCAATTGAAATCAACAATTGTCACATTCTTTTTCACAATGCCCAATGGAATTTCGTGAAATGCGAACATGCGATCTTTAAGCGCCTGGGCTAACGACAGGTTAATAGCCATTTTTATTGCAAGCCAACCATTATCGCTGGATTTGATGAACAGGGCTTCTGCGCCAATTTTTTTATAAAACTGCTCTACAAAAGGCAGGTTTTTAGGGTGCTTGATATAGACCGAATGGATGTTCATTTCTTCTCCTATCTAATCGAGAATTTATATGAAAAATTATTATTTTACAGGCTTTTTAGATAATGCAAGGAGCGGATTCCATCCTTTCCAGGCAGGTAAGCTAAAGCATTCTGCCAAGTTAGTAGAGGGTGACCCCAAGTTCGGCAAGCTTCTGTTTCAACATGCGATGTTCTTGCGTTTCAGGTATGGCAGCGAAGGTACAACCGTATTTTTCAAAGGCATCATCCACGATCATGTAACCTTCGCGACAAGCCAGAAGTCTTTTTTTTGCCAAATCCATTTCGGTGAATTTCACAGCGCCGTGTAAGCGCAGGACAGTATCATCGCTTTCGTCTATGACATATTCGGGTGCCCATATGGATATTATATAATTATTAATACTATTAACTATTGTTAACAATATATATCCCAATAAAATTGTAATAACAAAAGCACTAATTAAATTGCCTGTCTTGAGGTAAATTAAAAAACCAATTCCTATCCAGCATAAAATGAATAAAGCGATTGACCAATATTCTATTTTTCTTCTACGGTTATCAAATTGATTTTGTTTTTCCTGAATATATTCCGGCGTTTTCGGTAATATATTTGAATTATCCATATTTATATTAGCTATTATTTCGGTGAATTACATGCGCGATCTTTCGGTCAGAGCGCTCTAAAACCTGTTGGCAACAGACGGCCGAAATGTTTCCAGTTCATCCGGATCCTTGTTGAACACCGTCACCAGCAACTTGTAATCCGCCCGGTTGCAAAATACAAAATGGAGCGGATTGTTGCCAGGCTGCTTCCATACCTCAGGAGCTTCTCCATATCTCCGGAGTTTGTGCATCATCACTTTGGAGGGGAGCGAGATCCTATCTAGAGGCCCCTTAAGCCGACGGTGCAGGTTCTTCCAGGTCGTATTCATATCGTTCGTACCGCAATGTTCCACATACCGGTCCAGCGCATGACGCGTCACGGCAACTAAGCCCATGCCTTCGCTGTGCAGTTTTTCAATGCCTCTCAAGCTTTCGCCGTTGATCAGCGGGACATCGCCCAGTTTGTCTTCGCCCGGAAACCAGGACCGATTCTTGGAAACAGCAATCTCGGCTTCGGCATAGCGCGTGATGATGGGATAGCCGTATTCGTACAGATCGAATTTACGGGTGGCCTGCCGGGTCATTTTTTTGATGGCGCCTTTCGAAACCACCAGCTTCAAGTTAATACCGGTGCGGTTGGCATTGAAGATGTTGGCCTCGCCCAGCAAATAACGGATCGCGACCACTTCAGCGGCGGCGGCTTTGTCCTGGCAGGTCAGTGCCAGAGTCACGTCGACCGCTCTCTGGCGACTGGCGCTGCTGCGCCAATAGACGCGCACGCGGCTATGGTCATCGAAATCGGTTTGTGAATCAGCATATACAGTCAAAATGTCCATTTTTGGGTTCTCTCAAAATAATAATTAATTTTCCTGCCTATTATCGTCAGGCAGAAAAGAATGCAAATATGGTCTAGATCAACCCATCGCGTGGATTGACCAGCCGGCAAAAAAAGCTCGCCTTTTCCATCTGCTCCAGGCTATTGACGGCGCATTTCTCAAGGCCCGGGTTGAAAACAATGATGGCCAGGGCCTTGGCCCGTGAGATGGCTACGTTCAACCGGTTAATGTCGAACAGGAAGTCAATGCCGCGGCTGGATTCTTCCGCATCGCTGACCGCCATGGACGTGATCAGGATGGGAGCCTCGCGGCCTTGGAACTTGTCAATCGTCCCGATCGAGATTTGGTCGCCGATCCGCTCGCGCAGCAAATTAACCTGCATGTTGAAAGGAGCGACCACCAGAATATCTTCATCGGTGATTGGACGGGATTCGCCGTGCTTGTCCGTGAAGAATCCTGTTTTCAGCTCGGCAATCAATTGGCCGATCACCTCAGCTTCCTCTTCGCTGCTTTGACGGTTGCCGTCATGCTCAACGTTTACCACCATAACGCCGTGGCTTTGCTCGATGAGCCTGGCGTCAGTGACCGTGATGCGCTGGCGTTCATTGTTTTCGGCGGCTTTAAGCTTGTTCTCGTAGACCACCTCGGATAATGGCTGACAGACGGTCGGGTGCATTCGATAGGTCCTTTCCAGGAAGAATCCAATATCATCGGGAATAACATTGTTGCCGCCTAACATGTGCTCAAGAGCCGACAGGCCTGAGCGACCGGGATGGGAACCCTGTATCGGTTGTTCGAGCTGCATCTGATCACCCATCAGAATAATGTTCCTGGCCCCGCCGGCGACCGCAATCAGGTTGGCTAGGGCGACCTGGCTCGCCTCATCTACGACTAAATAATCCACAGGCGACTCGAAAGCAACATTGGCGGCAAGGGCATAGGCTGTTGCCCCGACCACGGCAAATGAATGATAGGGGTCGCGCTGGGTAAAGCTCATGGACGGCCGGTAAATATAATTCGGAAAAGCATCTTCGCTGTACCGTTCCCTGAAACCGGTCTGGCTGGAGCCGAAGCCGCCAACTTTTGCAATCCTGGCGTGCTGGCTGGGCTCATGGAGCGCATCCAGCAGATTCAGGATCGCCGCATGCGAATTGCTCATGACCACGACTCGTTTTCCGTTGCGGATGAGGGCCGTGATGATGTGCCGTGCCGTGAAAGTTTTACCGGCGCCCGGGCCTCCTTGGATACACAGGCAACTATCCTGCATATTTTCCACTGCGGAAATCACCGCTGCAAGATATTCATCGTCTTGCTTGAATCTCGCGCGCGTGATCGGCAGATACGCGTCGTTTCCTTCGGGATTCTTTTTGAATGTCGGCTTTTCGCGGTTCAGAATGGCTCTCAAGGCTCCCGGCAGCTGCTGATCGAACAGGGCTTCAGCGACTTCGCACAGCCTGGTTTCGAGCGTCTCCGTATTGATGTAAGGCTCCTCGGCAAACAGGGTAATGGCGTCGGATTCTATCTGGAATATCTCCGTAGCGTCTGCGATGAACTCAACCACAGCATCCGTTTCGGATTCCGGGAATCTGATCGCTTTCACCCGGATGTCAGTGCCCCGGATTGTCCCGGTTGCGAACTTGTCTTTTCGGACAGGCTGCTTGCCATCGAAACGCCCGCGAAACACCATGCCTTCATCAGTATGATCGAACCCGGTGATCTCCAGGTTATGGATGCAGGTATCGTCGTCGAAAAGCTCCTCGTCAGGCTTCTCCAGCCGTTCGAAATAGGCCCAGATCTTGGGCTTGCGTTCCCGGTTATGGAAGCCTAAGAGCTCCATCATGAGGTTGGCGGTGGGATCGTTCTTCAGGCTCTCATCGGCTACAAAACGCTCGGCCAGCCGCTGTTGCCATTCACGCAGCGCCTGCTTTCTTTCGGCGGCCTGCAATTGCCGATCCGTTTTCTCCTGGACTGGGCCTGATTCGTCCGTTGCCGGAGCGTAAGAGATACCGGACAGGTTCTGCTGCTCGCGCAGCCAATCGACTAGCTCCAGCGTCGACTCACAGTCATCGATGTTATAGTCCCTGATATCCTTCAGCTCGGGCCATTGCGTCCAGTCAAATCCGGCCGGATCGGCAAGCCAGGCTTGATAGCCGTTG
Organism: Methylobacter sp. BlB1; assembly: GCF_015476545.1. GTDB lineage: Bacteria > Pseudomonadota > Gammaproteobacteria > Methylococcales > Methylomonadaceae > Methylobacter. The sequence continues at coordinate 51,787 of NZ_JADMKV010000024.1, read as the reverse complement.
GCCTCCTCGCACCACCGGTCGACGCCGCCTTGTTCCCGCCATGCTTCGTAGAAGATGACCGAGTCGCCGCCATTGGCAACCTGTGTCATTCGTTTCGGACGATACAGGTGTTCCACATTTTTGATGCTATAGCGCGGCTCGCCTATCAGTAAACCATTGAGCACTATCTTGTAGAGATCAACGAAAACGCCATTGGCGAGCATTTCCGCCACTTCTCTGACCCGGGAGTCATGCCGCATGGAGAGACGGCGCAGAGCTGAAATTTCGTAAGAGGCATAATGATAGCAATGCAGGGATTTATCCGCCTGCCATCGGTCATAGAGCCAGTCCACAAAGCCCTCGAAGGCCACTTTTTCCTGCTCCAGCGTATGGGCCCACCAGTCGCGGAACGCATAGCGCTTGCCTTGGGCTGCATCGGGGCAGCGATAACTGGTCCCCCACAGGTATTCCAGGCCGCCGTCGAAAAGAGGATGGCCCTCGATGTCGAAATAGACATCTAAGGCCGAAGCCGGGGGCAGGGCGGACAATCCTTTACCGTGGTCGCTTTGCAGGACCTTGAACAGCGGTTTTTCCAGTCCACGGGATGCATGCTGAATCTCGGCCTGGTCCTTCAGTTTGACGAAAGTAGCGTGAGGAATGCCTTTGACAAAATCCACGTCGGTACCGGCGAAATCCGCCATCGTCTGAATGCCGGCGGCGCACAGTTTTCTGATATGGCTCCTGCGGATGTTGGCCACTTGCGCCAGGCTATCGGTTTTCTCGATCCATTCCTTTGCAAAAGAATCCCATGACCCGTGATCGTGGTAATAGGCGGGATCCGGCATGTAGGCAAAATCCGCCATGAATTCCTGTTGTGTTTTCAGGAAGTCTTTTCTCAGGCGGTCGAAATAGCTGTAGTAGCGCGCGATCCGGAAGCGGTCTTCGCTCAGGTCGCCGAGTACGATCGCCGCCTCATCCGACATGACGCCCTGAATGGCTTCCAGCATCCAGCTGTAGCAGCAGAGCTGGATAAGGAAATAGGGCCGTGTTGTCTGGGACAGCTTGGTATCCCAGGCTTCGTATCGGTAATTGCCGAAATTCGAATGTCCCGGGACCTTGACCAGAAAATCGGCATTGCCTGCAAAATTGTCACGAGACAGTTCGGCTTGGTAGATAAACGGATACCCCGCCGTCATATAGCCTAGCGTTTCAGTTATTCTGTCACGATGCGGCTGGCTTTTGACGATAGCGATATTATCGGTGCCGTGCTTATCCTGCAGCGCTTTCAGAAAACCGGATTCGTGCGCATTGCCTTTGGTGGCCAGCAAAGCCATCATGGGATCATGGTCTTTTTCTATGCCGGCCGCGAGATCGGGCATTTCAATAGCGAACCGGTCCATCCAGGAAGCAAAGGGCGATCGCATGGCGAGCACGAGATCTGAAGGGGAAAATATGAGTTGGCCTGCGTTATTCTTGTACATGGTGAGGCGATTGTTTTTCTTATTGTTAAAGTGCGGTTTTTAACTATTCTGCATCAATTTTCAAAAACGCAAGCTCAAGAACATTCCCCTTTAATTATTTTCTGGATCAGTGCATAGGTTTCTGGTGCGGTATTGTTAGTTGATTGGGCGCATTCCTGTTCGAAACAGGCAATCAATTCAGTCCAATGGCAGCTGAGGAGACTCCACGCTTGGGAGAGATCCTGAAGCTGATCGAACCGCCATCGGTTTGGCTCATCGACCGCTTGGAGAAACAACAGGCAACGGCGAAGATCGCTCGGATCGAGTGGGTGATCAGTACCGGCTCTTTCGGGTATGCCGAAATACGCTTTGCACAGGGCGTCAGAGGAGAGCCCACGCTCACCGGTTAGCAGCCATTGGACGACTGTTTCCGGCAATCCTGCTTTTCTTGCCTGCTCGGCATCGCGCAAACGCTGGCCGGAAATGGACAAGTCACATAATCTCAGGCGCTTGATGTCTTCGGGTTCGCCTATAACAAAGGTCGCGCCAATGCGGCTGGCGATGTCGGTTGCCATGACCGCTCGGTCACTAAAGCCCTGAATTAGCATGTCCATGTCGCTGAGCGGAACATGGCCAGTAACGATCCGGCAGTTCTCGATCTTTTGAATCTTGTAGCCTGGGTCTGTGACTGCGTTGGATTGGTCACAGTTGAAATTGATTGATGAGCTCATAGGCATCCTCGCGTTTATTGTTTGATCCCTGTTAATTATCCATGAGATCGAGAATATGCAACTGGCTCTACTGTTGTTTTTTCTGTTGCAGCTTAAACCTACTGTGAAAGCAAAGCAGTTGCATCTACACTCAGAATTCGTGATGCTAATAATCCAATGAGTATGAAGCGCAAGGATCATGGTGAAAAAGTTCTTTTTTCGCCAAACAACAGAAATCAGAAATTATTGATACAAGGAATGATTTTGTTGACTGGCATGTAATGAAAGATCGAGAGTTTGCGCCGCCTCCTGCATTATTGCCAATTGTTATTGAGGCGGATGATTTTGAGGGCGCTATGTTTTGGCTGCATCAAGCGAGTTTGAATCTAGGAATAGATGCTTTTGGTGAATCGTTTTTCAATCCTACCAGGAATACAGAGGATGCTAAGCCGGTAAACTACCGGAATCGTTTTTGGAGGATTTAAGCAATATTTTTGGGTGTAAATTCATCAATTGGTCGTCGATAAATCACATGGCAATGGATCCGGTGCCCCAATGGGTTGCTGATGCATTGCGTTGACCCAAAGGCGCAATAGACCGCGTTCCTTCAGGTCAAGGGTGTCGTCCTACGAGTCGGCAGAAATCAGACCAGGCTTAACAGCTTGTGCCACCCAGCACAGGCTAGCGACGAGCCACATGCTTGCGGCAATCCACCACCAGCCTATTTTGTCCAATTCCAGAATGACTTCTGCTGCCGTTCCTGCCAAGCAGTTCAGACCGCAGTAACCAATATCCTCCTTGGCTATAGCCACCAGCTCAGGGGAAATGATCGCGTAAAACGTAGCCAATCCGGCACTGATCAAGGCTAGGACATGAACTCCATACCGATGCCCGATATAGAATGGCGCCAGAATCATCGTAGTGAAGCCTGCGTCCAGGAGCAGACCTGTCAATAAGCCCCCACCATTATTGCTGTCACTCATTGTTCCTTCCCCTTTGCGTGAACACTCAATAAAACAAATCCTTCATTATTTGACTCATCTTCATCTTTAAAATCATATTCAAACGGAACAAAACGAGGAGTCATTTTTTCCGTATCTCCGTTCTCGCCAATTAAAACAAGGTGATCTCTTGGTATACCTTTCAACCAGTCAATTAATTCCCCGACTGTCCATGAATTCCTTTCGCATGCTTTTTCTATTTCTTCATCTGACTTTCCCATGTCTTCTAGCATATACGCATATTGTCTTTTGAAAGCTTCATCAGTGATGTTTTGTCTAGCCATTATTGCTCCTTAACGCCTTTTTCTGTTTTTGGAAAAGGCCAATTTCTACGATTAATCCTCATTACAATACCTTCCACAATGTTTACAGGGCTTATGTTCCTTAGCGCAATCTAAGCATTAAGCACCGATATTTGTACTGGAGTACATTTTTTATTCTTTTATAACACTTACCATATCTACTGGTAAAAGCTAAAACGCTAGCTCCAGAATATAAAAACAGGTTTTGCATTATAGTTCAGCAATTCGTATTATTTTTAATAATCTATTGTTCATTTTATAAATCTTCAGATTTATCTGTAATTTTCATCCTTATCAGTAAATCGTTGTAGCTTTGACGGAATTTGTTGCCGGTGGCTTCAAATAAATAAGTGTATTCACCATACTCACCATCACAGAGAGCAATGATTTGATTCGCCTCATCTGATAATGATTGGCTTTCTTCCGGAGTTATCAACTCAATTGCGTCTACTTTTTTCAAGAACTCACAAATTGAGTTTTGCAGGTTTTCTAATTCTTGAAATATTTCCAATGATCGTGGTATTTCGATTTGATTATTCATAACAATAATAATTATCTCGAGGTAATAAAATAACTGCTGAATGAATGCAATTGTTTAAACTGTTACTCTGGCAAATACCTTTGATAGCATATCTCTGGATCTGGTCAGCTGGGGTATTCATCGTGAATGACACCATCCAGTTCGCGACCGGACAGCTTCTTTCCAACTCTTTTCATGGATTGACTGGTCTCTGTAGGGACATTCAAAAATTTCCCATCAAGCTGAACATGAACGACTCCAGCAGCTGGGTGGTCATAACAACTCCATTCACCCCATTGCTTGAAAAAAAATGGCGTCTCGGTTTCTTTGCACTGATCTCGCAAGCTTCTAATCCATTCTGGATGCATAGGCCTTGCATTGGAAGTCGACTCCCCGCCTGCAACAACCCAATCAAGAGTCGGCAGAGTGACCGTTTTTTTCCTGCAGACCAAACATCCTTCTTTATTAATTGTCGCGCCCACCAAGTTAGACTCATCATGCTTGAAACCGCATCCGCATTGGATAGCTCTATAGCCTAAATAGGGAATAATATCGAGCGGGCCAAGCAATGGCTCGGCGCTTATCCATCTTGAAGCGACAGGAGCTTCCAGTAATATACGAATTCTTTCGTCGGCCGACTTTTGGTCTTCAACGCTAACACCTAGCCAGATGTCCTTGTTATTAATCAAACCCAATCCGCCTGGCTCGCCTAAAACATACCCGTCTGTTGAATCGAAATGTAGCCGCGATATGAAATCTTTCATTCTTTCTGCGCGCTTTGTGAGCACCTGAAATACGTGTCCTTCGCGATGATCATCTCGTATTCTTCCCAGTCCTGCGCCACCGGCCCATGTAGTTCGTCTCATTTCATTGAACACCTGCAGAATGAAATCATCAGGGACTGATTCGTGGAACAAATCCGAAGTGGAATTCACAAAGATCCGTCGAGGCTTAGTCCAATGAAAGGGCAAACCAAGGCGCTCCGCGTGACATTGAACATCCGTGAATTTGCGCCCGTGATAAACAGTTCTCGGATTCGCAGAAAGTCTCGGCCAATCTCGCAATGCATAGCAGTTTCGGCAGCCTTCCGATACTTTTGAGCAGCCGGTTATAGGATTCCATGTCGACTCGGTCCATTGGATTTTTGTTTTTTTAGCCATAGTGTTTTCTTACCGATAATTGCAGATGAGGCTGGTTATTTATTTACAAGTTTTACTCGAAGAATTAGTTCTTTGCGTCCATCCCTGTTTCTTATGGACAGGGACTTTCTGCGAAACGATTATGCTCAGGCAATAGAAGAACTGGTTTCCGCTGGAATTAGCCTTTCGATTGTCCCCAATTCGTTTTCGCCTTTGTTATCCATCAGTGCAGCCACCGACGGATAAAGCACAATACAGTCGTCCGAAATACCTAGAACTGACTTATCATCGAGCTCAACCATGTCAATAATGACCCCACCCCCGGAATGATGTGGAGTCACATTCTTAACGAACCCCTGAGTGTTAATAGTATCGATAGAACAGGACCAGTCATTAACTTCGGCGTCTAAATTGCCTGACAACAATCCTTCTTCAACTAAGATCTGGGCGGATTGATTAAGCTGTTCCACAATGTCGGGGAATAGGCAGCCGTTTGAGTTATAGTCGATCGTGAGAGTCATTTGAATTTGCATATAGTTATTACCGTAGTTACTTCGTGAGTTAGTGTCACTACTCATTGTCCACGGGTTGTGAAATATGCAAGGCCTTAAACTGCACTTTTTTGCTCTTGCATCTTTGGTCAGGTATGAGATGGTATTTGTGGATCTAAATTTAATTACCAATCAAAAAATCCGAGTATTTGTAATTCAGTGTAAAGGTGATTTTTATGGAAAAAATGTGGAAACGGAAATATTTCGATGGGAAATTCCAGCATTTTTGCGCCTCTGCTGACGTTGTTTGTTTTAAGTCTAGCGATGGATGGAAATTCAGATTCCAACAAAGCGTTATGTGTAACAAGAAAGAATCGTCAGGATATGCAAAATCAATCCATTATTGGAAAACCCTGCGCGGCGTTAAATCTTTTGTAGAGAAACAAATTGCTAATGGCGGCATTTTGTCTATGGAAGTCGATTGCTATAGCGAAAGAGAAAAATATATCGAGGGCTATGTTTTTGTGAATGGCAAATTTGAGTTACAGAAATAAATCAATCACCAAATGAATATTGAACCGCACTTTTAAGAATTTCGGACGGTTGCATAACTGACCGAGAGAATCCCGCTATTTTAGTTGCGGGAGGCATCAACAGCAAAATGCCTTTCTTTGCGTGAGAGATCTGCCAAGAATTTCGACAGTACGGGCCGGGCTATGCGAGAAATCATTGAACCGATGGAAAAAGAAGGGCTATTTTCTGAGCTGCGCGACGAAAACGATAAATTTGTTGGATATGTGCTAACCGAGACTGGCCGTCGAACAATTCTTGGATAAAAATAATGAGCATTAAAATCCGGATACCTTAATAATTCAGTCTTTTCCCTTTCCAGAGGAAAGGAATATCTGGAAATGGCGTTCTTATTGTCCGTGAAGAATTCCCAGGCTATTGGGCGGTCATCTCAGCCAGTCGTTCGAAAACGTCGATGTATGGATAGAGCAGTTCGTCCTCGGAAATCAAACCTTCATTCTGTAATTCAAACAGAATATCTTGCAGCCATACGGTAGGCATTGTTGGGCCATCGAGCAGGGCTTCGCCGTTCTGGTCGGGAACCACCCATGCGCTTTCGTTATCGGGAATGGATTTAAAATCCGTCAAATAATACCTTACGGATTCTGACTGCAAGTTATCGGGTTGCCACTTCAAAATTCTCATAAGATTTCCTCATTGGCTCATTAACGAAAATGACCATTTTTCGCCCGATGAGTTTCAATATCAGCATCGTGGGAGATCATTCTTTATATTGAAAAAACTTCAAAAACAGCCCTTGCGTATTGTGGCTTCCATGAGACTTTAATCCTGAGAGTTATTTCAACTAAAGCCGGTTTCATTATTCAAAGATAGAGGCTGGCGTATTTAATCAGGAGTCATTATGGATACCAATCAACAAGGTCAATTAAGCCATCTTTCTATAGATGAAATTCATGTTAAGCCCGGTTTTAACCCCAGAAAGTTTTTCGAAGACACAAAATATCAAGAGCTAGTTGAGTCAGTGGCTACTCACGGTGTTGTTCAACCTATTGTTGTAAGACCTACTCATAACGAGCGAGGTGGATACTGGGTTGTCGCCGGCGAAAGGCGTTACCGAGCCGCCCAAAAAGCTCAATTACATCAGGTTCCTGCGCTCATTCGGGACATTAGCGAACAGGAAGCCAAGTTAATAGCCGCGATTGAGAATACACAACGTGATGATATGTCACCAGCCGAGGAAGCGGAAGCTGCAAGGGACGTATTGATGGGCTGCAACAATGATCGCCAGGAAGCTATTCGTCTTTTGGGCTGGAGCCAATCCAAATTCGATTCCAGACTGCTGCTGCTTCATGCCGACAAATCGGTTCTAGATGCCCTGACAGAACGCAAAATCAAGCTCGGTCATGCGGAGCTGCTGTCACAACTGCCGAACGATTTCCAAATCGCCACACTGGAAAAAATTCTTGAGCATGGCTATTCAGTGGCTGATCTGAAAGACAGGCTGGCTACGTTTGCGCTGGACCTCTCAAAAGCCTGTTTTAACACATCGGCCTGTAATAATTGTCCTCACAATTCCTCGCTGCAAGCGAGTTTGTTTGACGACCATATTACGGAAGGAAAGTGCGCGAATCGGGCTTGTTTCGAACAGAAAACCGAACAGGCGATGTTAGACAAAAAAGCCGCGCTGTCCGAGCAATACGCAGTGATTTATCTCGATACCGAGCGCCGGCCTGACTCATTCAAGATCGTGTGCCAATCCGGTTCGGAAGCCGTTGGGAAATCCCAATTTGAGCAAGGGTGCCGCCAATGCGCTCATTTCGGGGCGTTGCTGAATACCTCGCCAAGCCAGCTTGGAAAGGTCACAGAGGACTGCTGTTTCAATTTGGAGTGTCACGCTGAAAAAGTGGCTGCGTACAAAGCCTTAATAAAGGAGCAGCCAATGAGCGCAAAACCGGCTGTAAACTCAGGTAGCAATACAAAATCTGTTCCGACTCAACCAGCCGCATCAGCCAATAAAAGCGGCAAATCCACCCCTGAGAATAAGGCCAACGCGGCAGCAATCCCCAACCGCGTGACGGAAAAAATTGAAACCTTCTATCGTGAATTAGCGGCAAAAACCGTGACGAAAGACCGGCGTTCGGTTCTTTGCCTGAACACATTCACTCTGTACCAGATGGTGAAAATCGGTTTCCCAAAAGAATTATGGCCTGATTCTTTACAGAAAAAAAGTTTGACTGCACTGGATTTGGAGGGATTTTTGAAGCTGCTGGCTGATGTATCCACTGAGGACATAGCGGCCTTTAACAACCGTATGGTAGGCCATTTGCTCAGTGACCACGAAAAATCGTCACCTTTGACAACCAAAACTTGGGCCAAGGGAGCCGTGGCGGCAATTAAATTAATCGACGTAAACCTACAAGAACACTTCCTGCTCAGTAAGGAATTCCTCGGTTCTTTCACGAAATCCGGCATCGAGTCCGTCTTGCGCGAAGCGGTCAATGGGGCTGGCGTGGCATTTGTCGAGTATTACGAGAAGCTGGATGAGAAAAACAAGTTCCCTGTGCTGATGAAAAAGAAAAATAACGAAATTTTGGATGAAGTTTTCGGCTGTGGTTACGATTTTTCTGGCTTTGTACCGGCTTGCGTTATCAAGGTTATGGGAGAAACTAAAAAAGCTGGCAGGGTAGAGCCGATTCTTCCCAAAGTTGAAGTTCCACCAGCCACGATAACTGAAAGTGAGCCAGTTGCCGAGCCATTAGACCAGTCACTCAAGGAAACAGACGGTCAGCCATCTGAGAAAACGGACAGTGAGCAAATCGATAAGGCGGTCGATGAAGATGACGGAATTCTGGAGCAGATTCTGACAAAGACTGACTCGGCCCGTGATTACGCTGATTTCGATGACTTTGACGCAGATCAGGAGGGCTACGGCGCTGGCAGCTTTGACTACACACAAGACCCCGAAGAATACGATAACGAAACGGAAGAACCTTATGTTTAAGACCTTTTTGCAAATGCTAAACAACGACGAAAAAATCCAGTTCACAGTCACCCGAAAGGGTAGCCAGTTGAACGTCCTTGTCCAGCCGATCCTGCATGGCAGTATCGACGACAAAGCATCGGAATCGGTGCAGAGCCTTCGTGCGGCATTGGCTATGCCGTTGTATGTAACCACTACGCCCGAAGCACTGGATGCGAATTTTCCACAATCTCTGGCTAATTTTGCAGGCATGAGAGGGTCGCTTCATGATGATCTGAGCGCGGCTATGGGACGCATCAAGGAAGCTGGAAAACAGGCCAAAGCCGATACTCAAAATGCTCCAAAAAGCGCAGTAACGGCAAGTCAACCGGCTACAGCAACCGAACCCCAACCCGAAAACAATCCGGTTTCTGATGCCCCAAGCGTCACCAGCAAATCACTTTTTTAAGGAGGTCACGATGACGACTCAAACCAATGTCATTCGCCCTGTCAGGGTATTCAAAATGGGTTCTGTACGATTAAACGACCCTGCGCCCGATATGTCACCCCTTGAGGCGGTAAGGCTGTATGCCAGCAACTATCCCCATCTGGCGAACGCCGAGCTGGATGAACCACAGTTAGTAGGCGAGGAATTGCATTATGCCATCCGACTTGAAGCCGTTAAAACCAAAGGCTGAGGGTCATGGGCTGGCTCTGTTAGTCCAGTGGGCTAACGAGCCAGTCTCCGAGACAGTCAATCAGCGACACAGTAACCAAGACAATCAAGGCCAATCGCAATGCTATCAATTCAGGCTGAACCTGCCGAAATTAAAAGGACGGGCGCTCACCCATATCGACCCGACCCTTCTGCCCATGATCTGACCCTGTTCAAGCAGCCCCGTCTAGGGGTTGCACTTGACGGGCTACTGGATGAAATCCGGTATCGCAAGGACTTGGCGGATTTCGAACAAAACCGCGCCGGCATCGCCGCAGTTATTCTGTTAGCTAATAGCCTGGGCGTAGTGTCCGTGCAGGACATTGATCAAACGGTATCCGAAGGCTGGCACTCGATCTACCAGCTTTATCGGTCGTCCATAAACCGTATTGTTGAATATCTGGGCCATGAAGCTGGTATGATCGCTGGACTGGAATTCAAGCATGGCGGATTTGGGCCGATACACCTTTCGATGGAAAAAGAAGATGATGGGTATTACCTCTATCTACATACCTTTTTACGATACGCTCAATTTGATCTGTTAAGTTTGGGCTTAAGCCTAAGACGAGTGATTTATTCATGTCTGCATTACATTATCAGAGATATTGGCCTAGGGGTTATGTCTGATGATCTTTTAGAGACATCAATTATGTACGGTGAGGATTTCGAGATATATAAAAAATATCGAGAAAAGAATCCCAATTATAACAAAGAAGAACTGTTGATTTTAATGGTCAATGATGAATATACCGTGTTATCAGATTTTGCGGAAAGCCCTGAATTTGTCATGGAACGTATCGATTTATTTGAATCGATTCTCAACGAGAGAGAGAAAGCGAAATTTGGCGCCATACTTCGCATAGATGAAATTCGGGCTTGTGTGGTTAACTGGCGGAGATCAGACAGAGAAACCTATAACAATCCTTGGGTCCGTTTTATTAAGCAGACTATCAAGGTTTGGAAATCTGTTAAGGATTTTGGAATTGTAAAAAACAGAGAAAGAATGTTAGAGGATTGTGAAGGCGCTATGAATGATGCGCCAATTGACTACGGATACACTATCGGTGTCGGTTTTGAGTGGGAGGATTCGGTGGTCGATAAAGTTTATCGTGTCATGGCTCAGGCCGATGAAACCCCTATGGCAAAAATCAAGCTCCAGCCTGTTGCAATTTCCAGGACTGCTGAGAGACTCACTATGATTGCAAGAGCAAGGGGCTTAATCAGAATGGCTGAAATCATCCAATTTGGTGATGAGGGGGAATAAGAGTGAAACCAACAGACTTTTTTACATTTACAGGCGGCAGTAATCCTACCATTACGCCTGAGTGCGCGATTCTTTTGCATCGCGGCAGAGAAATTGACGAAGCGCATGGCAATGATTATCTGGCCTCGTTGCACCAGTTTTTTGTAGACGGAAAAACGCAGGAGCCTGTGATCGGCGCAGGTCAATTAATGACCAAAGACGATTTGGAAGCTATCTTTCGCTCTCTGCTGCAAATGCGAAACCGCAAGGCGGCTCTGTTGCCGAACAACGTAGTGTCGATTTCCGATAGTCATATTGCGTGGACTGTACCGGCTAGGGTGAGGCCTATGATTTTTAACATACAGGGGATGAAAATGCGAAAAATCAATGTTCCTTGGCCCAGACTGTTGATCGTCACAAATACCAACGGCAAGATGGCGGTGGCGGCGTTAAAAGGCAACAGAAGGCCAACGGCGCGAACAAAGCTGTATCATGCTCCCTTGATGAACGTCAGTTCCAATGGGGCTGTCTGTACGGGTTCGGCAATCGTTCCCCTTGAGTGCGGCGTGGAAGATATAGCCTCATGGGAATCAGTGATGTTCGATACGGCGTTCTCTCATGTAAACAATCCAGCTACCTTCCGCTTGGACGGGAAAAAAGAGATCACTACCAAAATGAACCTCCGCTTCTGGCAGTCCATTTCCAAGCAGAAAGCGGAGTCATTTCCCAATGACCGGCTGCTGCCAATGAGGAGTTCTTTAGAGAATTTCATCGGAGGTTTTTCTGTATGACCATTACCGAAAAACGAGAGATTCCGTTTGAGAAAACGAACTACGCCTATTTGACTGACCGCCGCGATCAGGTCGTTTTCTCCGAGACACCGACACTGATGCAGCCCCGCTTCGGTGAAAAACTGCCGGAACCGCAAGCTCACAAACATCGATTCGTCTGTGGACAGGATGGCTTGTACATCGAAGCCCAGAACCAGGTGATCGGGATTCGACAGTGCATTGCTCAGTCATTGGTTCGGCTTCCGTATGGAAAAATAGAGCAGACTGGCATCCATCTTCGTCATGGACAAATTCCGTCATGGATTTTGGCTGATGTCATCAGGAAAGCGGCCAATGCCGTGCCAAACGAATGGGCAGGGCTGATTGTCTGGAATGAAATTCAAAGTCAATACCAACTTTACGAACCGGACGTATTAACGGCAACGTCCGCAAAAATCAGTTATTCAACTTTCATGCCGGAAGGACTCATTCCGGTCATGGATTTGCATTCTCGTGGCAATGGTCACGCCTTCTTTTCTCTTACAGATGACCAATCCGACCTTAGCGGCTTTTATGTCGCGGTTGTTATCGGTAAGTGTGCGTCTGACCACCCGGAGTTCGTGATACGGATGGTGGTTAATGGTCATTTCCTGTCTTGCCCTGATATTGGGATGTTTTTCCAGTGAAGACTTTTATATTAATTATTGGTATCGAAGCCAGTCTGGATGGTAATGTTCTCACTCAGAAATGCTCTCAGGATAAAAATGAACGGATGAGCTATGCTGATAAAAAGGAATTGTACTGATTAGCCTAAACTTTCCCTTCTCAAAAACAACAACAGGTTCTTTGTTGTTTTATTATGTTTAATAACAACATATTTAATATTGTTTAGCTTTGTACAGCCTAAGCTCAACAGCGTCTGTAGCGATTTATAGTGATGGTTTAGGGGATTAAAGGTGATGGTTTAGGGGATGTGCTGATTATAAAAGTGAGGGTTTAGGGGACGAAAGGTGATGGTTTAGGGGATGTGCTGATTACAAAGGTGAGGGTTTAGGGGATGAGCCATAATTCAATTATTGAAATTTGTAAGTTACTGATATTTATATAATTAAATATATTTTTTTACAGTCACTTAATTTTATAGGTGATGGTTTAGGGGATGAAAGGTGAGGGGTTAGGGGACTATGGATAAAACCTGATAAGGTGATCTTTATTATTATTGACAAAACATCACCTTAAAATATAATCATTTTATGACTCAAAAAAAGGCCCTTGAAAATCCTAAATCTAAGAACGAACAAGTTAAGAAGCATGTGGCTGCAATTCATACGAGCGGGGTTCTCTCTTTGCTCGAGCGGAAGATGGTCAATGTGCTGCTTTTGAACGCCTATGACGGGCTATTGACGCGGCGGACACATACGCTTCCGATTAGACATTTGTGTGCAATGCTCGGCTGGGACGAAAGCAACAACATTGAGCGACTTCAGGACGTATTGCGCAAACTCACCACCACTGCCGTTGAATTCAATATGATGGAAGACGGGAAAGAGGTTTGGCGGGTCATGTCCATGCTGTCTTATGGCGAGATCAAGGATGGAACCTGCACTTATCGCTACGATGAATATCTTGCCGAACGTCTTTATGACCCTGAGATATATGCGACTATCAATATCGGCGTCCAAAGACGCTTTGAGGGAAGCTACGCGTTGACGCTGTATGAAAATTGCGTGCGCTATAAGTCTGTCGGCTCAACCGGGTGGTGGGATCTTAACCGATTCAGGAAAATTATCGGCGCCAGCGCGGCAATGTATGACGAATTCAAATATCTCAAACGGGACGTTATTATTAAGCCGATTGCAGAGATAAATCGTGTTTCGGATATACAGCTAGAGCCTGAGTTTCAAAAACAAGGTCGCAAAGTAACGGCCGTTAGATTCCTCATTACCGAAAATCCACAACAAACGCTATTGAAGCCCGTGATTCAGGATGACCATGCGATCATTCGGGAATCTGAAGTATTCAAACGTCTATTGGAACATGGAATAGGAGAGCGCTTGGCTATTCTCTGGATTCTCCAAGACGAAGAACGAGCTCAGAAGGTCGTCGAATACGTGGAGGCGAAAGCTAGAAAAAAACAGGTTAAAGGCTCGACCGCTGGTTATATCCGCACACTTTATGAAAGCGATGCCGTTGTCGGAAAATCTCTATTCGAAAAAAAGAAAGAACAGGAAGAACAGAGAATAAACCAAGAAGAACAGCGTAAGGCACTGGAAAAGCGACGTGCCGAACTCGAAGCCGAGTATGTTCGAGAGCGCGCAAGCGAAGCGGTTAACGCCTTGGCGCTTGAGGACAAGCGAGATTGGGCCCAGCGGTATATTGATGAGGTAGGGTTAGAGGAAGCGAAATCCTATAACATCGAAAAGGCGGAGTTTCGCGACAGATTGGAGCGCCTCCAGTTTTCAAGCTGGCTACGCAAGCACCTTGCTCCAACGATAGAGCCATCGGAATATAAGGCTTGGCTTAAGGCCAAAGGGTATGACGTAAAATACATTCATCTTTTTTGCGCGAGAGACAAACCATGAGCCGACAAGAAAATAAAGATACGCGAAGAAAAGCTGTTCATTTTTCTGAGCAACTACCAACGTTACAAGTCGATGAGCTGACTATACTTGCAACCATTCTGGAAGCTGATATAAAGCGTCGCGTGAAAGGTGGAGCTTTTGAAAATTTAAGCAAAGACGAATTGGTGCATGGCATACGATCCGTTCTCGGTCGCGGCACATTCTTAGACCGAATAGAACGATTTAACCGGAAAGCCAGCGAGTTTTTCGATGATCGTGTCGTTTGACCTGCAAAATCTTGACGTTTGACCTATAAGCTTCAATTGGAGCAATTAACTGCCGTTGCATATTGGAAGACTTGGGATATAAGTATTTGTAAATCGAGTACTTAATCAACAAATACCAATAGGTCATCCAATGGAAGCAAACGTACCTTTCAAATTCTGTACACCATCAAGCTGGTTTTCTCGCAGAGTTAGCATTGATTTGATAGGTGTAGGCGGCACAGGTTCCGAAATATTGGCTAGCCTTGCTCGCATCGATCACGCTATCAGAGAACTAGGGCATTCTGGCTTAAAGATTAAGGCATGGGATGGGGATAAGGTTGAGCGTCCAAATATCGGTCGCCAAGCGTTCTATCCTGCTGATCTGGGCCATAACAAGGCTATCGTGACAATCCAGCGCATCAATTATCTGTTCGGGCTGGATTGGGTTGCTGTCCCTGCCATGTTCGATGTGGATCGCGGCAACGGAAATAGCGATCTCGTTATCACCTGTGTCGATGTGGCACAGTTCAGAGCTGATCTGGCTAAAAGCAAGGTATACAGTTATTCAAAAACCCTCTGGCTGGATACCGGCAACGGCTCCCATACAGGCCAAGTGATTCTTGGCACACTTGGTCGAGTGAATGATAAAGATATGAAACTGCCCACTGTTTTTGATTTCTATCCGGAACTTGATGGGATGCAGGATGACAACACCCCGTCATGTAGTATGGAGGAAGCATTGCAAAATCAGGATTTGCCCATTAACCGAGCGATAGCTAATGTGGCGATGCAATTGGTTTGGTCACTGCTGAGGCATGGGGGAATTAATCACCAAGGGGCGTTCATAGACATCCGTAAAGGAATTCAGACTCCGATTAATATTATCGGTTAAGAAATATCAATCAGCTGTAGCAGGTCAAGCATTCACGAACAGAGAATGGAAGATGACCTAGCGGGGCCGTGTATAGCGCCAGAGTCAATCCACGATCAGCCGGATACACTTTAATCTCAATAACAAGTAAACAGTAAGTCATAGATGAGGTATGGCAACAATGATTAATTCGAGAATGTTCCAAAATATAAACGACCTGACCGAGTTCAGCACTAAGCTGGCGCTGAAGATTTCAAATACAGGCCCAGTGATGGTTAAGACTCGTTCTGGTGCCTGGTATGAGGTCGTACGCGATAAAGAAGGCGAAGAGAACCAGTGTTTTCACACAAAAAACTGGGCGCTAGTCTGGAATAACGATGGTTCATCGATAAAGAACCGTGACCTGGATATCGTTGAGGCGGATATATGAGTGAAACGGCCATCATTTTTGCTGTAATTTGATAGTGAAATTGGCCCGTAACAAAAGGAGATTTAAAATGAGCAATTCAATCATCTGCTCAGTTAATAATGGTGGCAATTACACTTGGGTTAAGACTGATTCCGGGAGAAGCGAAAGCTCACGCCCACGCCAGAAAAATGACTGCACTGTCAGAGCGTTGTCGATAGCAAGACAGATTTCTTATGATGATGCGTATGACATATTGTTGAAAGCCGGAAGAAAAAGCGGCTGTCGATTCAAATTCTCTGACTGGATCAATAAGCAATCGTGGGTCAAGAAAATTTCTTTTCCAGCTATAAAGGGACAACGCAGAATGAATCCCGCTACATTCGTGCAGCAATATCCCAAAGGTGTATTCATTTGCAAGGTTGCAAAGCACGTTTTCACCATTAAAGATGGAGTAGTGTTTGATGATTTCGAGATAAATCCTGACCGTTGTATTTGTAAATTGACAATAAAGCATCATACTTTATATTTTCTAATCTATTGATTTTATTGAGTTCTATTTCATGATTATACGTAAAGTATCATACTTTCAGATTACTTTAACTTTATTACCTTTGAAAATAGAAACAATAAAGTTTCATACGACTAATACCGCACACGGTAAATATATAGGATAATATACGGTCAAATATCAAAATTACGTTCACGGAGAAGTCCCATAGCTCGCCCAACACCGCCCCTTATCCTGGCAACAGAGCAAAACGACATCCTGCATACCATTAGCCGGAGTCGGGAAACACCGCATAGTTTAGTGCAACGAAGCTGGATAATATTGAAGGCCGCCCAGGGCATCAGTAATAAAACGATAAGCCTGGATTTGGGTTTATGTGAAGACAGTGTGGGACTCTGGCGCCGGCGCTGGTTATCAGGTCAGGCGGCCTTGAAAAAAGCGGCCGGAAATCCTAAAGCGCTGCGCGTAGCGATTGAGTCGTTATTAACGGACAAAGCCCGTCCCGGAAGTCCCGGCAAGTTCAGCGCCGAACAGATCTGTCAAATCATTGCGCTGGCCTGCGAGAAGCCACCGGAGCAGATAAGCCACTGGACGCGGAACGATTTGGTGAGAGAGTCAATGCGTCGGGGAATTGTTGAAACCATTTCAGCCACCACAATCGGTGAAATTTTAAAATCAGGCGGATCTCAAGCCACATCGCAGCCGATATTGGCTGAATCACGAAGTCGAGGATGAGGCGGTGTTTCGCCGAGAGGTGCGAACGGTCTGTCAACTCTACCATCAGGCGGAAGCTTTACATCAACAGGGCGTGCATGTGGTGAGTACCGATGAAAAGACCGGCATTCAGGCCCTGGAACGGATTCATCCGGCCCGACCTATGAAAGCCGGCAAGCCGGAAGCGGTGGAATTTGAATACCAGCGGCACGGTACTCAGACACTGATCGCCAACTTTGAAGTGGCGACTGGCAAGGTCATTAATCCGACGGTGGGCGATACCCGGACCGAAGAAGATTTTGTCGCACATATCCTCGCCACTGTACAAACCGATCCAGAAGCTAAGTGGATATTTGTCTGCGACCAATTGAATACCCACAAATCCGAGAAACTGGTTAAGGCGGTTGCGCAATTATGTGGTCTCGAAGAGGATTTAGGACAAAAAGGCCTATCCGGCATTCTCCAGAGCATGGCTTCCCGCGCCGGGTTTCTCCAGGATAAAAGCCATCGGATTCGATTCGTCTACACGCCCAAACATTGTTCATGGCTCAATCAGGTGGAAATCTGGTTTGGTATTTTGACTCGGCGCCTGCTCAAACGGGGCAGTTTTTCCTCAAAGGAAGAACTCAGGCATCGTATGCTCGCGTTTATTGCGTTTTTTAACGATACGCTGGCTAAGCCTTTTCGCTGGACTTATATTGGCAAGCCGCTGCTTATATGAATTATCTTATTTATTTGCCGTTAGCTGTACTAGTGGCATCACCGCTGTACTTGATTTAATGCTACACAGGCCCGCATCCTGTTTTAGCGAAGGCTCCAGCAGGCAACTTCCATTCTCCGTTTCTCTGTATCACTGGTAGGGTGTATTCACTCCTCATCGCCTGATCTAACGCCTCAATGTCGTCAACTTCAAGCGGCTGAGCCTGATGGGACACATCCAATACATTGATCCTGTTACGGCTAATCGTTGTGCCAAATCTCTGCTCGTAATCAGCAATCGTTTGCAAGCTTCCTGGGAAATAGTACCGGAGTGTGGCCCAGATAACCGCATCATTGAAAACGCATTTCATGCAGGAAAAGCGGCCCCAGCCCAGACGATAGGGCACCGGAGAAATAACGCCATGCCTCTTAAGCGCGTCCCAAACCTGCTCTTCACTCCAGTGAAGAACTGGCCTCCAGGCATCCACGTGGCGGGCTTTGCGCCCATTCCGGCGATCACACGCATGAGGTTCA
Organism: Methylobacter sp. BlB1; assembly: GCF_015476545.1. GTDB lineage: Bacteria > Pseudomonadota > Gammaproteobacteria > Methylococcales > Methylomonadaceae > Methylobacter. The sequence continues at coordinate 33,405 of NZ_JADMKV010000024.1, read as the reverse complement.
AGTTGGTTGTACTTAGCTCGATTCGAGCTTTCTTCTCGGCGCTCACCGGTGATAAAGAGCACCTTTTGACCGTCGAAGCGATCTTGGTTGTTCAAGGCTCGACGCCCAACATCAATCTTCAATGCTGAACTGCACCAGCGCGTCTGGAGGTTGGCTGACACCTGCGGGAAACGCATCCGAGTTCCAGGTTTTGCACGACTCATATCGCGTTCAAGAGTGATTAAGCCATCAGGTGTCTCAATCTTGTGCGGGCGGCTGTAACTGTTCTCTTTGAGCATTTCGCCTTCGAAGCCTCCCTCCAGCCAAGAGAAGTAGATCGGTAATTCGAAGGCAGCAGCCAACTTCCGATTGTAGTCAGCCATGAATGGCCAATCCATCAACGTACTGCCTTCTCTGCCGTCTACATCGTGGTGCCAGAGCTCGATGCGGTTGAAGTCAACCCCTTGGTCGATTAGGTTCAACAGACTGGCGATAGAGTCCTTGCCACCTGAAATGCAAAGAACAATTCGGTCATAGGCATCAAGATCCACGGTTGGCGCTGAGAAATAGACTCCATGAGCCAAACTGTTCTGTGGCATGGCATTGCCTAGATTAAGCCCCAATTGTCGGCCAAGTTTCGGAATTACAATCAAGTCATCATATGAGTGAGTCATTTCGCTGCCTTTGTATATCATCTTTGATATACAAATATAGCCTTATACCCCTCCCTTTGCAAATCATTTTTGATATGCGCGCGAAAAGCCTGTATTCTCAGCCGAAAGAAACAGGAGGCGCTATGCCCAAGAAGACAGAAACTGGTGATCAATACATAAAGGCCGCAACGGATGTGATTAAAGGCGCGGGTTCGCTTCGTGATCTTTACATCGCTATTCACGGTAATGAGCCCAGCAGACAGGAGTTGCAAAGGTTTTCTAACAGGCTAAATCCAGCGCGCTCCAATCCAGGCGCAGATATGCTGGGCCTGTGCGTCAAACACTTGCCATGCCTCCACGATATGACGCTTAGAGACTTTTTTGGAATACGAATGGATGCCGATGACTGAAATGTCAGACCACATCCAGTATGAAACTTTATTGTTCAGTATGACACTTTATTGTAAGTATGAAACTATATTGTCAACTTACAGTATTTATATGGCATGGCAGATAACCAATAATGTCAATTAGAGCAATATTAGATAATACAAATATTTATTCGTATGACTACGATAACGAAGCTTGGCAAGCTTTAAAAAATAGTCATAAAGACTTAAAGCTGATAATGCCTTGCTGTGATAGTCATGCTGTGCCAAAAACTAGCAAACTTAACAATTATTTTTTTGCTCATAGCAAACAAGGTGAATGTACGTCAGCGCCTGAGACGCCAGAGCACCTTTATTTGAAAACATTAATAGCCAAAATAGCGTTATCAGAAGGTTGGCAAGTAATTACTGAAAAGCAGGGAAAAACATCATCTGGTGAAACATGGATAGCTGATGTGTTTTGCACCAGAGGCAACGCTAAGCTTGTATTTGAAGTACAGTGGTCGACTCAAACCAATGACGAGTTTATAAGGCGATCAAAAAAATATAAAGAATCTGGTATCAGGTGCGCCTGGATATACCGATTGCGTGGCAACAAAGAATATTTCAAGCATGATTTTTCCTTTGGAAAAGATGTGCCTGTTTTTGGAATAAGGCAAAACAAAGAAACAAAATCCTTATCTGTCCCTCAATTTGGAGTGTCCATTGAGGAATTTATACTGGGAATGTTTAAAGGTCGGCTTAAATGGTTACCCTCTGAAGGAGATCAATTGACCGCTAAGGTTAGACCTGAATCTATCAGATGCTGGAAATGCAAAAAACAAACAAAAATCATCAAAGAAGTGTTGTTTTATAAAAATGATGTATTTATATCCGCCAGAAGTTTTTCAGATAGAAATATTCGCGAATTGATTCTTCAGAATATTAAAAACAGTAAACTAGCAAAATTTGGCATAGGTTCAATTAAAAAACGATACAGTAAAACAGTTGGTTCTGCTTATTTGTCGAATGGATGCTATTACTGTGATTCACTGATGGGAAACTTTTTCCTAATGAAAAATGAAGGGAAACTGCTCAATCCTATAGCTGAATTTGATTTTATCTGTGACCAACAGTTAATTAAGTTTGACGGCGATTGGTTTTTTGGACAAGAAAGATCAAAATCATTTTTTTAGGCAATGGAGAGAAAAAATCTCCTAATGTTAGGTTAACCAACCCATCCAGGACGGGATCACAACAAAAATGAAAAAATATCCCCCAGCACCAAAGATAAGAACACTCATGGTAATTAATGCCGCCGCTAAAACAGCAGAGCAAATGGGAAAAACAGGCAGGTTTGAAGATGATCTAACCCGTGCATGGCTGAACTGGCTGCATTCTGATTCGAATATGCCTAATGGTTATCAATTAGCCAAATTCTTAGAAGAAAATATGGGCTATGACATTGATGTGAATATGGTGAACGGCCTGGACAAAATGAAGGATCATGTCGAGTCAGAGTTAAGTAAGTCCCGGAAAAAATGGCTTGAAGAAAATAATATTGAGCCTCCATTTCCTGTTTCGACTCGGTTAAATTTGGGCGTTATAGAGAGTATCTCTATTCACGAAGCCGGTTGTTACGAGGTAATTCCTTATGGACAGCGTAAGAACGCATCAAGATTAATAATCAAATTCGAGGATGCCATTCTGGAATGAGGGATTCTGATCGCCCCCAAATCACACTGGTGTAGTTGCATTTTCTAAAAGCTGTGAGAACCTGACAGCAACTCTTAAGTTAATGAGGAAAAAATGGACTACACCAGCGAACAAGTAATTATTATTAAAGAAAATGCGCCTTTAACGGTCGTTAAGGCGCTGGCCGGGACTGGAAAAACATCGACGTTGCTTGGCTATGCCAAGCTTAGAAAAAATGTTCGTATGCTTTATATCGTCCTGAATAAATCGGTACAGAAAGAAGCCGAAATAAAATTCAGAGGAACGAGCGTAAAACCTGTGACCTCTCATGCACTGGCTTACAGGTATACCGGGGTCCAATACCAGCACAAGCTGGTCAGCAGTCTCAAACCGTATGAGGTTGCCAATGCTTTAGGGATCAGCAAGGAGCTGAATCGGGAAATTGGCTATTACGGTCCTCAAAACGATACCCTGGTCATAGCATCCGTCGTGCTTGAGACCTTGACTAAGTTTCTTTACTCAACGGATACGGAAATTCAGGCGAAGCACATTAACGAAAATTATACGCGTCTATTAAAGATTCTGGGGCTTGATGAAATCGCTGTCAAACAACTCGTTATCTTTCAAGCTCGAAAACTATGGACAAAAATGATTGATGTGCAAGATGGCACAGTCGGGATGCTACACGACGGCTATCTTAAACTGTTTCAATTATCCAATCCTGTCCTGTCCGGCTACGATGAATTTCTGGTTGACGAATCGCAGGACATGAACAGCTGCACCATGTCGATTATTTTCAAGCAGCGCGGGAAAATCACCCTGGTTGGAGATGATTTCCAAGCTATTTATGGCTGGCGTGGCGCAAAGAATGCATTGAGTTATGCGGCCAGTAGAGGAGCGGTTGTTCACTACCTGACCGGGTCTTTCCGGTTTGGCAAAAATATTGCGAGAATTGCAAATCTTGTATTAGCCATCAGAGGCGCAACCCATTTCGTTCGAGGATTGGGGGGCGAAGATCGACTTGGCAATATCGCTGAAGATACTCAACGCACAGTGATTAGCCGGACAAATGCCGGTGTTTTTTCTCATACGACCCAGGCGATCAATCACCAAAAAACGTGGTGGCATGTTGGGGGCAGTGAAGGTTATCGCTTTGACCAGATTCTGGATGTCTACTATCTCTGGAAACGGAAGTTCGATTTGATCCGAGATCCATTTATCCGGTCTTTTACCGATTTTATGGAATTAAAGCTGTATGTCGATCAGGTTGGCGATCCTGAATTAAAACCTCGGTGCAAAATCGCAGAGGATTACGGTGATCAGATACCCGAAATAATCGACAAGATAAAAGGGAAGGTCGGTGCAGCATTTGATCTGGAATCTGCCGATGTCGTATTAAGCACGGCTCACAAAGCAAAAGGGCTGGAATTTCCTCATGTTCAATTAGACGATGATTACATAGAGCTTTGCGAAATTCAGGATATGTCGAAACTGAATGAGCAAGCCAGAAACGAAGAACTGAAAAAGATCAGTGAAGATCTTAACATCCTGTATGTCGCCATCACTCGCGCCCAAAAGACCCTCCAGCTAAACTTTGACTTGCTTTCGTATTTATCCCGCAATCAGTATGATGCTCAAGAAGCCGCTGATTGTGAGTGAGTAATAAAGATATACTGAGCCGCGCTGTAGGTTGCATTCTACCGTTGCGAAATCGGCGATTGAAAAATAAAGTATCATACCGATTCAGTATAAAAACCTATCGACAACAAAAGATTAAGTAATAAAGTTTCATACTGAAACCACTTGAATAAGGAATTTTTATGAGCAAACAGCTTAGTTTTTCGGATGCACGAAAAATAATCAATTGCCGTGATTTGTGGTCTGCTCGACTCGCTCACGTTGCGCGAACGCTCATTATTGCGACGTGCATTGGCGCATGGGTACTTGTTGGGGTGTCGATCTATAACGACGGCCCATCATTAGCATTAGCTATAGTCGCTATATTTGCATCACTTTTTGGGATTCCTATCTATGTAATTGCCAATGCTTCTATTACTGGCCGTAGAGTGTCAACCACCCTGGCCTGAAGGCCGGAGCTTGTGAAAGCTCAATCTGACCAGGGAGAGCGGTAGCCAATCCGCTACGTGACACACAGGGTAAAGACCCGCTCCGGCATGCTTCCTCAGTGTCGGCCTCTGTAGGCCCGATCATGCTGACGTCAGGGTAAGCGCCGAAGGTCGGGCCAGCGGCGAAGGCCGGTCCGGTGTGGCACATTCCCGAGGGGAGCGAGGCTTCGGCCTCCGTTACCAAGCCCGTAAGGGCAGTTTATTTTGGAGTTTGAATGGCAGTATTTGTTTTGGACAAAAGCAGCATCGGGTGGAGTCGACGATGAGCTGGGTGAATCGGTTGCGCCGCTGGATGCGGGGCGACTCGCTGGCCGTCGAGCGGGTTAAGTTCGACATGCAGAAAATGCAGAATCCGGACATCTTGGGCATCGAGTATCAGCAAGGGGAATTGGCCGGCTTTGAAGTGCGTGAATACCTGCTGGAAAAGTGGGGCCGGCAATGCACCTATCGCGGTATCGAGAACGTGCCGCTGGAAGTCTAACACATTGTCGCCCGCAGCAACGGCGGTCCGGACCGGGTGTCCAACCTGACACTGGCCTGTCGGTGCTGCAACCGGAAGAAAGGCCAACTGCCGGTCGAGCTGTTCTTGAAACGCAAGCCGGAGCTGTTAAAGCAGATTCTGGCCAAATCTAAAAGACCGCTTCGTGATGCCGCCTCAGTCAGCGCCACGCGCAATACCTTATTCAAGGCGCTATTCCACACTGATGTCGATTTCGTTTAAGCATTAAGCTTTATTTAAAAGCTGTTGAGGATTTATACACAGTGGCCGCTTTTTCGGGGGGCATTAAGAAGAGCCCCCACGCGGCCAATGTGCATAAATCATTTTTATCAAAAAAACGCCCGGAACCGGCTTGCGTTTTCTTCGAGCTGTAGATAATGGAAGTGCAGGCATTTGTGATGCTTGCGCTGCGCCTCGGGCTTCAGAGGCTACCTATTTTGGGGATTAAAATGTCTACAGCTGAGCAAACTGGCAAAAGCTTGCCGATTTCACCCACACAAAACATCATCATGGGGCGTGCCCGATACAAAGGTCAGGAATATTACATCCTGCGCAAAAGCAAACAGGATATCAAGCTCGTCTTTCGCGACGGAAGTGCTGTTTTCACACTGAAGGATATTTCCGCCGTTCAGATTTTGGTTATCTATAAAGAACCCAAATCCATCAATTGCCTCAAATCGTTCACACGGTTCATTGCTCATACCAAAGCTATACTCAATAATAGTAGACAGATACCCCAAGTGGCGTAGCTAAATCTTTTCCGGAATATTCCGTTTTTAATAAGTAAGGAAAAAATAATGAACAAAAGCGAGTTAATTGCCAAGATCGCCGAAGAAAATAATCTAAACAAGAAACAGGTGGAAGGCGTATTGAAATCCTTGGCCACAATCATCAAAGATGAAGTGACAACCAACGGCGAATTCACGCTTCAGGATGTCGGTAAATTCAAGGTAAGCGAACGTACTGCTTCAGAACGCCGCAATCCGCGCACAGGCGAGATGTTTACCTCACCAGCCAAAAAGATCGTCAAAGTCACGCCGGCGAAAGTCTTACGGGACAGCGTAAACGCTTAACCAAGCTCGACTGCCCGTAACTCCGGTTGCGGGCTTGCTGTAGGAGGGCGCTTTATTACTTAGTAGGGCTTAGAACCCCATCATCAAAAATAAAAACCCTCAAGTGCGCACATTGTGGCGTACGGACTACGGGCCGTCAATGGCATGATCAAGATATCGGCTGGGGAATTTGCCCGAGTTGCATAAAATGTATCAGAAGCAGGGGTGAAACTGAAGCAGATATCAAATCTTTGTACGGCATTGAAGGTGAGCACTTCGACATCAAGGAAAAACAAGCGGGAGAATGAAAATGAGCAGTTTACAAATCAATGGTAAGAAATGTGATTTCTACCCAATGGTGCGACCATTGCCAGGCAGAATCGTAAATGCTTGGGACGAATCAGGACGCTATCTTGGAACCGGTAAGGTCGGGACCGGTAAGGCCGGGGTGACAATCAGAGTTGGCGGAGTGTCATTCGATTCCAATAGTAGACTCCACTGGTTATATGCAGAATATACCGGAGAAGCAGATGAGAGTGATAAATAAAGAAGAATGGATTAACCGGTATGCAAAAAGATTCGCAGAAATAATGAGCAGCACCCGATATGCACTCCTGTATGCCAAAAAAGCATACGATGATGTGGAGAATATGAAGAACAGAACATATATACAGCAACAACCGGAAGCTAAGGCTGAAATTGATTGCGATGCGTTACTTGATGATTGGTGTGAAGAAGAGGGTAGTGAGAATGTATATAATAGGCCGATGTTTCAATTGTAGGAGAGCGCCCTCCTACAATTGCTTCACAGAAACAAGTCAACTAAATGTGCATTGAATCCCTCTACTACAATAGTTTTCGGCACGGTCGATCTCCCAGGCTTCAAGGTCTCGCCAAAGCAGACATCCAAGACAAAACAGTGCCATTGCGACTGTCGTTAGGCGTCATGCTGGGTTGCTGCGGCCACCGGGCAATGAATCTTAAGCAGACCGGTATTGGCCTTGACCAAGATGGATGGGGCTGGTACTGGCCGCGCAAGCATGGTGACTGGTGGATCATACCGACGCAAACTCACGAGGCCATTAAGGACATTTTGCATGGAGAACAATCACATTCGGCAGCTGCCGTTAAAAAGGAGCTGGACAGCTTGGGTTTTGTGACTTCCATCGCAGACGATATGGTACGGGAAATTATCCATCTTCCGCCTGGACAGGTTGATGATCCGCTACCAAGGAAACTCAGGGACCGGGCGGCGGCATTACTGGCCCGTAGAAGTTCCTGCAAGGAATTTGAGCAAAGTGTTCTGGACTGGATGCTGATCGAGCTGGTACATCCCTTGGGCTAGCTGTTCATTGTTGGACCCTATCATCCCAAAGATATAAAAGAAAGCTTAAAGGAGGCGTTAGAATGTTGAGGTGGTGGACATCGATATAGCAGATGGTGGTGGCAAGATTACCCCGAAGCTGCTCACAGAATCTGTGAAGAATGTAGTCTTCTGGTTACGCCAGCCACATACAAAAAATTGTTCAGTCGAGAGCGGCGTAGCTTGCCAACAACTGGACAAAAACATTGATCATTAACTAAGAAAAATAAATATGCTGAACAAAATACTGATTCTCTTTTTCCTGTTAGGAAACTACGCATTAGCGTCTGAGCGCCTTGAAGGAAGAGTCGTTGGCGTACACGATGGCGATACGCTGACTTTGCTTGTGGCAGGCAATAAAACCTTGAAAGTAAGAATTGCGCAAATTGATGCCCCTGAGAGCCAGCAAGCATTCGGGCAAAAATCGAAGCAGTCTTTGTCCGACATGGCGTTTAACAAACATGTACTGGTCGATAAAGAAGCTGTCGATCGGTATGGCCGGATAGTTGGCACTGTGTTCGTTGACAATCTTAATGTCAACAGAAAGCAAGTAGAGCAGGGGATGGCTTGGGTGTACCGGCAGTATGCTCACGACAATACGCTGTTGCAGCTTGAAGCTAACGCCAAACAAGCCAGACTTGGGCTTTGGGCCGATCCGAACCCAGTGCCACCCTGGGAATATCGTCATGGCGGTAAAGTTAAGCCAGTGGCGGCCAAACAATCAGCTGGTAGCTCATGTGGTTCGAAACGTTATTGCAAGCAAATGAGTTCTTGCGAAGAAGCGAAGCAATATCTTGCTTGTGGCGTTGCTTCTTTAGATAAAGATGGCGATGGCACCCCCTGTGAGAGCCTTTGTTTGAGATAAGGAAAATCTATTTTGTTATATTAAGTGCCTCGAACCAGATTCAAAACCCACTGCACTCGTATCTACACAAACAGGATCGGGCGGGGTTTGCTCGATCCTTACCTTATATAATAAATGGGTCTACGTAAAAAACGTGTGTATAAACACTGTTAAATAAAGATGTTTAATCTTGGTGTTAAATCGTAAAATCGAGTTGAATTAACAAAAGGAAAAGAGCATGAATCATCTAAAAGACCTACCACCGGGTACAATTTGGCCTCATCTACTTGAAGCGATTGAGCGTGATATTATCGCTGAAATACAGAGTTATGCGGAGTCCAGAAGGAATGATGTGAATCGTGGTGCCGAAACGCCAGAACTCGCGGCAGTTTTCATCGATAAATACGCCGCTGGCTTGTCAAAAGCGCTCCAGATAGCGGGCATTGATTCTCGTATCCGAGCCGTTGCAGATAAATTCGTTCGTGAGATAGATCCAGAATTCGATCAGCATATGCATGCTCGATGGTCGGGGCGTCCATCGGCGCTAATATCAAATAACGAAGAGCGCCATCCATAGAATCACGGCTTGACCTCGACCGCCGACCTATTTGTCACCACATGAGGTAAAAAAATGGGTATCCGGAGTTACAGTGTTGCAGTCAATACGCACGCGATGTACCGAACGGTCAGTTACACTCACCTCGACACATTCGTCGATTGGGTGTTAGGCGAGTTTCCTGACGCCGGCTTGAACCTTATTGAGTGTGCAGACGGACGATGGTTTGTAGAAGTCGATCATGGCTGACGCTTCGATCGGTTTGCGGATGGGGGAATTAATTTCCCGCGATAATTGAATCTGATTTTCTGCCCCCCACCTCAGCAGTTTCTGATTCGGTTTAGGGGGGCTTGGGTTGTCAGGGATTGATTGGTCATTTTAATCCGAAAAGCAACCGCCAGTTCCCAAGCTTTCTTATAACCATGACGCCTGATAGACCAAGACTTTGTTTTAGCTTTTCCGGCAACAACCACTTTGGCCAACCAGTATGCATGCGTCACACTGTTTTTTGCATTGATTCGGTAATCAATAGAGACGCCTGTCACGCTACTTGTGTTTCTGGCATTAAAACAGTGAGCAGCGGGCGACGCCGGCTCCTAGCAGCTTATCCATTGTCTTAATTGGGCTCATGGTACTTCCTTATTTTGGGCAAGTTATGGTGGATAGTTAATTGGAATGCATTTTTTGTCAAGTTACAGGATAGTCCCGCTGAAGAAGTTGGCGAAGAACTCTTAATAATTCCCCAGAATTACCTAACACTCTTTGAAGTTCATCCAGATTTGCGTCCGGATCCAGCAGTTGCAAAATTTTGAGCCGAGGATAAATGCCAAATTTTGCTTTGCCCTTCCTCACCATTGAGAGCGATGTCCGCTTTAGCCCAATCGCATTGGCCAGCTCTTCATCAACTCTACTGGTCAAAAACGGTTTAATGAGTTTCAGCAATTGCTGATGTGATTCATGTGATTCGTCATCGTCAATTTTTGACAGTGCCATAATCGCTGCAGAATCTTCAATACGCCCGGCAATTTCTTCCGCAAGATTTTTTGCCGCCAAGCTTTCAATATGCGTTACTGACTTCAAATATCCGGTCTTCTCGATAACCTTAAGTCTGGGTATAGGTCCTAAATCTACTCCCCCGGCTCTGATGCGGTAAATAGCGTGTCGAGAGATACTTAAGTATTCCTCTGCTAGTTGGGCATCTGAACGATAATTCAGGCGGGTTTTGAGATAGTCAATTAGGTCAATATCGTCTTTCATCTTTTCTGATTCCTGTAATCGATCGGGTCAAGAAAGACTTCTGATTTCATGGTCACTTCGACGACCCACTCGATTTCAATAAATCCCAGCTATCTGCCGGGCACGATGTTAAAAATATACCCGCTGCTTTGGCCAGGCGATAGGCTTGGGCTGCGCAATCACTTCCGGCTCTTTGCTTTGCACGACCCTATCCAGGGTGAAGGTACTCGCAGTCTTCAGGGCCGGACAAAACCTCGTCGGCAGACAGGAAGCCAGGTTCAGCTTGCCGTCTTGGGACAGGATGCGTCTGTCGCCAAACCAGACGCAGCACACATCGTTCAGCTGGCGAATGCCTCGTCCGATCGCCTGTCGTAGTTTTCTGCGCGTGCTGATGACGGAGCGCCCATAGATCGTGGCCGTTATCACCGAAGGCGAGAAGCCTCGTTTCAGCATCGAGCTCCTGATGATTTCAGCCACTGACTGATCAGGCGGCGCAAATGGAATACGGGTGATGACCAGGTTCTTGACCAGACCGGGCAGGTTGACGCCTTCCCAGCAGGAGGGGGAGAGAAGAACGGCTCCGTCTGTTTCGGAAAAGCGGACCAGCAGTTCCTGGAGGGGATCGGTTTCCGTATGCTGGATCAGGGTCGTGATATGCGGGTGTCTCAAACGGACACTGGCGGCGATCATGCGGGTGTCCCGGTAGGATAAGGTGAGGGCGAGCACCCGTTCGCCGGAGGCCGAGGCGTTGGCAATCATATCGGCAGCATAGGCGATCCATGCGGGATCGCTGGAAAACTCATCGTCCGAAACGGACAGGGTGGGCGTTGGAGCGTTTTCGTCAGGCAGCACAATGGACAGCGCGCCAAACTTGGCCGGCTCGAATAGTCCGGTAGTCAGGCGGTAGTGGCTGGACTTGAAAAGTCCCAGGGAATGCGCCACGGATTTCAGCGAGGATTCTCTGCCATCGCTTAATGTCGCCGAGGTTAGCAAAGCCGCTTCCAGATAAGGCTTCCTATCCTGCTCGGGGGCATCCTGCCATAACCGGCCGAACAAAGTGCCTGGATTGGGATCAACAGCGCGAAGGGAAGGGTAGCGCCGGACTTCGGAAAAGTGAATGATCGGTATCGTCGAAGCCGAATCCTGAGCGAGTCGTGACCTGAATTCCGACAAGGATTGCCTGTGCAGGACCATTTCAGCTATCTGCTCGTTGTCCGAACAGGATTTCAGCGCCTGGTCAAAATAGGGCAGAAGCTGAGAAATCTGGAAACTGATCTCAGACGCCAGGACCGGATTGTTTAACAGATTCACATGCGCATCCCGGCCGGTATCTACACGGCTGGCCAAGTCGCAAATCGTCCGGATGCCATTGACAATGCCTTGGCTGGCCGGGTCATCGTTTCTGTCAAACAAGGAGCGCATGGACATGAGTGCGGCTGATCGTTGCGACAGCTGTTCGGCAGCCGATTCTATCCGGTCGGCTTCGTCGGCCACGATAATCGAGATCGGGGCTTCATCCGGCGCATCCAGTACCGAGAATTCCTTGGAACGCGCATGCAGCAGCGTAAGGCTGTGGTTGGTGATGATGACATCGGCCGCTTTGGCAAATTCCCTGTGGGCCAGATAACGTTGTTTTTCAGATTCCGGCAGATAGGGTTCGCAGCAAATTTCAGCGGTTAGAAATTCAATCGGAATTTCACCGTGCAGCCTGTTCCATTCCAGGAACAGGCCCGTTTTTGAGGAAGTGGCCCAGTCGATAAATTGCTTGGCGGCATCCGATGGCTCGGTGACGCCTTTGATTGCCAATGCCGTCCGAATTCTTAACGGACTCACAAAATTGCGCAGGCCAAGACGCGGGGCTACGGTGAGCGACTTTCCCGTCAGTTCGTGAATAATCTGCCTGGCAATATCGACATCGCCGCCGGCGCAGAGTAGCTGCGATTGCAGCTGAATGGTGTAGGTGGAGATCGCGACCCGTTTACCCTCGAGGGCGGCATAAGCCAGCAGAGGAATGGCATAGCCAAGCGTTTTGCCAATGCCGGTGCCGGCTTCGAGCAAACCGATGGCGGTTTGTTCCGGTGAGCCGGCATCAAAGCATTGCGCGACTTGAGCGGCATACTCGATCTGCACGGGATTGGGCACATAATTCTTAACGAATTTTGACAACGGGCCGTTTTGGGCGAACGCTTGTTCAGTAATTTGGGAAATTGTTATTTTCTGCATAGGAATTTATATCATAGACATATTTATCAGTGATTTACCGCACATCAAAAATTGAGCAATTTATTATTAGTCTTGGGCCAAAATACCTGGCATCCCTGCCGGCTATTACTTTGTTAAACAGTAACTGGCGATCCATTATTTTTAACAACAACCCCAAAGAAGGGGAAATACGGCAATAAAGCTCATGGCGACCAGATCCAGCACTAACCTCTAGAGGAAAAATCATAGCGCTCGGCTGCACAAGGTCATGTAGACCGCCAACTCCTATTTATCAGGAGAAATGCCCAATACCTTAAGCTCTGCCTTCTTATTGATAACACAATCAAAAACTCCAGAAATGGAGAAATGTAATCTCTACTGGCCCCTGCACATAGGGGAAATACTTCAGGATGGTATTCACGGCAGAAACGTTCAGAGATAATCCAGGGTCGTCGTTTATATTTCCAGCAACCCCTACGCCATAGGGGAAATACATAAGTACCATTCCCGAATATGCCAAAGTCCTGCAACCCCTAATATTTATAGGGGAAAAATACCAAGACCTTCGACTTCAGCAGATTCCCGGCCACTCTAAAACTCCTATAAGAAGGAGAGATACAATTGACGACTCGTAAGTCGTTGTTTAACAGGCCCCTACGCATAGGGGAAATACCTCGTCATTGCTCATCTAATTCAAGGTGTTGTTTCTACAACCCCTACACATAGGGGAAATACTGCAATATGTCATGGTTGTGCAGTCGTACCTGCCTACAACCCCTACACATAGGGGAAATACTCTAGCTGTAAGTCAATGTTTTTAAATATATTATCTCCGGTATAAATTGCCACCAATTCGAACGATGCGTTACGCGGGCAATAGCGCCTGCTCCGTGCAGTTTTCCATCGACGATTTGAATTGATCCTCGGCCTCGGTCAACAGCGCCCGCAACTGATCCCCTTGAATAAATAGGTCCACAAATGGCTCCAGGGTAACCGTGCCTTTGATCCCATTCACTGAGGTTTCCCATTCGCAGCGAACAACACCGCAGCCATGCGCCTGATGAGCGCCGAGCAGGGGCTTTTGCGCAAACCTTCTCAATGCCACAACCAGCAGCCCGAGTTCAGTCAGGGTAAGGTCTTGCCCAACGATGCGCTGATTCAACGGCATCAGTGGTGGGATGATCTCGTAGCCGGATAACGGCATTTGAATACTGACAGACGTGCCGGCAAGGTCAGACGCTCGATTCATCTGGCCGGTCAATTGCTCTACCAGTTCAGTTTTTTCCTTGAGCGCCGCTTCGTCGCCATGCTTTCTCGCTTTTTTGATGTCAGCATTGCATTCCTCAATCTGTTTCTTCAGCCTGGATACCGTGCGGCCGGCATTGCAGATATCATCCAGCGCCGCCGCGGAAGTTTCGTCCAGCATGGTGATTTCCGATGGCTTGCGGCGAACCGGATCGGTTCTGATGCCCGTGACAATCGGTGGCACGAAGGCATGGGAAGGGATGGCATGACCCACTGACAAGCGGCCTTCTATCCAGGGATGGTTCGGTCCCGATGTGGCGCCGAACAATGAAATTAACGGATTCCGATCCCGAAAAGCCTGAATCGCGCTGATGTTGATGCTGCCTTCCGGACCGGCCGTGCTGACGCCACCGATCGTCAACAGCCGGTGCAATTCCAGCCCCCATTTCTCGTCTTTCATGAATGTAAAAATACTGTCGCGGGCCGCGCGCCGTAATGCGCCACGGATGCCGGCAGCGGGAAAATAGGGCATATAGGCAAGACCGGCGGTATCCTGAAAATATTTGGCCATGCGCGGCAATCTGGCCGTTTTGTCGTCGCCTTGCTGGTATTTCTCGCTCGTTGCAACTTCGCGATCAGGCTTAATCGGTGCAGTGGCCAATGGACTCGCCTCATGAGGCGTTACCGTTCCCGTCATGACAATGTTGAATGATTCCATTTTATTTCCCTTCTTGTTATTGATTATGAGTGTTGATGATTTTTAGCATGCCGAAACCCAGGCCTTTGTGCCGGCCAATACCCTCTGTGAGCGCTTTCGAAAACAGCGCACTATCGATGACCGTCAGATTTCCCGAGTAAAAAGCCTTGTTTAAGAAAAATACGGGATGGCCCGGCTTTACGACCGGCAAGGCTTGGGTGTCGGCTACCAGTAACGGATGATCGATTTGGAAGCCGTGTCTTAACGCGTGGCGATCAAGCCAGTCGACCAGCTGATCACGCGACAAGCAGGGCACTTCACGATTAGCCCCGGTTTGGCGTGTGGAAGCACACGCTGATAGAGCGAAATTAAGCGTTATGCCGGCCTCATAAGCCGTTTTGACCGGGGTCGATTCCGGCGGAAGATGGTCCGGCCGTGCCCTGATCGTAATGAGCGCCCCCTCTCGGGACGGCAGAAAATTGCAATCGTGGTGGAAGTGCCGGGTTTGGTCAGGCGATTGCCCCATGACTTGCCAGGTCGCCTTATGGGCGGCATAGACGTCCCTTACGGAAGCGGCCAAAAATCTGATTTCGGAAAGAGCATTATTTGCTTGCATAGGAACACGCCATTATCCATTTGTATTCTGTTGAACCGATCAAGGGCATGGATCGGATAATTTCAGTGATGCCCGGCAACTTAACCTCGGCATCGCAGATCGTCTGCCTGGCCTTTTGAAGGCCAGCTTCCGGCAACAAGCCTCTGGCGATAGCGCTATAGCTCGCCACGGATTGCTGAAGCAACTTCTGCGGGATTTCAGCCCGGGTAACGGCAGCGACGCCATCGCGCACTTTCCTGGCATCAATGCGATCGATGGTGTCGCCGGAAAGGTAGATCAGATCTTTCGAATAGCTCGCCCTGAGCTGGCTGCAGATGTCCGCGTTGGCGTTGCCGAAGCGGATCAGCATGAAAGGCGGTTCCGGTGGGTTCAAAAGCGCTTTCATGATCAGTTCATTCGGCGTGGCATGGGCGAGATTTGCCTGAGGCAACGTTTTGAACGCCTGCAGGTTCTTTTCGGAAGTCGTGGTCAGCTCGGCAAAGGCCGGGGTAATGAGCGCGGCCCAGCCGCCACCCATACGGCCCGGCGTGCCTATGCCCTGGTAACTGCCGGCAACGGTCACGCATACGTCACAGAAGGCGTGAGTAGCACCGCTGTGCCGGGGGCCTTGGGCGCCGCACCCCGAGCATTGAGTAACGCCTTGCTTGGGAGAATTGCCCGACAGGCCGCACAAAGCGAACGCACGTTCGCCGAACCACTGGTGATAGAGCGCTAAAGCCGCTTGGCCTTTTGAATTCATGCAGCCTCCTTCAGAAAATCCACATCGTCCTGATTGATAAGAAGTGTGGTTGGCAGTGCACAAAGATCGGCCTGCGTGAAATCGAAATAGTTGGGCTTGTAAGTCGCCCTGTCCAGGTGAGCGTGGGAAAGATCAATTCCCAGCTGTTGGCATATTCGGGTCGGCACGGGACGAGCCAAACTGTCATCCGGCAATTGCAGGGAGAAATCCCGCTGGATGGGCGTTACGGAATAAGCGCTGACCTGACCGTAGCCGGCATTATATCGCTTGCCAAGGCCCGGGAGTCTGGACAGAATCCTGAGCGTCTCATCCGGATCGCCGCAGCCGAGCCAGATCACCTTGGCGGCATGAAACGCCTGATAACGATCGAGCCTGGCTTTGTCGGGAAACGAAACCGTCGATACGATCAGGCCGCTCTTTTTATTTGGCTTGATGCGCGGGTTGCTGCAATCGCGAACCGTCAGACGCGCCACAAAAGGCGCTTCGGAGGTGATGGGGTTTCCGACCAGAATCCCGGCGGAAGCGTGGTAAACGTCAGCGGTTCGTCTGAGCGGCAGATGGGCGTCATCCTCGCCGCGCAATTGACAGGAAGCCGACAACAGGGAGTCGAGCGTCAAATAAGCATCCGGCGAAAGGATCACCGGGCTGTCCAACACCGCCTCAATTAAAAAAGGAATTGTTTTTGGCATATTTTTTCTTATTGATAACACAACACAAGTATTAAGTTCGCACGGATAGCCGAATATGCAAGCAGCGAAAGTACTGCTTTTTTAAAAAAAATCGAGCGCCATTATGCCGCAAGAAAAAAGTTTGTGTCGGGTCGAAAAACGCTCAAAAACGGCCTCTTTTGAATTTGCCCTGGTTTTTTGATCTGTGTTAACGGAAAACGGGAAAACTGAAGCCAAGCGCTGTGAATCTGAAAAGAATGCTGATATTTCCTTTCTGTGGATCTTGTCAGGACGCAGTGAATTGAGACTGAATGGGGCCCGGCCAGGAAAGACGAGGCCCGGTATAACTTAGAAATACATTGATTAAGAGAGACTGGAGAAAAATAAGCAAGCCCGCGCGAACGCGGGAAATACTTCAGTCTAACTTTAAGTGGGCACACATCAACTCATGAAGCGTGAGAAAGACTCAGCACCCGATATACTGGCGTACCCCATTAACCCACGCGAGCGTGGGAAAGACTTCGGCAGCCTGGACAAGAGAAACCGACGGCATCATTAACCCTCAAAGCGTGGGAAATACTTGGGATGTTACCTCTTTTATTGGCCAAGAACCCATTAACCCACGCGTATCGTGGGAAATACAAACAGTGCGCATTGACATATTTGTAGATGTAGCCATTAACCCACGTTAAGCGTGGGAAATACTCGTGGAAGACGCCGAGCGGTTGCACCATCTGCCATGAACCCACGCGTATCGTGGGAAATACGATTGCATGACCGCGGTAATATGGTCGTCCATCCATTAACCCACGTAAGCGTGGGAAATACGTAATCTGAATCTTCGTTTGATATCGCGTTTGACTACAACCCACGTAAGCGTGGGAAATACTCTATTCGTAAGTCGTTAAAGATTAATCCAAACCTGAATAACGACAAACTCACCAATGCATTTAAGCACAACTCGAAAAAAATACAAACGCCAATCAGGCAAAAATATCGCCTTTGGGACAGGTATGCCTGAACTTTAGATAAAGATAATAAAGCCGCAAGAAACACAAAAATTCAATCAGCGTGAACAGCAGCCAGTAATCGACATAGACAAAACCGAATCTCGACAAGGCCAGCGTGCAAAATGCCACCAGAAAATCAGCCGACCCGACGGCAAGGATCATCAGGATGCCCGGTTTGCGAAAAAGGAAGAGGCAGACCGCCACACTTAAGGTCATATACAAGGCCGAGGTAATAGGGTAGCACATGATGCCGACCATGATTCCGTAGCCGAAAAGCATAGCCCATGATGCATAGGTTCTTGGAATCTCGTCCCAGGTGATACGCCAGGACAACACTTTGAGGTACAACTCTAAGGGCATGAGCAATAACTTGAGCAGATCTAAGATAGTTTTCAAAACAGACTCCTTTCAATAGTGAGTTCAACAGCCAAAATCTGAAACAGATGCTGGATATCCGAAACCCTGGCGCCATCATACGTCCCCGCCTCGATGGCTTCGATGATTATTAACTCACAGCCGGATAAATTGGCAAGCTGCGGGATCGTCAGTTCCCTGGCCTCGCGCGCGGCCCGGATCGCCTGCGCGATGTCCGGGAATATCGTCTGATTAACAGCGGTTGCTGCCGGATCTTCAGTAAGCTCGCTCCGCTTATGGGGTTTGGGCGGCTTGCCGGGCTTGCCGGTCCATTCCCACAACTTGCACAGGCCCAGCCAATAATCGTAGGCCGTTTTCTCGGACAGTTCCCGGTGCGATTTCCAGAAGTTGATGGCATGCCGGGCGCCGATCCGGTGTAAGGAAGTGACTCGCTCCTGCGCATCCGTGTATTCGAGAAAGTCCACGATCAGCGATACCTGCTTCCTGCGGTTCTGCTTGCCGCCGCGACGCACATAGTCGTGGGTATAGGCTTTGAGTTCCTCAGCCCAGGTACGCATGGGAGATCTCCACCCGGGAATGACCCAGTTCCGTTGAAATTTGCAGCCGGGCCTGACGGTCGAGTTCCTTGGCTTCGGCTTCCGGAATGGCCAGATAGGTGGCCAGCTTGGCGATCCTCCCCTGGTGTTCCCAGCCGGCTTCCAGCGGGCACGGCGCCTTGACCAGTTCCCGGTAGCGGTTCTGGGCGTAGGCATGGCGTTCGGCATGGAAACAGAAGTCAACGGCCGCCGCCTGAGCGTAACATTCCGCACGGAATTTCACATAGGTCAGCTCCTTGGGGATCATCGAGCGCCCGTTTTGCAGGTTGGCAGCGGCCGCCAGCACGCGTTGCCCGTTTTCATCGCAGGGCACGCGTCGGGGTCTGCCGCCTTTGGTGCCGGCCTTGATGGCGATGACGCCGGCTTGTTCGGCCTGCTTTAACGCCGCTTGCGCATCCAGCAGACAGCTTTCCTTGAAGCGCAGGCCAAAGGTGCGCTGCAGATCCAGGAGTTGTGCCAGCCGCTCGTCGAGGTCCGGCTTGATAGCTTCGTGCTGAGGTTCCGAAACGGATTTTGTCGCCTTCGGAATGTACTGGCGCTTGTCAATGCCGCAGTCCGCACCGGGCTTGACTGTCTGCCATTGCCCTCCGGTGGCCAGCCGCATGACACAGTTCACCGCAGACAGGTAGTTCTTCGGCGCCGAGGCGCTGCGGTACACGCCGGCTTCCAGCTGCCGCTGCAGATGCTGGCCGTAGCCGATCACAAACTCGCGGCTGACCTTTTCCATCTTGTTGACGCCGTGTTCCTCGGCGTAGGCGCAAAACAGCCGCCAGCGATCGCCGTAGTCAGACTGGGTCTTGAAGCCGTTCGGCGAGCGTCGTTTCAGAATCATCTTGCCAGCCGAAAACAGATCACGGCTGCCGATGCCAAAATTTCTGCTCATAGGATCTCCTCTTTATAAAGCGTGGTGTGGGTCTATACCCGTTGGTCCAGGTAAGCTTTCAGCGGCTCGATGCCCAGCACGCCGATCTCTTTGGCAATGCGATGCCGGGTGTGTTTATCCAAGCCTTTGGCTTCGGAAAGGGTCTTGCCGGCGTGATCAGCCAGCGCCTGCAGGTGCGCGGCCTGATCGAGCCCTGAAACCATCGGCGCCGGCAGGCAGGTGAGTTCCTGATAGCGTTCCCGCACATAGACGCCCCGGGCCGTATGGGTGGAATAGCCTTTTCGGGCCGCCAGTTTCTTGTGCGCGATGACGAAATCGTCATAGGCCATGGGCTTGGGCAGGCGTTTTTGTAAGCGGCGGGCCGCGATCGCCTGGCCGAGTGCCTGCACGGCCACGGGCCGGCACGGGACTTGCCTGCGCATGCCGCTGCGCCAGCTGGCCACGGTCACAAAGCCGGTGCGCCGCCCTTCGGTCAATGCCTGTTTCAGGTCCAGGCTCAGGGCTTCCCGGAGGTCCACGCCCAGCGCGGCCTGCAGTGCCAGCAGATAGCCGGCCAATTCCGTGAGGTCGGGCAGGCCGTCCTGGCCCAGCGCCGGTTTCCGCTTGGGAATGCAGGATACCGCGGCCAGGCCGCAATCCTGACGGGGGCTGACGGTTTGCCAGGCATCGCCGCGTATCGCCTTCATGACGGTATTGAGGGCCGACAGGTAACCCAAGGGCGCCGCGGTGCTGGCGTAGTTTCCGTTGAGGAATTCGGTCTTGAGATAGCGTCCGTAACGGATGATGTGTTCGCGCGTCACCGATCCCAGCGTGTCCAGCTGGCCGCCGTCTTGGCTGATTGACCAGATGCAGAATTTCAGCCATTGGCCGAGTAAATGGCGTTGTTTTTTCAAGTCCTCGCTGTAGGCCAGCGTGATTTGTGAAGCGCCCTCTCTATATAAGGTATGGCGCCGGGTTCTGTGCCGTTGTAATGTTTTATCCATGGTCAATTCCTGAGAGGTTCGAGCCAGCCCTTGGCAAGACCCGCCCGAACCGATGCCGAAACGGGCTTTGGTTAGTGCACCTCGGCCGCAAAAGAGGGGCGCCAGGTCCTGACGAAATTGATCAGGTCCGGATCGTTCACCGAGCAGGTGTCAGGAAATCGGGACAGGGTGGCCTGAACAAATTCCGTCTGGATCGCGTGTTGAATATCCAGCGTGACCTGGAACAGCGCTTCGCGATCAATGGCCGGATGCAGCAGCCGATCACGTTTTTCCAGCGTCCAGAACAGAATCCGCGTGTCGGCGTGGAGTTTGAAGGCACTGGTGTTTTTCAAGTGGAAATGGGGCGGCAGGATCTGGTTGAGGCCCTGGAGGTTTTTTATCCTGGCGGGGGCCGAGGCGGCCTGAAGCGCTGCGCGCTCACAGTCAATAAAATAGCGGCGGATGGTGCGGCCCATTTCATTGCGTTCGACCATGGCCAATTCCTTGGCCATGTCGAGCGTTATGACGTATTCGATTGATGGTCTGCCGGATTGAGGGTTTTCGCCAGATTTGGCGAGAACCTCGTGGGCAGTTTGAATCGAATAGTCAGTACCTTCGATAAATCCGTAATCCGCGATCCGTTTTTTAATCCAGTTAGAAAAATCCCGCCCAATATCTAAAAAGCCATGCAGCTCACGCGCGTCCACGGCCTGCGTTGGCACGCCGCCAATTTCCGTGGCGAAAACAGGGATCAGGGGGTTGGCAGGGTTTGGTAAATCAGTGCTCATAAATTCTCTCCAATATTATCAACAGGATGGGTAACAGCCCCATCCCCAAACAGCCAAGATAGCCGCTTGGGGGTGGGGCCGGGTTGTCCGAAACATTCTTTTACGTCGCGAGCAGGCATAAACCGGCCCCGTGGGGAATCCCAAAAGAGATTCCCCGGATGCCTCTTTTTCTGCGGACACATTCTCGCGACAACGATGAGCATGAAATGCCGGGACTAACCTCCTGGCAGGGTGCAGAAAAAATAAGAACATCAATGCGCGTTTTGTCTACCCGCTGCGCGACGCGGGATCTGTATGGTTACGTGCCGTTCCTCTCGCAGTGGGTGTCAGGCGGGCTGGCGTCCAAAATCGACGACAGGCTTAGCTGGTCCTTGAGGAAATTCAACGTGGAAAATATATCGATTCCCAGCTTTTCCTCCACGGAAACGACGGGACGCCTTGAAATAAGCCATTGTTCTGCAAGCATTAAAATGGCTAACTGGAAAGATATTTTTAGTGTCTATGTTTTTTAAAAAAAGAACCTAAAAATTTTTTGAGGCCGCCAGGAGGCTGGGGCTCAGAATAACGCCGGTTATCCGGGGTCAGAAATACCCATGATCGCCGCCCTGATGGCGAGGGTATTGGGGATTAAACCCAGTTCGATTGGCCATGAGCCGCTGGACGCCAGGGATTGCGCCAGCCTATCGGATGCTGAGCGGGGGCCGGAAACCGGCCAAAGGAAGGAGCGCGAGGCGCTGAATTTTGGACAAAACTGTCCCGTGACCGCCCCAGGCGGTTTTTTCGAAAGGGACCGACGTTGAGTCGGTTAACTAAAATCAGCCAAAAATGGCCTTAAAAAACAAATAGTTATAATAGCCCCAGGGCATCCTACCACCTCGTCAGAGGCAATCCGGGGTCGCCGATATTTTTATATCCCGCTATCGTCCGCGGGTTTATCGGGTGAAGCGTCCTGTTGCCGTCAAACCCATCTATTGCCGGCGATTGTGCCAAACAACAGGCCTCCATGTCAATCCCAAGCTCAACCACTCAAACTATTTTGAAAGGTCAGCGAAAAACGGCGTCTTTCGACCCGACACGTTGGGCCGGGATCTGGCATAGTGGCGCAGCGGCACTGGCGGCGGGCGTTTGAACGCGTCTGCCATCGGCTCAGACCGGCTCAGACTGGCTGAGGCGGGTTCAGGCAGTGAGCCCGCCGGGCAAGCCCGGGCGCCAAGACGGCTTCAGGCTGTCTCTGACCGACTCAGGCCGGCTCAGACCGGGCGAGGCTGGTTCAGGCGGTGAGCTCGCCGAACAAGCCCAGCCACCGAGACGGCTTTAGATCGGCTGAGGCCGGCTGAGACCGACACAGGCCGGCTATCGCCGGCGCTGGCCCGCAGCGACCTTTTTTAACGACAACCGAACACGCACAACGGAGTTTTATACATATGCAGATTTCAGCGATGGACATTGGTTATGGCAACGTCAAATTCACTCTGGGGCGGGAAGGGCCACGCATCGATTGCGGCCATTTTCCCTCGGTCGCCCCGATCAACCGCGGCGTCGACATCGGCGGCGAGGCCATGGCGAGAAAAGACCTGACCCGGGTCAGCGTCAATGACGTCGAGTATTTGATCGGCCGGGACGCCCTGCTGGCGATCAAGACCGGTACCGGCCGCGTGCTGAGCGCCGACTATCCGGAACGGGACGTGTATCTGGCGCTGGCCCGAGGCGCCCTGGCGCAGATGAAGCGGCCTGCGATCGACCTGCTGGTGACGGGGCTGCCGGTCAATTTCCATGCCCAGTACTGGCAACGGCTGGAAGAGCGGCTGACCGGTGTGCACGCCTATCCGGACGGCAGCGAGGTGCGGGTCAAAAAGACCTGGGTGATCCCCCAGCCGGTGGGCGGCTTCCTGAACTACTGCCTGGAAAACCAGGCGTACAATGCCCTGCGCGCGTCCAACTGCCTGGTCATCGATGTCGGCTTTTATACGGTCGACTGGCTGGTTTGCCGGGGCCTCAAAGTCATTGACGAGCGCAGCGGCAGCGTGCCGGGCGGCATGTCCAAGCTGCTGGAGACGCTGGCGCTGGTTCTGACCCAGGAGCTGGGCGAGCCGTTTGAGGACATCAACCGGCTGGACATCGCCCTGAATAACCAGAACCAGCTGGACTGGTACGGTCAGAAATTCGACTTCAGCCATTTGCTGCCGAAGGTCGAACCGGTGATTAATAGCGCCTGCGAGAGCCTGGCCAGCAGCGTGGGCAGCTTCAGCGACATCGCCCGCGTGGTCGTGGTCGGCGGCGGCGCCCGGCATTACCTGGGCGGCATCCAGAAGCTCTGCCGCCGGAATACGGTCGCCGAAGTCAGCGAGTCGATCTATGCCAACGTGCGCGGCTTCAAGATCGCCGGGGAGCAGAAAGCCCGTGGCTAGCCTGGAAGTTTGCGTGTTGATCGACGCGGACGCCGATCCGGAACTGTACCAGTACCTGGATTCGGTGCACAAACGGCGGCGGGCCGAACACATCCGGATGCTGGCCGCCAGCGGGCTGGGCATCGGGCTCAGGATTGCGCCGCCAGCGCCGCGGCAGCAACCGCTCCCGGAGCCCCAGCCTGAGCCCAAAGCGATGATGCGCGAGGCACAAACGGCCGTGGCTATTGCCGACGATCAAGCGGCCATCATGGCCGAGGAGAACGCCATCTTCGGCGACCTCGGGCATCTGACCTGGAACAATCAATAATCCAACATCAGCCATTGAGGTGACGATGACACAGCATAACCGTAGCGAAACAACAACCCGCGCAAACGACAACCACGAAGCGCGCGATGAAAGCCGGGCTGGCGATGTGGCTGGGCCGGCACCCGATCGCCAGCAAAAAGAACAGGCCTTGCGCCAGGCGTTGCAGGAGGCCAACTTCTAATGACCGGGAGCCGGATGGCCAACCGCACAGGTTTAAGCTGAAAACAGACCGGCCGCGGTCAGCGCGCGGCGGCGGGGATGCCGGCCGTCGCGCCCAAAATCGAGCCGCTGATCTGGACGGTGTTGGTGAGTAATAAAGTAGTTACCAAATGAAAGCGTAAACCATTGATTCTATTCACTCACATTACTTCGCATTTTGAATAAAGTTGTTAACAATTGGAATGGCTTACCGAATTTGCATAATTAGTTGCTACGCTGTTGCAACACGCGAAAAACGTAGCTACAATGTAGCCACTACATTAACTGGGAGAAGACAATGAAGAATGTAGTGCAAATTATTCTAGGCGCCCTAATCGCCGCATATGAACAATTATACTCCCGAGCAATTTGAAGCAATTATTGAAATCAACCAAATTTCTGGCATTCCTCTAATGCACCTTGACGAACAAATGGAGATCGGCGGCAATGTATCGATTGCAACCTGGGTGATAGACAACGATGCCGGGCTGGACGAAGTCGTAGCGGCTGCATTGAAAGTAATGGATCATTGCTCGTAAATGATTGCGAGTAATTCCGCACGAATACCATAAATAACAAGAGAAAACAGATTCCGAGGCGTTCAAATGCACACTGAAATTAAGAAATGGGGCAATAGCGCCGTCGTTCGATTACCGGCTTCGATGCTTGCGCGGTTAAAGCTGGAAGTGGGTTCGCCGGTCGAGCTGACGGTTGACGACGCTGGTTTTCGAATTGTGCCCACGGCTGCCAAGCCTGTATTCAAGCTAGATGATTTGCTGGCTGGCATTACTGCCGATAACCGTCATGATTCTATTGAGTGGGGTCCAGACGTGGGCCGCGAGGGCACATCTTAATGGCTGCGACGTATATACCCGAACGCGGCGATTTGGTTTGGATCGCGTTCGATCCGCAGGCAGGGCATGAACAAGCGGGGCGCCGCCCCGGTTTGGTTATTACGCCACACGCTTATAACGCGAAAGCCGGGTTGGCGTTGATTTGCCCTGTGACAAGTCAAGTTAAAGGCTATCCCTTCGAGGTCGCTTTACCGGTCGGCGGCCGGGTCGGTGGCGTGGTGTTGGCGGATCAGGTTCGTAGTTTGGATTGGGCCGCGCGGCAAGCCGAAAAGGCATCTAAAGTGGATGGCAATGTGCTAGCCGAAGTGTTGGCAAAGATCGAAGCGCTCATTCAGTAAACAACTTTATTACGCCGTGTTAACAACTCTATTACTTTGTTAACAACTTAATGCTCTTCGACAGACGGCAGCAAAAGACAAGGCGGATTAACCGGCCTACCCAGCGCCAGCCGGTTTGCCAGAGCGGGCTGGCGCTGAACCGATTCAGGGCTTTGAGTGACAGGCGATAATAACTAACAGATATAAGTATTCGTTATAAAATCGTCAATGGCGTCCCGGTCTGGCCAAGGCTACCTTGCTAATAACCGGGCGATTTAACCCGCCGTCTACGGTGGCGTCAGGTCATGCCAGGTGGACGTGCAAAATGTCATGCCGAACCTTTGTGTGCGTCGCCATGCCTGGCAACGGCTAGAGAGAGAAAATAGGATCACGTTGCTGTCTTTGCCGATGCGGCCAATGCGCTAACAATACGACGACAACATTCCGCATCAAACAAAGCCCGATGATACTCGCCATCAGGCGATACCGCGCCGGCGATTTTCATTGCATGGCATAAATTAGGAAATCTGCCGCCGTTTGTTGCTGTCAGTAAATCCATAGTACAACCCCAACGAGCAGGCTCAATATAGGGTAAATCGTAAGCCTTACACGTTTGCCAAAGCATGCGTCTATCAAAGCCCGCATTATGACAAATCGCAAAATGACCAGAAATAAACCGGCGCACCTGCGGATAGACCGCAGGCCAAGCCGGGGCGCTACTAAGTTCTTCGCTCGTAATACCCTGCACACAAAAAGCACCTTCACTTACAGAAACCGATGGGCGAACCAAGGAATGAAAAAGCACAGCTCCGGTTTCATCAAGAATGGCAATTTCTATAATCTGATCGTCATGCGTCAGCCCCGTCGTTTCTGTGTCGATAACATTGGACCGGTCGCTAACCAGTCAGCAGCAACAGCGCTAACCCTGGCTTTCTCTTCCGCTAAACGCTCTTCGTAAGTTTGCTCAAGGCATTGGTCACACAAGCCTCGTTGCATGAGTCTATAGTCTTCCCGTCTGCCACACCGGCGGCAACGCATCGTGCCGATCAATTCCCGGCCCGCTTTCAACGCGGCTAATTGTGCCTCAGTTGGCGCACGGTATGGCCGCATTACTACGCATTCATTACGAAAGTAGGCGGTTACAAATCCCTGGCCCTGCCAATATAGCAGTGTCGGTGTCTTTAAAATGGGCTTAAGGCGCAAGGCCCGTAATGCCGTTTTATCTAGATAGCCTTGTTCGGCGGCTTCGCTTTTAGTCGGGTATCTGCGTGTCATCTATTTCCAGCACGTTTATTTATGACCCTTTAACGCCAGGCCGCCTGTCTGATGGCCCGCATGTCACGCACCGCCTTTTTCATGTCATCCACCACCTGTGCCTGATATTTCTCGATCCAGTCCGCCTGTTTCGGGTGATCCGGACTTTTATCGGCGGCTGTCCGGCCTGGGTGTGAAAACCACTTATTGAGTATGGCCCGGTCAATGCCGCGTCCCGTCCAGCCTTTAACCAGATGCAGCGCGAGCGTGGGAGTCAGGTCAGCCTCCTCGGCGATTTCTAATTGTTCGAGCCAGTGAAAAAGCACCGTCTGCTTGTAGCGTTTGGCGGCGGCCGCCTTCCAGGCCCTCTGCCGGCCCAAATCCAGCTCGATGGCTATTTCAATATCCGCCTGATAGTGATCCAGGGTATACAAAACGAGCGTTCTACCGTCTTTAGCCATGCTTGGCATTCCGTTATAACTAAAACATATATATACTAGCTAAATAATGCCGCGTTAGCAACCGGTCGGGCCCGTCAAGGCGTTGTTCGGGCTTGCCTGCGCCTTAGGCGTGTGGCATTTTTGAAAACCCATGATAACCTGCTCTAACTAACTGTTGAGATATTCCGCCTTATCGCCATGAAAAAAAACACTGATACCTATTCCCTGGCTTACGAGTGCTGCGACCAGGTCTTCCTGGAGGAAGGCCGGTTCCCGACCATCGACGCGATCCGGGAACGCATCCACATCAACAGCCCGGCCGTGATCAAGCGGGCCATGAACGACTGGACGCTGCATTTCGTGGACAAGCACCGCCGGAAACTGGAACATCCCAAGATGCCGGCAGCCCTGGTCGATGCCGCTGAATCGCTCTGGCAGCTGGCCCTGCAGCAGGCCCAAGCCGCTTATGGCGAGCGCCAAGCCGCGCTCGACCGGAAGGAAGCGGACTGGCAAAGCCGGCTGCAGGCCCTGGAGCAGGCGCGGGCGGACCAGGAACTGGCCTGGCAACAAGAAGCCGGGCGCATGGCCCAGGAGCTGACGGCGCAGGCCGATGTGGTGCTGGAGCTTTCCGGCCAGCTGGGTACGACCGCCGCCCGTCTGGAAAACACCGAACAGTGGCTGGCCGAGTCCCGGCAGGATCTGTCGCGCGCGCAAGGCGCCTTGGCCGAAGCCAGGGCCGCCAACGAAACTCAGGCCCGGGAGTGGACAATCAAGTTCGAGAAAGACCACGAATGGCACCTGCGGCGCATCGAGGAAGAAAAGGATCTGTTGAAAAAGCGGCAGGCGAAGGCCCTGGCCGACCAGAAGCGGGCGCTGGAACTGGCCCAGATCGACCAGGAAGCCTTGCGCATCCGGTTGACCCAGATCATGCATCAGGTCGGCGACAGCCTGGAACGGCAAAATAAACTGGAAGCCGAAAACGCGGCCTTGCGCGAGCAACTGGCCCAGGCGGAACAGGCGCTGGCCAGCGAGCGCGAGAAAGCCAAAAAGCTGTCGTCCCTGGTGAAAAAGCAGCGCCGCCGGCCTGCCAGGCTCACCGCGGAGCGCGCGTCATGAAGCTCCAGGAAGCCGCCTTGCTCAGGGGCTGGATTCAGGGCGTGCCCTGGGACGTCCTGGGCGAATTATACCTGGAGGACGCCGAGCGCGTGGACGTCATGCGGGCCGTGAAGCAGCTGCGCAAGACGCTGGCCGTCAAGGCGGGCCGGCTGGGGCTGGAGGCCGACGCCCAGCTCTGGGAGCAGGAGCGCGCGTATACGCAGGACTGGACGCAGCGGGCCTTGCGCTCCTTTTCTTTGTTGAATGCCCGGCCCGACCCCATCCCTCAGCCCGACGATGCGATCGGGCGCTGGCTGCCGGCCGACCTGATTGCCCGCCTGTCAGCGATCGAGGCTAAATCGCTGCAGGCGCTGGCCGACTTCATCAACCGCCAGGGCGGCGGCTGGTGGCAAGCCGTGCCGGGCCTAGGCCAGCAATCGGCGGAGGCCATCCATGAGTTTTTCCGGGCGTCCGAACCGGACTTGGGGCTAAAGCTGGATCTGAGCCGGCGCAATGCCCTGGCGACCGGTAGCCAGATCCGCAGCCAGGATATCGCGCCGCTGGAACGCTTTGCGCCGCCCGCGCACCTGGCTGGACAGGACGGCCGCAACCGGGCGCCGGTCGAGCGCTGCCGGATCGAGGCCGGCAATGATTACGAAGCCATTGTGGCTTGGCTGTCCCTGTGGAACGACGGCACGCCCACGCACCGGGCCTACCGGAAGGAGGCCGAGCGCTTCCTGCTCTGGGCCGTCATCGAACAGCGCCAGGCCTTGTCCTCGCTGACCACGCCGGACTGTGCCGCCTACCGGCGCTTTCTGGCCGCCCCCCAGCCCGCAGAGCGCTGGATCGGCAAGCCGGCCCCGCGCTGGTCGGGCCAATGGCGGCCGTTCAAGGGGCCCTTGAAGCCTTCTAGCATCCGCCAATCGGAAGTGATCCTGAGCGCCCTGTGCGAATGGCTGGTCGGGCAACGCTATCTGGACAGCAATCCGTTCATCGGGCTTAGCACGCAGGCGTTCGGCCGCCGCAACCCGGGCGCCGACCGGGCCCTGTCGCCGGCGCTCTGGCATCAGGTTCAGGCCTTTGCCGTCACCCGGGTCAGCGATTCCACATTAACCGACAGTCAGCGCGCGCTGTACCGGCGCACTTCATTTGTGCTGACCTTTGCCTATGCCACGGGCCTGCGTTTGCAGGAGCTGGTCAACGCCACGGTCGGCGATTTAAAACAGGTCAGCACGCCGATCGGTGAGCAATGGTGGCTGGAGGTGCTCGGCAAGGGCAACAAGTATCGGGAAGTGCCGATCTCGCCCGCGCTGCTGGCTTCGATCAACGGCCATCTGCAGGACCGGGGCCTGAAGTCGGTCGGCTATATCACAGCCGATACGCCGATCATCGGCAAGCTGCGCGGCGAAGCCAAGGCGGTCATCAGCGCCTCGGGCCTGTACCAGACGCTGAAAGGCTTTTTCCAGGAAGCGGCCGAGGCGCTCGCCCCTGACGATCCGCTGGCGGCCGAACGGCTCCGGCAGGCCAGCACGCACTGGCTGCGCCACACCCACGGCAGCCATGCGGTGGCTCAGGGCGTACCGCTGGCGATCGTCCGCGACAACCTAGGCCACAGCAATATCGCCACGACCTCGATCTATGTCCATACCGACCGGGACGAGCGGTATCAGGCTATGCTCGAACTAGGCAAAAAATAATTCATAATACCTAGAACCATCAGTCCACTTTACTAGGCATTTCCTGATATTCATCTGTACCATAATGGTACAGTTCGGTTTGGCTATTCACCTGTACCATAATGGTACAGTTCAGCCTTATGATGCACGTCGTTAGAAAAAAAGATACAGTTTTAGGCTTGCATCTTTTTTTATATGTATAAAATAGATTTCGTTACTCAGTAAAACAAACGGTATCATTTCAATACCCTCCGGAATATGTCATTTATAAAAGAAAGGTTAAAAAAACAGATGAATAATCAAGCTAAGAAACTGGCACCAGTCATAGTGATCTCCAATAATAAAGGGGGCGTTGGCAAGTCTACCGGAGTGGTAAATATCGCCGCGGAAATTGGTGAAAGAGGTTATACGGTTCTTGTTATTGATGTAGACCCTCAAGCCAATGCCAGCACTCACATCAGTGTCAAACATCCATCCTTGCTGGATAAAAATGCAACTGCATTATTTCGAGGAGGCATTGAAGACATCACTGAGTCGATTTTGACAGAAACCAATGTCGGTTTCGAAAACGTAAACCTTATCCCTGGTTCTCTTGAGCTTGACCAGTCGGTTGAAGAATCGCTGAGAAACTATTCGCCAAGACCTTATGAAGAAATGCGCAACCGTATCGAGATGCTGCGTGAAGTCTATGACGTAATCATTATCGACACCCCACCATCGCTCAGACTGCTTACCGGAAACGCATTAGCCGCCTGTACGCATTACCTCATTCCGATCGAGACAAGCAGCCAATATCCTTTATATGGCGTTTCTGACTTGATTGCTTATATTAACCGAATAAAAGGCGCCATCAATCCCGATATGATCGATTTGGGCATTTTGATTTCGAGGCATGATGACCGCAGGCGGGCATGCAAAGCTATATTAGAGACAGTCAGTGAGAAAATTGGTAACGTCCTGCCAGTTGTTATTCATGCCGGTGCTGTCGTTGGCGATGCGTCCATTGCGCAAGTCCCTGTAAGAAAAATAGATAAAGATGGGAAAGTGGCAAAAGACTTTGCCGATCTGGCAGACTACATCATCAAGACATTGGATCTGGAAAACAAACAAGAAAATAGTCATGTCTAGCTTCATTCTTGAAAGACATTTTTATTAATAGTAAGGCAGAGACGGATACTTGAGATGAACGAAACTCCACAGCAAGAAGAAACTCCACAAAACGAGACACCCAAAAAATTATCCCCCAAAGATCTACTGAAATCCAAGGCCATGGGTAACTTTGATTTGCACAGATCTGTAGAGCCTCGTTTTTCACTGCTTGGCAACGAAGGTGAAAGCCTGCAAGTCGCCATAGAATCACTTGATCCTAATCCGTGGCAGCCACGCAAAGACTTCAAAAAAGGAAAAATCGAAGAATTGGCGGCTTCCATCGAAGATCATGGGCTCATTGAACCGATTGTGATCCGAAGACATGAAAATAGGTTTCAGATCATGGCTGGTGAAAGACGGGTTAGAGCATACCAATATTTGAAAAAGTCCCATATCAATGCAATTATAAAATCTGCAGACGATGTGCAAATGGCACTTATCGCTTTGGCAGAAAACATAGATCGGGAAGATTTAAGCGATTATGAAGTGGCAGAATCTATCCATCGCATCCAGAAGATGGAGATGTTTTCTGAAAACAAATCACAGTTGGCTCGCTATCTAAAAAAGACGCGCACAGAGTTGTACCGGTACCTGGCATTTATGGAACTGCCTACATGGCTGAGAGAGAAGTTGGATAAGAAGCCTTCACTGATTAACAGAACGGCAGCGGAAGATCTGAAGAGATTATTTGGTAAAGAACCAGATGCAGCGGAAAAATACCGTGATGCAACAATAAAAGCACTTGAACTTGTAGAATCTGGTGGTCTGTCACAAATACATCTAGTATCTGAAATTGAGCGAATTGCAGACCGTGAAGCTAAAAAGAAATTGGGCGCAGGCAATGACTCCTCAATTGCTCAGGCATTGGAACCGATTTTCCTTCTCAACGCGAAAGGCAAAGCGGTGGGTAAGATGAAAAATAACGGAAAAAAACTCACTATAACGATAGCGGCTAATACGCTTGACGAAGAGCAAGAAAAAGAACTGCATGAGTTTTTGAACGAGTTGCTCAAGAAAAAAGCAGCCAGCGAAATGGGATCAGGATGATCTGGGATAATATGCTGTACCTTAGTGGTTGTAAATTGATAATAAAACAATTACTTTAACTTTATTACACTTGACTGCGAGGCTACGGCCGGCGGCTGGTAAGTCACATTGGTGTGGCGCAGCTAGTGCTTGGTCATGAGTGAGAGCTGGGCTCGAATGTACGGATTTATTAGTCAGAAAAGGAGGAAATGTGACCACAGATGTGATTAGTGTCTTCGCGATCAATGGCATCGCAGGAGCAATCGGCGGAGTCATTCAAATAGTATGGCAAGAACTAAAGGGCAGAAAACTGTCGTCGCCGTCATTTGTCGACAGAGACTTCCAGGAACCGCTTCCCATCGCTGCCAGAAAAAAGTTTCTTTTTTCCAATGGTATTTTTGCAGGGGCGTTCGGTGGCGTATATGGGTGGGGCTTGCTGGCTATTTTCGGTTCTGCCAACATGCCAAATGATGGCGCGCAGTTATTTGGTGCATTTATCATTGGATACATTGCCCGTTGCAGCCTGGCAATGCTACATAAACAGCAGGTATGACCTTCCTAGGTAATCGCTAGCCACGAGCCTGGTATTGAGTCTTGCAAGCATATGGGCTCGGCCATGAGCGGGGGGCGATAGCGAAGCTCCTTTGAAGCGTTGGGTTGGGTACATGGATAACCTATCAGGTTTTCAGATTTGAAAACCTGCCACCCATTCCGATACAAATCCGGTCAAATTTTGAACGCTCGAGTTGTGCCAAAAAGAGACAATCAAGAATCTCAGCGTGATGGCAGTAGCAAACCAGAAAACTGCCGTTCAACGCAGAATTAACCAGCGCGCGCCGGCATTGCACGCGTCCGGGCTGAATGACGTGTTAGAGGTCGGCGAAAACTTACTAGTAGTCATCACCATAATCCTCGTCTTCATCCTCACTAGAATTCTCTTCTTGTTCCTCGGCGTAGGCTTGGCAGCCTTCAATAAAGGATGCGGAGCTACCGTCGCAGTCGTCTGGATCATCGATGTTCTGTTCCTCAGCCCATTCGTATCCCGCTTCGTGGCCCGAGCAATTTTTGGTGCACTCATAGCCTTTAAACGTCGAAGATGCATACGCGGTTGTGTAACTGCAGTTCAGACTGGCCAGCACGGCAATGATGGAAACACGCAGCGTACTAAAATTAACTCTCATGCAACCTCTAACAAATGATTATAAAGTTTCTGTATCTCTTCCTGTGTCAGATGATATACGGCTTTTAATCTTGATGATAGTCAGGTGTATACAACAAATCGATCGACCAAATTTTTGTTGCAAGGTCAGATAGGGGCGAACCTAGACTTCATGAATGAAACAGCTTCGGCCAGTAGCGGCCGGTTAGCATTGCCGAGCCAATGGCAGGAAAACTCCAGAATGCTGCCATGTATAACGCCCCCCGTTAACAGGCGGCTGCAAGCGCAGATGGTAGACGTCCTGCTGAACAACCAGTTGGACGAAGCCGCTAACGCGGAGAAAAAGCCCCAGTGCCCGATTATTTATAGA
>NZ_JADMKV010000023.1:15643-62624 GCF_015476545.1 Methylobacter sp. BlB1 | reverse complement strand
TTACGACAAAATCGCTTGGTAGTTAAAGTACGACAAAGTCCCTTGGTGTTAACAATGATTGTTTGAAAAAACTGGATTTGATCTGGCATTTCTAAATGCTGGTTTAGATTGAGCCTGATAGCGGCCGTTTCAGTTGGATTCTAAGCCGTCTATGCATAGCGTTTTTTAAATGTCGTTTCAGAGCGATATTTCGGTCATTCAAAATGTGGCTTTGGAATTATCCCGGCCCATTTCATGCATAAAATGTAGTTAAACCGTTTAGAAAATCTGGCGCTCAAGCTCATCCTTGACAGTAAACTGTAAAAAGACATATGTTAACCGGACCTGGACAATAATTTGTTGAGCGACTGTAAAGAAATGCAAACCTGAGAACACTCAGGTTTCACAAAACATCAAAAAGGAGGCTAGTCATGGCACAGATGGCATGTCCGCAATGCGGGGCGGTGTTCGACAATAGGGATGACCTCAGGGAACACCGAAATGAATGCGGCGGGGAGTTTGTTTCCCCGGAAGGAGAATTCAAATACAAGTGCGGTCGATGCGGTCAGCGCTTCAACACCGAAGAAGCGCTCGGAGCGCATCACATTCGGGCGCATGCAGGAGAACAAGAGCCCTGACAGCAATACCTCAAAGCGGGAAGAATTGCTGTTGCGGACGCGCCTGTTGGTTTCCTAAAGCCGGACGGGGCTTGTTGCCCCGTCTGTAATGTTTCATGCAGTTGGCCATTGCCGGCTTCACGAAAGGCAAGGTAAGCAGCGGGGTTGTAAACCCCGTCGCGTTACAGCAAAAATCGACTTTTAATGGTCTTTGTCGGCAATCGCTGAAATGACTGGTTTATGTTTTTGGCCCAAAATGCGCGAAGCCTGCATTTTGGGCCAAAAACATAAACCGGATACTGAAAAACATCGGGCTTTCTTCTGGTTTGGAATTTTTCAACCCAAAAGCACAGATTTTTCGAGATTCCCTTAAGCTTATGCCCGTTTTTATGATTTATCAGGCTGGCTGATTCAGCCTATTGCTTCATGATTTCTTCGGCAGCCGCTTTTAATTTGGCCTCATTGGCTTGAGCGGGTTTCATCATGTCATTTTTAGAATTTTTAGCAGCTGCGACTAATTCATCAACAGTTTTGTATTTACTTTTTAAAGTGTCAAAGCTTGGGGAAACCGAACCATTGTGACAACCTTTGCAGCTATCTGATTCGCCAGCGATTGATAGGGATGGCATTAAGGCAGTTAAAGCCAATGCAGTCATTGCTAACAGAAGTTTTTTCATTCTAGATCTCCTCGGTTTTTTAGTAGTTATTAATCTTTGAGATAAAGTTTGAGCATTTTTTCGATGCGGTTTTGAATGCTCAAGCGATTAGACTTAGGTATAGATGGTTTTATTCATCTACAAAAAAATTTCTATCATTCCCTGTATCTCAATGCAACTCTTTAAAACCTTCGCACATGACATTGACTGCCTTCTGTTCGACCTGGCTTTAAATGACTATTTTTAGGCCGAGCCAGCCTCAAGCTTGTGTCTAAGTGCTCCGTCTTTCGAAATTGTTCGATTGTTTTTCAGATAGCGATCGTTCGAGGTCCAACGTTATTTGTCCGTAACTCTATCTACAGCAATCCCCAAATACATGATGGATAATTTTTGCCGGTTCGGAGTCTATCAGTCAATCGGTTCACCAAGCGGAGGGCTAGCGATGATTCAGATCCGGAAAGCTGACGAGCGAGGGCGCTCCCGTCTTAGTTGGCTGGAGAGCTATCACACGTTCTCTTTCGGCCAGTATTACGATCCGCAGCACCAGGGCTTTCGGGCACTGCGGGTCATCAACGAGGACCGGGTCCAACCGGGGCAGGGATTCGGCACCCATTCGCACCGGGATATGGAGATCATCACCTACGTGCTGGACGGTGCGCTAGAGCATCGGGACAGCCTGGGCAACGGCTCGGTGATCCGCCCCGGGGACGTTCAGCTCATGCGCGCGGGCACCGGAGTCACGCACAGCGAGTACAATCCTTCGAGCGAAGACCTCGTTCATTTCCTCCAGATCTGGATTCTTCCCGACGAGCAGGGGCTCGCGCCGGCCTATGAGCAGCGCCACTTCCCGGTCGAGGCGCGGCGCAATGGCCTGCGGCTGATTGTTTCCCCGGACGGCCGGGACGGCTCCTTGCGCATGCATCAGGATGCGGAGCTGTATGCCGCGGTCTTGGAGAAC
The DNA here is from genome assembly GCF_015476545.1 of Methylobacter sp. BlB1. Classification (GTDB taxonomy): domain Bacteria; phylum Pseudomonadota; class Gammaproteobacteria; order Methylococcales; family Methylomonadaceae; genus Methylobacter. The sequence goes on along the minus strand of NZ_JADMKV010000023.1, from coordinate 60,414 downwards.
GGTCAGTCTGTGACCCATGCGCTTGCCGGGGGACGCCATGCCTGGGTGCAGGTGATCCGCGGCCGCATTCGCCTGAACGGCCTTTCCCTGCAGGAAGGCGACGGTGCCGCCCTCAGCGATGAGCCACAGGTGGAGATAACGGCCGACAGTGAGGCCGAACTGCTGGTGTTTGACCTTGGATAGGAGTGACGACAATGACCCAAGCCAAAGAGGCCCATACCGACTACCCGATCGAAGAATCATTGGCGAAGAGATGGAGTCCTTACGGTTTCGCCGACCGGGACGTCGCCACGGAAGACCTGCTCGCCATCCTCGAGGCCGTGCGCTGGGCGCCGTCCTCCTACAACGAGCAGCCCTGGCGCTACCTGCTGGCGCGCCGGTCGCAGCCGGAAGCGTTTGCGAAGCTTCTGTCCTGTCTGGTCGAGGGCAACCAGGTGTGGGCGCAGCATGCGCCCGTTCTCCTCATCGGTGTTGCGATGCTCGCGTTTCTGAAAAACGGCAAGCCGAACAAGGCGGCGCTGCATGATCTCGGCCTCGCGGCAGGGAATCTGTGCGTGGAAGCCACGGCCCGCGGGCTGTTCGTTCACCAGATGATCGGTATCGTCCCGGAGCGGGTGCGCGAGCTGTACGGGGTACCCGAAGGGGCTGAGCCTCTGACCGCAATCGCCATCGGCTATCTGGGCGACGGCGGCAATCTTCCGGAGGCGCTTCAGGAGCGGGACCGCACGCCGCGCTCGCGGCGTCCAATCAGCGCCTTCGTTTTCGAGAACGCCTGGGCTGAACCGACCGAGATCGGCAAATAGCGAATCACTGGGCTCCGATATGGAGGATAAAGCTGATTTGAGCGGCCAAAAGGAAGGCGATTGATCCTGACGCGTGTTCAGGCTTCTTTCACGCCGGGCGTTTCACGTGCTTCCACCTTCAGCTCACCCGTGACGGCGAGTACATCATGCCGGGTCGTTTCTCCGCGAATACCAACGGTTTTATATCTGAATTTATGTCTCCGGATACTATTAGAAATTGGGGCGGGCCGGGGATGCAAACTCCGGCCCGCTTGGGAAGCGGCCTTCAAAAAACCAGCCGCTCGGCGGTTAGCTATTTTTAAGGGGCTGTCGGTAACTGGGACGATTACCAAGTGTGCTTTCGGCGGAATAGGAGGCTGAGGCTGTTTCTCACCCGGCATAATAATATCGCTAGAGCTTGTGCCTACCGTCATCTGAGTGATGGGCAAGCAGATCACTGATTGCCTATCCACTGAACCGCCTATTTGCCACACCCGGTAATAGCGCCGGTTGCTGATCATGTCCTGAAACGAATCCTCTTCGGTCGCCGCTGAGTCTTTCCTTAACCCATAACCTACCCATATTTCCCCATCCCCGGCAAACTCGGTCACATCTATCGGGGCATAATAGGAAATGCTCGTCGGTATGACCGATTCCAGTTTTGATGAAATTATAAAGGCCTTGGAGTATGGGTACTGATTATCGTCAGAAGCAACCCACGTGGAGCCATTGTATAGCCATAACGCATCAGGCTGGCTATTGCGGCGGAAGCCGACAAACACATCCCCGGTTTTTAAGTGGTCTTCCGGCGGTATGAGCAGATGATGATCCAGAATGGTTTTGTCGGGCGCGCCTCGCAGAGTTGTTTGTTCAAAACAATACCGCCCCGGCTCCGAGAATTTCATAGTATTTTCCACATATTGCGCGGCACCTATGGACTCAAGTTCCGGCGCTCCGGTTTCGGCCTGCGAAAAGGGGGCGCCAAGCAGACAGGCTGCGGACGCGCCGCACAATAGCGCGTGTCGGATAAAGTATTTCATTATTTATGTCTCCGGATACTATTAGAAATTGGGGATACGAATCCGTCGATAAGGTTTGTTTGTATATGTTTAACATTAGGTATTGCGGCCATCGGGTGAAATCGCGAAGAGCCATCTATATCTGATGCTGTGGTCCAGGCAGAAAGCTGCCTGGACCCGGCTAACTACTGTTCCGGTACTGCCGGAACGGGCTCGCCCTCGCCTTCTTTTATCGGGGAGATACCGATTACCAATATACGCTCCTCCATCTTTGTGGTAGTCAGGCAGATTTCTGGATTCAGGCCATCCACTACTAGATCGCCTATTCGCCAAACTCGGTAATAGCGCTGGTTGTTGATCATGTCCTGAAAGGAATCCTCCCGGGTCTCCGTTTCATCTTGCCTCACGCCATAGCCTACCCATATCTCCCCATCGCCTGCGTACTCGGTCACATCCTTCGGGGTATGAAAAACTTCAGCCTTGATCACCGGCTCCAATTTTATATCTCCTTTAAAAGGCATATACGGGAGCTCATTGTCGTCATAAGCGCGCCATTGAAAACCATCCGTCAACCATAAAGCATCGGGTTGGCTGCTGCGGCGAAAGCCGACAAACACATCCCCGGTCTTGAAGTGGTCTTCCGGCGGTATGATCAAATGGTGCTCCAGGATGGTTTTATCGAGTTTACCTCGCAGGGAGGTTTGATCGAAGCAATATTGTCCCGGTTTTGAGAACTCCGTAGTTTTGACGATGTCATCAGCCTGTGAGAGGGAGGCACCCAGCAGACAGGCTGTGGATGTGCCAAACAATAGCAAGTGTCGAATAAAGCTTTTCATTATCATGTCTCCGGATACTGTTAGAAATTGGGGCTGGCTGGGGTGCAAACTCCGGCCCGCTTGGGAAGCGGCCCTCAAAAAATCAGCCGCTCGGCTAGTTGAGACTGCTTCTGCAAATTTGTCATCGTTCTTGGACGATTTGTTGATTATTTGCAATTCTGGAAATAGGAGATTGTGTCTTATTTCTCCGTAGCTATAATCTCCATATAACCTGTAGTCACCGTCATTTGGCTAATAGGTAGGCAAATAGTTGATTCCTTCGCCTCCGCATCGGAGTCGCCTATTTGCCACACTCGGTAATAGCGCTGGTTGCTAATCATATCCTGAAACGAATCCTCTTCGGTCGCTTCCGCGTCCTTCCTTAACCCATAACCTACCCATATCTCCCCGTCTCCGGCAAACTCGGTCACATCTACCGGGCCTGAAGTGGAAATGCTGGTCGGTATGATCGGCTCCAGTGTTGAAAGAGGTATAAAGGCCTTGTGGTATGGGTACTGGTTATCGTCAGCAGCAACCCATGTAGAACCATTGTATAGCCATAGTGCATCAGGCTGGCTATTGCGACGAAAGCCGACGAATATGTCCCCGGTCTTTAAGTGGTCTTCCGGCGCTATGAGCAGATGGTAATCCAGAAAGGTCTTGTCGAGTTTGCCCCGCCGGGTCGTTTGTGGGAAACAATACCGTCCCGGTTCCGAAAATTCCCTGGTACTTTCCACATATTGCGTGGCCCCTATGGGGTTAAGTTCCGGAGTCCCGGTTTCGGCCTGCGAAAAGGGGGCTCCTAGCAGACAGGCTGTGGATGCGCCAAGCAATAGCGCGTGTCGGATAAAGCGTTTCATTATCATGTCTCCGGATACTATTAGAAATTGGGGATACGAATCCGCCGATAAGTTTGGGTATTGACGGGTGCGGGCAAGTTGTAAGTGACAGGGATGCTGCCCGTAGTAATGATCCAGGCCGTGGCATCCGCGACGCTGATGCCGGGAATGGCGGCCTTGATGGCAGCATACACACCGGCAGCGTGCGGGGCTGCTTGTGACGTGCCTTGCAGCTGTTTGGTGGCGGTAGTCGAAGCGCGATCCGCAGATCTGACCAATGTTCCCCCTCCGCCACCCGGAGTCAACAGAATTGGTCCTGTAAAGTTGGCGGGATCGCCGATGTTTGCGAATTCAGCAAGGGCTGTACCATTTGTGTCGTTAAAAACTGAGCTGACTTTGATAGCATAAGGGACACAGGCAGGCCAACTGATTCCATTACGGCTTCCGCTTTTTCCATCGCTACTCCCATTGTTCCCTGTTGCGACCACAACCGGAACTCCCCGAGAAGCCAAGCTTTCTATAGCGTTTTTCACGTTGATAGAGTAATTTGGACAATCTCCAGAAAAGATCTCTCCGCCCAAGCTCACATTGACCACGTAAGGATTGTTCGTGTCAGGCGTCGTGGCCGATAATACGGCGTCGAGGGCAGCCTGAATGTCTCCGTTAAATGCTCCTGCCTTTAAGTTCGTTTTATCATACGAGAACACTTGAGCTGAGATCAATTCAGCATCGGGTGCAACGCCTTGAAGGCTCGATGGCGAAATATAAGGGCTTTGGCGGCCTGCCGCGATGCCTGCGACATGCGTGCCGTGCGAACAGTCATGATAATCGATGTTGTCTGCGGCCAAAGAAGCGCAGGTTGTCACGTCTGCATACGGCTCTCCGGAGCCGGCCAGGCCTAATGGGCTGTCACCTTTGACATCCTTGCTGGGGCAGATCGAACGATAACCATCACTGCCATCCGTGCCGAAGCAAGCCTCATAGGTGACCTTGGTCGCGCCGTTCATTTTGAAGAGCTCGTGATTTTTTCGTATGCCGGTGTCCATAACGATAATTTTCTGTCCGGCAGCGCGATACCCGGCGTTCCATGCGGATTGCATATTCATTAGTCCGGTACTGTTGGTCAGCATCGCCTCGGCGGCAGGTTGGTTCAATTCGATGCTGAGAATTCTAGGATCGGCATTTTTATACAACCGCGCTAAGACGTCGTATGGAACACGTGCATGAATAGCCCCGGTTGCGGCATAGCTTGCCACAGTTGCGGACGTTGACGATGTATCGGCATCGGCCAATATATCATCAAAGGCTCGCTGATTGGCGTCGGCTTGAGCCTTTAACGCTTTGGGCGACATGAAGCCGGCCTTCGCGGAAAAAATAGCGCCGCCGCGCAGCGTAATAATAACTTCGGCCGATCCGTCAGTCTGTGCGGATTTTAGCACATCAGCCGGCCATTGGGCCGGACGGGCATCAACAAAGCCTATCGGCTTGATTGCCCTTACGTCCTCGCTTTCACGCAGTTCATAAAACGCATTTTTGTCAATTCTCGCCCGAAAACTCGGGCTGGGCGCAGGCGCCCGGGACGGACTGGCGTCATAGTTTTTGAAGGTCCGGGCAACAGGATGCGCATTGATATTATTCAGGCGCCTGGCGATCTGGTCTGACAGTTCCGGTGAAGGCCTGAACACGGTCTTGCCGTTTCTGTCGATATCGTAGTCGCCTTCATCGATGTTCAGAAACACTTCAACAACGGCAAAGCCTTTTTCATTGATAATGGATTCGATGGCGTCGAGGCTGCCATCGGCGCCATAAGCCCGAATCCGGTAGGCCTGCGTGGCATCAGGCGAGAAATCTATCGCGTTAGTGCTGTTCGCTAGAATGCCAAGACCTTTTGCATTGACATAGACCCCCACTTGGCCGATGCCGTTGTTCCAATATCCCGACGTCATCGCATCTTGCCCCAGTTCTGCTAACAAGGCTTCCGCTTTCGCTTCTGTTTCTGCGTTTACGGATGCCAAGTCATTTTTCATTCTTTCCAGCGTTACCGAGTTATCCAGCGTCACCAAGACGCGAACCGCACCTTTGGAATGCGCTTCGTTGAGCAATCTTGCATAGTCGGCAGGGTCGGATTGAGCGCCAAAGGCAACAGGCGTCGCAAGCACAGTAGACAGCGCCAATAGGGCTGTTGTTTTTGGTCCAAACATGGTTATTTTTATTATTCCATTAAAGTAATATTTTAATTATTTCCATACTAGCCAGTATGAGATGCGGCGAGCAAACCAGAACAGCCAGCAGGCCGGAAGAAACCAGCCTAGTCAGTAAGGTACGCAGCAGGGGGCGCACTCTAACATATGATTTCAGCCTGCACAATTTTTAAGGTCAAGAATTTCCCGTTTATGCCGGTCAGTTATGCGGCTATGCTGTGTTATCCCACTGATTTGAAAGAAAGCACGCAATCCCCTATGGGCAGTTCGATCTCTATATTGAGCGTATTGATCGAAATGGCGGCTGGTGACGCGAATGACTGCTGCATCCAGTACGCGAAGCAGGCTTTATTAGTCAGAAAAAGTAACTAATGGATCGTCTAGCGTTCTTTTATTGTTTATATAGAGTTAACGATTGATTGACACGCAAAAACAGAGGCGCTTGTATCAGCATTGAAAACAACGGCTCGATGATCCGCCCTGAGGACACTCGGTTCATGCACGCAGGTACCCAGGCACACGCAGTGAGTTCAATCTTCTTTCAGGCCGGGAGTTTCGCGCGCTTCCACCTTCAGCTCACCTGTGACGGCGAGTACGTCATGCCGGGTCGCTTCCCCTTCGCGCCAAAAGCGGATATCGACGGTTGCCTGGCCCACCCGCAGCTGGCGAAGGGTGATGTCCGGCAGCCAGTCAGGCAGCACCGGATCGATGTAGAGCGTCTTCTTGTGGGCATCGGCGTCGAGTCCCAGGATGGCGCGAATCAGATGGAACACGCTGCCCGCGGCCCAGGCCTGAGGCACATTGGCACCGAGGTACTGGACCGGGAAAGTCCCGGACCTCCGCCGGATGCCCGCATACAGCTCCGGCAGGCGATGGAACCTGAAGTAACTGGCGGCTTCGCTGATATCGCGGGCGATCATCCCCGCCTCTTTCGCAAATCCGTAACGCTTGAAGCCCATGGCGATGATGCCGTTGTCGTGCGGCCATACCGAACCGTTTTGATAAGAGAACGGGTTGTAGGCCGGGTTTCTCTCGGAGAGCGTGCGAATGCCCCAGCCGCTCCACAGGTCGGGCTTGAGCAGCCGCCGGACCACCTGTTCGGCGCGGTCCGGGCGCACAATGCCGCTCCAGAGCAGATGGCCGGCATTGGATGCGATCGTCTTGACTTGCCGCTTGTCGCCGTCCAGGGCATAGGCGTAGTAGCCGAGATCCTCGCACCAGAACTGCTCCTCAAAGCGTAGCTGCAGTTCGGCGGCTTCTTTCCGCAGCCGTGCGGCCTGCTCGGCATGGCCGAAGTATTCGGCCCCATCCGCGGCCCGAAGCTTGGCATCGAAAACATAGCCTTGAAGCTCGCACAAGGCTTTCGGGCCTTTGACCAGCGAGCCGTCCGGATAAACCACGGCATCGCCGGCGTCCTTCCAGCCCATGTTTTCGTAGCCGCGTGCGGAACGGGTCTGATATTCCTGGAAGCCGTCACCGTCGCGGTCGCCGTAATGATCGATCCACTCCAGGCACCGCCGTACCACGTCTTCGTAATGGGGGAAAAGCAGATCATCGCCCAGCCATTTCCAGGCTTCATGCAGCGCGATCAGATACAGGATGGTCGCATCGGCCGTGCCGTAATAAGGCGTGTGCGGTATGCGCCTGAAATGCGCCAACTCGCCGGAGCGAAGCTCGTGGGGCATCTTGCCGGGCTCGGCGTCCCGGTAATCGTCGATTTCGGTCGCTTGAAGATCCGCCAGACGCTGCAGCGTACCGCGGGCGAAATCCGGATATACGATCAGGTTCTGCAGGCTCACGATCAGGCTGTCACGGCCGAAAACACTGACAAACCAGGGTACTCCGGCCGCCGCGAGTATCTCGTGCCGATGTTCACCACCACGGGGCAGGCGCAGCGCCGCCATGTCTTCGACGGATTGCCGATACAGCCGATAAAAATCTTCGTTCGAAGTGGTGATCTGCGTGGTGACCTGCTTCCAGCGCGAGAGATTGTGGGCGGTTTGGGACCGATAAAGCGCATGGGCGCATTCCTTTGGCGCCACATGGAGGAAGTCGTCTTCGAGGATCTCGTATTTGCAGCAGGTATGCCAATTGCCGCCGGGTGGGAGATCCACCACGAAATTGATGCGGCCGTTGCCGTATATGGCCTTTGAGGTACAGTGCTCCATCCTCACGATGAAAGATCTCTGAAAATCGTCGTGGGAATAGCGGGTGACCAACTGCTGGGAATCGCTCTGCCATTCGGTTTCGATGTGCCCCCTGCGCGTAAATTCCTTGGCTTTGACTTCGAAGATATCGGCAAAATCGGAGCGGATCAGGATCTCGAGATTGAAGTGCAAAGGCTGGCAACTGTAGTTCCGGATATCGATGTCCTCATGCAGTCCTTCAGCTATGACGCGGCTCAAAGCGAGCCCCAGGATTGCCGGTGCAATTTCGCCATGCTCCGTGACAACCCTGGGGTTCACGAGGTAGGTCCGCGACGCGTAATAAGTGACCTCTGCTGAGTTCAGGAGGGTCCACGGCTGACCATCGATGTAGAGTTGATGGTGGCTGATGTAGCGGGTATCCCGGGAATAGAGTCCCTGGTCGGAAGCATTCGTGATGGAACCGTCGAATTCGGAGACCAGGAAGGTATTGCCATAATTGATGGTGATGACGGGAGGGCCGACCGTGATTTCCAGAGCCATTGAACTGTCTCCACAAAGAGGAAAGCATGCTATTGGACCTGGCGGATTCAGGCAGGTTCATGTCGCCCGCCTGGGCATTTTCCTTTATTGGAATGTGAGAAATGGAGCCCAAAAATACACCGTTACATTATTTAGATTTGACAACAGGACATCCCGAACCCATTGATTTATACTATATTCTATCTGTAGTTCGGCTATTAGTTGGAAAATTACTGTTTTGGTTTAAACATAAAGAGCTCACCATGAATTTGATTTCTAAGAATCATGCACCCATTCTACACCGTGGTCATTATTTAAAAGCAGCCGGTCTGCTGTTAACCGTTATGGTCTCGGCTGGATTAACATCCGCCTATGCCGCACCTAAACAAAGAACAATATGGGTTGATCGTGACGGCTATCTTGCCGATCCCAGTGAAACGGCGGACTGCGAAGATCAGGCCAGCACAGCTGATGAAGGCCCGGCAAGCCAGGATATGATGAGTATCCTTATAGATGTAGCGACCAAGGCCTTGATTCCGGCAAATCAAATCGATAGCTGCATGCAGCAAAAAGGCTACCTGAAAAAAGTGATCACGGGCAGCAGACTGCCGCCGACTAGGCCTTATGGTTATCAACAGCCCCAACAACAAGGTTATCCGCAGCAACAGGGCTACCCGCAACAGCAAGAGTATTACCCTCAGCAACAAGGCTATCCCCAGCAACAGGGTTACCCCCAACAACGAGGATATTATCCCCAGCAACAAGGCTATCCTCAACAACAGGGCTATCCCCAGCTACCAGGTTACCCGCAACAACAAGGTTACCCTCAAGCCCCTGTTTATCGGGAATAAACCAAGTCAGATAGTTGGGAAGAGCTTGTGTAGGCTGGGGTGGAGTTTTAGCGGAAACCCAGCCTACCGCCGCTAAAAGCTGCGGTGCTCGGCGCGGCAAACGGGATAAAATCGTCCATGTACAACATCAATTTATAAGTTTAAAAAATTAGCGCGGCATTAAATAGCCGCTTTTAAAGGCCTTTGCAGATATTGAAGCAATTTTTTGATAGAGCGCTTCTGGCCGAACTGAGACTGTCAGCGTCAGTATTATTCTAGTTCACTTCTTGCTAAACTAGCGCGACCTGAATGGCCGTGAATTATCCGAGAAATAAAAAGATTGATAAAGCGGACACTGAAAACCGGTAATTGTTGAGCGCCGTTTTATAATTTTTGAACTATGTTACTCGATTTCTCGCTTGATCAAACGCTGGTCATCGCCGTATTGTTTGTCTGGGCCGGTTTTGTACGGACAGGACTTGGTTTTGGCGGCGCCGCATTGGGTTTGCCGCTGATGCTGTTCGTACACAATGATCCCCTCTTATGGCTGCCTATCATCAGTACGCATTTACTGTTTTTTTCCGGTTTAACATTGCGTACCCGCCTGCATAATGTCGACTGGCGGTATTTGCGGCAGTCTTCGATTTACATTATTCCCCCGGCCATCATAGGCGTATTCGGATTGGTGAACCTACCGACCTTGTGGCTGAACGTGTTCATTTATTCGATCACCTTGTTTTATGGTTTGACATGGCTGTTCAACCGCGCCATTGAAAGCCGCCGGAACTGGGTGGACAAGCTGCTGTTGATCTTGGGCGGCTATATCGCCGGAACGTCTCTGACCGGAGCCCCTTTGATGGTGGCCGTATACATGCGCAATGTCAGCAGGGAGCAATTGCGCGATACCTTGTTTGTACTATGGTTTATCCTGGTCAGCATCAAAATGACGACCTTCGTCGCCCTGTCGGTTGACTTGCATTTTCTGGCTGCGCTGACGCTGATACCGATTGCCGCTGTCGGACATATGCTGGGGCTGAAAGCGCATGACGCCATTATGCGCAATGATTTGCTGTTTAAGCGCTGGATTGGCGGCGGTCTGGTGATTGTTAGCGCTTTGGGGTTATGGAACTTATGGATCTGAAACAATCCAGAAAGGCTTGCTATCTTAAGAGAGCATCCTGCTTATAAGCTGTTTATGGCTTTAGCAGGACAGCTCCGCCTGTATATGGGCGTTATCTACATTTGTTTCAATTTTGCTTCAGAGTCTGGCAGGATGTTAAGCCAGTAAGAGCGATGCAGGCTGAGGTACTGGCTGACAGCCCGGGGCAGGGAGCCCCCCATCTTGAATCCTAGCCACTTGAGTGCCGTCCGCAGCATGGCGGAAGGAATCAGCCACGGTGCTTTTTTCAGCAGATAACGCATCTCCGATATGACATAGCGCCGTCCCTCGCCGGATGCTCCGCCAAATAACTGCTGGAGCCACGGCGTATGAGTATGGAAAACGCCGATGTCGAAGTAGCGCTTGAATTCATCCATAAAATGGTAGTCGTGAGAATGGAACACTTGGGCTTCGGCGCAATAAGCGATTTGCCAGCCGGCCGTCAACATTTGCCCGGCCACATGCGTGTCTTCATTCATGATGGTATCGGCAGGGAACCCGCCCACATGGGTCAGTGTGCTGCGCCGGTAGGCGGCGAAGGAATTGGAGATAAAGGCCGTTTTAATGCCAAAACGTGCCCGGTCTTCCAGACCGCGCAGCTGGCTCTCCGGTGGATAATTGAAAAGACGGGCATGGGCGGCAATCGGCCCGGCATTCCGATGCGGAAGCTGGCGTCCATAAGCCGCGCCGACCCGCTTATTCTCGAATACGGCTAATAGCTGCTCGATGGCATCGGGGTTGGCCAATAAGGCATCCTGCGTCAGGAACACGATGATTTCGGCATCCGGCATCATCTCCACGCCCATTTGGCGCGTCCCGCCGTGGTTGAAATCGGCCCTGGCGATCACTTTCACGGTAAAGCCATGGGCGCGCGCCAGGGCTGCGGTATTGTCGTTGGACGAAGAGTCGATCACCAGCAGGTAGTCCGGTTTCCGGGTTTGTTGTTCGAACGCTTCAAGCCAGGATTGCCAAAGCTTGCCGGCGTTCAGGGTAGGGACGATAAGGCCGATCTTACTCATACGATGAACCCTCCGCCAGTTTTTGCGGCGCACGGCCAAGGCCGGGTTTCGTCAGCACCTGCCAGACCCGATCGCCCAGCTTGACGGGATCGAGCTGTTGCTCGACGTATTGCCGGCCCTTGGATGACAGCTGTTGCCATTCCGGCAGGTTCAACGCTTGAGCTTTACGCAGAACCTCGCATACCGAAGCCTCATTTCTATCGAAGATGAAGCCGGCGCCAGCAGATTCAATATGGTCCCATGCTAGTCCTCTGGCCACTAGAACCGGACGCCCAGCCGCCAGGGCTTCGGCCACCACATTGCCGAAGTTCTCGCGCATGCCGCCCGCTTCTTCCAGCCCTGAAGGCAGCACCAGAAAATGGCTGGACGCCAGCAAATCCATGACTTCATCGCGCTGCAGATAGCCCCGGTAAGTGATAGCGCCCTGCGCCTGTTCGACCAGCGCCTGAAACTCTTCGAAATAGTCGCCGTCGACGCTTCGGCCGGCGATCACCAGCCGATCGGCGAGCCGGCGAACTTTCAGCCATGCCCGGATAAAAGCGTTGATGCCTTTCTCCTGCTGAATGTGGCCGAGAAAGCAGAGCTTCATGCCTTCTCCGGCCGGGTGTTGGGCCACTTCAATTTCACGGCTGTCGATGCCATTGGGAACCTGCAGTATGCGCGCGTCTTCGCCGAGCACATCGCGCACGCCTTCGGCTTCGGTGTCGCTGGTGCAATGCACGGCGATGGCTCGGCGCAGGGTCGGAAAGGTCAGCCATTTGTAGTAAAGCCATTTGTGAGGTTTCTGCCGGCGGATCAGCGCAACATGTTCAGGCATCAGCCCGCCGTGCACGGCGACCATGAACGGGCGGCGCAGCAGCACGCAGAAAACAGCCGCCAGCGTGGAAGGCCAGGTGGCGATGCCGTGGATATAGACGACCGGCGCCCGCAGGCATAATTTGAACAAGGCCGGAATGGCGCCGAGCCCGAAGCCCCAGCGTCTGAAGCCATAGCAATGATAGAGATCGACCTCCACCTGTTCGCCAAGCTGTACCTGCTCGGGACGCAGCCGGCCGTCGATGGATTCGTCGGACGAAACCACCGCCATCCTGTGCCCCCGTTCCGCCCAGGCCTTGGTCAAAACGCTGGCTGTGACGGATACGCCGCCGTAACCTTTGGCCGGAGGTATATGCGTGGTAACGATACCTGCATTCATAATAGTTTTCCTGAATCTGTCTGTGAATAATTAAAAACTGTTGTGGGGCTCGCGTTCGGGGCTTTGATAGGCCAGAAATCCGCGCCAGATGCCGACGAGATTGTAAAAAGAGTAGGCCAGCTTTTTCGGGTTCAGCAGAACCAGGGCCAGCAGCATCTTGATGGCGGGCGCGACGAACATCTTGCGGATGATGTAGTACAGAATGAACACGTCCAGCTGATTGGCGAATTTTCTGATGTAAGCGCCGACGCCGGTGGAATACATCAGCATCCTTGAGGTGCCAAGCTTATAGTGATCCTTGTCGGCGTGATAAATCCTGATGTCTGGCGTATAGAAAGCCGTGCAGCCGGCGCGCAGCAGCCGATACAGGAGCTCAAAGCCTTCGCCCCCGGAATACTTTGAGCCGATGCCGAAGTCGTGATCCATGTGAAATTGCTTGCGATCAATCCTATTCATGTTGAAAAACTGCGTGAACTCGACGCCCATCATCCGGAAACGTGAAAAATATTGGGCTTTGGGACTGTTGACGCCAATGCTGAACCGGTCGGATGCAAAGTCATACGAGCCCGCCACCAGGATGGCGAGGTCTGTGCGGCTTTCAAATTCGGATACGACATTTTTCAGCACATCCTGATCATAGGCGCAATCGTCATCAGGGAAGGCGATGATGCCGCCCTTGGCAAAGCCGATACCATAATCTCTCGCCCTGGCGTTGCCGGCAAAATTCACTTTGATATGGTTTACCGGAAAGCAGCCTTTGAACGATTCGACGATAGCATCAATTTTGCCGTCCTTGTTCTGGTCGATAATGATCAACTCAAAGTCTTTATAGGTTTGGTCTTTTAAAGACTTCAAAAAATCAACCAATTCGCTGTCTCTTCCCAGCGTTGCCAAAACGAGTGAAACTTTCATATTGATTACCTTCACTGAGTGGCGGCCTTTGCCTGAACATAGATGGTTGCCTCATACCAGGTAAACATGAGCGCAAACTCCAGCCCTGCAAAGCCGTCCAGAAAACCACCTCGCAACACGAAGTGGTATAGAAACCGGGCGACAATCCTTAACCAGGACCGCCCCAATAAGACGCTGAGTCGCCCGCGCGTGGTCATCACGGCGCCGGTGGTCGGCTTGAGCTGCACTTCCTGCGCGGCCTTGCCGATATGTTTGTGCATCCATTCAATGATTTCGCCGTGGTAAAAATAGTGTTCGTAAGGAATGTCGGTGTAGCCGATCCGGCACGTGTTAACAACGGCTTCGCCGTGTCCTGTATGGTTGCGGACAAATCGCGTGGTTTCCCTGCGCACCAGTCTCGGGTGATAAATGGGATAGCCCGGCGCGTAATCCAGGCGCTTTTCCCGAAGATACAGGATAGACGGCACCATCAGCACATCGATCGCTTCATTGTCGGGCATTCCGGATTCAAACCAGTCATAGAATTTTTCAGGATAGATTTCATCGGCGTCGACAAACAATATCCAGGGCGTGTCGATGCCGCACTGATTGATGGCGAAATTGCGCTGTTCGGCAAAGCCGGGCCACGGGTTGTGATAAATCCTGCAGCCGCGGCTTTCGGCGATGGCCAATGTATTATCGGTGCTGCCTGAGTCCACGATGACGATGGGATAGCGGTCGGGGATGGCTTGCAGGCAACGGGGCAGGTTGGCTTCTTCGTTTTTGGTCAGAATAGCGACTGTCAGCATAGGTTCTTTCTGAAATTTCCGGTTTGCATGCACGGCAAGGTTATTTCTTGACCGCATAGAGATTGATGTAAATGCCCAGTCCGAAGAAATTCATCAGACCGGCGAACGGGATTTGCACAAACCTGACCAGCGCGTCGGCTGCGGCAGCCGGTCTCCCGCTTAGCCCCAAGCGTCTGGATAGCGCATTGAACGGCACCCGGGTGATCTGCTCCACCTTAACCACATGGAAGCCGTTCTGTTCGAGCAGGGCTGTCAGGCCTTGCTCGGTAAAGTAATTGACATGCTCCGGCACCCACAGACAGGCATTATCCTTCGTGCCCAGCAGCTTGACCAGGAACGAATCATAATTAGGCACGGCGCAGGCCAGAACGCCGCCGGTGGTCAGCAAGTCTGAGACTTTGCGTATGGAGCGGTTCGGCTCAAGCAAATGCTCCAGCACCTGCGACATCAGCACCACGCCGAATGGTTCGTCCGGTTCAAACTCCTCGAACATGACAGGAACCGGCTCATCGCTATTCAATTTTCGGAACACTTCGTTTTCGTATTCGCCCGGATTGATGCTGACCGTCTGATAGCCCGCTTTTTTCAGCGCCCGCGTGTAGAAACCAAAGCCTGAGCCGATATCCAGCGCGCGGCGGTTGTCGGAATAATTGTACTGGTCCGCATTCTTAGCCATGCGCTCGGCATCGACCGTACAGTTGGGGAACTCGGCTTCCCTGGCCAGCACATCCTCTATGGTAACAGGCTGGGTCAGCGCCTGACCCGAGTATTGGTAAATGGCCTGCAGCCATTGCACATGCGGAGGTTGGTTCAGGAAACCGGTGCCGCAGTCGACGCAGCGATAGATATGGAATTCCTTGTTGTCAGCGCCATCCGTGTACTGAAAATTTTTCGTCCGCCAATAGCTTATTTTTTGACTGCCGCAGGCCACACATTCGTGTAAAACGTCGCCATAGATTTCTGATGTTGCCGGTGCATACGCCATAATGTTTATTTTTCCTTTAACGGGCCTGTTGGTTAAAAATAGGGTTCAGCAATTTTATCTCTCAATCATTAGCCGATCATTACGAACGCTTCAGGCTGCGGTATTGCAGCCTGCCGCCTCGATATCGTCATTGTGCTGCAAGCTGATGATTCGCCACGGCTTGGCCAGGAGCGCCAGAACCAACGTCTCGACGCCGTAATAGATAGGATTGGCCATGGCCGCGCCCATCAGGCCGTAGTGTTTCACCATCAACGGAATGCTGATGACCGCCGCCACAGCGCCGCAGACGCGGCCAAGCAAAAACAGCCGGGTTTTTTTATTGGCCAGCAGCGGCTGGCCCACGACAGTTCCCAAGGCATGCAAGGCAGAACCGACCGCAATGGCCGGCATTAGCGCAACCGCTGAATGATACGATTTTGCCAACAGCAAAGTCGCCACCCAATCCTTGGTCAACAGCAACAGCGTCACGCCGATAATGCCCATGGCAATCACGCAGCCTATCCACAGCCACAACAGCCTACAGCCTTCCTTTATGTGGTTCTGCGAACATTTTTGAAAGTAGGCCGGCTGAAAAGTGCGCAGCAGCACCATCGCGCTGCGGTTGAACGCCTCGTTGATGATCAGGTAGGTCGCCGCATACAAACCCACGTCCGCGGCCGTCATCATGTAGCCGATGACATAACGATCGCCCAGGCCGTTGAGCCAGAAAATCAACTCCATTGGAATCAAGGGCAGGGCATAAGCCAGCACATCCCGCCTGAAATTGCGGGACCTGACCGGCCGGCGCTGTTTGTCCTCAGCTTTCACGCGGTGGATCAGCGACCAGACCGTATTGGAGACCAGGCTGGCCAGGATGTAGCCCAGCAAGATCCATTCGGCCTGCCGGCCCAGATACCAGACCAGCGAGATCGAGATCACCGGCCGCAGGATGCTATCGGTGGTCTGCCACAGGCTCGCGCCCCGCTGCTTGCGCTCGCCGATCAGCAACTGAATGCCTAGTTCCCGGCGCACTGTCACCGCCAACAGGATGCCTGCCAGCGCGTACAGCCAGCTGTCATTATGGGTCAGATAGCCGTAGACGGCGCCGCCCGATACCAGAAAAACAATCGCCAGCATCGTAGAGCTTCCAGTCAGGCTGGCCACGACGCCATGCAGGTCGGCGCGCTCCTGCCTGTTCTGGCACTCCGGCAATATCCGCATGCCGGCACAGATGAAAGGATAGGAAAAAAGACTCACGCCCAGTGCGACAAAGCCGTTCAGCAAGGCGACCTGTCCATAGGTCTCCGGCGCGACCAGTTCGGTCAGAATGCGCGTGCCTGCCAGCAAGGCCAGAGCCGATGCCAGTTGTCCGAACAGCGCCCAGAACGCATCGCCGAATAATCGTCTTTCTTTCAATAGTCCCATAGTGTCTTTTAAAGGCTTGCTGTCAGTTGGGACGCTGATAATAGGATTCCGAAGCTACCGGGCCGGATTTCAACGGGATCGCATTGGGAAGTCCGGTTCCTAATACGGTTCCCCACAGGTACATCAGCATCGCATTTTGCGGAAAATACTCCCACATATTGAAAGTCAGTCCCGCCACCAGAATAAACATGATGACCAATCCCTTATTGGAATGGACGGATACCTTTGTCGTCATCCATAAAAAGCCGACATAGGCCAACAGGCCGATCACGCCATAGCCATTCAGCAGGAATAAATACAGACTGTCGGAATCGAACTGGCCAGGGAAATATTCGGCGCCATAGAGGACGTTGATGGTATTGGAGCTGAGCCCCAGACCCCAGCCGAACAGAACATCCTCAGGCCCATCAATATAATTGGAAAAGATCCGCTGCCACAAGTCCAGACGGCCGTCCTGGGTCGGGTCCGCGTCGTCGCGGCCGGAAAGCAAGGGGCTGGAGGCCAGGACTAAGGCGCCGACAGCCAGCAGCGGCGCCGGCATGACCAGCGCCCAACGGTCGCGCGGACGCAGCGCCGCATAAATCTGGAAGAACACCACCAGCAAGGAGCTGATCAGCGCCGTACGCGAACCGCTCAGCAGCGCCAGAAAGATGCTCACCGCCATCCACTTGCGCATGCCCGGCACCAGGGCGAACAGCAACGAGCAGGTCGCCATGGCGGCACCGAACAGGTTGGGGCTGACGAAGGTGCCGAAAGGCCGTCCGCCGCCCAGCAGCGACACGCCCAGTATCGGCGGCGCCCACAAGGCCTGGGTGATCGCCAATACGGTCTGGAGTGCAATGTAATAACGCAGATAATGCGCGAATTTATAAAGGACATATTCGCCTGCGCCCAAACGGCTGGTCGCAAAACCGATCAACGCCACGGGCAGATATTCGAAAATACGCAGCCCCGCCATCGGCACGACCAAAGGCAGGTCCAGAGAAAGCGCATAGACGATTTCACCCAGTACATAAGTGGCTATTACGGTAAGAAAGGCAAACACGGGCGCGATCAAGATGCCTTGCCGCAGGCGCGTCTCAAGAAATCCATAGACGATGAGCACCAGCAGCATGACTTCACGCAGTATGCGCAAACCGAAATCCTGCTCGCCGTAAACCTCTTTCACGCCGTTCCAGTTCGACTCCATCTGGGGCAGAGCCGCCACGGTCGATGCGCAGACCAACGCAAACAGCAGCATCGGCAGATCTTTCTCCAGGCGCAGATTCATCGCTTAAGTCCGTTCCTCATCCATTACTAAAGGCAGTTCATCATCCATCGCCAAAGGCGGAAGCACTTCGGTTTCCGGCTCCTGGTTTCTTCTGAACCACTCCTCGACCGCCTGATAGCCGGGGATTTTTTCAGACAAGCTCTTTTGGTTCTCATCGATTTGGGTGCTGTAGGCGTAGCCATAATAAGGCGAATACGATGAGCCTTCCTTCATGTTGTTGATGATAAAGCCGTTCGGTTTGATGCCGACTTGTTGGAAGCGCTTGAAGCTGACTTCCAGCTCTTGCGCCGTATAGCGGCCTTCCTTGACGACCAGGAAGGTGGCGTCGGCGTGCTTGCCCAGAATGGCCGGGTCTGTGGCGCCCAGAATCGGCGGTGAATCGATCACGATATGGTTGTAAAAGCTCTTCAACTGTTCGATGATCTCTTCCAGATTGCCGATCACCAGCAATTCCGCCGGATTCAGGACCGTGTTGCCTTTTGGTATGAAGTCCACGCCGACTTCGGGCAGGCTGATGATGACTTCGCCCAGCGTGGCCCTGCCGGCCAACAGGTCGGAAAGGCCGGGCTGACGGTCGACGGAAAACGCGCTGTGCAGTTTGCCGTTGCGCATGTCGGCGTCGATGACCAATACGCGCTTCTTGATGCTGGCCAGCAGCGCCGACAGGTTGGTGCTGACGAAAGACTTGCCCATGCCGGGCGCCGGGCTGCTGACCATGATGACTTTGCTTTCGCTGTTGGCCAGGGTCGCTTCCAGCGTGGTGCGCAGGCCGCGCAGCGATTCGACGGAAATGTCCTGAGGGTCCTGGCTGGCCAGAATGCCGGGCTCGCGCGCCTTGCCCTGATCGATCAGGCGCGCCAGCCGTTGCTGCTTCTTGCTGTGCGGGATGGCTGCGTACAGCGGCAGGCCCACCTGATATTCCAGCAGGGCCGGATAATTGTCATGGCGCTGCAGGGAATATCTCAGAAATATCGTCGCCGAACCGCCAGTCAGGCCCAGCAGGCCGGCGATGGCCAGCAGCAGGCCGGGTCTGGGCCAGTAAGGCTTTTCCGGCGTGACCGCATAATCGACGATGCGCGAGTTGCCTAAGGAGCCGGCCGCGGCGATGCGTTGCTCCTGCGCGCTGTTCAGCAGCGAGGTATAAAGCTCGGTGTTGACCTGTACATCGCGGGACAGGCTGACCACGCTCTGCTGCGTGCGCGGCAGATCCTTGATGCGCTTGTTCAGCGCAGCCAGCTTGCCATTGACGTGCTTGATCTGGGTGTTGGTGGCAATCATATCCGGATGCTCGGATTCCAGACGCTGGCTTTGCTCGTCGTGCTTCTGTCTGAGCTGGATGCCCAGGGTTTCCAAGTCCGAAGCCTGTTTCAGCAGAATTTCAGCCTCGGCGGAGATGTCGACTGCGCCGTGCTTCTGCCGATAGGCGCTCAGGCTTTGCTCTGCCTTTTCCAGCCGTTCCTTGACGATAGGCAATTGGCTTTCCAGAAACGCCAGTTTCTGTCCGGCTTCCGCTGATTCCCAATTGACGGTCGCGTTGACATAAATCGTGGCGATGTCGTTGACCGACTTAGCCAGTTGCTCGGGGTCCTTGCCTTTCAGCTCGACGCTGAGAATATCCGTGTCCTTGGAGACTTCCTTGACGGCGAAAGCCTTTTGCAGCGTTTCGATGGCCTCTAATGAAGTTTTCCTGACCAAATTGAAATGCGTGCCGGGGTTCGCTTCGAGCTCAGAGATCTGGATGACCACAGGCGCGCTTTCGCCGATGTCGCCGCTGACGGACTCGCCGGCCGAGCCTTCGGCCAGCGGCTCATCTTTCGGGCCCAGCAACTGGAAACGGCCGCCTTCCAGCGCGATCAGGGTGAATTCCTTGCCCAGATAGCGGTCAGGCACATCGAAAGTATCGACCTTCAGCTTTTCGCCGCCCCAGGCCCAGCGGCTAAATCCCAGCCAGGGGCTGGCCAGGCCGTCATGAGCGTCATGCTTGCGAGCCAGTGTCTCACCGATGACAGGAAAATAGCGCGGAGAGGCTTGCACGGTCAGGTTGAGATTTTCCACCACCTTGCCCAGCACCGAACGGGAACGCAGGATTTCCACTTCACGCTGCGCATTGGGACCGTCGGCTTCGGCCGGCGCCTGGTTCTTGTCGCTGTGCAGCGGCGCCGCCAGCAGCGCCTTGTTCTTGTCGATCCGCAGCATCGCGTCCGCCTTGTAAGTGCGCGGCGCCAGCACCAGATAGACCGTCGCTATCAGCAATGCTGCCAGTGTAGCCAACAGAATGGTCTTTCTGCCTTCAATCAACAGATCGATATAATCTCGAATACTTACGCTACGTTCTTCAATCCGCGGGAGCGGTTGCGGATTCAGCGGCGGAATTGAGTTAACTTCATTCTGTAAATACATAATCGTTTTTTTCCTGATCGTGTGAAAACAAACTTTTTCCTGCGGATGCCATTACATGCCCATGAAGGCGGCGCGCGACATGACCGAAGTGAAAGATGACGGCAGGATCTGGTTCAGTACGCGTGACCACTGGGTAACGCCCGCCGTGCCTACGAAAACGGTATCATGCGGCTGCAGGGCAAACTGGTCCGCAAGAATCATGGAGTCAGGCGACTCCCCGTTCAATTGGAAGATTTCCGGCTTCATTTCACTGGTGCGGATCACGTAAATCTCTTCCGGACGGGACGAGTTGAAATCAACGCCGTAAGCTTCCGCAATCGCCTGGGCCAGCGTCATCCGTTGGCCGCTTCCGATTTGCAGGGCCTGCTGCCGGCCGACTTCGCCCATGACGAACACTTTGTTGTCCCTAAGGTCGGGGATGTTCAGCACGTCGCCGTCTTTGAGCATCAGGTTTTGGTCCATGCCGCCTTTTTCGTACAGTTTCATGACGTCGATCTTATAGAGCTTGCCGCCGCGAGCCAGCGTTACGTTGGCCGTATCGGCTTCCTCGGTCACGCCGCCGGCGCGGCTGATGGCTTCCGCAATGGTCATTGGCGTCTCGTTCATGGACTGGACGCCGGGCGTTTTGACCTGGCCGACGACGGCAGCCCGATGGCTTTGGAAAGACAAGACCCGGACATCGAGTTTGACTTTCTTGAAGTATCTGGAAAGTCCTTGCGTCAATGACTCGCGCACTTCGTCGACGGTTTTTCCGGCCACGGGAATATTGCCCACATAAGGATAATAGAGCGTGCCGTCGTCCTGAACCGTCTTGCCGGCCAGCGTAGGGTCGATTTTCTCACTACCTGGATCGTTCAGCTCCGGATGGTCCCATACGGTGATTTGCAGCCGGTCGTGCGGACCGATCTTGTAAGGCGTTACCGGCGTGCTGTCGGTCGGCAGACTGTTCATGGACGCTTGCTGCTTCAGGTTTTCTTTCTCGATGATCAGATCCGCGGTAATCGGAATGATCGGCGCTTTTTCCTTGACCAACTTGCCGTTTTTCATGGTCGGCACTTCGATATGCGACAGCGGGCTGTTGGTCTCCATTTCCATGCCCGGCGTCAGGGAACACGCCTGCAACATCAAGACGGGTAACAGAGCAGTTGATCTAAAGAGGGATCTAAACATGGACGTAGGTTTCCTTAATAGGCATTTTTGTTGATGAAGCCGGACACAATCGTGCGCAGCGCAATTTCCAGGTCGAACCAGATCGACCAGTTCTGGATGTAATACAAATCGTGTTCAATGCGGCGGTTCAGGTCGGTATCGCCGCGCCAGCCGTTCACCTGCGCCCAGCCGGTCATGCCCGCCTTGACCATGTGCTTTTTCATGTAGTTCGGCACCTGGTCCTTGAACACTTCCACGAAGTCGGGGCGTTCAGGGCGCGGGCCCACCAGCGACATGTCGCCTCTCAGCACATTGATCAGCTGCGGCAATTCGTCCAGGCTAGTTTTGCGCAGGAAGCTGCCGAATTTGGTGGCCCGGTTTTCGCCGGCCTTAGCCCAGACCGCGCCGGTTTTGGCTTCAGCATTTACCGGCATGGAACGGAATTTTAAAATGGTGAACTTGCGGTTGTTCCAGCCGACCCGTACCTGACGGTAAAACACCGGTCCCGGCGAACTCATTTTGACGCCCATGGCGAGCAGCAGCATCAACGGGCTGATCAGTGCCAGGATGATGAATGCGCACAGGCGGTCTTCCAGTTCCTTGATATAGCGGTTGACGCCATGCAGGGGCGAGACCGATACATCCAGCGTCGGGATGCCGGCCACCGTGTTCAGGCTCAGGAATTTGCTTTGTTTGAAAGCGAAGCAATCGATGACCAGACGGATGCTGACCGGCAGATGGCGCAGTTCATGTTGCACACGTTCCGCTTGCGATACGCCTTCCAGCGGGAATGAGACCCACACTTCATCGACGCCCTCCCGCGTGACGATGTCAGCCAGATCATTCAGTTCACCAAGGCAGGGCAAGGACTCGTCCGCCGCAATTTGAGCGCCGGATTGATCGTCTATATAACCGATGACCTGCAGGCCCGCCCAGGGGGATTGATTCAACTGGCGGCTGGACGCAACCGCCATCTGGTTCAAGCCGACCATGACGACCCGGCCCTGCGACAGAACATGCGCGCGCATCCAGCGCAACAGACGGGAAAACAGGCTGCGGGCAACCAGGACGTATGCCAGTCCCAGTCCGCCCCAGGTGGCGATCCAGCGATAACTGGAACCGAACCAGAATTGCAGACGAACCAAGGCGACAATGGAAATAACAGTTGCCAGGGCAGAGAACCAGGCTCTGACGATGCGGGCGACTTCGCCGCGCATCACGTCATTGTGCCAGGGCCGGTAAACCTGTCCGATTTCGAAAAAAATGATGGCTCCCAAAATGCCAAGCGCGATGACTATGCGGTGATAGGTATCGATGACGAGCTGTCCGTGCCATAAATAGTAGGCAGTCCAGGCGGCGCAAAACAGCATGGCAATGTCGATAAACCTCAGCAATAAGATCGCCGTATGTCCATATTGCTTGAAGAGTCCGTTGAAGATATTTCCAACACTGGGTGGCATATTCGCTAAACCTCTGTTTTTTATATGCTTGATAATGATCGGCAGCAACCGCGTGTCCCGAAGGTCAACTTGAGACTGGCGGCATAAGCCGACCGCATTGATTTAGCGTAAAGATTACAGAGGCAAGATGAGAGACAACCGAAGAGTTTGATTAAGATTAGATGAAGATTTTATTAATTTTGGATGAGGAAGAGGGAGGAGGGGGCTGGGCCGCCGCGCTAACCCGGATATTAATAGCCTGGCGGGGCATGTTGCCCCGTCAGGGATGTTTGGCGTTGGTCAAATGCGCCATTTGGTCCGAACATCATGGAAATGTTGGGGACGAGGTTGCAAACCTCGTCCCGCTGGGTTTTTTAAACCTGTGGGAGCGACTTTAGCCGCCCATTCAGATAAAAGGCGACTGCCAACAGTAGGAGCTCTAGGCGAAGTCGCCTCCACAGGTGTGAGTAAGTCCTGTCAATGTCAATTTTCGGTCAGCCGTTCATAATCGGCTCGGGTCAGCACATAGACCGGGCTGGCGGAAACGGGAATGCCTGCGTTTCCGGACGCATCGACCTGAAGCGCCTGGACATGGCCTACCACGTCGACGAGCACCCAGGATTTGCCCGAATCCAGCCGCATCGGCCAATTGCCGGTCGCCTCATCCGTTCGCCAGATCATCAAGGTCGGGCCGAAGTAGGCCGCCTGAAGGTTGGCGTCTTGAGTATCGAAAGCCTTATAGGGCAGGCCGTCTATCAGGGCGCTCGCAGTATACAAGGCCGCTTCCCCTGGCTTGTGTCCCATGGAATAGTCCCAGAGCCGGCCGTAAGCCAGGTCGTATTCATGCGCTATGCAGAACGCCAGCCCCAGGTAGTCGCTGCGGCTGTTGACCCAGGCAATTATTTTCGCGGCCTGTTCCGCCTGCCAGCGCCGTCCCGTGAAACCGTGCATCGCCTTGGCGCCGGTCTCGCCCAGCCAGAACGGCAGGCTGTTTTTCTTGCCCAGGCTGGCGTAAGCGGCCAGCACGCCCCGCTCATCTTCGCTGTCGCCATTGCCGATAGGGCCGCCGAAACGGGGCGGTTTTTGCGGATAGGCGTGCACGTCCCAGGCATCCTGATAATGATCTAGGCCGAGCTTCAGTACGTCTTTGAACCACTGGCCCGAGCCGTTGCCGTTCATATCGCCCGGCCGGACCAGGCTGCCGCCGACGTAATGGGCGTCACTGCGCGCCTTGTGCACCTGTTCGTATTCCCATTTGGCCCGCTGCACCCAGTGCTCGGGATTGCGCAGTTTCTGCCATTCAGCTTCCGGGCGGATGTCGATCTCGTTGGTCGCTTTGAAAAATCGCGTAAACGGCGCTGCGGCGCTGATGAATTTCTGGCCGTCTTTGGTATTGTCGTTGAGCCAGGAACTGTCGCCCGAGGAATCGGCGAACAGCACCAGACCGCGTTTCTTGGCCTGCTCCCACTTGGCGCGGTACTGAGGATCGAAGCCCGGGTAAGTGCCATAGCTTTTATAGATGCCCATCCGCTCCAGCCAATTGAAATAACCGTCTGCCTGCCCAAAGCTCTTATCGCCGTCGGCCAGGGCGTAATAGTCGTTGTTCCACAGCTTTTTGCTGTCCAATCGCTGCTTTTGCCCGGCATTTCCGCCCACGACCGTAAAGCCGTCGGCGGGATAGGCCATGATCAACCGACCTTCGGGCGTATACAGGACAGGGTAAACTGCGTAATAGCCGGTTTCCGGCGCTTTGCCGAAATCGACTTCGGCTTTGCCGGGGAACAGCCCCGCTATGTCTTTCGTCGCGATTTCGCTGCCGCTGTAATCGACCAGGCGCAGGCGCAGCTTGGCCTGAAACCGCGGCAGCGGCGCCTGCAGTTTGGGTTCCTCCAGGATAGGATGCCAGCGCATATCCACGCGCAGTTTGAGCGGGTCGCCCGGATGAGGCAGATTGGCAGGAGCATCTACGGAGATCAGCGGGCGCAGTTTGGTAGCCACGCTGTTTAGTGCGGGATCGACGGCGGGATCGGTCAGCTGCGTTTTGATCGAATTCAGCGGTCGGCCGGACGAATCGGTAAATTTGCCGGTAAAGGAGAAACGCTGGCCCTGGTCGTGCTGCATCACCAGTTTGACCAGCAGACTGTGCCAGCCCGGCGAAAGGTTCAGTATTGCGACCTGCGGCGCTTCGGGGCGCTCGGATAAAGCGGTCGCCACTAGTCCTTCCGTGGTCAAGCCTTTGAGCAGGTTTTTTACCGTTTCGCCGACTGACGAGAAACCGGACGGAGGGTTAGAGTCGTTGGTTAGTTTGACAGGTTGCCCATCCAGCCAGCCCGCGGTCCGGATGCCGGATTGTTTCAGATGCAGCAGGGCCTGCATGGCCTGATCGACATGCAGATAGAGCTGCGCATAGCCGCTGCCTCGCGACCAGCCGTAGGAATGCCGGGTGCTGGGCTCGATGATCGCGGTGCCGTCGGATTCCGTGGCGGCAGCCTGCCATGTCCGCATTTCCCCGCCCATCATTTGCAGGCTCAGGTAAGGCTGATCGGGATTAGGGCGCAGGACGGCCTCACTATCCAGCCCGTATACCGAAACGCCTGCCAGGCCATCCTGCAGGCCGCCGACCAGCCACGCTTCGGGTAGACCGCCATGAAGCGGCTTGGGTTCAGCCTTGCTGGCTACAGCAGGCTTGGGCATCGTGCCGGCTTTAACCGGGTCGGCAAGGAATTTCGCGGCTTCTGCTTCGCTTTGGGGCTGCGCCAGAACGCCCAGAATAGTGTAATGATCATCGGTCATTACTGCCGCTGGCAGTGCCGGCAGGTTCAAATTTTGGGCCAGGGATTCGGCTTCCGGTCCGACCAGATAAGAAACTGAGAATTTTTCATAATTAGGCCGTGCAGCATCGGCAGCCAGGCCGCGAAACAGGATCTCATCTTTTTCGCCTTTGCCGTCGAGCACATAGAGATGCTGTTTGGCAGCAGACGCTGTTTTGGTCAGCGCCAGAAAGCGGTTTCTGGCCTGGGCCTGCTCAGGGTTCATCCAGTCCCCAAGCGGCGCTTCCAGCTTGAGCAGGAAAGCGTCGAAGACTTTGGCGCCATCCGCCTTGCCGGCATTGTTGATTTCCAGCCAGCGGTCGCCGGGCAATACGGTAACAGTCGACGGCGATTGCAGCCACTGGTATTCCCAGGGCGAGGTGTTAGTCAGATCGAAGCTGCCGCGTGCAGCCAATTCTTCCTGTTTTGCACCGGCCTTGACTGTGAAATTCTGGGTCACCTGGGAGACTTCCCCGCCGCTTTTGTAACGGGCGAAAACTTGATACTGTCCGGGCGTGATCGCCGGATTGAGTTCAAAGCGAAAATTGGCACCCCAGTCGCCGAAGCCCTGATGGAATATCTGAACCTCGTCCTTTTCAGTCAGCAGCGATCCGGCGCCGGGGCCGGGCGTGGCAGTGCCGAGCTGGACTTGCACTGCAGGGTCTTTTTCCGCCGATGCGCTTGGCGTCTTGCCTAAATCCAGAAGCACCAGCGGCCTGTCCGCTGTGCCGCTTGCGGGCAGGGGAGGCGAGAGCAGGAAGGCGTCGAAGACCTTGGCGTCATGCCCGGCGCCATTATCCCGCACCTCGATGACGGCATCATCCGCCTTGAGAGTTATGGGCGACTCCGCGGCTATCCAGGCATAGTCCCAACCCTTGGGCTTCATGGACAGTACGGCGCGCTGTTCCAGTCTGGACTGGTTCGGCCCGGCCCAGACTTCAAAAGACTGTACGCAGACATCGGGTTCGCCGCCCTGCCGCCAGCGCGCCCAGAAAGTATAGGGCTTGGCAGGTGCGCCGGGTTTTATCTTGAAGCGGAAGTTGACCTGCCATGTGCCGAAGCCGGGGTGCAGCGAGGTGATTTCATCTTTGTCCGTTTGAATCGAAGCGTCGCCCTCATGACCGGAAACCTCGCCTCTGTAGACCTGCACGGCCTTGTTGTCGGCGCCGGCCGGCTCGCTGCCCAGATCAAGCAGAAGCGCAGGGTTCTCGGCCGTG
This sequence comes from Methylobacter sp. BlB1, assembly GCF_015476545.1. Lineage (GTDB taxonomy): Bacteria > Pseudomonadota > Gammaproteobacteria > Methylococcales > Methylomonadaceae > Methylobacter. The sequence goes on along the minus strand of NZ_JADMKV010000023.1, from coordinate 33,515 downwards.
CCCGTTATCGATAATCCCGCGAGCCCGGCGGCGCCGGCATTGGATAACCCGGCCGACACAACCAGCATTGCCTGTATTATAAGAGGGAATATTTTCAATGAATTCATGAGGTTAAATGTTTTTTGGCGGGTAAGGCTTGATGCGGCACAAATGAAGCAAAAATTAATCTTGATCGATTAAGCCAATATTAAAGGTTAAATCCTAAGATGAGCTTAAAATTTCACGGAGCCTGGTAAATAAATGTATCATAGTGACCCTATCCGAATCAGGGTTGTATAGAATACTTGGATTTTCAATGCCGGGAACAGGCTTTCGTGCCGCTCTGGTATCTCAAATGGATTATCGGAAAGCAAGGTTACTTTTGACGATCCAACACAACAATCAATGAAAGATTTCAGTTCCTCTTTTATTCAAAAAAACTTCAAAAAACCGGATTTCTCCATCCTATGGAGCGGGTTTGCATCGGTTTGTGCGCGGATGAAATTCAGAAACATCCTGTCGTTAAAATCCCTGATCGTTCTGGGTTTTGTCGTTGCGGTCATTCCTCTTTTCCTGGATGTGATGTATGCGGCTTACGCCATGCGCGACACGGCGACATTGGGCCGGACCATCAATTTCCAGGTCTTCGAGCAGACCAAGACCATCCGTCAGGTTCTGCAGAAAGCTTCCGACATCGAGCGCAAAGCCAGACTGTTCGTTCTGCTGTCGGACCCGTCTCTGCGCCAGCCTTATGAGCAGCAATCGTATGAAAATGCGCGGGCATCGTTCAAGCAGGGCCTGAATGAATTGCTGAAACTGCATGTGGATAACAAAATCGCCCTGCTGGTCAACGAACTGTCGGAAAAGGAAAATCTGATTTATCAACAGATCATGGGCGCGGCGGATGAGAATAATCCCGAATTGCCGATCGACGAGGCTTTCCAGGGCTTGCGCGAAGCCTCCAATACCCTTTCGCGCGAATTCGAAAAACATGTCGATCATGAATTCAATGAATTGCGCCAGCAGTCCGAATCCCTTGAACAGGCTCTCTTGGTCAAAGGGGCTGTCTTGCTGCTGATTTCAGTTGTCTTCATCGTGATGCTGCTGGTCGTGCTCTCGCGTTCGATGCGGCAGCTCGATGCCTCCATTCGCCGCCTGGGGTCCGGAAATCTCGCAGAACCCATCCTGGTGACAGGCCCTTCGGATTTGCGCTATCTCGGCAATCGCCTCGAATGGCTGCGCACGCATTTGATGGAACTGGAGGTTTCAAAGCAACAGTTCATGCACAACGTCGCCCGCGAGATCGAGGCGCCGCTGGAGAGCATCCGCGAGGGCGCGCAACGGCTTGCCGACGAGGCGGATGGCGAATCGGACAGGGCGCGGCAGGAGATCGCGCTGGCGCTGTGCGCCAACAGCGAAAAGCTGAAAACCGTGTCCGAGGAACTGGTCCGCTACAGCCAGATCAACTCGATGCCGGAAATGAAGCTCAAGAATACCGTCAATATGAAAAACTTGCTGGAATCCGTCATCGAGGATTTTCAACCTCTGCTGCAGGAAAAAGCCATCGCGCTGAAGAAGCTGGTCAGGCCGGTCGAGATTTCCGGCGTCCATGAGCAATTGCGGGGCATTATCGAACAACTGCTTGACAATGCCTTGAAATATTCGCCTATAGACGGCGAAATACGCATCATGCTGCGCGATGCGGGCACGCAAATGGAATTGGAAATCGAAGATGAAGGGCCCGGCATCGATCCTGATGAACGTCCGCATGTCTTCGAACCCTTTTATCGCGGCAAGGCTGCTCAAAACGGCGACTACGCCCAAGGCCCCGGACTCGGGCTGGCTATGGTCAAGGAATATGTCGCCAACCACCAGGGCAAGGTCGATATCATTGACGCAAGAGAAGATCAACAGGGGGCCCGCATCCGGGTTCAAATACCGTTAACCGGAGAGGCCTGAGAAAACTATGCTGTTACAACCTATACGATTTATATGCCTGGCGTCAGTCTTGCTGATGACGGGATGCGCCCAGTTCAATTCCGGTTTCGGAGGCGGGTTTTCAAACAATTACAGCGATCCCTATGCCCGTTCCGATTATGAAGAACTGCTTACTTTCGGCGACAACATGGCCCACATGTCGGCCTCATCGCGCGCCGACGTGTGCCGGACATTAGTGAGACGCCAGAAAGGATCGCGCGATCCCGGCGTTCAGCTGCACCTTATGGTGGGCCGCCTGCTTTCCGATTCCTGCGGTTCGATTTCTAAAGTGTTGAGAGGGGTGGAGACGGTTCCCCTGACCGACTCGCGTCTGCAGAGATTTGTTTCCATTAATACGGAAGCCTTAAAACGCATGAACAGTGGATCGAGAAGGTCGTCCGTATCGGTGGACAGCAGACCGAAAAAAGCCCAAACCGTGTATGAACCGAATGATTCAAAAGGATCAAGGAAAGATGAAAACCGGCTGTTGCGGGAAAAGCTGGAAGCCATCAGGTCCATGGAAAAGCAAATGGACGAGAGCGAGAGCGCCGACGAAAATTAGTCAGTATGTTTCGCTTTCGATTGGCGGCAGTTATCGCCGTCTCGTTTGGTTTTGTCCTGTTTCTGGGGCTTGTGCTCCATTGGGGTTCCGACCGGGTTGAATTGTATTTCCAGCGCAGCCAGGCCGCGTACGAGACTTTCGATCATTACGAGCAACTGTCCCAGAAAGCCTATCGCCACTTCAAGCAGCGCATGGACCGGCTGGTGGCGGATACGCCAGTGGCAGGCGCCGGCGTGGAGTCATCCAAACAGCATCTCTACGAGGCGATGGAGGTGCTCAGGAACACGGCGATAAACCCCCAGACTGCGGAGAATTCTGAGGATTGGCAGGACAAACCGGGTGAGCTGGAAAGGGTTGCCCGTTTCACCGCTTTCCTGGAAGCCAGCGAATATCGGTTCGATGAAGTTGAAAAACTGCGCCAGCAAGGCAAGCGCGATATGGCGGTACTGGCGCTGTCGAAATTTTCCGAAGAGGAAATCGACGGAAAATTCCAGCCTTTGATCGATGCCGCCATCAACGCCGAGCGGGAAAAGGCTGGACAAGCCAGGGAAGAACTGGAAGGGTTGGTTGCCCAGTCGCGCTGGATCGCCATTCTGGCTTCAGCGAGCGCGGCGCTGTTCAGCCTCATGTCCGGCGTGCTGCTCTTTCGCGGAGTTAGAAAGCCTATCGAAGCCTTGATGAAAGGCACCGATGAAATAGCCTCCGGCAATTTGTTTCATCGCATTGCCCTCGATACGCGTGACGAATTCGGCTATCTGGCCGCCCACTTCAATGAAATGGCCCAGAAGCTGGAGGTTCAGCAGGAAAAGCTGCAGGAGGGGCGCGCCGTGCTGGAGAGAAAGGTGGCGGAGCGTACCTTCGAACTTCATCAATTGAATGAAGAATTGAAGCGCATGGATGTTCAGCGGTGCGAGTTTTTGGCCGATATCAGCCATGAACTGCGCACGCCGATTACCGTCATTCGCGGCGAGGCGGAAGTGACGCTGATGGAAGACGAACTGGATACCGAGGAGTATAAGGACGCTTTGCAGCGCATCCTCGAACTGTCCATGCAATTGGGCAAATACGTCAACGATCTGTTGTTTCTTGCCCGCGCCGAATCCGCCAATATGCAATTTGAATGGGACAGGCTGGACCTGGCTGAACTGGTGGCCAGCACTGTCGAGGATTTCCAGGTCATGGCCCAGGAAAACTCGATTTCAGTTTCTCTGGATGCGCCGGCCGAACCGGTGTGGGTGCACTGCGACAAACAGCGGCTTCGGCAGGTGCTGTTCATTCTGGGCGACAATGCCTGCCGGTATTCCAATCCGGGAGGGCACATCGCGGTCGAATTATTCACGGACGGCGATGAGGCATGCCTCAGCCTCAGCGATCAGGGCATCGGCATACCGTCACAGGATCTGGAGCGTATTTTCGACCGCAACTTCCGCAGCAAAAACGCGCTTCATATGCGGGCAGACGGCACCGGCCTGGGCCTGCCCATGGCCAAGTCGATCGTTAAGGCGCACGGCGGACGGATTACCGTAACCAGCGCCGAAAATTCAGGCTCGAAATTCACGATAACGCTGCCGCTGATTTCGGCAGAACAGGACACTGTTGCATGAACGAAAAATACTTTAAACCCGATAGCCCGTCAGGCGCCGGCTACATGCGTGTGCTGCTGGTGGAAGACGATGAGCGTATTGCCGATTTTGTCCGGCGAGGGCTGAAGGCCGAAGGCTTTTCCGTTGAAGTGGCCCGCAGCGGGAAGGAGGCCATTCCGCTGGGCACCGAGGGGCAATTTCAGGTCATCATCCTGGACCGGGGCCTGCCCGATCTTAACGGCCTGGAAATTTGCGAGCGCCTGCGCGGCAATGGCGTCGACACGCCGATTCTGATGCTGACGGCCAGGGATACGGTGCAGGACAAGGTGGCCGGTCTGCGCTCCGGCGCCGATGACTATATGACCAAGCCTTTCGCATTTGAGGAACTGCTGGCGCGCATCGAAGTACTGATGCGCCGCCGCGGCGTCGAGGTCAAGCCGGAAAGCAAGGAATTGCACATAGCCGATCTGGTCCTGAATATTGAAACCCATGAAGTCAGGCGCGGCGATGCTTTAATTGATCTGACGCCCAAGGAATTTGCCCTGCTCGAATGTTTCATGCGCATGCCGGGCAAGATGCTGAGCCGAACCCGCATTCTGGAACAGGTATGGGGCTACAGCGCCGATCCGTTGACCAATGTGGTGGATGTGTACATTCGCCAGTTGCGGCGCAAAATCGATGATGACTATGAGCTGAAGCTTCTCAAGACCGTGCGTGGGTTCGGCTATAAAATGGATGCTTCCTGAGCGTTGCTGCAATGATGTGAAGATCGTTAAAGTCTTTATTCTATATTCCCGCGCCTGATCCGACATAAAGGCGAGATAATTGCTCTCATGTATTGGCGAATGTCCAAGTGTGCGTTTCCGCACCGACACTGCCTGATTTTACGGCCAATATTCCGGTTCAAATGCTCCATAAAGGAGGTTAGCGATGAAAGACTCCGTTGATACTTCAGACAGGGTGCGATCCCATACCTTACCAACCATTAATCGTCACATAGACCGAGAGATCGAGGCTAGGGTTCGTCGGTATGTGGCTCGAAGCAGAGAAGACATTACGCGCCGCATATGGGAGCTTGACCGCGAATGGGATATAGAACGCGTGCTGGAAACCAATGCTTCAGCTTTAGCTTTTACCGGCCTTTTCCTCGGCAGAAAATACGACAGGCGCTGGTTCTGGCTTCCCACTATTGTGTTGCCGTTTTTATTTCAGCATGCCGTCCAGGGCTGGTGCCCTCCAGTCCCGATTTTGCGCCGGTTGGGCGTTCGCACTCGCAAGGAAATCGACCGGGAGAAATACGCCTTGAAGATTTTGCGGGGCGACTTTGAAAAGAGCCATATCGGCGATCGCGCCGAGGCGGCTTTAACTGCGGTAAGAATGTAATCGCAATTTCAAGGCCATGCCGGTGCAATTATAGGCACACCGGCATGGCATAGAGTTTATGGCCGATCCGCTTCTTTTTGTTTTTCCAGCAGATAGTCCAGCCAAAGATTGGTCAACTTCTCCTGTACCGAATTTTGCCGCAGCCGTTCATGCAGATGCGTAAAGTCCACACGGTCCAGTTCCTGATCCTGGTTATAGCAGGAATAGACGAAGTATTCTTCGCCTGTTGTCGGATCCGTGTGCTTGCACAGGCATTGCGCGCAAACGCCTTTCATCATGCATTGCATCGGCGAGTTGATGGAGCCGATGGCTACGTGCGCTTTCAGGTACGGTTGCAGTACGCCGAAGCGGGCTTCCTTGACGGCCGCCATCATGCGGTCCGAGCCGATTACAACCATATGGTCGACCTCGGACAGACTGATGGGCTGGTCGCCCAGCTTGCCGCCGGCATAGGCGAGCATGGCTTCCAGAATATTGCCGATAAAGGTTTTATCCTGCGGACGTGACGGTACGATAGGTTCTTCAACATCAGGCGTTTTGTCGACGGACCAGATGATGATGTCCGAGGCCGCTTCGATATCCTCGACTTTGAAAACATCATGCTTGTTTTTGTAGCCGGCAAAATAAATGACGCGATTACCTGCCGCCCGCAGCGCTTTGCCGATAGAGAACAAGACGGCATTGCCCAGGCCCCCTCCTAGCAGCAGCACGGTTTCGCCATGCGGGATTTCCGTCGGCGTGCCCGTAACGCCCATGACGATGAGCGGATCGCCGATATTCCAGTTGGCGCACAGGCGCGTGGAGGCGCCCATTTCCAGTGCGATCAGCGAGATCGTGCCTTTTTCCTTATCGACTTCGGCGCCGGTCAGGGCGATGCCTTCAGCCGCCAGCACCGTATCTTCAACGGCCGGCGCCAGGGCTTCATAGTTCTGCACCCGGTAGAACTGGCCCGGCCGGAACCGCCGAGCCTGCATCGGTGCCTTGACGACGACTTCGATAATGTTCGGCGTCAGCCGGTTGATGGCGACTATGGTGGCTGTTAGGGCTTCATCGAGAGCCGTAAAAAAGGCCTGAAGCGCTGCATCGCGTTGCGGCTGCTGGGCCGGGTCCAGGTTGGCCAGTTCTTTCTCGAACAGCTTGACGATGTAAGGATAACCGTCTCTGGCGCTGGCCATGGCTTTGACGACATTGCCGGCATAGACCGGATGGTTGTCGCCGCCGAAACTGATGAATTTATCGCCTTTCCGGTAGGAAGTCAGCGGCGCCGGCTTGCCCAGTTTCGGCGCGGCTTTGTCAGCCATAGGCACCAGTTCCAGGCCGCCGTCCAGCCATTCAGGCTGATAGCGTTGGAAAAACTGCCGGTCCATCTCGAAAGTGCCGGGATGCTCGCTTTGGTAAATCGTATTAGGCGAGGTGCCGGCGGCGATATAAAGGTTGCGCAGCGGCACGGTCACGTCGTTTCCCGAGATGACCCAGCTGCCGTCATCGTCCTGAACCATTTTCTCAAACTGTACCGCTTTCAGATGGCCATGCTCATCGGCCAGCGCCTGCATGGGGCTCATGCCTTCGGCCAGGGCAATGCCTTCAGTGAGCGCTGAGGCAATTTCCTCGTGATTTTGCCGATAGGCCGGGGAATCCTTGATGCCTCTGCGGTAGAACAGGGTAACGCCGCCCCATTTTTCAAGCAGCGGATGGAAGTTCGGTTTCTCGCCGGCCGCTTCGGCGCGCTGGCGTTCGGCCCGTATTTCCTCGCCATGGGCCAGAAACTCATCAAGGATTTTGATTTCTTCCTCATCATAACGGATGCGCACGGTTTTCTCGCCGAACACCTGCACCAGTTTTTCATAGCGCGTCAGTATTTTTTCAACCTGTACCGGATAATAGGCCAAAAGTTCGGTGCAGGTGTCGATCGCGGTCAGGCCGCCGCCGATGACGCCGGCCGGCAGGCGCACGTGCAGGTTGGCCAGCGATGAGGCTTTCGCCGCGCCGGTCAGCTGCAGCGCCATCAGGAAATCGGAGGCTTTGCGGATGCCGCGGATCAGGTTGTTTTTCAGGTTAATGACGGTCGGCTTGCCGGCGCCGGTGGCGATGCTGATATGGTCGAAGCCCATGTTCCAGGCATCGTCGATAGTCAGCGTGCCGCCGAAGCGAACGCCGCCGTAGGCGCGGAAGTTCCGGTTCCGCAGCAGGTTGATATAGATGACTTTCAGGAAGTTCTTGTCCCAGCGCACCGTGATGCCGTATTCGGCCACGCCGCCGAAGCCGGCCAGCCTGCGTTTGTCCAGTTGTTCGTAGAGTTCGCTGAAATCCCGGATCGGGTCGGGCGGCGCATCGGCATCGCCGACCAATTCGACGGGCAACGGCTCCAGCTTCAAGGCATCGATGGCCGCAACGCCGAAACCTTCATTCAGCAAGTAATGGCTCATGGTGTAGCCGGCCGGCCCCAGTCCCACGACCAGCGCGTTTTTGCCGTTATAGGGCAGGGCATAAGGGCGTTTGACGTTCAGCGGGTTCCAGCGCGTCAGCAGGCTGTAAATTTCAAAGCCGTAGGGCATGAACAGCACGTTGGTCAGGACATTGGTTTCGATCTGCGGAATATTGACAGGGTCGGTCTTTTGAAAGATGCAGCCCTTCATGCAGTCGTTGCAGATGCGATGGCCGGTGCCGGGGCACATGGGATTGTCGATGATGATGATGGCCAGCGCGCCGATATTGTCGCCCTGGCGCTTGACCACATGCATCTCGGAGATTTTTTCATCGAGCGGGCAGCCGGTGATGATGACATCCAGTGGGTTGGTCTTATAAGTATGGGTCTTCTTGTTGCGCATGCCTTTGGAGCAGGAATCCGTGTCGCGCTCGTGGCAATAGATGCAATGGTCGACTTCGTACAGTACCTGTCTTTCGTTGAAGCGCGGATCGGTCAGCGCAAAGCCGTCGCGCCGTTTGCGTAATTGCTTGGGCCCCACCCATGCTTTGTAGAGTCCGCGATCGGCGATTTCATGTTCGACGAGATCGTCAAAGTCCTGTTTGCCGGGTGTTTTGAAGCTGAGCCAATCGTTGACTGTCCGGCTGATTTGTTCGTCGTGGAGCGCTGAAAAGCTCCAGCGTTGAACGATGTCCAGCAGACGGCTTACGAATTCTGGCGCATCCTGCAGCGCCAGAATGTCGGCAAAGGCGACAGCCGCTGACCCATGCGCGCTCAGATTCCGGCGTAGCGCCTCTACCGCCTGATCGGTATTTTCGTAGCCGCTGTCTTGGCCTTTGGCGATCAGCGCGTAATGTTTGGCTAGTCGTGCCAGTTCGGAGCCGGCACGGGCTACACGGTGCTCGGCATCGGTGTTCGTTTCCGGGAATCCCGCCTCGATCAGCAGGTCAAAACGGCTTGTTACGGCGGAGATATCCCACTGGCTGACGTCCTGGCCTTTAAACAGGGCATCGAGCTTGTCGACGACTTCGTGTTTATAGGCATAGACCGTATCGAATTCGTCCTTGATTTTGAGGGTTTGAGCTTGATGCTGCCCGGTTACATTGAACAGTTTGGCGACGAACTGGCCGACATAAGGCCCCATGCGCACAAGCAGATCGGAGATTTCCGTCGGCTCCAGGTCTTCGCCCTGGCTCAGCCGATAGTCTTGAAAGGCCCTGAACAGTTCAGGGTTTTGCTGTTCGACCGTCGTGTCGAATACGTCCAGCAGGTCTTTCAGGCGCGTGGCGTCATAGAGATCCGCGTAGTGAAAGCCGGGGATTCCCAGCTTAAAGGTGTTCTGTGCCATACTTTCTTTACTCCGATCAGCTCAAAAATCTGTTCAGGGCTCTTGATAATTAAGAGGCTATGCAGGCGGCATTTTCTCCCTAAGCTTCAAAAATCGCTGATAGCGCTTCATTGAAATTTCGCCGTTTTCGGCCGCCGCCCGCACGGCGCAGCCTTTGTCATTGACATGCCGGCAGTCGTTGAACTGGCAGCTGTCAATCAACGGTTGGAACTCCCTGTATCCGTAAGCCAGTTGCTGTTCGTTAAGACCTGCCAGTCCGAAAATGGCTACGCCGGGGCTGTCGATCAGATCACCGCCCTGATCCATGTGATACAGCGTCGCGGCCGTGGTCGTGTGACGCCCGTGTTTGGTCGTTGCCGAAATGGTATTGGTTTTGAGTTCCTTATCCGGGATCAGGGTATTCGTTAAAGATGATTTGCCGACGCCTGATTGGCCCGCAAAGATGCTAACCTGGTCTTTTAACGCCTGTTTCAGTTCTTCCAAACCTTCGTGTCCCGGAATTCTGGTGCTGACCCGGTATAACGGGTAGCCCAGTTTCTGGTAATCCGGCAACTCCTGTTCGATAGTGTCCGATTGCCCCAGATCGATCTTGTTGAACACTAAAGCGGCGTTGATATTATGGTTTTCACAGACAGCGAGGTATTGATCGATCAGTAGAAAATCGCAGTAAGGCTCGATGGCGAAGACTACGAAGACGGTGTCGATATTGGCGGCCACCGGGCGGACTTTGTCGTTTCTGGACGGACGGGCCAGTAATGAGCGCCTGGGCAGAACTTCTTCTATACGGCCCTGATCGGGAGCAGATTGCATCCATAAAACCTTATCGCCGACAGCGACGGTATCGAGCCGCCGGCGGGTCTGGCACAGGTAGATTTTGCCGTCGGTTTCGACGGCAATGCCCTGGCCTAAGTGGGAGAGGACCAAGCCTTCAAGCAGTTCAGCCATTATGCGCTCTGCATTTTGGATTCCAGGTGGGCGATACGGATAGCCGCCGGCGGATGGCTGTAGTGGAAGGCCGAGTAGAGCGGGTCCGGCGTCAACGTGCTGGCGTTTTCCTCGTACAGCTTGACCAGTCCGCTGATCATTTTGCTGGCCTGAGCGTTTTTCGAGGCGAAATCGTCGGCTTCAAATTCAAACTTGCGTTGAAAGTACGCCATGACCGGTTGCATGAAAAACGTAAAGACAGGCGAAACCAGCGTGAACAACAATAAGGCTGCGGCATTGGACGGTTGTTGTACGCCGAGTCCGGTATAGAACCATTGCTCATTGATCAGCCAGCCAAGAATAGCCAGGCTGATCAAGCTCATGAGCGAGGTGGCGATCAGCATTTTAATGACATGCTTGCATTTAAAATGTCCCAATTCATGAGCCAGCACGGCTTCCAGTTCTTCATCTTCTAGTGAATTGACCAGCGTATCAAAGAACACGATGCGCTTGTTATTGCCAAGGCCTGTAAAGTAGGCGTTGCCATGGCCTGAGCGCTTCGAGCCGTCCATGATGAAGATGCCCTGGCTGTTGAAACCGCAGCGGGCCAGCAATCCCTGGATCCGGTCTTTCAGCGCGCCTTCCTGCATGGGCGTGAATTTGTTGAACAGCGGCGCGATGACGGTAGGGTAAAGCCAGCTCATCAGCAATGAGAAACTGATCAAAACTACCCACGTCCATAGCCACCAAAGGGAGCCGATGCTGTCCATGATCCACAAAATCAGGGCCAGCAAAGGCAGGCCGATAGCGGCAGATAAAGCCAGTTGCAGAAACTGGTCTTTGATGAACTGTTTGGGAGTGCTTTTGTTAAAACCGAATTTTTCTTCAATGACGAATGTCTGATAAATGCTGGTCGGGAGATCAATCAGATGCATGACCAGAAAAAGAGTGGCTATGGCTCCGATGCCGGCTATTCGCGGCGACAAGTCAAAAGAGGCCCATAATTCAAAAGCGGCATTGATGCCGCCGCCCACCGTCAGAAGCAGCAAGACGATTACTCCGATAATGCTGTCGATATCGCCGAGTTTTCCTTTTGCGATGGTATAGTCGGCCGCTTTTTGATGGGCCTCCAGAGAGACGCTGTTTTTGAACGCTTCAGGCACGGCGTTGCGATGACTTTTAACATAAGCGGCCTGGCGTTTGGACAGCCAGAATTGAACCGAGTAGGAAATAATCAATGCGATTATGAAGATAATGGTAAAAGTATTCATGGGTTTGAAGCAAAAGTTTAAGAATTAGGCATACAAGATAGCCAATGCTACAATTTACCGCAACCTTATTAATATTATGGAAACAATAATATGGCGCAGGACTCACAGAATCTCATCTGGATAGATCTGGAAATGACCGGATTAAATCCTGATACTGATTTAATCATTGAGATTGCCACGGTCATTACCGATAAAGATTTGAATATCCTGGCTCAAGGGCCTGTGCTGGCGGTCTATCAATCCGATGCAGCGCTGACGGCTATGGATGACTGGAATCAGAAATACCACGGGCAGTCGGGCTTGATTGATAGAGTCAGAGCTTCAACCATTGATGATGCCGAAGCCGAACGGCTGACTCTGGAGTTTATCAAGGAATGGGTGCCCGAAAACAAATCACCTATCTGCGGCAACAGTATTTGCCAGGACCGGCGTTTTCTTTATCGGTATATGCCTAAACTGGAAGCCTACTTCCATTACCGCAATCTGGATGTGTCAACGCTGAAGGAACTGGTTGCCCGTTGGGCGCCGGAATTGAGAAGCGGCTTTAGCAAGAAAGCTACACACATGGCTTTAAGCGATATTATCGAATCGATTGAAGAGCTGCGTTATTATCGGGATCATTTCATTGCCTATAAGGGCACAGGTAGCGCCTGAGTCAACATGAATCAATTGATCGCTGTGGCATTGGGCGGCTCGCTTGGCTCGGTGCTGCGCTTTTTAGTTTCAACGGGAACTTATCAATGGCTAGGGAGAGGATTCCCTTATGGCACGTTAGCCGTAAATGTGATCGGCTCGTTTTTAATAGGCTTGCTGGCTGAAGCCCTTATTCTGCAACGTATCGCCTTTGCCTTGGAATATCGGGCCGGAATTCTGGTGGGTATCATGGGCGGCTTTACGACGTTTTCGAGTTTCTCGCTGGAAACGATCTATTTGATCGAACAGGGCAGTTTCGCTAAAGCCGCACTGAATATTTTGATCAGCATTGCTGCGTGTCTGCTGGCTGTCTGGCTGGGACTGCTTTCCGGCCGATCGTTATTTCTTTACTCGGGCGGCGCCATACAATGGCCGGGCGGATTATTTCCTTACGCCCTGGTTATCGTGAATGCCATCGGCGCTTTTTTAATAGGTATTGTAGCAACTATTTTATTGCAGAAAGCGTCGCTATCGATGGAGTATCGGGCTGCGATTATGATAGTTATCGTGGGTCTTTACTTAACCTTATCCGGTTTATATTTAATTTTATATATGATCGAGCATGGTTATTCATTTGAAAACCATTTGAATTTAATGCTCGGCATTTTTGCCGGCAACGGTTTAATCAGTATCTTGGTGCTCTGGACGGGCTTATGGGTGGGCAGACAGATATGACTACAACTGAAATCACAATTGCCAGAGTTTATACCATGGAAGGGCGCGATCATCTTAATCGGATCCTGGATATTCTGCATAACGAGGAGAAGATCAAGGGCCTCACAGTGATTCGCGGTATTGCCGGAGCGGGCGCGTCAGGTGAGATCCATACTTCATCGCTGCTTGATCTGTCATTGGAATTGCCGTTGATCATCGAGTTTTACGATGAGCCTTTAAAAGTCGAAAAAGCCATCCATGAACTTCAGTCAAGGCTGAATCTCAAACATATCGTTAGTTGGCCCGCAACGGCACATATTCATTCAATTTCTTAATTTTAGAAGGTAACTACACCGTCATGTTAGATCCCCATTTATTTAGAGCTGATCTTGATTTTGTAAAAGAACAATTAAACAGACGTTCATTCAGTTTTGATTCGGAGTTCTACACCGCGCTGGAAGCCAGACGCAAAGACATACAAGTTAAAACCCAGGAATTGCAGAACGAGCGCAACAGCCGGTCCAAAGCGATTGGGCAGGCCAAGGCCAAAGGCGAAGACATTCAGCCTCTTCTGGATCAGGTTCAGCATTTGGGCGATCAATTGAAAGAGGCGGAAACGGAATTGTCCGAAGTCCAGGCGCAAATGGCTGCCTTGATGGAGGGTATTCCCAATATACTCGATGTCAGCGTGCCGGAGGGCAAAAGCGAAGACGATAACGTTGAAATCAGCCGCTGGGGCGACATTCCCGCATTCGATTTCGAGCCCAAGGATCACGTCGATCTGGGAGCGAAGAGGGGCATGGATTTCGAGTTGGGCGCCAAAATTGCCAGCGCCCGGTTTGTGGTTTTGAGCGGTCCATTGGCAAGACTGCAGCGCGCAATTATTCAGTTGATGCTGGATACTCATACGCTGGAGCATGGTTACAGCGAGACCTATGTGCCGTTTCTGGTCAATGCGGATAGTCTGCGCGGTACCGGCCAGTTGCCGAAGTTTGAGGCCGATTTGTTTAAGGTCGAAAATGACACGCCTTTCTATCTGATTCCGACTGCTGAAGTGCCGGTCACGAACATGGTCAGAGACGTTATCGTCGACGCCAAGGACATGCCGCTGAAGTTCGTATCCCATACGCCCTGCTTCCGCAGCGAAGCCGGTGCATACGGGCGGGATGTGCGCGGCATGATCCGTCAGCATCAGTTTGAAAAAGTCGAGCTGGTGCAGATCGTCAAGCCTGAAGATTCCGCCAAAGCGCATGAAGAACTGACCGAGCATGCCGAAAATATCCTGAAAAAACTGAAACTGCCTTACCGCAAGGTGTTGCTGTGCGCCGGTGATACCGGCTTCTCCTCAGCAAAAACCTACGATCTCGAAGTCTGGCTGCCGGGGCAGGGCGCCTATCGCGAAATATCTTCCTGCAGTAATTTCAAGGATTTTCAGGCCCGTCGCCTGCAGGCACGCTGGCGCAATCCGGAAACCGGCAAACCTGAACTGGTGCATACTTTGAATGGCTCAGGCTTGGCGGCCGGCAGAACCTTGATCGCGATTATGGAAAATTATCAGGACGGCCAGGGACGCATTCGCATTCCCGATGTGTTGCTGCCTTATATGGGCGGGCTGGAGATTATTGAGTAATTGAATATCAATGTATTCATTAAGTAAGTTGGCAGATTATGAAATCTGCCGGCTATTTTATTAATCGAAATAAAAGCGCGACAATATTCGATTTTGTGCTTAACGGAATAAACATACAGTTCCACATAATATTTTTTTAAATGAATTATATAATAATGCAAGTGACAAATTTGGTAACAAAATGACAAATTTCGTAACACATTTTCCTTAAAAAAAATGCGAGCCGGTTAACGCTTTGTTAAGTTTTAAGCGTATATACTTATACCCAATATGTATCATGGTGATACGTATATTTGGGAGATAATAATGAAAAAATTTGGTTTAAGTTCTTTGGTTGCCGGCTTATTGGCGGCTAACGCAGCGGTAGCTGCTCCTACTGTAGTAGAGGGCGGGGCCGTTTTTACAGCGGCTAATGGTTCATTGACTGTCCGACTGGTTGATGCAGTTGATCCGCTCAAGCTGGTTCTGCCATCAGACGCTTCGTGTCCAGCAACTACTCCAGTACCCAATGCAACTGATGTCGTTGTTAAAGACGGCACAGCATTTGTTACTACAAGCACTGGAGCTGTGGCTACAGTTGATGTCAGCTCGTGCGTATCAAGCTATTGCGATGCCGAGCCGGTTGTTAACTTGAATGATGGGCATAAAGGAGAGTTATTCATTCCTTGCTTAGATGTCAACGGTAAAAGATATGATATTACAATGGAACAGCGTGGCAGTTCCATGAATTGGGAAGTCGTTGGATTCCCTGATTCAGAACATCATCATGGTACTGACGATGATCATGCTGATGACAATCACAAACATTAATTTGTAAACAATCATTCAAGAGGCCGAGGATGTAGAGTTGCATCCTCGGTTTTATTTTTTAAATTCATGAGCGACAAGCGCCGCTATGCTTGTGAAACTTGCAGAACTTTAACTTGGTTCCCGCTTGATTTACTCAAAGTTAACCCCTTTTTGTCTGCCTTTCTTATATTCAATTCATAGCTGTGCTTCCAACAGTGTATTTGATGTATTAAATCGGATGAGCTGATTGTACCTGGGCATTAGCCCCGGCTTTTAGGAACGCCGCCCCGTCATCATCGACTTCAATTGCGACCGGTACGGCAGCATTTTAGTAAAATGCTACAGATAAATTTACTTATATCGCCAGGAATGTCGATGCTATCAACTGTTATGTCGTAATTGCAGTTCGCAACATTCCATAACTTGCCTAATTTTTATTTTTTCTCTCTGATTATGCTGAGTGGAAATATTGATATTTCTATTTACTATCAATTAGTTAAAAATGCAGATCATTGACTTTTCATAAATGAATAATTCATCTTTATAATATGACGTGAAATAATACAAATGGTTTATTAACTATGGGGTTGGAAATGATTAGAGTATTGGTTTTATCAGTGCTGTTAGCGTCAAGTAGTGCCATACAAGCAGTCGAAAGCGATATCCAACAAATGGCGGAGCAGGGTGACGCTTTAGCTCAGGCTAAATTGGGCGCGATGTACATATTGGGACGGGATGGCGTAGACAAAGATGAACAGAAAGCGGCCGAGTGGATGCTGAAAGCCGCAAAGCAGGGGCTTATTGAAGCGGAAGTGGTTATGGCGGCGCTATATGACAGAGGAATGGGGGTGCCGCAAAATGTTGATACGGCAACGCAATGGTATGAAAAAGCCGCTGTCAAAGGTCATGGTGCCTCGCTTGCACTTCTGGGAAGGAATGAGACGGCTAAAGGCAGCGTTGCCTTTAATTACAAAACGGCCCGCTTAACTGCAGCCAGGCAAATTCCAGCAGAATATGCGAAAAAAATTTTACTGAAGAAATAAATATCAAATGAGTATCAAAACACGATTTGCCCCGAGTCCAACGGGCTACTTGCATATAGGCGGCGCTCGTACCGCCTTGTTTTCCTGGCTTTATGCGCGCAAGCATGGAGGGAGGTTTATCTTAAGGATCGAGGATACCGATCTGGAGCGTTCAACACAGGAATCGGTGAATGCCATTCTGGAAGGTATGACCTGGCTGGGGCTAGAGTACGATGAGGGACCTTTTTATCAAACTCATCGCTTCGATCGCTATAAAGAAGTTATTCAACAATTGCTGGATCAAGGCGATGCCTACTATTGCTACTGTAGCAAAGAAGAACTCGAGCAGTTGCGCGCCGAGCAAATGGCTAACAAGCAAAAGCCGCGCTATAACGGCAAATGCCGGGATTCTGCCGTGCCCCACGGCGAGGGGATGCCGGTCGTTCGTTTCAAGAATCCGACTGACGGGGTTGTTACCATTCCTGATCTGGTTAAAGGTGAAATTGTCGTCGCCAATAAAGAACTCGATGATTTGATTATTGCCAGGGCGGATGGTACGCCAACTTACAATTTGACCGTTGTGGTTGACGATATGGATATGGGGGTGACGCATGTTATTCGCGGCGATGATCATATAAACAATACGCCTCGGCAGATGAATATCCTGAAAGCATTGGGCGCTGAACTGCCGAAATATGCCCATCTGCCTATGATATTGGGTTCGGATGGCGCTAGGTTGTCAAAGCGGCATGGCGCCGTCAGTGTCATGCAATACCGTGATGATGGCTATCTGCCGGATGCGCTGCTTAATTATCTGGTCAGGCTGGGTTGGTCTCATGGTGATCAGGAAGTCTTTTCCCTGGATGAAATGGTTGAGTATTTCAAACTGGAAAATGTCAACGTATCGGCTTCCACATTCAATCCTGAAAAGCTGTTATGGCTGAACCATCAGTATATTATGAACAGTGATCCAGCTCATGTTGCACGTCATTTAAGCTGGCATATGGGCGAACTGGGCATTGATCCTTCGGAAGGCCCGGATCTGATTGATATCGTAAAAGCGCAAAGGGAACGAAGCAAAACATTGGTTGAAATGGCGGCAGCAAGTGTTTACTTCTATAAAGACTTCGATGCCTATGACGAGAAAGCGGCTAAAAAGAATTTCACGGCAGGGACGGAAGAAGTGTTGGCCCGATTGCATGATGAATTTTCCGCAATCGCCGAATGGGAAGGCGATAAATTACATCAGATCGTCGTCAACCTTGCCGAAGAGATGGAACTCAATTTGGGGAAAGTGGCGCAGCCCTTACGTGTCGCTGTTTCCGGGACTTCTGTTTCACCGGCGATCGATGTGACTTTATCGCTTCTTGGCCAAGAAAAAACCCTGTCTCGGATACTGCGAGCGATAAATTATATAAAAGCTCAAAATAATAGTGGACAAAGCTGAAAAAACCTGTAAAATGGCGGTTCTTAACTAAGGGGCCATAGCTCAATTGGGAGAGCGCAACACTGGCAGTGTTGAGGTCGGCGGTTCGATCCCGCCTGGCTCCACCAAGAAGCCAAAGGCTGACTAAACCCGTTTTAGTCCCCATCGTCTAGTGGCCTAGGACACCGCCCTTTCACGGCGGTAAC
>NZ_JADMKV010000023.1:0-15633 GCF_015476545.1 Methylobacter sp. BlB1 | reverse complement strand
CGTTTTAGTCCCCATCGTCTAGTGGCCTAGGACACCGCCCTTTCACGGCGGTAACGGGGGTTCGAACCCCCCTGGGGACGCCATATAATAGAAGGGCTATCTTGTATTGGATAGCCCTTTTTTTATGCCCGCTATTTATTTGGCTTTCTAAAGTGCGGTTTCGGCATATTCTTATTTGCCTATAACGCTCGCAATGGAGCCATGCCAAGTTATTTTTCTCGCTCAGTTTCAGCGAAAAATCCCTTTAACTGCTTGATGCTATGACATGACTGACATTGGCCTTCGTTGAAATAAGTTTCAAGCTGCGGATTTTGAGCGAGGGCTTCAGCGGTAAAATTTTTTTGTTGTATTGTTTGATTTTGCCTCTTGTCTTTTGGAAGTTCTGATGCCTGCGAACTGACAAGTATTGTAATACACGTTAAAGCGACAATAATGAAATATTGCATAGTCATTAGAAGTTATGGCTTAAAGTCGCTTTATTAGGCATGAGCTTTTCATTTGTATCATAGATGATTGCTAATTCAGTATAACCAGGTTCAACAATCATATTCTGATATTTCCATAGGTCCTTGTCGCTTTCGATAGTACTTTGCTGCAGGGCATGAAGCGTTTCATTAGTGCAAGAGGCAGCCATCTTATCTCTCCAGTTTTCGTCGAATGGCTAAAGAAACTCACACTCAGAATCACTTCAAATGTCTCTATATAACCATTTTAATTTTTTAAGTATTTATAACGTAACATCAAATGTAAAGGTATTGGTGTAATAACTTAAGTATAAACACTTAGAAAATAATAGATCACATGGTCATTGGGTAAATAGCTCTATGTAAGCATACGTATAGATATTTTTAGTAATAGAGAATAATGTTGAATGGTCAATTGGATAATTTCTTACTAGAGGAAATAACCATGAAATCATTCTGGATACTTGTTGCTGATAGTAGTCGGGCGCGAATATTTACCGCCGATACGCCTTCTTCACCTTTAGAAGAACTTGAAGATATTGCCCATACAGAAGGCCGTCTGCATGATAGGGAAATAACCTCTGATCTGTCAGGAGGAATGCGGTATTCAGGTGGTACAGGAAGTGGGAGTAACGTAGAAGGGCATAATTATAGTCCGTCCAGTGATCCCAAAAAACACGAAATCGACAATTTTGCTCATTCCATTGCTCAGCATTTGGAGAAGGCCCGTAGTGAAAATAAGTTTGAGCAATTAGTAGTTATTGCAGAGCCTAAGTTTTTGGGGATGCTTCGTAACAATTTTTCGGAGCAGGTAAAAAAAATGGTTTGCTTAGAGCTCGATAAATCCATTACTACACACAGTGCTGCTGATATTCGAGCGCATCTTCCTATGTACTTGCCGACCCAGAGCTTATGATCAAGTTGGAACGAACGGGAGTAGTGAATCGCTGTTTGATTACTGAATTTTAGTTCTAGAAAATCAAAAAAGGTTCCCCAATTAGCTTTGCTTAGATTAAATCATTTATAAATGAAAAAAATGAGTTATAAATTTTTTTAATAGTAAATATATAAATAATAAGCAAGAAAAATATTTATTTATATGACTTAATGTTTATATCTCACACACAAATGGTTAAAGCGGCTTTTAATACTAATTTTTTGCTTATAACTGATAGAGCAGCTTAAAGTAGGGTGTCATAAAGAATCAGTAATTTTTAATTGATGAAAAATAATTATTTGGTAATGCTGATTATCTAATATCGAATGGATTAATAATAAAAAATGGGGAATACAGATGATGCAAACAACTTTTATTCCGCCGTTATTTGGGCTGTTTGGGCTGCTGGCCGCTTTTATAATTTTCCTCAAGGTAATGCGTTATCGCGAAGGCAGTGAGCGGGTCACCAAAATTGCGCATCAGATTCATCTGGGGGCTATGGTTTTTATGCGGCGCGAATATGTGATGCTGAGCCTATTTGCAGGTGTAATAGTGGTGCTGCTGTTTTTTTCGCTGGGCTGGATGACAACATTGTCTTTTATTGTTGGTGCAATAACGTCGGGGTTAGCTGGTTTTCTTGGTATGTTCACCGCCACTAGAGCCAATGTCAGAACAACTACCGCTGCTTATGAAGACGGTATGTCCGCTGCATTATCGGTCGCCTTTTTTGGCGGTTCCGTAATGGGCTTAGCCGTAGCTTCTTTAGGTCTGCTTGGATTGGGCTCGCTCTACTTATTTTTTGGCGGTGATGCAGAAACAGCTCATGCGATTCACGGATTTGGCATGGGAGCTTCAACTGTTGCCTTATTTTCTCGCGTAGGTGGTGGAATATTTACCAAATCTGCTGACGTCGGAGCTGATTTGGTAGGTAAAATCGAAATCGGCATCCCTGAAGATGATCCGCGTAACCCAGGCGTTATTGCTGACAATGTCGGTGATAACGTCGGCGATGTGGCCGGCATGGGATCAGATATTTTTGAGTCCTATTGTGGAGCGATGATTGCCACCATTGCCATGGCCGGTTCTATGGCGGCTGAAATTATCGATCCTCTGGGGTTGCGTGAGGATCTGATGTTTTTGCCGTTGGCTTTATCTTCTACAGGACTGATCTGTTCCATAGCGGGTATCGCCTTAGTGCATCAGGCAGGCAATAAACAGATTGAAGTGCTTCTGAGGCATGAAGTTTTGGGATTTCTTGCTAAACCTTTGATGGAACTCAAATTAAATGCCAGCGAAAAGCCTGAATTGGCCTTGCGCAGCGGTACATTGGGCGCATCCATTCTGTTTATTTTGACAGCTTTTCTGGTTGTAGCCGTTATGGGGATTAGTTTAAAAGTCGCATTAGCCGTATTGGCTGGTGCGGCAGGGGGAGTCGTGATTGGGCTGGTGACTGAATATTACACGGCTAGTAAACCGGTTCATCGAATTGCTGAATCGGGGGAAACCGGGCCGGCTACAGTGATGATCACGGGTCTGGCTGTAGGGATGGAATCCGTCGTCATACCGGTGGTGACAATTTGTGCAGTCATTTTGGTCAGCAGCTCTCTGGTGGGTTTATACGGCGTTGGCATTGCGGCAGTGGGCATGCTGGCAACCGTGGGCATTACCATGGCGATTGATGCCTATGGCCCCGTTGCTGATAACGCCGGCGGCATTGCCGAGATGGCCGGGCTGGGACCTAAAACGCGTGCGATTACAGACTCTCTTGATGAAGTGGGCAATACTACAGCTGCAATCGGCAAGGGTTTTGCCATCGGTGCCGCCGCATTGGCGGCATTGGCGATTATCACGGCTTATGTTGAAACTGTTAGCGTTCGCGTCGAAAATTTCCAGTTGAATTTAAATAATCCAGAGGTGCTGATCGGTCTTTTTATCGGCGGCATGCTGCCTTACATTATTGCCTCGATCACAATGACAGCGGTTGGCGATGCCGCATTCGAGATGATCAAGGAAATTCGCCGACAATTTCGCGAAATTCCCGGTCTGCTGGAAGGGAATGCCGATCCGGATACGGCAACCTGTATCGATATAGCGACCAAGGCGGCGCTTAAGAAAATGATTTTACCGGGAACGATTGCCATTGCCGCACCGCCTGTGGTCGGTTTTGGCCTTGGCCCTGAAGCGCTGGGCGGCATGCTGGGCGGTGCGTTGCTTTCCTGCGTATTGTTGGCCCTGATGATGGCGAACGCAGGCGGTGCCTGGGATAATGCCAAGAAGTATATTGAAAAAGGCCATCACGGCGGTAAGGGCTCTGAGGCCCATAAGTCTGCCGTTGTCGGAGATACGGTTGGTGATCCTTTTAAGGATACCGCCGGTCCATCAATGAATATTCTCATCAATGTAATGGCTATTGTCAGCCTGGTTATTGCTCCTTTATTAAGTTAGCGGAGAGGAGGGACAATTGTGAAAGCCTATTTATTATTCTCTGGCAGTGGTACTTTGGTGGTTTTATCGCAGCATGACGACGTTGAGCACAAATTGTTTCTGGAAAAGTTGGCTGGTAAAGGCATCTATAAATTCATCGCTCACGAAATTCCTTTGGAACTGGCAAAAGAACGGTATGGCAAGCATTTTGATATAGCGACCCATGATTTATATGAAACGGACCATTTGCGTGTTGTCGATTACAATGGCGAGCGTGCTATGAGACTGTTTAAGTTCAGTGAGCTCGGTCCTGAGATCATGCATGAGCCGGACAGTTATCCTGAGCTTTTCTAGTGGTCTAGTGAGCTGCAATAGTTCCAGTATAAAAAGCTTGGTTATACGAGCGGTTTTTATGTTTAAAAAATGAGCGTATTTGTTGTATAGTTGCCCACTTTTGTGTGGGAGCGGGTCATGATTGAGGCCGATGTGATCATTATAGGCGCGGGGGCTTCAGGTTTGATGTGCGCGATCGAGGCGGGCAAAAGAGGCCGTAAAGTCATTGTTCTGGATCACGCCAATAAGGCTGGCAAAAAAATTCTGATGTCCGGCGGCGGCCGCTGCAATTTTACTAATTATGAGGTTGGGCCTGACAATTACATTTCACATAACCCGCATTTTTGCAAATCAGCGCTAAGCCGATACACGCAGTGGGATTTTCTGGCCTTAGTCGGGCGCTACCGTATTCCATTTCATGAAAGAGATCATGGTCAGTTATTCTGTGATGAGAGCGCTCGCGATATTCTCAATATGCTGCTATCGGAATGCGATAAAGTCCGCGCAGTCATACAGCTGAACACCAGCATAGGCGCCATTGAGCAGGCAATCGACAAGCGCTTCCAGCTTAAAACTAACAAAGGCAACTATATCTGTCAGTCACTGGTGGTTGCAACCGGCGGCCTGTCCATTTCGAAAATGGGCGCTACGCCTCTGGGCTATAAAATCGCACAGCAGTTTGGCATCAAAGTGCTGCCTACGCGTGCGGGCCTGGTGCCGTTTACATTGCAGCCGGAGGATAAAGCTAAATTCTCGGTTTTATCGGGGATTGCGGTTCCATGCGTCATCAGCAACAAAAGCCGAAGCTTTAGTGAAAATATTTTGTTTACGCATCGCGGTTTGAGTGGTCCGGCTGTTTTGCAGATTTCATCGTATTGGCGCCCTGGTGAGGAAATAATGATTAATCTGCTGCCGGGCATGGATCTGGATGCGGATCTGAAATCAAAGCGTCTGCAGAAGATCAAAAGCAAGCTGAAGACGTACCTGGACGGTTACTTCCCTAAGCGATTGGTCAGTAGCTTATTTGCTGAGGATATGCTGGAGCTTTTCTTGCAGGACCTTTCCGACAAACAGATTAGACAGATTTCGGAGCAGATTCATAACTGGACCATTAAGCCTAACGGTACCGAAGGCTATCGTACTGCTGAAGTGACTTGTGGCGGGGTTGATTGTAATGCCATTTCGTCTAAAACAATGGAAAGCAATGCGGTGCCAGGGCTTTACTTTATTGGCGAAGTGTTGGATGTTACCGGTTGGCTGGGCGGCTATAATTTTCAGTGGGCATGGTCTTCGGCCTGGTGCGCAGGGCAGCATGTATAGAAACGGGCAAGCTACCAAAAGCCGTATTGGCCAGTCTTATTTTATAATCACTAAATTCACCAATATTACATAGACTGATAATGCCTTGATATAATAAAAACAAAGACAACTCAAAGCAGAAGTTCTGGCGGTGACTGCCTAAGTTGAAAACTTGGCGTCAGTTGATCCCGCACATCCCATTTTAAGCAAAATTTTAGAATTTTCAGCAGTGGTTGGAGAAGTTTCCAACTCTATATTAAAAACAATGGAAAAAATAATTGATAAAAGTTTTCTCACTAATCTAATTGCTGTTGCGATTATTATTACAGGCTATATCGTACAACAGGAACTGGTGAGAGCAATTGGTTACTTTGCCCTGTCGGGGGCAATTACCAACTGGCTGGCCATTCATATGCTATTTGAGAAAGTACCTTATCTATACGGTTCAGGCGTAATACCGAACCGGTTTGAAGAGTTTAAGAGTTCTATCAAGCAACTCATGATGCAGCAGTTCTTTACGATCAATAATATTGAGAATTTTATTGAGGCTGAAGAACAGCAGGGCGAAAAAATATTGAATCTGGAGCCGCTATTGAACGCGGTTGATTATGATAGAGTGTATGAAGGGCTGGTTGTGTCGATCATGGGCTCTTCTTTTGGCGGCATGCTGATGATGATGGGTGGGCCGGAAGCGCTGGCACCATTAAAAGAGCCTTTTATCGAAAAGATGAAGCATACATTGACTGAGACAGTTGAATCCGACAGCTTTAAGGCAGCGCTGCAGCAGGGCTTGAATGCGCATAAAATCGGCGAGGACATTGTCGGCAAAATTGAAACTGTGATTGATAAACGATTGAGTGAACTGACACCTCAATTAGTCAAGGAAATGGTTCAGGCGATAATCCGCGAGCATCTGGGGTGGCTGGTTGTTTGGGGTGGTGTCTTTGGCGGCTTGCTGGGCGCCATATTCGGGTTTGCATAATGAAAACTGTCGAATTAGCGTTTGAAGAATTGGGTAGTTCGAATGATCGTCCGTTAATTATTCTGCATGGCTTTTTTGCTTCCTCGCGCAATTGGCGACAAGTGGCGGACCGGCTGTCGGATAAATTTCATGTTTATGTGCCGGATATGCGTAATCACGGCGTGTCGCCTCATGATCCATTAATGGATTATCCTTCCATGACTGCCGATCTTAAGTCGTTTATCGATCAGCGAGGCATGAAGAAGGTCAATTTGTTGGGGCATAGCATGGGCGGTAAGATTGCGATGTGGTTTGCGCTTAATTATCCCGAGTGTGTGGACAAGTTGGTGGTCGTTGATATTGCCCCGGTCAGTTATAAGCACAGTTTTGACCCTCTCATTCAAGCACTGAAGTCCCTGCCGCTTAATGAAATCAGCAATCGTAAGCAGGCGGAAGCCATGCTCGCCGCAGACATACCGGAACTTAGCTATCGTCAATTTTTATTGCAAAATCTTGTGCTGAACCATGGCGAGTATCGCTGGAGAATAGATCTGGATATTTTTTACCGGATGGCTCCGAATATAGTAGCTTTTCCCGATGCTGGAACGTTGGCGCCTTTCGCCGGAAAGGCACTGTTCATTGCCGGTGCAGATTCGAATTACGTCAAATCCGAGGATATTGCTACGTTATTTCCCAAAGCTACGCCCAATGTCATTGCGAATGCGGGGCATTGGGTGCATGTGCAACAGCCGGATATCTTTGTGGAACAGGTCGTGAATTTTTTATCAGACTAAAACAGGAACCATCTGCCAGACATTTGACTGCGAAAAGATGGGCTGTGAATTAATGCCTCACTAAAAGCGCCATCCAATTCTATCTAAAGCAGAGTCTGTCCTTATATTAATGCAAAGGAGTACGAGTTATTCGTATCTTCAGTCAGTTCATAGTTCGCGCTAAAAAATTCTTAAACAGCAGCAAAAAATTATGGTCCTTGTTGCAACAGATAGTAATTTTTTTTCAATGGATGTCAGGCTGGGTTAAAAACAGGGCAATCAATATGTCTAAAACTGCAGTCTGTTTTTGAGCCAAGACTATAATTATTGAAACGGATTGGCAAAATTCGAGATCGGTAAAACACTGATCGCATAAGTAAAAGTAAACGACAATGGACAGTCTTTGTCAGTAAAGGTGACGATAACAGGAAATCTTGATAAAAAATGGTTTGCACAAAAAGCGAATTTTATTGTCTGAGAATAGGCGCGTTTGAGCACTGCAAAAAGCTATTTGTCTATCAGCCGATATTTTCCCGATTACGAGTGGCAATCGATGTATGCAACCAATTCAGTGGAATTATTTTCATCAATATTGCATTAAATGCTGCAAAAATGTAGCGGTTGGGCTTATTGGGTATTTTAAACTGGATAAACGGAGCGTCAGCAGTCATTGTGAGAGTAAAGGCTTATGAGCACCAGGTGCAGGCATTGGCAATGCAATAAGATTTCAGGGTGTATGGAAGGTTAATGTGCTTCCGGCTATAAGCTTGCAGATAAAGTCTTATGAAAAAGACAAGCCGGCTGAGAGTACTCGATTACCTACCGGATACGGCAAAACAACGGTTAGAGATCAATTTACCGGACAAATTTTAGTAATGATGCGGATTTTTATATTTTTAAGCATGAGAAAGCAGGAATATATGAAAATTCGGTCTGAATGGCGTTAAAATATCTAGAAGCAATTTTTGAGTTATTTCATAAGCTTTTGTCATGACTTGTAATTGCAATTGTCTTAAGCAGCTTTTTTTATAAAAAATAATAAGGAGAAACCGGATGTCAAAAGGTCAGAATTTGCAGGATAATTTTCTAAATACTCTTAGAAAAGAACATACACCTGTTTCAATTTTCCTTGTTAACGGAATTAAATTGCAAGGAAAAGTGGATTCATTTGATCAGTATGTGATTATGCTCAAGAATACAGTCAGCCAAATGGTATACAAGCATGCCATTTCAACGATTGTGCCGAGTAAGGCCGTAAAGCTAACACGTGAAAATGAATCTAATGAAGAATAACTCTTTGAGAGAGTAAGTCTTGGTGCCGAAAAACATTAAAACAAAAGAAAATAACAATCTTTTTATAAATATGGTACTGGAGTGTTTACTTGTTTGATCGTCCTGGCTCAGGTGAGCGAGCGATTTTGGTTCATCTAACACTTCATTCCGGGCAGGAAGATCTTTTAGAATTAAAGGAATTGGCCAAATCGGCCGGGACAGATCCTGTTTACGTGGTAACCGGCAGTCGGCGCAGTCCTGATCCGAAATATTTTATCGGAACAGGCAAGCTTGATGAGCTAAAAAATGTTATAGAAAGCCAATCTGCAGATATTGTTTTATTCAATCATCCGCTTTCACCTAGTCAGGAAAGAAACCTTGAAAATGCATTAGGTGTTCGCGTGGTGGACAGGAATGGATTGATTCTTGATATCTTTGCCCAGCGCGCACAAACTTTTGAAGGGAAGTTGCAGGTTGAGCTAGCTCAACTGCGCCATTTATCAACTCGACTAGTCAGAGGCTGGACGCATTTGGAGCGTCAAAAAGGTGGTATCGGTCTGCGTGGTCCGGGCGAAACTCAGTTGGAAACTGACCGGAGACTATTGGGTTTGCGTATTAAGCAGATTCAACAGCGATTGGGAAAAGTTGAAAAGCAAAGGCATCAAGGACGGAGTAAAAGAAAAAAAGCCGAAATTCCGTCTGTTTCTTTGGTGGGGTACACCAACGCCGGAAAATCAACACTATTTAATAAATTGACCGGGGCGAATATCTACGCAGCGGATCAGCTCTTTGCTACCTTGGACCCAACATTACGTAATTGTCAATTGCCCAATAGCGCGGAAATAGTGCTTGCCGATACGGTTGGGTTTATTCGCCATTTGCCGCATGAATTGGTTGCCGCATTTAAATCTACGCTGCAGGAAGCCAGTGAAGCAGATTTATTGTTGCATGTGATTGATGCTAATGCCGAAGACAGAGATGAGACTATAATTCAGGTTAATCAGGTTCTGGAAGATATAGAGGCTAACGAAATCAGGCAATTGGAGATTTTCAATAAAATTGATTTATTAGCGGATATTAGTCCTCGGATTGATCGAGATGAGGCAGGGAATCCCGTGCGGGTATGGCTGTCTGCCGAAACAGGAGAAGGCGTCGATCTTCTTTATCAAGCACTGGCGGAAATGTTTTCAAGCACCAGAATCAAAAGAAAATGCTATTTGAGGCCTGATCAAGGGGATGTGAGAGCTAAACTATTTGCTGTTGCTAAAATACTTGAAGAGGAAGTTGATGATTTCGGCGGCTATGAATTAGTTATCGAGATGGATGCGAAGCATTTAGGTTTGCTCAAATCAATAGAAATTGAAGAATTACTTTAGCTTAGGTTTGTATAAAGTGTTTTTTTTTAGGATAATTCCCCAGCTAAACAATCAGAATTGGATAAAAATGTAGGATTTGCATGGGTAGGTTAGGCCGGCGGCCTATGCTGCTGGCTGAATGTCCTTCGGAATAACCATTAAATAAATTACAAATAATCCCATATGGAGCATATGTATGTCCTGGAATGAGCCTGGCGGCGATAAGAAAGACCCTTGGAGTGGTCGGGGTGACCAAAAGGGTCCACCTGATCTCGATGAAGCGATACGTTCATTGCAAGAAAAATTGGGCAGGATTTTTGGCGGCGGTAAAGGTGGCGGCGAAGGTTCTTCCGGCGGTCCAATAAAAGGTCTTGGTTTTTGGATAGCAGGCGGCGCGGTCTTGGTATGGGGATTATTCGGTTTTTACACTGTCGATGCAGGGAACCAGGGTGTTGAAACGCGCTTTGGCAAATATACTGTTATCACTGAGCCGGGTTTGAACTGGCATTTTCCTGCGCCTATTGAGCGTGTTGACATTATCAATGTTAAGCAGCAGCGTTACATTGAGGTTGGTTATCGGAGCGCGGGTAGCGAGCAGACTCTTGGAACGGTGCCTAAAGAAGCATTAATGCTGACCAAGGATGAAAATATCGTCGATGTTCGCCTGGCTGTTCAGTATCAGATTAAAGATGCCAAGCAATTTCTCTTTAATGTGGCCAACCCTGTAGCTACTTTGAAACAGGCTACGGAGAGCGCGACGCGCGGGGTCGTCGGTAGCAGCAAAATGGATTTTGTCTTGACGGAAGGCCGTAGTGAAGTTGTGGCCCAGATTAAGAAGGAAATACAGGATATTATGGACAATTATCAGTCCGGCATTCTGGTTACCAGCGTCAATCTGCAGGATGCGCAGCCGCCTGAACAGGTTCAAAGCGCATTTGAAGATGCCATTAAAGCGCGTGAAGATCAGCAGCGTTTAATTAACGAAGCGGAAGCCTATTCTAATGACGTTGTGCCCAAGGCACGTGGTGCGGCAGCCAGAGCGCTCCAGGAAGCCGAAGGCTATAAGGAGCAGGTTATCGCTCGGGCAGAAGGTGAAGCCAATCGTTTTTCCAAATTGCTGACAGAATACAAAAAAGCGCCCGAAGTAACAAGACAACGTCTTTATCTTGAATCCATGGAATCCATATTGAATGAAACAAATACGGTCATGGTTGACACTAAAGGCGGCAATAATGTGCTTTACTTACCAATAGATAAGATGATCCAGCAGTCGCATCCAGCTTCACAGCCTCATGCTCCTCAAAGCGCGGTAGAACAGCCTGAACAGACAA
This sequence comes from Methylobacter sp. BlB1, assembly GCF_015476545.1. Classification (GTDB taxonomy): domain Bacteria; phylum Pseudomonadota; class Gammaproteobacteria; order Methylococcales; family Methylomonadaceae; genus Methylobacter. The sequence goes on along the minus strand of NZ_JADMKV010000023.1, from coordinate 4,484 downwards.
CTAAAATAGAACAACCTGCGTTGCGAACTACAACTCGCGGTCGTGATGCAAGGGGGCGCCAATGACACAGAATAATAAAATATTGTTAGGCATAGGCGCACTGTTGCTTATCGGCATGATGTGCATATTTACAGTTAATGAAACTGAAAAGGCGATCAAATTCCAGTTAGGTGAAATCGTAAAGTCTGATTACGAGCCCGGACTTCATTTCAAGATGCCTTTTATTAACAATGTTAAAAAGTTCGATGCGCGTATCCAGACTATGGATTCAAAACCTGAGCGCTTTTTAACGGCGGAGAAAAAGAATGTGATCGTTGATTCTTTTGTTAAATGGCGAATTGGCGATGTAACCACTTTTTATACAGTGGTAGGTGGGGATATAGATCAAGCCAACCTGCGTCTGGATCAAATTATAAAAGATGCCTTCCGTGGCGAATTCGGTAAACGTGATATCAAGCAATTAGTTTCGACTGATCGTCGGGCTATTCGTGAAATTCTAATCAAAAATTCCAGAGCTATTGCGGCAAATTTGGGTATGGATATTGTCGATGTCCAGGTGAAACGCATTGATTTGCCTAGCGAAGTCAGCAGTTCTGTTTTTCGCAGAATGGAAGCGGAGCGTGAAAGAGTTGCTCGCGAATTCCGTTCGCAGGGTGCGGAAGCTGCGGAGAGAATTCGTGCCGATGCAGACAGGCAACAGGTCGTCACGCTGGCTAATGCTTACCGCGATGCGGAAAAGCTGCGTGGCGAAGGCGATGCGAAATCGGCAGAGATATATGCAAATGCATATGGACAAGATGCTGAGTTCTTTGCTTTTTACCGTAGCTTGAACGCTTATAGAGGATCTTTCTCAGGCTCGGATATAATGGTGCTCGAACCTGACTCCGATTTCTTTAAGTACTTTAAGAGGCAAAAATAGCCGTGATGGTTTTAGTGAAGTAGGTTCATTCACTACATTGCTTTAAAATATAGAAACGCTCCGCTCGTGCGGGGCGTTTTGTTTGAGTGGACACGCAAAAATATGCAACAAAAAGACTCCTGGCTGCTGCCAGACGGCATTGATGAGATTTTGCCGGAAGATGCCAAGCATCTTGAAAGCTTACGCCGTAAAATATTAGATACGTTTGCTTGCTGGGGCTATGAGCAAGTTATCCCTCCGTTTATAGATTATCTGGACTCGCTGTTGACTGGTTCAGGGCATGATCTGGAACTGCAAACTTTTAAACTGACGGATCAGATTAGCGGTGAAATGCTCGGAGTAAGGGCTGATATGACGCCGCAGGTTGCCAGAATAGATGCTCATAATCTCAAACATGAATGGCCCACGCGTCTTTGTTATGTGGGAACTATTCTGCATACACGCGGCGATGCTTTGGAGAAAACCAGAAGTCCGATGCAGATTGGCGCCGAGCTTTACGGTCATGCCGGCAAGGAAAGCGATGTAGAAGTTATTCGTTTAATGCTGGAAATGCTGGCCATAACGGGACTGCAAAATGTTCATCTTGATTTGGGCCACGTGGGCATATACCGGGCTTTATCGAGACAGGCAGGATTAACGGAAGTGCAGGAAACTGCATTATTTGATGTATTGCAGCGCAAAGCCAAGCCAGAGCTTCAGGAGTTAATGGATGGTTTCGCCATTGATAGCGCACTTAAGGCGATGTTTCTTAAATTGCCGGAACTGAATGGTGGCAAGGAAACTCTTGATAAAGCGCGCACAATACTGTCAGTTGCTAATGGAAATGTGAGGCAAGCCTTGGCTGATCTGGAGGCTATCGCGGAAAGTCTGTCTGGCATTTATCCATCATTGCCGATCAGTTTCGATTTAGCGGAACTGCGAGGGTATCATTATCATACCGGTGTGGTATTTGCGGCTTTCGTGCCATCGCTGGGAAGAGAAATCGCTCGAGGCGGTCGCTATGACAACATCGGCGCTGTTTTTGGACGTGCGCGTCCGGCAACAGGGTTTAGTGCCGATTTGAAATTATTGTCGGCATTAAGTAAGGAAATCAATCAGAAGGAACGGCGGACACTAATTTTCGCTCCTTGTTTAGATGATTTAGCACTGAACGAAAAAATCAGGGATTTACGCGCACAAGGTCAGATTGTCATTCAGCAGTTGCCAGGTCAAACTGGAAATGCCGGGGATCTGGGTTGTACATCTATTTTAGAAAAAGATAATCAAAACTGGGTCGTAACGGCCTTAGCTTAAGTTTGGAATAATTATGGGAAAAAATGTCGTTGTCATCGGTACTCAATGGGGCGATGAAGGTAAAGGTAAGCTGGTTGATCTGTTGACAGATCAGGCGGAAGCGGTTGTTCGTTTTCAAGGCGGACATAATGCAGGTCATACTCTGGTTATACGGGGGGAGAAAACCGTTCTGCATCTTATTCCTTCCGGCATCCTGCGGGATGATGTGCAATGCATGATCGGCAATGGCGTGGTATTGTCGCCGAATGCCTTGATGGAAGAAATTGAATTGCTTGAAAAGGCTGGCATCCCGGTCAGAAACCGTCTATTGATCAGTGAAGCCTGCACTCTGATTTTGCCGGTACACGTTGCCATAGATCAGGCGCGTGAAAAAGCCCGCGGCAGCAAAGCGATCGGTACGACAGGCCGCGGCATTGGTCCCGCCTATGAGGACAAGGCGGCTCGGCGGGGATTACGCGCCGGTGATCTGCTGAATCCGAAGCGTTTTGCAGAAAAACTGAAAGAGTTGGTTGAATATCATAATTTCATGCTGACTAATTATTATCATGCTGATGCGGTAGATTATCAGCAGACACTCGATGAGGCGCTAAAGCTGGGTGAGCAAATCAAACCTATGCTGGCGGATGTAGGTGAGGAACTCTACAAATATCAGACTGAAGGCAAGAATCTATTATTTGAAGGAGCCCAAGGCGCTTTGCTGGATATTGATCATGGTACTTTTCCTTATGTCACCTCGTCCAATACTACAGCGGGCGGAGCGGCGACAGGAACCGGCATCGGTCCTCTGGATCTTCATTACGTGCTGGGTATTACCAAAGCTTATTCAACTCGCGTAGGAAACGGTCCTTTTCCGACTGAACTGCATGATGGCAACGGTGATCATTTGGGTACAAAAGGGCATGAATTCGGCGCTACGACAGGGCGTAAACGCCGTACCGGCTGGTTTGATGCGGTTTCCATGCGTAAATCGGCGAAAATGAACAGTTTAAGCGGAATTTGTTTAACCAAACTGGATGTGCTTGATGGTTTGGAAAAAGTCGGTATATGTACGGCTTACAAGCTTAACGGGCACATTACTGAAACAGCCCCTTTAGGCGCGGATCAATATGAAGAATGCCATGCCATTATCGAAGAGATGCCCGGCTGGAACGAAACTACAGCCGGCGTAACCGACTTTAATGCCCTGCCTGAGAATGCCAAGGCTTACATCAAGAGAATTGAAGAGCTTGTAGGCGTTAAGGTGGCTATATTGTCAACAGGACCTGACAGAGACGAAACAATTATTCTGGAGCATCCGTTCGCATGAGCTGGTGACTTTGGGAAAAGGTCTTGAAATGAATAAGTCTTCCTCTCTTCATGTAATTCCTTTGATTCATGTCTATTGAACAAAGAACAAATAGAAGGGCTGCATCTGTAACGAGTGATTTTTAAGATGCATAGCGCTATCATAATAGGTAATTATGAAAAAGGCCGCATAAGCGGCCTTTTTGTTAGGTTGAGTTTTTGACGGAAATGGTTAATTTAAAAGAGTTGCTCTAACTTTCTCGACTTTACCGCTTCTAGCCATACGTTCAATTCTAAATTTAGAGCCGATGTCAGGTTTGATGGTAACTCTGTCTGCGAAGCCCCATATTTTCGATGTGAATTTATCAAGGGAATAGACTTCCCACTTTGAATTGTCCTCTAAGACAATGATTTTTCCGGAGTCTTTTACACTTTTAATGGTGTGTTTACCAATATTGTTGTACAACATATATGTTTCCTTAATAGCAAGACGGTGATATATGTTTTCCTTATGCTTGGATGGAGACGTCTAACGACGAAATGTGTTTAGAAAATACTAACACATGATTAATGATTACCATATGCTGCACGTGTTGTCAATTGTTAGAGCATGGGGAAGCGGGGCTGCCTCATTAAGCTCTGGGGGTGCTTCGTTTTGAGCGACTTGATTAATGGAACAGTAAGAGATGGATTTTTTAGATGGTTTTGGTCGATTGGACGATTTTCTTATCGAAGCGTAGGAAATTGCATTCGATGCTGGAAGTTCTGCATATATGCAGCCATCTGCATGGGTGGAAAGCTGGGATGATATCAAAGCATTCGGCAAGGCCAAAACAGAACTTTTGCGCGTTATCTAGCATGTGATAAATAGAATACGCTTTCAATTGCGAGCTTAAGGTAAAAAGCGCAAGTTTCTGATATTCTTAAAAAGTGATGGTGCCGAGGAGAGGACTTGAACCTCCACTGGGTTGCCCCAACTAGCACCTGA
>NZ_JADMKV010000022.1 GCF_015476545.1 Methylobacter sp. BlB1 | reverse complement strand
CTTTGGCACATCGTGATGCCGCAGGGAAGAGGAGGAGTCCATACCATTATCCTATATTAATCAGGGAAATTATTTAGGGCCAAATCCTTACCCGTTGCTCATCCAATCATAAAATCATAACCCACTTTCGAGCGTTTTTAATTTATCAAGATAAGGGGATTTCAGTTTATAAATTTTGGCGGGCCGATAGGCACCCTGTCTGGATAATTGCCCCGTCACTTCTTCAATCACATCCATTTCCGCTATTTTTCGCCTGAAAGACACTTTATTGAGTTTTTCATTAAGACAAATTTCATAGATCTTTTGTAAAGCCGGCAAGGTAAACGTCTCGCCTGCCAAAAAACAGGGTAAAGAAGAATATTGCGCTTTATTTCTGATGCGGCTGACAGTAGCTCTTATAATTTTCGCATGATCGAAAGGCAGTTCCTTCATGTCATCAATGTCGGCCAATGATGCCAAAGGAGTATTCGCCGCTTCAATTACTTCCAGGGGCACCAAGGCAAAATAAACCACAGACACCGACCAGCCTCTCGGATCTCTGTATTTACCGGAAAAAGTTTCCAGTTGCTCCAGATAAGGCGGGCGTATGCCCATTTTAGTCTTTAAAACCCGTAGCGCACTATCCAGACAGTCATTATCTTCCTGCTCATGCACATACCCTCCGGGCAGCGCATAGTGATCTTGAAAAGGCGGGTTTTCGCGTTTCAGCAACGCCACATGGAGCGTGCTGTTTTTTATGGTCAACAAGACCACATCAATGGTTTGGATGATGCTTGAGGTCATAATGAAAAACATAGTTAGTTTCATTTTTATACTAATTAAATAGTAAATATTGTCAACCTTAGTGGGACGTTAATTTTTTATTGGATATTTAGTTGCAAATTGAAACTAAGTAAACTATGCTTATCCCAACTGCTAAAGGAGAGAGGCATAATGAAAAAGAACATTCAACTTGTCATTATTGACGCGCAAAATGACTTTTGCGATTTGCCGGAAGGCTACCGTCCGACGATTCAAGGTGTCAAATATACATCTTCGCTGCCTGTAACCGGCGCGCATCAGGACTGTTTGAGAATAGCCAGGCTGATTAATGAGGGCGGCGCAGGGATTACGGCAATCGAGGCTTTCATGGATACGCACCAGTACCTGGATATGGGGCACGTTTCTTTCTGGATGGATGCCGACGGCAATGCATTGACCGAGGCAGCCAGGATCACCTTGAATGATGTGATTGGAAAAAAATACCGCCCGCGCATGGCAGGCGCGATGGAAAAAATCGTCTCCTATTTTGCGCAGCTGGAAGCAGCAGGGATCGGAAGCATTTCTGTATGGCCGGTTCATTGCCAGATAGGGTCATTTGGCCACAACATACATGCCGATATCCTGGCTGCGTGCAGCGCATGGGAAAGCCGGCAATTGAAGCCTGTCGATTATATCCGGAAAGGCGAAGACCCCTGGTCAGAACATTATTCGGCATTGCAAGCGGAAGTGGCAGATCCAGACAAACCTTCCACTTTACTGCGGCGGGCTTCCATTGATAAATACCAATCGGCAGATTTGGTCCTTTTTACAGGCGAGGCGAGCAGCCACTGTGTCAGCAAGACTATTTGGGATGCGGTGAATAACCTCGGCATTGAATGCCGGGAAAAAATGGTGGTGCTGACGGACTGCATGAGCGCAATCCCGGGCTACGAAGCCAAAACGCAGGATACTTTCAACAATCTGGCGGCCATGGGGCTGCGGCTGGTTACTTCGGCAGAGATCCTGCCCGAATTAATGGCAAACAAATAACAAGAACATAAGGAAATAAACGGATGATAGTGAAAAGCCTGTTAGAAAACGATATGTACAAGTTCACCATGTGGCAGGCGATGCTGCATAAGAATCCTGGCGCTATGGCTAAATACAAATTCTTATGCCGAAGCACGCCTGAATACCCATTGTCGCAATTGGCCGACGATCTCAATAAGGAATTGGATTACCTGTGCAGCTTGTCTTTTCAAAAGGATGAGCTGGACTATTTGAGATCCTTGCAACTCTTTAGCAGCGATTTTATTGCCTTTCTCGCCATTTTCAGATTTCAGAGGGATTTTATCAGGGTCGCTGTAGATAAAGACGTATTGATGATCGATGCCGAAGGCCCGCAAATCCATATCATGGGTTTTGAAATATTTTGCTTATATATCGTTTCCGAACTGTATTTCCGGCGCTTCGATCAGGCGGCATTGCTTCAGGAAAGCCGCAACCGGCTGCAGCGGAAGATCGGGCTGGTTAGAGATCATCAATTCAACAGAAAACATCCTTTTGAATTTTTCGATTTCGGATTAAGAAGGCGTTGGTCGTGGTCGTGGCAGGATGAAATGGTCCGGACATTAAAAGCCGAACTGCCTGAGTACTTTAAAGGGACCTCTAATGTTTATCTGGCAAAAAAATACGGTCTCACGCCGATCGGCACGATGGCGCATGAGTATCTGCAATCCTATCAGGCAAGTTCTTGCAATCTGCGTGATTTCCAGAAAAATGCCCTGGCCGACTGGCTGAAAGAGTTTAATGGCTCCCTGGCAACCGCACTGACGGACACGATCAGCATGGATGCTTTTTTGAATGATTTGGACCGGGCGCTTGCTGTCTCGTACGAAGGCTTGCGCCATGACTCCTCATGCCCTTTCGAGTGGGGCGAAAAAGGGTTGGCGCATTACGCAAAACTGAATATTGATGCCAGCACCAAACGCTTAGTTTTTTCCGATGGCCTGGATTTTCAGCTGGCGTTGGAGTTATACGAGCACTTCGCCGACCGCATTAAAACCGGCTTCGGTATCGGTACTCATCTTACTAACGACGCTGGGATCAAGCCATTGAATATTGTCATGAAACTGATGAGCCTGAACGGCCGGCCCGTTGCCAAGCTGTCCGATGCGCCAGGGAAGACGCTCTGTGAAGATGACGTTTACGTGGCATATCTGAAACAGGTTTTCAATTACGCCGCCTAAATCGGGAGAAAAGGAATGATCAAGATTGCAATCAACCAAATGAATTCAACCGTTGCTGACTTTCAAGGCAATACGGCAACCATGATGGACGCCATGAGGCAGGCGGATCAAAGCAGAGCCGATTTACTGGTGTTCCCGGAATTGTCAGTGTGCGGCTATTATCCTTATGACCTGATCGATGAACCTTTCTTTCAGGATCAATCAGAGCAAGCCTTGACGGATCTGCTGGCGTTTTCAAAACAGGTTTCGTCACTAACGACCATTATCGGCACGGTCCGCAAAAACTCGGGTCAAGGCAAGCCTTTTTATAACGCCCTGGTGGCGATCAGAAACGGGGCCATTGTGACGGAGTATTACAAACAACTGTTGCCCACCTATAACGTCTTCGATGAAAGACGGCATTTTGAGCCTGGCCCCGTGGCGCCTTGCGTCATCACGGTCGGCAACACCAAAATAGGACTGATCATTTGTGAAGACGGCTGGAACGACAGCGAAACGGAATACAGGGAAAATCCCTTTAAACAGTTGATGGCGCAAAAGCCCGATCTGGTCATCAGCATCAACGCCAGCCCGTCCAATATCGGTAAACGCGAGCAGCGCCATGACATCATGTCCAACGTGGCCGCGCGTTATGAATTGCCTTTGCTGTACGTGAATTCGGTGGGCGGACAGGACAGCCTGGTATTCGACGGAGCGTCATTTGCCATGGACCGGAAAGGAGCGCTTGTTTTTGAAGCGGCGCGTTTCAGCGCTACCCAGGAATATCTGGCTTTTGATATCAAGGAAGCCGGCTTCCAGTCAGGTGCCGACGCCATTAAAGCGATGTCCGACAACGAGCTGGCTTTTAATCAGATTGTATTGGGGCTAAGAGATTATGTGCGCCGGTGCGGCTTCAAGAAAGTGGTCGTCGGGTCCTCGGGCGGCATTGATTCGGCCTTGACGCTGGCTTTGGCGGCGGAAGCATTGGGGCCAAAGAATGTGGTGGCGATTACCATGCCTTCTGTTTTTTCAAGCGCGGGCTCGGTAACGGATTCCGAAGCGCTGTGCAGCAATCTGGGTATTGAGTTGATTGTCCACCCCATCAAGGCTTTGGTGGAGCAATATGCCAGGGATTTCAGTTCGGCTTTTGCCAGGACCTTGAAAGGTCTGACTTTGGAGAATCTGCAAGCCCGTATTCGTGGTACCATTTTAATGGAGTATTCCAATGAATTCGGGGCTTTGTTGTTATCAACAGGCAATAAATCCGAGATATCCGTCGGTTATTGCACGTTGTATGGCGACACCAACGGCGGCTTGAACCTGATCGGTGATTTGTATAAAACGGAAGTTTATCGTTTATCCCAGTATATCAATGACCGTGCGGGACGCGAAATGATACCTGCGGACATTATCAGCAAAGAACCTTCTGCAGAGCTGGCGCCTGATCAGAAAGATACGGACAGCTTGCCGCCTTATGAGGTTTTGGATGAAATTTTGAAGTATATAATTGAAGGCAAGCAATTATCCAAAGCAGAGTATCAACGGGTAAAATCTTATGTGGATCAGCTTAACGAAACAAATCAAGGGCTGGTCGATAAAATCGTAAAAATGATTGCGCGGAATGAATACAAACGCTTTCAAGCACCGCTGATCATCAGGATTCGGGCAAGAGCGTTCGGCAACGGCAGACAGATGCCAATCGCAGCAAAATATTAAAAAATACATACGCATGAAAAAGAAATTTAAAGTAGCCGTTGTGATCGGCCGCCATCAGATCTCTCACGTCGGGCATGAATTATTAAAGCGCAAGGCGCTGGAGATCGCGGAACAGGTGATCATTATTATCGGCTCATCCTTCCAGTCGCGGAATCCAAGAAATCCGTTTAAATGGACAGAGCGCCGGGAAATGATACTTTCGACACTGTCGGAGGAAGACAAGGCACGCACAGTCTGTGTCCCTATCCGTGATTACTACAATGATGACCGTTGGAATGCCGAAGTTAAAAGGATTGTCGGCGAGTACGCCGCTCAGGATATTGCGCTCGTGGGACATAAAAAGGAAACGGATATTGATACGTACTATTTGGATCACTTCCAGGAATGGAGTTACCTTCCGGTTGAATCGGATATCAAAATCGATGCCTCGGAACTGAGGGCTGTCTATTTTGAAGCGGAAGATGTGAGTGTGTCGCTTTCGGCGATATCCGACTGGATACTGCCGCCTGTTAAACAGTTTCTGAAGGCGTGGTCGCTGAGAGCCGAGTACCGCGAGCTGGTGAAGGAATATAAACAAGTGAAGCATGAGCAGGACTTATGGCGCGGAAGCCCTTATCCCGTTATTTTCAGTACCGCTGATGCCGTCGTTAAAATAAACAATTCCGTGTTATTGGGCAAAAGAAAGCATTGCCCGGGCAAGGGATTGTGGGCTCTGCCTGGCGGGTTTGTCGAAAAAGATGAACGCGTTTTTACAGCGGCCCTGAGAGAGTTGAAGGAAGAGACGCAGATAGGCCTGATGCCTGTAACGCTGATCAATGACTTTAAAGCCGTTAAAGTGTTCGATCATCCCAAACGGTCCTGTCGCGGGCGCGTGATTACCCATGCCCACTTCTTTGATTTGAGAGGCGCCAAGTTTCCGGCTATTAAAGCCGCCGATGATTTGGAAGAGGTGACCTGGATAGCGATCGATCAGCTCAATGATATGGAAGAGCTGTTTTTTGAGGACCACTTTCACATCCTGAATGAGTTTTTAGGTTTGCGTTGAAAAAATAATACGTCTCGCCTGATTTTGGTTACTCGAGGCTCGGCGGCAGTTTTTCTGCATGGCAGTTGCTTCCTTGATATTGCTATGCAATCATTGCCGCCCCTTACCATTGATGTAAGGGTGAGGCGAAATTGTCCGCGCGAACGGAAATATTGTCGCTGATATACGTCCGGCTCAGGTGAAATCTTTTCTTTAGTGTCCCGTTGCGGGTATCGGGAAAGAGAAGATATTAGCGGCGCCAAGGCAATCGGCATTGACTTTTATCGGCAATCCAATAACATTGGCCGGATATGGAGAAAATGGTATAAACGGCAAAACTGGCATCGGCCGTTTATAGGCGGACGTTCAGAATTGGATGCATCTTTGTTTCAGGAATAAAAACAAACATGGCGGTTACACAAAAAAATCGGAAGATTCAGGTCTTTACCTCGCTTGGTGAAGATACCTTACTGTTTTATCAGATGCACGGCCGGGAGGGCTTGAGCGAGCCGTTCGAGTATCGCGTGGATCTGGTCAGCGAAGACCGGGCCATCGACCCCAAAAAAATTCTGGGCGAACCCATCGTCATCAGGCTGCAGATGGAGACCGGCAACTGGCGCTACTTCCACGGCTACGTCAGCCGCTTCGGGCAAGGCAGCGACCTGAATGGCTTGGCCTGCTACCACGTTGCAGTCCAGCCCTGGCTGTGGTTCCTCACCCGCACCTCCAACTGCCGGATCTTCCAGAACCAATCCGTGCCCGAGATTATCAAGCAAGTCTTTCAGGATCACGGCTTCAGTGACTTCAAAGTAAAGCTGAGCGGCAGCTATGCCACGCGCGAATATTGCGTGCAATACCGCGAGACGGACTTCAACTTTGTCAGTCGGCTGATGGAAGACGAAGGTATTTACTATTATTTCAGCCATGAAAAGGACAAGCATTACCTGGTCCTGGCCGACTCCGGCAATGCCCATGATCCGTTTCCGGGCTATGACAGCATCCCTTACCATATCGACACCGGCTCGACGGACCGTACCCGCAAGGACCACATTCAGGCCTGGTCCTTTACGCACGAAGTCCAGCCGGGCGCCTATGAACTCACCGATTACGACTTCAAGAAGCCGAAAGCCGACCTGCGGGTCAAAGCCCTGCTCATGGAATCCCATGCCCGGGCCTGCTATGAGCTCTTCGATTACCCCGGCCGCTACACGGAAACCGGCGTCGGCGACAACTTCGTCCGCCAGCGCATCGAGGAACAGCATGCCCGCTTCGAACGCGGCGAGGGTAGCGGCAACGCCCGCGGCCTGGCGGTCGGCTGCCGGTTCAAGCTGAAAGAATTTCCGCGCCAGGACCAGAACCGCGAATACCTGGTGATTTCGGCCAATTACCAGCTGAAACTGGATGAATACGGGTCCTCCGGAGCCGCTGCCGGCGAAGACAAGCTCTTTGACTGCAGCTTTGCCGTCCAGGACAACAAGCGGCCTTACCGCGCCCCGCGCAGAACACCAAAACCCCATGTTCAAGGTGCGCAGACTGCCTTCGTAGTGGGGCCTGCCGGCGAGGAAATCTATACCGACCAATACGGCCGGGTGAAGGTCCAGTTCCACTGGGACCGCTACGGCAAGGCCGATGAAAACAGCTCCTGCTGGGTGCGGGTGTCGCAGCCCTGGGCCGGCAAGAGCTGGGGCATGATCGCGCTGCCCCGCATCGGCCAGGAAGTGCTCGTCGACTTCCTGGAAGGCGATCCCGACCAGCCCATCATCAGCGGCCGCGTGTACAACGACGGCTCGATGCCGCCGTACAAACTGCCCGACAATGCCCATATCAGCACGATCAAGACCAACTCTACTAAAGGCGGGGACGGCTTCAACGAATTGCGCTTCGACGACAAAAAAGGCGAGGAACAGGTGTTTATCCATGCCGAGCGCAACCTGGATGTGCGCGTTAAGAACGACAGTCTGGAGTGGATCGGCAACGAGCGGCATCTGATCGTCAAAAAAGACCTGCTGGAGCAAATCGACGGCGACAGGCATTCAACGATCAAAGGCGACAGCAACGCGGCGGTGGTCGGCAGCCTTTCCCTCAAGGTCGATCAGGATCTGCAGGAAAAAGTGGGCATGAAGCATGCGCTCGATGCCGGCCAGGAAATCCACTTGAAGGCCGGCATGAACGTCGTCATCGAGGCCGGCGCCAGCATCACCCTGAAAGCCGGCGGCGGCTTCATCGTCGTCGGGCCTTCCGGCGTGACGATCTCCGGCACGCCGGTCCTGATCAACAGCGGCGGTTCGGCCGGATCGGGTTCGGGCTGTGCGCCGGATGCGCCCAAAGCGCCCAAGGAAGCCGACCAGGACAAAGCCGGCCAGGTTAATGAAGCCAAAGCCGCCTCGCGGCCGCCCAAGCCGACCGTCTACGGCCCCTCCGCTCAGGTACTGAAAGAAGCCGCTGAGAGCGGTGCGCCGTTCTGTGAAAAGTGCGCGGAAGCGGCCGCGGGCAATAAAGCTTGAGGGCCGCGAACATGACGATCAATCCGCAGAAAGCCGAGCTTTTACAGAAAAACCTGGTGCGCCAGCTGTTCGATAGCCCGAATCTGCAGGCCTACGCCATTCTGGACGGCGCCGCCAATCCGGCGCTGCTCGATCATCTGTACGGCGAGCGCCCCGAATTCGCCTGCCTGTATCGCGGCGAACTGGCGCCGGACATCGCCGAATGCGCGCCGTATCTGGCCCGGCTGGAGCCGGGCACGGCGTTCACCGAGTGGGTGACGGGGCAGGGCTGGGGCAGGCACTGGGGCGTATTCGCAGTCGCCGGCTGCGACCTTCGCACTTTGCACCGGCATCTGCGTAAGCTGAACATGGTCTACGACAGGGAACTCCATAAATCCCTGCTATTCCGCTACTACGATCCGCGCGTGCTGAGCGCTTTTTTGCCGACCTGCAGTGCCGAGCAGAGTGCTGAGTTTTTCGGGCCTGTGAAAACCTGGTTTGCCGAAACAGACGAGGGCAAGAACCTGGCCAGTTTTTTTCGGGACAGACAAAATTTACTTATGGATACGTTAACCTGAACAACTCGGATCATTATGTTCGTCATAACCAAATCACAAAAGCAGCAATTGTCCGACCAGTTTATCGATCGACAGACTGATCGCTATGTTCGAGATGCCGTCGCAGCATGGCTGGCTTTCAAACCGCAGTGGGAAAGTGAATTTCAGGCAGGACATGTTCTGGAATTGGAGCAAATCTACAATATTGCCAATTGGCTGTTTGACTGGGGGCAGTCAAATGGATTTACCCGACAGGCAGCTTATATTGCATTGACCGTCCTGGTTCTCAAAGCAATACATTTAGGTGGCGATGATCGATATGTAAACAGAATGTTGGCAACCATTAAAAGCTATGGCGATGAAGAAGAGGAAATAGAGGCCGCTTTGATTTGGCTTGACTATGCCGTGGGATCAAGAATCGGCCTGCCGGCAAAAAATTAATAATCTAGAAGAATCCTTAGCTTGAGCGGGTGAATTAGCTGAATATAAATAAATGGCTCCAACGGGTCCAAAAACTAAAATCCGGTATTTCTCTGAACCACTGTCTTTTAGCGATTACAAAAAACCAGTTAATGGATGTGGTCATGTGTATGGTAGGTATTAAAAAGGTGTCAAGGTGGATCATGCTTTTATCATATAAACCGGCACCGGCTTGCAGGATGAAACCGAAAATAAAAATACAGCAGGAATTAATTTATGGCTAGATCAAGACGATCAAGACGAAGGCTTCCACAGCCGCTGACGGAAGAAGAGCGGCAGAACCTTCAACCGGTGGCCGTCGAGTGGCAAGAGAGGCTGAGCACTATGACTCCGGCAGAACAGGCAGAAGTTCTGTTAACTGCAAACCGGATTCGTCCAGGCATGATTTCTGATGGCGTTTACCAGCCATGCCCGGACGAAAGGGGACCGAGCAAATTAAACTGTGTTAGTCCCACCGTTAAAATGGGCGTCAGCGAGGCGGCGAAGCAAAAAATTTTGGACGACGCTCAAGCGGAGACTGGCAAAACCATGCGAGCCGATATTGATAAGCTTTTAGGCTGGGAGGAAAATTATGGCGGCGCTTATGTGCCTTGGGCTCCGGCATTCGAGCAAAGAAGGGTTAACCTCGGCACTCGTTCCATTAATGTTCTGCAGCCTTCCACAGCACGCGATAGAGGATCACTCAGTGGTTGGAGGGTTGGTGAATCTTTAAATCGTTCCGGTGTTACGGTGGCTGCGGGGGTCGATCTGGGGCAAAAATCAGAGAGAGAAATTAATGAATTGGTGGATGGGGGTGTTTCAGGCGCCGGGCTATTGGATGCCGAACAAGCTCAGGCGCTTAAGGACAAATTAAAGCCGTACGCGGGCAAAACCCGCGCAGAAGCTTGCCAGTACCTGCGCATGCACCAGCTGACCTTGAGCCAAAACGAAGTGGATACCTTGAATTACAGTTCGATAAAATCGAAATTGAAAGAGGCGGCGAGGCAATATGATAGGCGGCGCGACTTAGTAAATGGCGTTGCATTCAGCGAACTTGATAGCGTTGAGCAAACAACCGTTTTTTCGAAAGTTTATCATACAGGCCAGATTCAAGAGGAACTGGCTAAGGCAATTTCAATCCGTGACCAGAATGAAATCTTTACTCGACTAAGAGAGAGGGATAGAGAATATCCTTATTTAAGAGCCCATTTCAATGCTGGAAATCTTTTAACAGAGGATACCTTGCTACAGGGAAATAATCCATGAATCCAGGCAAATTTCTTTTTACGTTATTTATTATTTTGTTTCATCTCACCATTCAATCTGCCGAAGCCGGAGAATCTGAAAACATGCTTGAGCCCAAAATTGCCGGTCGTTGGAAAGTGGCCGAAGTCTACATTGTAAAACGCGACAACAAGCTGACGCCCTATGACATCACGAACTTGTACTGGAATGATGTTGGGGTTGCTCTTTTACCTATTGGGCTAGAGATCAGCTTCTTCCCGGACCGGGACCCGATCACGGGAGAGGCGCTTTCCATTATGGAAATGCATACCATGGGCGACAAGACCTTGTGCAAACATCAGACTTTCGGGTACAGCCATACCCCTGGGGCTTGCGATCAATTTCCTGAAACCATCAGAAAAGAATTTACTCTGTGGTTTCAGCGCGACCCGAGTTATCTTGAAGAATTCAAGATCGTAGGCGCCAACAAGGATGACATCCTTTACGAAGTGCGCATAGGTAATGACTGGTTCGCCCAGTTCTTCGTATCGCATGATAATCAAACGATGTGGTCCAACCTGACTCTTGAAGAACTTAAAGATGGCAAACGCATGCCTGGAACAGATGCATATGCTGGCTACCAGCGCTGGGTTAGGTTGAAATAGCTGTAGCCAAATACTTTCATTACTCGGCTAAAGTTATATCGGACTTTGACAGCTCCCGTATCGGCATTGCCGAGTACATTTAAGCAGTCCTGAATAAATTGATTTCGTCCATGATTTGATAAGCTCGCCTTTAACAAACTCAACCATTTACCGTTTATCCCGAGTTTAAGGAGTCTCCATGCCCCCCGCCGCCCGAATTTCCGATATGCACACCTGCCCGATGGTCACCGGCACCGTTCCGCATGTCGGCGGCCCCATAGCCGCCGGTTGCCCGACAGTCATGATCGGCTATCTGCCGGCTGCCCGTGTCGGCGATACCTGCGTCTGCGTGGGACCGCCCGACACGATCGCCCAGGGCTCGGCCACCGTCATGATCGGCAATATGCCCGCCGCGCGGATGGGCGATATGACCGCGCATGGCGGCGTGATCGTAGGCGGGAGCCCTACGGTGATCATCGGGGGATAAGCAGAGGTGGTGTTCCTGAGGCGAAATCAATTATGCGCCGCATCATCGCTTAGGCTTGTTGCACTTAAAGGATTGCGCCTTACCACTCTGGCACGTGATCATCTTACCTTTTCTCGCCAAACCAAACGCAGGTTTAGCGCATGATTGTTATCACTCCCAGTCAGATGCAGCAATTCAATACGGATGTAAGGACCCGGTTTGCCGCCAGATTAACCGGGCAATTAAGGCCCGACTATCCGGAATTGTTCCATATCCTGCCCCAAGGCTTAGCTCAGCGAATGGTGGCTGGCAAGATTGATTATGCTGAAGAACGCTACGAAATTCATTATCAAAATGCGCTGACAACCTACCTGCATTACTGCTGCGCCATTGGTCCATCCTTCGATTTGCAGCCTGAAATTCAGGCGGTGCTGGATGATTTGTCATTGTACCCGGACGATATTCCTGATCTGCTGCCTGACCTGATTAGCGACGCAGCATGGGCAGATGCGGCTCGGGAAGCAAATCGGCGCGACTGGTTTACCTCGGACCCTACGCGGTTGTCCGACGAAGTGGCCGCACGCACCTGCTGGGCCATGGCGGCATTAGCCGCGCAACAATCCAGGACCCAGGCCCCTCCTGATGAAATGGCATTGAATACCTTTATTGGGCAGTCCATGCAGATGGCGCGCCGGCATCGGATCGTTGATGCGACGGGCATGACGGCATTTGCTGTATGCCAGAGTTTGTTGGGAAAAGACTTTTATCTAAAGCATGCCAAGCCTTGGCTGGCCCCTGTTTTCAATGATCCCGCCATTCTGCCAACACTGCGCGGCGCCACGCTGGCAGGTTGCGTCGAGCTGGAATGGGGGATCGAACTTTGAATAATCAAGCAATCATGGAAGGACTATCATGGCAAGTGACAACCCGGCAGTAAATTTTGTCGAATATATGAAAGGAGTCGGCGATTCAGCCGTCAATATTGCTGAAGAAAGCGCTTATGGAGTCTATGACTTCGGGCAGGTGGCTGTAGGCGGCGCTAAAATTGCCGCTAAGGAAGGCTTATCAGCCATAGGCGCAAATGAAGCCGCCGCCAAGATAATGGTCGAGGATATCGAGCCCTTGAGCGCTCTTGGTAAGGCGGCTGCCCAAGGTGGTTATGAAGGCTTGGGCGATGCGGTTAAAAGCATGCCTGGCAATATGGCCCATGCGGTGGCTGACGCTGTCCGGAAGGGCGACATGCGGGCCTTGGGCGGTTCGGTGACGGATGCCGTGTTGATGGCTGAGGGTGCTCGAGCGGGCGTAGCGGGGGCGGCTAAAAGTGCGGGTAAAGCCGGCGCAGCTTTGAAGCCTGCTGTCAATGCCGCGACTGAAGCAGCAACAGAGGCCGCTGGCAAAGCCAAAGCTGCCCTTGGCAAGGCCAAAACATCGGGTAACCCGGAGATCGCCAATAAGGCGACGGCTGCGTGTGAGAAGAAAAACGATGTAAAGTTGCGTATTGATAAAGGCGCCGCTCCAGATGAACATCTACGCTTTAGAGGCAAAATTAAATATCGTACTGCGGAAGATGCTAATGCTGAACTGATTGATAGGGGGCGTGCGACAAGAGAAACACCGCCGTTCAAGGAAGACACTACTGTCGCAGAAAGAGATATGGTGCCGGGTGAAAGATTCAACATGTCGATGGACGATATTCAGCTGGGTAAATTAGTAAATCCTACTAGCACAGAAGGTGTGGGCGGCTGGGGCACAACCGATACGTTTAGCAGCCAAGCTGAAGCGCTTAGTAAGATGGCGATCGATCAGAAGTGGAAGCCGAATGGGATACCCAAAACAGTTGAATTTGAAGTTGTTAAACCTTTTAGAACGCTTGATGGGATTGCAGGTCCACAAGGTTCACTTTCTGGCGGCGCTCAGCAATATTTCTTGGATCTTCCAAGAAATACAGCCAAAGAATTTGTTCGTATTGTCAATATTACAACACTACCATAGGCCATAATAATGATTGAATCTTTCGTAATTTGTTCTGCAAACGGTTATATGAGGCCACCCAACGTATTTCCACCAGAGGTGCCAATAATGGATTTTTTAAAGCCGGAATATCAGCCGACTCATTATGCTTGGGTGGCTGATGGCGTGGCATATACGAGAAAATGTGATGCAATTGAGACTTGTTCTATTGAAGTTGCACCAAATATGAAATATTTGATAGTTACGCAAAATTCGAGCAAATATGGAGCAAATAATTTGCTGGTTCTAAACCAGGATGGTACCGACGAGCGCAGACTTGTCAATCCCTATCTGTCCTCTTCCGAGTATAAGCCTGGTGATAAATGTGAGTTTCTAGGCGTACAGAACGTGGGTAATAAAGTTCTTGCGAAAATAGCCGTCACTCGAACTTTACCAGATAGTTCTTATAAATCCGAACCAACATACGTTACTTTTTACGATTGCGACACTTGGGCGTCGTCGCCTCTTGAGTTTATTGATTCTCGTAATTTATAGGAGGGTGCGATAAATGAAGTGTGCCTTATCGCTAGGTGATGATGTACATAGTTCTGTTGCGACTAAAAATCGGCATTGCTGGCAGGCAGGGTCACAAATTCCATGAACAGTGGAGAACGTTCCCTGCTGCAGATCCAATAAGACCTGTAATAGAAGCTCAAAGCAAAGCTTATTATGAATCAATCAGGAATTTGACAAATGGCAATTAAGACAGGCGAATATTTGAACACAAAAGATATCTATATTGATTATCCATATGAAGAAGTTATGTTCAGACGCACCTGCTCCAACGGACTGATATATAGAAAATTTTATGGGGAAAACGAAAATCCTGTGCCAATAAATTATGATAATAAATTGTATAATGAAGCGTTATTGTCAGGTCATGAAATTACTCAAGAGGAATATAGCAAAGGAAAAATAAGAAAGTGAGTAATTTGGATACAGCCATTTCAATATCATCTCGAGCTCATGCTGGGCAGATAGATAAAGCAGGACAGCCTTACATCCTACATCCTCTACGGGTAATGTTCAAATTTCAAAGCGAGCACGAAAGAATTGTTGCTGTTTTACACGATGTTATCGAAGATAGTGAGATTTCGCTTGATGATTTAAAGAAGTTAGGTTTCTCGACGACAATTATTGAGGCTATCGACTGTTTGACAAAGAGGGGCGGGGAAACTTATGAAGAATTTATTTCACGCGTATCTCTTAATGATTTGGCTAAAAAAATAAAAATTGAAGACATTAAAGATAATATGGATTTGACCAGAATTGACTCAGTTAATGATATCGATCTGGCAAGAATAAAAAAATATCACCAGGCGCTAAAGTTTCTAAGTAAATCTTGAATGTATGCCTCGTAGTGATTAGAGGTCATAACTTTGTTGTTTATGCTCAATCATAAATATATCCTTGCTATATCCTTATTACTAACTGCTAATCTTGTCCAGGCAGAGGCCACTGCTCCATCATTCAACTGTAAAAAGGCAACAACAGCGGTTGAAAAAACAATTTGCGCCAACGATACGCTGGCTCGGCTAGATCGCAAGCTGGGCGAAATATGGAAAAGTTTTATCGACGCGTCTAATGATGATGCCTTTAAATCCCGTTTACGCCAGGATCAGGCCCTATGGGTCAAATTGCGCGATAAATGTCAAAACGATGTCGATTGTATTTCAAACGCTTACCAACAACGTCTCGCCGTATTCGGTGCAGATAAAAAGCTATCTGTGCTTGCCGGCCAATATGAAAAAAAGGATATTGGCATAATGACCGTTTACCCGACAGAAGATAAAAATTATCTAATAACTATCCAGACCGCTGACCCAGAGCAAGGCGCTTGGACTTGTGAGATTACGGGCACCGCGACTGAAAACGGCAATCAATTACTAATAACTGTCGGCAGTGATCATTTTACAGCGCGATTAACAGATGCAGATGCCATCACTATCGATCCGAATACGGAAGCATTTAAAGCAGCTGAAAATAATTGTGGCCTAAATGGCGGTTTTTTCTATACCTATCACAAAATTGAATGACAAGTAGCTGGTTTTGTTGACATTTCACCGCAGCCAAACAGCATGGGTGGAGAATTTCGCAGGGTTTATTGAAAAGATGCTTTATCATAATTCATTTCCGTTGTTCATCAATCTCTGCACGCACAATCATGCCAATCAAAAACAGACAAATGCCGGTTTCCGGCATGGCCGAGGATAGCCTTGAACAGCAGGCGCTTTCCCAGGCAAATGCGGGTAAATATAAAAAAGCGATTGAGCTGTACACGCATTTATTGCAGAGCGCCGACAACAGCGAGTGGCGTCGGCAATTGGCTTATTGTTACCTGCAAAGCGCCTTGGCGTTTGCTGCAAAGGGGCTGTACAAGAAAGCGCTGGCGTCGTGGGAAAACTATAGCCAATATGCCCAGCCGCCTTACGAGAAATATGATCACTACATTACCTGGCTGATTAAAACCAAAGACTCAGCCAGGGTTCAGTCATGCCTGGCGCAGTTATCCGCCCGGCAACTGGATAAAGACTATCCCGAACTGGCCGCCTTGCTGGGCTTGTTAATTATTGCCGATCATCCTGAATTTCAGCAGGTCTTGCCGCAAGACTCCGACTTTATCGCGCATTCAGCGAGCGTGCAGACGGCTTTGCAGGCCTATCAGGAAAACAACCTGAGCGGCATGGATGAAGCGCTGAAACAGCTGCCTTATCGTTCGGCATTCCGGGATTTCCGCACATTGCTAAAAGCGGCGGTTGCAGTATCCGTCACGCCTGCGGAAGCGCAGGCATCGCTGGCCAAAATCCCGCTTCACTCTCCCTATGCGCAAGCCGCCGGTCTGCTGCTGACTTGTACCCGAAAAGGCTCGGCGCTGGCCCGGGAGATGGCAAGGCTTAATCCTCAGCAACGTGAGCTTGTCGGGGAAATAGCAGGACTGAAGCAAGAGCAGTTCGAGCTTATCGGGCAGTTAAGCAAGCAAAAAAATGACTGGCCCGACCAGATGAAATTTGATCTGGCTCTTCACTACCGATCGCTCTGCGGTTCGGAACTGGCGCAGCGCTTCTGTCTTGCCATGCTGGTCCGGCATTCATCCGGCCAACAGGACTTCAACAGCGCCTTCGGCCCGATCGGTGAATTCGAACAAAACCGGCTAATGGCGCTGGCCTGCGAGCGTGAAGACAACAGTTACGATGCCGAATATCATTGGCGGCAATGCATGGAAGTCCTGGCAAGGGAAGGCTCCGGCAATGCCTTGAAAATAGCGTTGATTTTGCGCCATATTGCGGAAAATCAGCCAGATGCCGAGGAAAAAATCCAGTTGCTGATTGAAAGCCTGGAGCATGATCCTGACGATCAAGGCAGCTATCTGCAGATCCTGGGCTACTACGGTCAGTTCCCGGACACAGCCGGCACCTTTAAACAATGGCTGGGCAAAGCCCTCGCCCGGTTCCCGCGGGACCTTGACGTGCTGACTCTGGCGCTTCAGGCAGCCATGCGCGATAAGGCCCCTGAAGAAGCCGGTCAATATGCGCAGAAAATACTAGCCATTGATCCGCTTAATACGGTTGCCAAACAAGCGCTGTTTTCAAGCCATTTGGCGCATGCGCGCAAGCTGCTGCAAAGCAGGGCATATCCGTCGGTTGAAAATGAAATTCAGCAAGCGGAAAGCCTGAAATTGGGTAAAAGTTATATCTTTCAGGCTCAGCTCATGCGGGGGCTTTTGGTTTTTGCGAGCCAGGATAAAAGACAGGGCTTGCAACATATAACCGAGGCTTTGAGTCAGCTCAATACGGACCCGGTCAATATGCATTTTCAGGCCGCCATGGAAGCGCTTTTAACGGGCCTGCCTGTTGCGACGCTTCTGCGGGAGTTGCCGCCTGCAAAAGATCATGTGCTGTCGGCGCAGGAACTGGCCCGATTGGTCGAGCGGCTAAAGCGGTACGATCAGGAATCCGGCACTCAGGAGCAACTGCACAAGGCGCTGGAGAAAATCAAGGCCGCCCTGAAAAAATCGCTGCAGCAGCAGGATTATGCTGAAAACCTGCTGCTGGCGTTATGCGAGACGCTGGGCGGCATCAAGCACTTCGAACTGTTGCGCCATTGCTCGAAACGGGCGCAGTCCAGCTGGCAAAAGCCTGTCTGGATCTATTACGGGATTTATTCCGAGACCGACGGTGACCCCGAGCGCTGCTCCTTTATTGACCGATTGCGCCTGGAGGACAATCGCGAAAAAGCCAGGCTGGAGAAGGATCATCGCGCCGCAATGCTGATCGGCCATTACCTGGACGGCTATCGCCAAGCGCATCCGGTGAAAGCGATGCGCTTTCTCGACAATCTGTTTTCTTCGGCTGAACAGAATAATCCGGAAGATCCGTTTGATAAGCTTTTCGGCCATTTGTCTTACGAGACATTCCACAAGCTCAATAAAAAGCTGGCATCCTTATCCAAGAAAACATCGCCGGAACGGCTTGTTCAAGAGCTGAATAGCGCGAATGGCGACAAAGTTCTGCAAGCTATCATGATAAATCCTGATCTATTCACGGCGCTGATGGTAGTGAAAGCGGCAGATGCTTTAGGCATCGCCATCAATGTCAGCGTAGAGGATGTTCTGGCGTGCTTCAATGTAAGCAAAAAATCCGGCTTTTCTCTTTTTAATCTCGGTAAATTATTATGAAGACTCCTTACGAGCTGTTGGCCGTTGAGCCCGAAGCAACCGATGCTGCAATCAAGCAGGCTTATTTAGAGAAAGTTAAGGACAATCCGCCTGATCGCGATCAGGAACGGTTCCAGCTGATACATAACGCTTATCTGTCGATAAAGGACCACAAAAGCCGGCTGAGCCATACCTTGTTCAGTGTCCCGACCGCTGACTTCGATGAATTGCTCGATCAAGCCCTGCACGTAACGCAAGCCCCGCAGGTTAGGCCGGAACACTTTAAACAACTGTTGCGCGCGGGTCTTGATGAGACAAATCGCCTTGACGCCAAACTTCATGCCGGAAAATCATGACCACCGACGTACAGAAAAACGAATTACTCGAAGACTTCCGCAATTATCTGGAGCAGAGTCGGCTTGAACCGTTCACCACACAGGAGCAACCCGACCTGCACACCTTGCTGAGCGAAATGGCGGGCTTGAAAGCGGAAGTCAAGGCCGAATCCAGGCAGTTTAAAAGTGCGCTGGATACGCTCAGCTCGGCGCTGGCCACTGTGCAGGAGGATAATAAAGCCCTGGCGGCGGAACTTGCCGTGCATGCCGAACGAATGGAGCAACAACAGCGTCAAATCATGCGCACCGT
Source organism: Methylobacter sp. BlB1 (assembly GCF_015476545.1). Taxonomy (GTDB): domain Bacteria; phylum Pseudomonadota; class Gammaproteobacteria; order Methylococcales; family Methylomonadaceae; genus Methylobacter. The sequence continues at coordinate 46,466 of NZ_JADMKV010000022.1, read as the reverse complement.
GCTGCTGGATATTGTTGAAATCTATGATCGGCTGGCCGCAGGGCTGGAAGCCTTGCAAAACTACAGGCCGGTCTCGTCGCTGTTCAAACATTCCAGAGACCAGGACGTACGGTTCATCAAGCACTTTAAGGAAGGGCAGGCGATGACGGTCAGGCGTTTCGAGCAGCTTCTGCAACAGTATCAGGTTCGGCCGATAGATTGTGTTGGTCAGTTATTCGATCCTGTTACCATGAGTGCGCTTGAAACAGGCTATGACCCAAAGCTCGAAAACGGCATCGTGCTGGAGGAACTGCGGAAAGGTTTTCTGCTCCAGGATCAGGTTCTGCGGCTGGCGGAAGTTAAAGTCAATAAAAATCAACGCTAGGGAACACTTATGAAAGACATCATCATTGGCATCGATTTAGGCACTACCAATTCGGAAGTCGCGGTTGTCGAGCAGGGGAAGGTCAGGGTTATCGCCGGCGACGGCAAAACAATCCTGCCTTCGTTTGTCGGCATCGATGACCACGGCAACATTCTGGTCGGTGAAACGGCGAAGAACCAATATCTGGTTTACCCGGAACGCACTGTCAAATCCATCAAGCGCCTGATGGGGCAAGACATCCAGGTGCCACTGGCGGGCCAGCCCTATGCGCCGCAGGAAATTTCCGCGATCATTCTGAAACGCCTGAAAGCCATTGCCGAAAAGCACCTCGGGCAACCGGTCGGCAAGGCCGTTATCACCGTGCCGGCTTATTTTTCCGATGCCCAGCGGCAAGCCACGCGCGAGGCCGGCGAAATTGCCGGGCTGGAAGTCGTGCGCATGATTAACGAGCCCACTGCGGCGGCGCTGGCTTACGGCGCCAGCCAGTCCGAAGCCAAGCGCATGCTGGTGTATGACCTGGGCGGCGGCACGTTTGATGTGTCCGTGGTCAACATTCAGTCCGGCGTCGTCGAAGTGCTGTCCAGCCATGGCGACAATCACCTGGGCGGCGATGACTTTGATCAGAAAATCATAGAACATCTGCTTAAGCATCTGCAGAAAACCAGCCATGTGGATGCCCGCGACCACAGCAAAGCCATGGCGCGCATCGCCCGGGCTGCGGAAAATGCAAAAATCCTGCTTTCCGATCAGCCATATGCACAGATTGAGGAAGAGTATCTGCTGGAACATGAGGGATCGCCGGTCCATTTGTCGGTTGAGTTGTCTCGGATGGAATACGAGGCTATGATCGAGGACTATATCAATTCTACCCTGGATGCCGTGCACATCGCTCTGAAAGGGGCAAAACTGACCGCATCGGATATCGATGAAGTCATTCTGGTCGGAGGCTCCACCCGTACCCCTTGTGTACGGGAGCGCCTGTTCAGTGAGTTCGGTTTCGAACCCCACGGCGAAGTCGACCCTGATTTATGTGTGGCCATGGGCGCAGCCATTCAGGCGGCCATGATCAGCGGCGAGCAAGTGGATACGGTGCTGGTCGACGTGACTCCGTACACCTACGGCACCAGCGCCATAGGCACGTTGAACGGCGAGTTTTACCCTTTCATGTTCGTGCCGGTCATTCATAAGAACAGCGTGTTGCCGAACCGCAAAACCGAGGCCTTCATGACCAATTATGATGGTCAGGAATTCGTTGAAGTCGCCATTTATCAAGGCGAATATCCCGATGCCTTAAATAATACCCTCATAGGCGAGTTTCGGGTTGAAGGCCTGCAAAATGTGGCAGCCGGCAACGTGATAACGCTGACGCTGGCTCTGGACCTCAACGGCATTTTGCACGTTTCGGCACAGGAAAAAGCTACCGGTCTGGAAAAATCAATCGTCATTAAAAATGCCCTGTCGCGTTTTGAAAGCACAACGCTCGATACCGCCAAGCAGCGCATCACGTCGTTATTCGGGCAATTGGAACACAATCCTGATGAGTTGGGCGAACCGGCACCTTTCGAAGAGCCGGCCGCGCCGGAAATCGAAGCCGCGCGTAGCGTGATGGCAAAAGCCGAAAGCTTGTTTGAGCGTGTCTCCGAGACGGACAAAGAAGACATGGTCGATTTGATCGGCACCATAACGGCGTGCATCAAAGCCAAGGATATCGAAGGCCTGAAAGAGCCGGTCGATCAATTGAACGACATTATCTACTATCTGGAATCCTAATGGAACGCTGCCCATGCTGCAATGCCCGCCTGGGCGGCGCGGCGCAATGTCCCCGGTGTCAGGCTGATTTAGACAACATGATAGCGGCCGAGCAATCCGCCCGGTTCTGGCTGTCCAAAGCGATACGGTACTGGCAGGATAATGAAGCCGGGCAAAGCGCCAGCGCTCTGACGCTTTCGCTGCGCTTTAAAAAAAACGGGCTGGCGCTTGTCTTCCGTGATTTCTTGATTCGCCAGCAATGCCGGGAAATTTTGGCGTTGCTGGCGCAAAAACAGCTGCTGTCTGCGAAACAACGGCTCTACAGTGTGCGCAATTTGTTTCCCCACAGTCAATTGTTGCAGCAATTGAACGCGTTCACTGATCATTTATTGGTACAGAATCAATAAAAATACTTTTGTGGAGGCGCCTCCGACGCTGGAGGCGTATGCATTCCTACAAGGTCTCGTATACTATTTCTTCCGGCAACGGAACTTGATGTCCTTTGCCATACATGCACTGGATATAGCCGATGTCATAACCTTGCTGGCCTTCCTCTTTAGAGTCGGGTTCTTTTTGCGGCGCCGTGATCAGTTCGTTGGCGTACTGCCTGCACGCCACATCATCAGCATGGAATTGGTTAAAGTCTTTGTCGTCGCCTGGCAGCACCAATACGCTGGGGCCTGTCGGCATTGTCGAGCATGAATTGAGTATAAAGATGAACATTAAGGATTTTAAAGTCCGCAACATTTTTTAATCCCTCCGTTAAGGAACGATCTTTTTCCAGGGAATGGGCACTTCCTTACTTGAGAAGCGTATATTTTGAGCATGGGATTAATTAAATTAGATCCATCGTATTAGGCATGTGTTTGCACATTGATCTTAATATCAGCGCCGCCTTAGGCCGCCAAAGCCCCCGCCGCTGAATCCTCTGCTGCGGCCGCTGCCTCTGTTGGGGCTTCCCCAACCGTAATTTCTGGGGCCATATTGATAGTATCGATAAGGCTTGTGGCCATAATAATAAGGACGATAGCCATAAGGGCGATACCCATAATAACCATACGAGCGGTAAGGGTAATAGCTATAAGACCCTAAGCCCAAGCCAAAACCGTAATAAGGGCCATCTCCGCCGTAAAATCCTACCTGCCCATAAGGTTGAGCATAGAAAGCGCAGCTTTGAATCATAAAGGCAAGCCCAATTATGGCCAACGAAGATATAACTCGCTTTTTCATAATTGCCTCTCTTTGCAGGCAAGTATTTACTGAATTAAAATGAGGTTCGGGTGTTCTTGCTGCGCTGCCGCCTGCGTCCATAGAGAGCTCATTCAGAGTTCTTTGTTACATTCTTCCGGTATTCTTCCGGTATGGAATCATATACATCGGTAAAGTGAATCACGCCTTCTGCATCGGTATAGCGGTAGATCACTCTATTGCCTGGTGTCTGGTCAACAAGAGTTTCCAGGCTTGGATTGACATTTAATCCAAGCTTGGCCTTGATATCACCGAAAAGCTTCAGCGCCTGATCCTTTTTGAGAGCGATTTTCTTTTGATCGCTCGCGGCGGAAATTCCCTTCTCGATATCATTTAGCGCGACCGGAGTAATCGGGCGCTCCGAAACCCACCCATTTGAAGGTTTTATGCCCAGGTTGCTCAACAGTTCTTCGGCATTTGTTCCGCTAGAAATGGGACCAAGCTTTAACGCTTCAGCAAGTTGAACAGCGAAAGTACTTTCAGCAACGCGCGCCTGCTCTGCCGATGGCCAGCTGGTGCCATCCTGGTTGGCTGAGGGGGTTGGAGGCGGCTCGACAAGCTCTTCGCCTTGTCCGTAAGAGACTGTCAAAGGCAGGCACAAGGCAACGAGAAGAACGCTTAGGCCACGAATGAAGTGCCATTTAAAGCCATGTGCGAACATGATTGACACACCTTTCCGGAAATAAAATTTTCGACTATGCGATCGGATGGTTGTTCAATGGCTTTCAGTCGAGAATCCGTACAGTTGGCGCATAATCTATCTCGGATCGGAATTTCTTACCGGCATTTTTCAGAAGTTCGCAACACACTCTCAAAAAGTCACTATTTAATTTAACTCGACATCAAATTGAACCTTTAGTGTTTTCAAGGGATCAACTATTGAGTATTTGAACTGACAAAAACTCCAATTAAGTGATTCTTAACTCGAAATTTATCTTTTATGAGGAGGCATTTATGAAAATAAGCAGCAATATAGCGATACTAATAGCCGGTTCTTTAGCCGCAACTACACCTTTATTTGCGAAGGATGTGCCTGATGATGGAATCAGTTCATCGAGCGCATCGGGTACAAACGGCACATCGGGTACAGATGGCGCATCGGGTACAAATGGTACATCAGGCACAAGCGGCCTATCAGGTACAAATGGCACATCAGGTACAAGCGGTACATCAGGTACAAGCGGCCTGTCAGGTACGAATGGCACGTCAGGTACAAACGGCGCATCAGGCGACATCGATCCCAGGAAAAAAGTTGTAGCCGGTTTCAGTGATAAATTATTGGTCATACCTTGTGTTGATGTGAGAAATTCTCCATTCGATGGACGTTACAACGTATTGATGAGCTTGGCCGGCGACGGCAGCGGCTTTGACTGGAAGCTTAAACGCGCTGAACGCACAACGGATCCGATCTGTGAAAATCCGTTTGATGATGATATCGATACCGACGATGTGCTGGCCGCCATCGGCATGCCGAGCGTTTCGGTGTTCAAAGGCGAGGATGGAACTGGCAAAACATTGGAAGTCACGATAGATTATGACCTGCGCAAGAAAGTGAGCAAGAAAGTGAGGGTTAGTTTTGACGATAGCCTGTTGGTGATTCCTTGCGTCGACGTACAACAGACAATCTTCGCCGGACATTACAATGTCGTGATGGAAAAAAATCCGAATAATGTCGAGGAGTGGAAAGTCAGGGAGGCTAAACCTACTACAACTTGCGATGGAACATCGGCCGGAGAAAGTAATCTGGAAATTACTCTTGATTATGTTTTACAAAGCATCAATATGGCAAAATAATTTTATAAATCTGTAAAGATCGCGTCATCCGTACCTATCCTTGAGATTGCAAATGCGGATGACGCATTTTCTCGCGTTCGAGAGCATTGTAAACAGCACGGATAGAGGTCGCTGTCGAATCGCCCAACAATCGCCGGATTTGTTCACTATGGGCAAAAGCAAACGCAAAAAACAATTCAATTTCCGGAAAGAATTGCCGGTGAATATCTGCCGCTTCAGTTTTATCGACGGCGCGTCGATCGAAATAATTGGCAACGTTCATGAATTTTATCGGGTGCAGTTTATTGACACAGCAAACGATGAAGTCGTGCATCAGGGCGTAATACAGAATAACCAATGGATTCGCACAGCGCGAAGCTATTTTACGAAATGGAAAATCAATATTTTCAGAAAATCCGATAATGCCCAGGTATTCAGTCATGTTTATGATTGTAAAGAGCAGAGAGTCTATATTGCCTTGGAATCTAAAGCACTGGGCGATACGCTGGCATGGCTGCATTCAGTAGAGGAATTCAAGGAAAAACATGCGTGCCAAATGGTCTGTTCGACCTTTATGAACGATTTGTTTGCGGAGAAATATCCTGAAATTGAATTCGTTGAACCCGGCGTAGTCGTGAGTGACTTGTATGCCATGTATCGTCTCGGATGGTTTTATGATGCCTATGGGAATATCGATTACAACAAGAATGTCAGAAATTTTCGTGAACAACCTTTGGGCGAAACGGCTTCCGACATTCTCGGCCTGGATTATTCAGGCAACCGGCCTCGCATCAAGGAGGTGGATTTGCCTCGGCCCATGGCTCAGGACTATGTCTGCATTGCCGTTCATTCCACAGCCCAGGCCAAGTACTGGAATAACAGGACGGGATGGGAGAAAACCGTCCGGGTTCTGAATGATAGCGGCTATCAGGTCGTGCTTTTGTCGAAAGAGGGGCATGAGCACATGAACAATAAAGCGCCGGATGGAATTATTTATATTCCGGAAGGTCCTCTCGAACAGATTATCAATTATCTGAGGCATGCAAAGCTGTTTATAGGAATCGGCAGCGGGCTAAGCTGGCTGTCCTGGGCTGTCGGATGTCCGACTTGTCTGATTAGCGGATTTTCATATCCTTATTCCGAAATGAAAGACTGCATCAGGATTTCCCCGGATGAGCCGGTATGCAGCGGATGTTTCAACAGGTATAGACTCGATCCCGGCGACTGGAACTGGTGCCCGGACCATAAAAATACGGTCAGAGCATTCGAATGTACAAAAAGCATAACTGCGGAACAGGTTATATCGGCTCTTCAAAAAGCCGGGCATGCGCTCAGGCCAAACGGGTATAATACCGTTTGAGGAAGAGTCTGAACCGATCTGGTTTGTAGAGATTATTCATCCCCTGTTCATCGGATGAGGTTAAGGTTTAGTTATTTTTTAAGCTTCATGGATAATCAGGATGAAAAAAATATTGCTGCTGTTTGGTTTTCTCATTTTTGCCGGCACGGCCAATGCAGCCATGAGATGCGGGAAGTGGGTCATCGAGAGAGGTGATCATGAGACAGAGGTTCTGCAAAAATGCGGCGAACCCGAATACATGGATGAGCGGATAGGCTATAGGGGGGAGCGTTTACGACACCCGGGCGGTTCGCTTGAAATTGAAGGCTTTCAGCAGGTTATCATCCATGAATGGATATACAATTTCGGGCCGAGACGGCTCAAGCAACGCCTGTTGTTTGAAGACGGCATACTGAAAGAGATAAATGACCTTGAGCGTGGCTATTGAAAATAAATGATCCAGCCCGCTATAAACTTTCCAAAAATACTAATCTCCATTTCATGCGGCCTGTATTTATCGGCGTGCGCCGAGTTTAAGGAAGCGGGCAGAACCATAGGGCATACTACGCGCGATGTGACCCGAGAGATCGGCCATGGCACGCGTGATGCGGCCAAATCGATCGGCAGAGGCACTAAAAGAGTGGTCAAATCAGTGACCGCAGAGGGGGAATAAATTCCTTGCAGACATTCATCAGGCTGGATGTAAACTGTCGATAGGTTTAATATCTTCGATTTAGTTAAAACATTTTCGGATTAAACTGATAAATGCCGCTATTGAATGATAGAAATGCAAGGATGGCAAAACTGATGGCTTATGGCTTAGCTATGTTGCTGAGTTTTTTTAGTAGCCAAATTTGTGCCGAGCCCCATGATTATCAGATTGAATTGATAGTTTTTGCTCAGAATATGCCTAATACCGAAGTATTTGAGCAAACAGAGAGCCAAATTGAATGGCCGGCCGATCTGACTGAATTGTCAGCTTATAAAAAAGCCGATACGTTATCGCTCGCCGATGCTTATGCGGCCTTATCGAAAGATCCGGTTTATACGCCTGTTATGCATGCCGCCTGGCTTCAGACCGTCGCGGAAGGTGCATCGGGCAGTCCTGTCCATATCCAGAGCGCTGAAGGGGTCTTGAACGGCTTTGTTCACATCCAGCGCGGCCAGACGCTGCAGTTGATTGTCGACCTGGAATACACGCCCGCCCAGATTAACAATGAAGCGCTTGTTTACCGCTTGAATGAAAACAGACGCATTAAACTGAACGAGGTTCATTATCTGGATCATCCCAAATTCGGCGTTGTCGCCAAAGTAAGTCAGCTATAGATGATGCCGGCCACAAGTGAAGCATTTCTGCAGCAGGCCGTCCGGCATGCGGTTGATACCCGCACACCCTTGAAGATTGTCGGCGGCAACAGCAAGGCTTTTCTCGGCAGGGAAGCGGCTGGGTTGCTGTTAAGTACCCTGCAGCATCAAGGCATCGTCAATTATCATCCTTCCGAGCTGATCATTACCGCCCGCGCCGGCACACCCTTGTCGGAGATAGAACAAACCCTGGCAGAACAAGGCCAAATGCTGGCGTTTGAACCGCCGCATTTCTCGGATCAGGCAACCTTGGGAGGGACACTCGCTTGCGGACTGTCCGGGCCGAGGCGTCCTTTTACCGGAGCGGCACGGGATTTCGTCCTGGGTTGCAAGCTCATCAACGGCAAGGCGGAAATTGTATCGTTCGGCGGCGAGGTCATGAAAAATGTGGCCGGTTACGATGTATCGCGCCTGATGGTCGGCGCCATGGGCACGCTGGGCGTGTTGTTGGAAGTTTCCCTGAAAGTGCTGCCGTTGCCTGCGCTTGAACAGACGATCTGCTTCGAACTGGATATTGTCGCTGCGATCAGTAAGATGACGGAACTGGCTTCGCAATCGCTGCCGGTTTCCGGCTTAAGTTACTATGACGGCATTTTATATGTCAGGTTATCCGGCGGCGAAAAAGCCGTCAAAGCGTCCGCCGGTAAACTGGGCGGCAATAAGGCTATGACTGATCATTCGTTTTGGCCGCGTTTAAATGAGCAGCGCCTTGATTTCTTTCAAGGCGACATGAACTTATGGCGCATCGTCGTGCCTCCCGCCGCCGCAGAACTGGAGCTGGCCGGCGCCTGGCTTTATGACTGGGGCGGCGGTCAGCGCTGGTTGAAATCAGAAGAGCCGGCGCAACGCGTTTTTTCGGCTGCTGAAAACGCGCAGGGGCACGCGGTTTTATTCCGAAGCAAGGACCGTACCGGCGATGTCTTTCAGCCGTTAAGCGGCAAGCTGCAAGAGCTCAACCGAAACATAAAGCAGGCGTTCGATCCCTCAGGCATCTTCAATCCGAACAGAATGTACAGGGATTGGTAAATGCAGACTAATCTGGCCGAATTCGTCAAGAAAAAGCCCGAGCACGATGAGCTGGAGGGGATCTTGCGCGCCTGCGTGCACTGCGGTTTTTGTAATGCAACCTGTCCGACTTATCAATTATTAGGCGATGAGCTCGACGGCCCGCGCGGGCGGATTTATCTGTTAAAGCAGATGCTGGAAGGCGAGCCTGTCACGCGCATAACGCAACAGCATCTGGATCGCTGCCTGAGTTGCCGGTCCTGCGAGACGACCTGTCCTTCAGGCGTTCGCTATGGACGCTTGCTTGATCTGGGGCGGGTTATGCTGGATGAGCGGGTAGGGCGCGCAGCCGGGCAGAAAATACTGCGGGGATTGATCAAGGCGGTCTTGCCTTATCGGAACCGTTTCAACGCCTTGCTGCATGGCGTTCGGCTGATCAGGCCGGTTTTACCGCAAACATTAAAAAATAAAATTCCAGACAGAACAAAAGTCCCTGATTGGTCTGAAGCGGTTCATGCCCGGAAAATGCTGATCATGCCGGGCTGTGTGCAGCAAGCGCTGGCGCCGTCAATTGATGCGGCAACAGCCAGGGTTCTGGATAAGCTGGGTATTTCATTGATTCAAGTGAAGGCAGCCGGTTGCTGCGGAGCTCTGGATTACCATTTGTCCGATCATGAAAAAGCGCTGACTTTTGCGCGCAATAACATCGATGCTTGTTGGCCTTATATTGAGCAGGGTGTTGAAGCCATTGTCATGACGGCGAGCGGTTGCGGCGTGATGGTGAAAGATTACGGCGAGCTATTAAGACATGACCATGATTACGCCGAAAAAGCAATGCGATTTTCGTCGCTGGTCAAGGATGTCAGCGTCGTGTTAATGTCGGAAGACTTGTCCCAATTTAAGGGCGATGGCAGAAAGGTCGCCTTTCAATCGCCTTGCACGCTACAACACGGGCAAAAAATAACCGGAACTGTAGAGGCGATACTCGAGAAAGTCGGTTATCGGCTGGCGGCCGTCGCCGATGCGCATCTTTGCTGTGGTTCTGCGGGTGTTTACTCCTTGCTGGAGCCGGCTTTATCCCGGCAATTATTGCACAATAAACTGCAGGCGCTTCAGGCGAATGAGCCTGATCTCATTGTGACGGCCAACATAGGCTGCCTGAACCATCTGCAATCGGCCGGCTCCGGAAAGGTGTTGCATTGGATTGAATTGTTGCTTTGCTAAATAGTCTTAAAAGGTAATTGAATCCGGAGCGATGATTGGTCATGGTACGAGTTTCTTGTTTAAACGCTATTCAGGGTATAATGTCTGCTTTTCGTTAAGCTCTTGTTAATGTTCAAGGGTTTTTTTATTATCGGGCGCATGAATCGCCGTTTCATCGCAAAATAAAGCCGGGTTGATTCCGGGCTTTTTATTTCCGGGTGATTTACCAATACAAAATATGACTCAAAAACTTTATATTCAGACCAATGGCTGTCAAATGAATGAGTATGATTCCGATAAAATGCGGGATGTACTTAAGGCTTCACACGGTCTTGAACTGACAGATGATCCGAAACAGGCCGATATTTTATTGCTCAACACCTGTTCGATACGCGAGAAAGCACAGGAAAAAGTATTCTCAGCCTTAGGCAAATGGCGCAAAATCAAAGACAAGCGTCCCGATGTCATCATCGGTGTCGGCGGTTGCGTAGCCAGCCAGGAAGGGGCCGCCATTCAGAAGCGCGCGCCTTATGTCGATATCGTCTTTGGTCCGCAAACTTTGCACCGTCTACCGCAGTTGCTTGATCAGGCACGCACGAAACACGAGCGCGTGGTCGATGTGTCATTCCCCGAAATAGAGAAATTCGATGCCTTGCCCGAACCCAGAGCCGAAGGGCCGAAAGCGTTTGTGTCTGTTATGGAGGGTTGCAGCAAGTATTGTACTTACTGCGTAGTCCCTTATACGCGCGGAGAGGAAATCAGCCGGCCGTTGAATGATGTGATAGCTGAAATCACCGCACTGGCAGCGCAAGGTGTGCGCGAGATCAATCTGCTGGGCCAGAATGTCAATGCCTATCGCGGCGAGATGGATGATGGCGATATCGCCGACTTCGCTTTATTGCTGCATTATGTTGCGGCCGTGGACGGCATAGACCGCATCCGCTTTACGACTTCCCATCCGGCTGAATTTACCGACAGCCTGATTGAAGCGTTTGCTGAAATCCCGAAGCTCGTCGATCATCTGCATTTGCCCGTGCAAAGCGGCAGCGATCACATATTAAAACTGATGAAGCGTGGCTACACGCGCGCCGATTACATTGAAAAAATTCGCAAATTACGTGAAGTAAGGCCTGATATTTATCTGTCTTCGGATTTTATTGTCGGTTTCCCGGGTGAATCTGAAGCTGAATTTGAAGAAACTATGACGCTTATCGAAGAAATCGGTTTCGATTTGTCGTATAGTTTCGTTTATAGCCAGCGCCCCGGAACACCAGCAGCCGATATGCCTGACGATGTGTCTGAGGAAGTTAAAAAACAGCGTCTCGACCGCCTTCAGCAGCGCATCAATGAGATGGCTGCCGCGATTTCAGATAGCATGGTCAATTCCGTGCAGACCGTTTTAGTCGAAGGACAATCAAAAAAGAACCCGTTACAGATGCAAGGCAGAACCGAAAATAACCGCGTCGTCAATTTCATTGCCCATCCCAGATTGGCAGGGCAGTTTGTCGATGTATTGATTACCGAAGCGCTGGCCAACTCTTTGCGAGGACGTATTGTGGATACTTCTGTCGATAAAATTATCCAACACAATTAATTATTGACTGTTATGACAACTCAGGAAATTACCCTGTTGCCTGCCGATAACGTCAGGCTCTCTAATTTTTGTGGTCAGTTCGATTCTCATTTGCGGCAGATTGAAGCCCGCCTTCAGGTTGAAATCGCCAATCGCGGTAACCATTTCAAAGTGACCGGCGTTGACAGTTCCGTAAAAGCGGCTTGCGCAGTCATGCAGAAATTGTTCGAAAGCACTGAAAGAGAACCGCTGACATCCGAATTGATCCATTTGGCTATGCAGGACGCTTCTATAGAACAGATTCTGGCTGCGCCTGAAGAGGCGGATAAACCGAATGTCCTGATCAAGACCAAGCGCGGCATCTTGAAAGGCCGCGGGGCCAACCAACAGGATTATCTGCGAAAAATTATGTCGCATGACATCAACTTCGGTGTCGGTCCTGCCGGGACCGGCAAGACCTATCTGGCTGTAGCCTGTGCGGTTGAAGCGCTGCAAACCGAGAAGGTCAGAAAAATCATCCTGGTGCGTCCAGCCGTGGAGGCCGGCGAGAAACTCGGCTTCCTGCCCGGCGATATGGCGCAAAAAGTCGATCCGTATTTACGTCCTCTTTATGATGCCCTGTATGAAATGCTCGGTTTTGAGCGTGTTGAAAAAATGATCGACCGCGGCGTTATCGAAGTGGCTCCGCTGGCGTTTATGCGCGGCCGGACGCTCAACGATGCGTTCATTATTCTGGACGAGGCGCAAAATACGACTATGGAACAGATCAAGATGTTTTTGACCCGTGTCGGTTTCGGCTCGACTGCCGTAGTGACGGGCGATGTGACGCAAATTGATTTGCCTTCCGAAAAAATGTCCGGCTTAAGGCATGTGCTTGAGGTTTTGAAGGATGTTGAAGGCATCAGCTTTACTTTTTTCAATGCACGCGATGTCGTCCGGCACCCTCTGGTGCAGCGTATCGTTTCGGCCTATGAAACGTATGAGAACAAGCACAAGGCGAATTGATGAACCAGATAGACATCCAGCGCGTTTTTGAATCGGAAGACCAGCCGGATGAGGCACAAATTCAGGCATGGGTTGATGCAGCGCTTGAAGATGTCAATCAGGACATCGAAATGGTCATCCGTATTGTCGATGAGGCGGAAAGCGCTCAGCTCAACGAACAATACCGTCATAAAAAAGGGCCTACCAATATTCTCAGTTTTCCGTTTGAAGTGCCGGACGGCATTGAATTGAATTTGTTGGGCGATCTGGTGATTTGTGCGCCGGTTGTGGTCAGGGAGGCGAGCGAACAGCATAAGCCGCTAGGTCACCATTGGGCGCATATTGTTGTGCACGGTGTATTGCATTTGTTGGGCTATGACCACATTGATGATGACGAAGCCGAACTGATGGAAGGCAAAGAGATAGAAATTCTCAAAAAATTGAATATAAATAATCCTTATATTGAGGTGATAAAAGCATGAATGATGAACAACCCCCAAGTAGAAACTCCCCGCAGAAGAGTTGGGTTGATAAAATAAGCCATCTGCTGACCGGGGAGCCGCAGGATCTGGATGACCTTCTTGAAATTTTGAGAGAAGCTAGGGAAAAACGATTGTTGGATACCGATGCTTTGTCCATGATTGAAGGGGTTTTACAAGTATCTGAGATGCGTGTCAGGGATATTATGATACCGCGTATCCAAATGGTAGTAGTGCCGCGCGATGCCGAGCTCAACACCATCTTTCCGCTGGTTTTGGAATCAGCGCATTCACGTTTTCCGGTTATTGAAGATGACCGCAGCAAAGTCGTCGGTATTTTATTGGCGAAAGATCTTTTGGCGCATGCCCTGCAGAATAAGCATCTTAAAGTTGAAGAAATCATGCGTCCGGTCAATTTCGTCCCGGAAAGCAAGCGTCTGAACGTTTTACTGAAAGAATTCCGTACTAACCGCGATCATATGGCCATCGTGATAGATGAATACGGCTTGGCGGCCGGCTTGATCACCATTGAAGACGTGTTAGAGCAGATTGTCGGCGAAATCGAAGACGAATATGATGAGGAGGAAGATGAAGGATATATCTCCCAGCGTAATGAAAACGAGTTCATGATAAAAGCTTTAACGCCGATAGAAGAATTCGATGAGTATTTCTCCACGCATCTGGCAACTGATGAGTACGATACCGTTGGCGGATTCATTGTCAGCCAGATGGAGCATATGCCTAAAAAAGGCGAAAGCCTAGTTGTCGAAAATCTGCGGTTTGAAGTGATCAGGGCCGATAATCGGCGCTTGCATTTAATAAAGTTGAAAAAAATTGACTAACAAGGGTTCGCAGGCATGAATGGACAAACGATATTGGTCACTGGCGGGACTGGCTATATTGGCAGCCATGCTTGTGTTGAATTGCTTACGGCCGGCTATCAGGTTGTCGTCGTCGATAACTTATCCAATAGCAAAGTGGAGCCTTTGCGCCGGCTGGAGCAAATAACCGGTAAAACGCTACAGTTTTACGAAGCCGATATTCGTGACAAGAAGGCATTAACAGAAATTTTTGACCGGGAACCCATCGGCGCCGTCATGCATTTTGCCGGATTAAAGGCCGTAGGCGAGTCGTGCAGGCAGCCGTTAAGTTATTATCATAATAATGTATACGGCACGATGGTACTGGCTGAAGCGATGGCCGAAGCCAACGTTAAGCAGTTGGTGTTCAGTTCTTCCGCGACCGTTTATGGTGAATCTACCTCTGTGCAGTATGTCGAGGATTTTCCTCTGGGCGCGATCAATCCTTACGGCCGATCCAAACTCATGATTGAGGAGATTCTGCGCGACCTGTCGGCGGCCGATGCAATCAACGGAGCTCAATCACCCTGGAAAATTGCCTTGCTGCGCTATTTTAATCCGATCGGTGCACACGAAAGCGGTTTGATCGGCGAGGATCCCAACGGTATTCCCAATAACCTGATGCCCTACGTTTCGCAAGTGGCGATCGGTAAATTGGCGCAGTTATCCGTCTTCGGTGATGATTATCCGACCCGGGACGGTACCGGTGTCAGAGATTATATTCATGTGGTTGATCTGGTTAAAGGCCATATCAAGGCGCTGGAAGCGCTACAGGGCGAAAAATTCAAGTCAGGCGGCTGCAAGGCTTATAACCTCGGTACGGGCAGAGGCTATAGCGTTCTTGACATTATAAAAACTTTCGAAGCAGTAACGGGACGGAAAGTAAATTATAAAATCGGCCCGCGCAGAGCAGGGGATCTTCCCGAATATTTCGCCAATGCTGAGTTGGCGTACAAAGAACTTGGCTGGAAGGCAGAGAAAAATCTTGATGATATGGTTGCAGATACCTGGAACTGGCAATGCAAAAATCCGCAAGGGTATGTTTAGGTTTCGCATTTTTAATGCATTGCTGAACTAAGGCTCCGTCAAAACTGATCCGTTTTATTTATCCGACCTTTCCGAACCTGTGTTACGAGCCCTTGCTTTAGAGGGCGATCTCATAATAGACAGGACTTACGCAAGCCTGTGGGAGCGGCTTCAGTCGCCTTTTATACTCGAATGGGCGACTGAAGCCGCCCCTCCCTACAGGTTTTAAAACCGCTTGTTGCGGTAGTTGAACAGGCAAACTGCGTAAGTCCTGATAGATACTTTTTTCGCTTCCTTGCGAATTCCAGCGGGCGGACCTAGCTATTTGTTTTCCTGATTCTGCTCGCGTTTTTTGTTTTGGCCGCAGTCTTTGTTTTAGTTGCGCTTTTTGCTTTAGAAGCGGTTTTGGTTCTGCTTACCTTTCTGGTTTTGGCAGCGCTTTTGGTTTTGCTTATGTGCGCGGCTTTTCTCGTATGCTTGACTTTGTTCACGCGCTTGATGTGATGGGTCTTTCTGGAGTGCGTGGCATGACTTATATGCCTGCTAATGTCGTCGCCTTGCGCTAACAGACTTGATGTCGCCCGGTGGCTGCCGCAACCAAGTTGATAAGGCGGAGGGCTGAATGAGCTGGTTTGTATGGAATAAATATCTCTTGATGGATTATCGCTAAATCTTTTGGCAAAGCTGGCATCCATGATCTGAGTCATTAGCTGATAGCGTTCCTTGCTGGTCATTCCTCCTAATACTACGCCGATCAGTCGTTGACCATTCTGATGCGCTGATGCCATCAGGTTATAGCCCGATCCGCAGGTAAAGCCGGTCTTCATGCCTTCAGCGCCAGGATAATTCTTCACGAAAGCATTGATGCTGCGCAAAGTGGTGCCCTTGTAATCGAAACTTTGAGCAGAAAAAAATTGATAATAAACAGGAAAATCGCGCTGGATCCGCCATGCCAAAATCGCAAGATCCCGCGAGGTGGTAACTTGCAAATCATTAGGAAGCCCGGTCGCATTCATGAATCGAGTGCTGCTCATGCCTAATGAGCGTGCTTTTGCAGTCATCATTGCACCGAAGTTTTCTTCGGTTCCTCCCAGCTCTTCGCCAAGAACGACCGCTGCGTCATTCGCCGAGCGTGTGATTACGGCTAAGATAGCATCCCTGACAGTCAATGTCTCTCCCTGCCTCAGGCCTAGTTTGCTGTTAGGCTGCCGTGCCGCATGCCAGGAAGCAGTCAAAGTATCATGCAGACTAATTTGCCCTTCTTTTAAAGCATCAAATGTCATGTAAAGTGTCATGACTTTTGTCAGGGATGCCGGGAACCAGCGCTGGTTGGCCTCTACTTCGTGCAATATGTTGCCGTTATCGGCATCGATAACAATGGCGGAATGTCGTCCGTAACTGATTTCAGATACGAAAAACAAAAGGAATGGCAATAAAATAAGTCGAATAAATTTCACGTTTAGTAATAGAGAATCTGGTTTTTTAATGAAATCAATAGTTAACGCATGGTTGCGAGTTGCTTTTACTAATCGATAATATAAGTGAAATTTGAATCCACATTATACCAAGGATTCGGTCGTAAATAATTTCCCTGATTAATAGCAGGATGTGCCGGCGTAAGGCCTATCCTGAGCGCAGCCGAAAGGAGGCGCATTGTCCGCGAGTAATGCGCTTCACTGCGTCGCTTAAAGCGCCTACTCTTGGTCAGCAAATCCTATGCAAGATTCAAATTTTAGGAAGTAATTTTTAGCCAAATCCCAAGTGAACTATATATCACCGCCGGAATTGGCTTGAAATTTCCGGTTAAGTGCATTTTTTTATTAGAAAATGCCCGTAAAAACAATAAGGTATATTTAATTTATCTTAGCGGCGTGCCTGTGAGTTAATGTATGTCACGCGATGTTTAACTAATTTCCAAGTATTAGTTCACTATGAGTAAGGAATGGTGACGAAGTTAACATAATTTTATACTAACTTTTCATTTAATGAAGAGTTACGCGCTTCCTGAGAGCAATGCAATTGTATGCATTGTTTGCATAATTACAAAAATCCGCGTTGTTATTAGATTATCGTTAATATTCTTTACAAAGATAATGCGCGGCCTCAATTAATTATGAGTTTAATGTCAAGAATTTCTTAAGGTTCATGCCTAATTGATCATATAAGCATATTCTTTAATTCTGTCTGCACAAAATTTGTGGATTTTACAGGTATTCAGATCAAGGACGATTTCTAAAATTATTGCTATTGCAAGCAATAAGTTATTTTTAAATATTATTTATATTCAATAAAATAGCTTACATTTTTAATTTTGTAAGAAAAATAATCAGAAAAGCTCATGATTCTTTTTCTTTTTTGCGATTGATTTTTCAATATGAATTCCATGCCAAAAATTACTCACCTTGATGCGTTGCTGTTTGATAATCGTTTTATCCGCGAGTTGCCTGGCGACCCTGATGTTTCAAATAATCGCCGTCAGGTGATTGGCGTCTGTTATTCCCGTGTGCTGCCGACTAAGGTCGCCAAGCCAAAACTGATTGCCTATTCCAGAGAAGTTGCAGCTCAGCTGGATTTGGATCCAGAAATTTGTGAATCGGATTATTTTGCCGACGTATTTACAGGCAACAGATTGTCGGTGGGTATGGAGCCCTATGCGACCTGTTATGGCGGGCACCAATTCGGTAATTGGGCAGGGCAGCTTGGCGATGGGAGGGCTATCAATCTGGGCGAGGTCCTCAATCGTCAAGGGCGGCGGTTGGTTTTGCAACTCAAAGGCGCCGGCCCTACGCCATATTCGCGTATGGCAGACGGTCTGGCTGTATTGCGCTCGTCAGTACGCGAATTTTTGTGCAGCGAAGCTATGCATCATCTGGGCGTGCCGACAACACGGGCTTTGAGCTTGACATTGACCGGCGAGAGCGTGATTCGGGATATGTTCTATGACGGCAATCCAAAGGCTGAGCCGGGAGCTGTCGTGTGCCGGGTGGCCCCTTCTTTTACGCGTTTCGGCAGTTTTCAGATTTTTACGGCGCGCGGCGATATCAAACTGCTCAAAGAGCTGGTGGATTACACGATTCGAACTGACTTTCCGCATTTAGGCGAGCCTTCGCCAGCGGTTTATCTGGCCTGGTTTGAGGAAGTCTGCCGCAAGACAGCCGAGATGATTGTGCACTGGCAGCGTGTGGGATTCGTTCACGGCGTCATGAATACTGACAATATGTCTATCCTCGGGCTCACTATTGACTATGGGCCTTATGGTTGGTTGGAGAATTATGATCCCGACTGGACGCCCAACACGACCGATGCTTCAACGCGCCGTTATCGCTTCGGCAATCAGCCGCAGATCGCCTTCTGGAACCTGGCGCAATTGGCCAATGCCGTTTATCCGTTGATCGAACAAGCCGATCTGATGCAACAGGCAATCAATGTTTATGCTGAAAGCTTTGAGAAAGGCTGGCAGGATATGATGGCCAGTAAGTTGGGCTTGAGAGCCTTTGACAATTCATTAAGCACGGAATTATTGGCTATATTGCAGTTGGTTGAAACGGATATGACTATTTTCTATCGCAAGCTGGCCACGATGAAGATCGATAATAGACCGCCTGAGGATGTCAGCGATGAAACACTGATAATGCCGCTGATGGAAGCTTATTATGTGCCGGAGCAATTAACCCCTCAATATAGAGAGCGCATTGGTCATTGGTTAAGAAATTACGTGCGGCGAATCCAGAAGGAAGAAACGCTGGATCAGGATAGAAGGGTGCGCATGAATTCCGTCAATCCTAAGTATGTGCTGCGAAATTACATGGCTCAATTGGCTATCGACAAAGCCGGGCAGGGCGACTATTCAATGATTGATGAGTTACTGCAGTTGCTGCGGCATCCGTATGATGAACAGGTCGGCAAGGAAGCGTTTGCTGCAAAGCGTCCGGATTGGGCAAGGAAACGCGCCGGTTGTTCGATGTTATCATGCAGTTCATAGGCAAGGTGGATTGGTTCTATTGGCTTTTAGGTGTTTTAGCGGTTTGTAATGGGTTTATAAAATAACATTAACATCGGGAAAACAAGAAGGTATATGTAATGGAATTTGTATTTTAATATATTCTAATATACAAAAAATAATTTGGTTATATTGTGCAATAAAAGCATACAGTATCAGTCGGTCTTTGTTGAGAAAAGCTTGATTTTATGGTGTAATGCCGCTGTTTTATGTCTTAATATGCCTCTTGTTTTGCCGTTCTTAAAATAGGGGGAAAGTTTTACAGCATTGCTTGGAGAATAGGCTTATTAACTATGCAATTTACTATTAAAAAAGGTTTGGACTTGCCCATAACTGGGGGGGCCAAACAAGTTATTGAGGATGGCAATGAGGTTGGGTCCGTTGCCGTCCTGGGGATGGATTATGTAGGCATGAAGCCTACTATGATGGTCAGTGAAGGGGATACGGTCAAACTAGGCCAGATACTCTTCAGTGACAAGAAAAATCCTGGCGTTAATTTTACTTCGCCTGGAGCGGGCGTTGTGAAAGTCATCAATCGTGGTGCTAAACGGGCTTTACAATCTGTTGTGATTGAACTGCAAGGAAATGCGGAAGAGTCATTCACAAAATATGAAGAGTCCAAGTTAAATGATTTAACAGCGGAACAGGTTAAAGAAAATCTGTTGGCATCAGGCCTGTGGACGTCCTTGCGTACACGTCCGTATGGAAAAATTCCAGCGATTGATAGCACACCTCATTCCATTTTCGTAACGGCGATCGATACCAGTCCTTTAGCGGCTGATCCCGTCGTTATCATTAAGGCGCGCGGCAATGATTTTGCCAATGGATTAGCTGTTGTTTCCAAGCTGACGGCCGGTAAAACCTATGTTTGCAAGGCTACCGGCGCCGATATCACCACAGGCAATACGCCTTCAGTGGTTGTTGCCGAGTTTTCAGGTCCGCATCCTGCAGGCTTGCCTAGCACGCATATCCACTTTATCGATCCTGTCAATGCGGAAAAGTTCGTCTGGCATCTGGATTACCAAGCCGTGATGGCAATTGGCGCGTTGTTTACAACCGGCAAGCTGAATGTTGAAAGAGTTGTGTCATTAGCGGGGCCAACCGTCAAAAATCCAAGACTGATTCGTACCCGTGTCGGTGCTAATACCGAGGACCTGGTTGCCGGTGAGTTGGATGAGAGCGTTGAAAGCCGCGTGGTTTCAGGTTCTGTCTTATATGGACACAGAGCAGCAGATTGGGCTGCCTATTTAGGTTATTACAGTAATCAGGTTTCAGCACTGCAAGAAGGCCGTGCGCGTGAATTATTCGGCTGGATTGTTCCTGGTAAAGATAAATACTCTGCGCTGGATGTTTATACCTCAAGCGTTGATCGCAAAACCGGCCGCAAGTTTCCATTGACAACAAGCAAAAATGGCAGCAACCGGGCGATTGTTCCTGTCGGCATTTATGAGACCGTGATGCCCCTGGATATCTTACCTACGCCATTAGTGAAATCACTGGTAGTAGGCGATACGGATCAGGCTCAATTACTGGGCTGTCTAGAACTTAATGAGGAAGATATGTCCTTGTTAACTTTTGTCGATCCGGGCAAACATGACTTCGGTCCCGTGCTGAGAGCGAATTTAACTAAAATTGAGAAGGAAGGATAATGTCGGCTAGAGATTTCTTAGATAGCATAGAGCCGCATTTTACAAAAGGCGGCAGGTTTGAAAAGTACTACGGTCTCTATGAGATGGTGGATACTTTCATCTATACACCCTCTGATGTAACACGTGGCACAACGCATGTTCGTGATGGTAATGACCTGAAACGGACCATGACTTTTGTTGTGATAGCAACATTTTTCTGTATTTTGATGGCTTTCTATAACACAGGCTATCAAGCCAACGTAGCTATGGAAACAATGGGGCTGGAAAAGGCGGATAACTGGCGCAGTATCCCCATGATGATATTCGGATACAGCCCATATAACCCACTGTCATGCCTGGTTCATGGCGCTCTGTACTTCCTGCCTGTCTACATTGTGACACTGGCTGTCGGCGGTATTTGGGAAGTTTTGTTTGCCACAGTGCGTGGACATGAAGTCAACGAAGGCTTCCTGGTTTCATCAATGTTGTATTCATTGATTCTGCCTCCTGAGATTCCTTTATGGCAGGTTGCCCTGGGCATTTCATTCGGTATTGTTATCGGCAAGGAAGTATTCGGTGGCACCGGCAAAAACTTTCTAAACCCAGCATTAACTGGTCGTGCATTTTTGTTCTTCGCTTACCCTGCTTCCATGTCAGGTGATTCAGTATGGGTCGCTGTAGACGGGTTTACCGCCGCAACGCCTTTGAGCCTTGCATCAGCAGGCGGCGTTGAAGCGATTAAAGAAGGGTATGGCTGGCTGCAGGCTTTCTTTGGCTTTATTCCTGGCTCTATGGGCGAGACATCTACTTTTGCTATTCTGCTCGGCGCTGCATTCCTGCTTTATACACGTGTGGCATCTTGGAGAATCATGGCGGGTGTCATGATCGGCATGATAGCGTCATCGTTGTTGTTGAACATCGTAGGCAGCGAAACTAATCCGATGTTTGCGTTACCTTGGTATTGGCATCTGGTTTTAGGTGGCTTTGCTTTTGGTACTGTTTATATGGCAACTGATCCCGTAACAGCAGCTGGTACTGACACAGGCCGGTGGGTATATGGACTATTAATTGGTGTGATGGTAGTGATCATTCGCGTCATCAATCCTGCTTTCCCCGAAGGCATGATGCTGGCGATTCTGTTTTCCAATATGTTTGCACCAATCATTGATTATTTTGTCGTTCAGGCAAACATTAGAAGAAGGGTGAAACGTCATGCCTAACGCAGTTAAAAAATGTGAACATTACGAAAAATTTAAAGTTTACCGCGATAAAGTTTTGGCACTGAGCAATGATAGTTTAGAAAAAACTATCGCTATCGCATTGTCACTGTGTTTGTTCTGTGCGGTTTTGGTGGCATTCGCGGCTGTCGCGTTGAAACCATTGCAATTCGACAATAAAGAACAGGACATGAAGAAGAATATTCTTGATGTAGCGGGTTTATTGGAAGCCGATACTGATATCGACCAAGCTTTCGAGGAACAGATTGAAGCCAAACTGGTTGATATTGAAACGGGTGACTACGTAGAAAATATGGATGTTGCAACTTACGATCAACGTAAGGCGGCAAAAGATCCTGCGCAAAGTATCGCTATCCCTGCTGATAAAGACATTGCGCACATTCGTGCAAAAGCCAAAATTGCTAAAGTTTACTTAGTCAAAAACGGCGATGATATTCAATCTATCATTCTGCCTGTGAATGGCTATGGCTTGTGGTCGACGCTGTACGGATTTATTTCCTTGGCGGCTGATGGACAAACTGTACAAAGCATTAACTTTTATGATCAAGCCGAAACACCGGGCCTGGGCGGTGAAGTTGTAAATCCTAACTGGCGTGCCTTGTGGAACGGTAAAAAAGTTTATTCTACATCCGGAGAGCCTGCTTTAGGTTTAGTCAAAGGTGTAGTGGACAAGAATAAACCGGGATCTGAATACCAAGTGGACGGTTTGGCCGGCGCGACTTTAACAAGTAATGGTGTAAGCAATCTTATTAAATACTGGATGGGCAATGAAGGTTTTGCGCCGTATTTAAATAAAGTAAGAAAGGCTGGAGAGAATAAATCATGAGTGCAGTATTAACTGGCGAAACAAAAAAAGTATTGACCGAACCATTGGTCAATAACAATCCGATTACGTTGCAGGTTCTGGGGATTTGTTCTGCTTTGGCGGTCACATCTCAGATGTCTACATCGCTGATCATGGCGCTTGCGCTGACATCCGTAACGGCCTGTTCAAGCGCGGCGATCAGTGCCATCAGAAACCATATTCCAAGCAGTATACGTATTATCGTGCAGATGATCATTATTGCGTCTTTGGTAATCGTGGTTGATCAAATTCTGAAGGCATTTGCTTTTGAAGTAAGCAAGCAATTGTCCGTATTCGTGGGTTTGATCATCACCAACTGTATCGTTATGGGACGCGCTGAAGCGTATGCGATGAAAAATCCGCCTTTAGCAAGCTTTATGGATGGCATCGGTAACGGTTTGGGTTACAGCTTGATTCTTGTCACTGTGGCTTTCTTTAGAGAGACTCTGGGTTCAGGTAAATTATTGGGCTTTGAAGTATTCCATTTATCAAAAGACGGCGGCTGGTATGATCCTAACGGTTTAATGCTGTTGCCTCCTAGCGCGTTTTTTATCATTGGCTTGATTATCTGGGCTATTCGTCAATTCAAACCTGAGCAAGCTGAAAAGGCTGATTTCAAAATCATGTCGATTGCTCATGGTGAAGGAGGGCATCACTAATGGAAGCTTACATTAGCTTATTTGTAAAAGCGGTTTTCATTGAAAACCTGGCTCTTGCTTTCTTCCTAGGTATGTGTACATTCCTGGCGGTTTCCAAGAAGATTTCGACGGCTATGGGATTGGGCATCGCAGTAATGGTCGTGCAAACCATTACGGTGCCTGCCAACAATATTATTTACCATACGCTGTTAAAAGAAGATGCGCTGTCGTGGATGGGCATTACCGGTGTGGACTTAAGCTTTTTAGCGCTGTTAAGCTGTATTGGTATGATTGCCGCCTTGGTACAGATTCTGGAAATGATTCTGGACAAGTTTTTCCCGGCCTTGTACTCGGCATTAGGTATTTTCCTGCCGTTGATTACCGTGAACTGCGCCATTCTTGGTGGAAGCTTGTTCATGATAGAGCGTGACTATAACCTCGGTGAAAGTGTTACCTATGGTATCGGCAGTGGTTTCGGCTGGGCATTGGCTATTACGGTTATTGCCGGTGTGCGCGAAAAACTGAAATACAGTGATATTCCAGCCGGCTTACAAGGTTTGGGTATTACATTTATTACTGCAGGTCTGATGTCGCTTGGCTTCATGGCTTTCTCTGGAATCCAACTATAAGAAGGTAGCATAATGCTGGAAATTGCATTAGGGATTATTATTTTCACGGTTATCGTGATTGCGCTGGTATTTGTTATTATCGGCGCAAAAAATAAACTGGTTGCCTCCGGGGACGTTGAAATTCTGATCAATGATGAAAAGAAAATTCATGTGCCTGTGGGGTCAAAATTGTTAACGGCATTGGCTGATAACGGCTTGTTCGTACCATCAGCGTGCGGCGGTGGCGGTACTTGTGCTCAGTGCCGGGTAAAAGTACATTCAGGCGGCGGTGAGATTCTGCCGACTGAAACATCGCATATTACTAAACGTGAAGCGGCCGAAGGCGAGCGTCTTTCCTGTCAGGTCACGGTTAGAAATAATATGGAAATTGAAGTCGAAGACGATGTTTTCGGCGTCAAGAAATGGGAATGCACAGTTAAATCCAACCACAACGTAGCGACTTTCATTAAAGAGCTGGTGCTGGAATTGCCTGAAGGTGAAGAAATCAAGTATCGTGCAGGCGGTTACATTCAGATTGAGTGTCCTCCGCATGTGGCTAAATACAGTGATTTTAACATCGAAGAAAGATTCCATGAGGATTGGGATAAATACAACCTGTGGCGTTATGTCTCCGACGTAAAAGAGCCGGCTTTGCGCGCTTATTCCATGGCTTCCTATCCTGAAGAGAAAGAAATTATGCTGAACGTGCGTATTGCGACACCGCCTCCAGGTGCTCCTGATAGCGTACCGCCAGGTATCATGTCTTCTTATATCTTTAATTTGAAGCCAGGTGATAAATGTATCGTTTCCGGTCCTTATGGCGAATTCTTCGCTAAAGACACCGATGCCGAAATGGTCTTCATCGGTGGTGGTGCAGGTATGGCACCTATGCGTTCTCATATCTTTGACCAACTGCGCAGGCTGAAGTCCAAACGCAAGATGACGTTCTGGTATGGCGCACGAAGCAAACGCGAAATGTTTTATGTGGAAGATTTCGATATGCTGGCCAGAGAAAATGATAACTTTGAATGGCATGTGGCTCTGTCAGATCCATTGCCTGATGATAACTGGACAGGTTATACCGGTTTTATTCACAATGTGCTTTATGAAAACTTCATAAAGAACCATCCGGCGCCTGAAGATTGTGAGTTTTACATGTGCGGACCTCCAATCATGAACTCCTCAGTTATCAACATGCTGTTGGAAAACGGCGTTGAACCAGAGAATATTTTCCTGGATGACTTTGGCGGTTAAGTAAGACATAGAATTCTCTCCCGCAAGGATAAACTTCTTGCGGGAGAGGGCTAGTGGAATCACATGAAAACTATCAAACAGCGACGAGGAGCATGGCTTGGTCTGCTCCTCGTTTTTTTATTGTCGGCATGCGGCAATGAAGCAGAAGAGTACCCGTTCATCTACTCAGGATTAACAGAGGGTACCAGTTTCCACATTAAAGTCAGTAAATTGCCTGAATCGGTGGTTTCAGAGCAATTGAAACATCAAATCATGGCTCTTTTGGATGAGATAAATGGGCAGATGTCCACTTATCTGGAAGATTCGGAACTGTCCAGTTTTAATCAAAACACTTCGACTGATTGGGTGCCCGTTTCCGCGCCTTTATTTACAGTATTGAAGGAAGCGCAAAGAATTAGCCGATTGACCAACGGAGCCTTTGATATAACCGTGGGTTCTCTGGTCAATTTGTGGGGATTTGGGCCAGATCCGATGAAATTTGTCGCGCCTGACGATGCGCTTATACAGGCGCGATTGAACAAAATTGGCTATAAATATCTAAGTATTAAAGAAGAAACGTTAGCTGTTAAAAAAGCGATACCGGACCTGTATGTGGATTTGTCGGCTATAGCAAAAGGCTACACTGTGGATCAGGTAGGCTTGTTATTGGAAAAGAATGGCATAACCGACTATATGGTCGAAATTGGCGGAGAGATAAGAGTAAGAGGGAAAAATGCCAATGCCGAGCCTTGGCATATAGCTATTGAGAAACCAACGCCGGATACAAGAGTGATAGAGAAAGTGGTTGGCATTTCCGATATAGCCATGGCAACTTCCGGTGATTATCGGAATTTTTTCGAAGGCGATGGCGTACGTTTTTCCCATACTATCGATCCAAGAACAGGGCGGCCTATAACGCATGCGCTCGCATCCATTACGGTCCTGAGCAAAACGACGATGGAAGCCGATGCACTGGCAACCGCTATTATGGTGCTGGGTCCGGATGAAGGTTATAAATTTGCCGAGCGCAATAATATAGCGGCATTATTTATTATTAAAAAAGATTCGGGTTTTTACGAAAAAAGCACGCGAGCCTTTACTGGCTTTACAGAATTGAAAAGGTAACATCATGACTTATTTTCTTGTAACTTTTGTATTCATGCTTGTCGTTATTGCAATAATGGCGATAGGGGTTATTTTTGGCAGAAAGGCTATTAAAGGATCATGCGGCGGCGCTAATAACGGAAATTGCATATGCGTTGAAAAATGTGATAAAAGGAAAAAGCTGGAGGCTGAAGGAAAGGTTTAGGATAGTTCTGCAAGGATTTGCATAAGCAGGACGGCAGGCTCTGAAGTGAAATAATAAATAACAATGAGGAGTTGGTTATGTTGGCTAAAATCACTGTTGCAGATTATATGACCAAGCATTTGGTTACTTTGACTAAAGAAACCAATGTTTTTGATGCTATAAAGAAACTGTTGGATCATAGAATTACCAGTGCCCCGGTGCTTGACAATCATGGCCAGTTGATCGGTATGTTCTCGGAAAATGATGTGATGCGGGTTGTTGCGGAAAACGTTTACGATCAGGGCATGGGCGGTAAAGTCGGCGAATATATGACAAAAGACGTAATTCGTGTTGAGTCTGACTCATTTATTGTTGACGTGGCGGAAAAATTTCAGCAATCCAAAGACAGAAGCTTTCCTGTTTTTGAAGATACTGACCTGGTAGGCATTGTCAGCCGAACTGATGTTTTAAGAGCATTGGCTTCGCTCGAATCTTAAATAAAGTTTAGGAATTAATTTTCATTGGATGAAGAGCGGCACGTTTTTTTGGCATGACTATGAGACATTCGGAACAGACCCGCGGAGAGACAGGCCTGTTCAGTTTGCCGGTATTCGGACCGATTATGATTTCAATATTGTAGACGACCCTCTCGTCGTTTATTGCCAACCATCGGCAGATTCACTGCCGCATCCTGACGCCTGTGTTATCACAGGAATTACCCCTCAATTTGCCGAGCAGAAAGGCATTTGCGAAGCGGAATTCACGCGACTGATTCATCAGCAGTTGTCTCAGCCTAATACCTGCACTGTCGGCTATAACAGTATCCGTTTCGATGACGAAGTAACGCGCAATTGCCTTTACCGAAATTTTTATGATCCTTATGCGCGTGAATGGCAAAATGGCAATTCACGCTGGGATCTGATCGATCTGGTCAGGGCTGCGCGTGCTCTGCGTCCTGATGGTATACACTGGCCAGTTAATGAAGATGGAAGACCCTGTTTCAGGCTCGAAGAATTAACCCAAGCGAATGGTATTGAACATTCAGCTGCGCATGATGCGCTTTCCGATGTGTATGCCACTATAGCGATAGCCAGGTTAGTTAGAAAAGCCCAGCCAAAACTGTATCAGTTTTTACTGCAGCATCGGATTAAATCCGAGGTGCTTAATTTGCTGCAACTCGGCAGCTTTAAACCGCTTGTGCATATTTCGGGCAAATACGCAGCGGCCAAGAATTGTCTTGCTGTCATTTTACCTGTCTGCAAGCATCCGACCAACAGTAATGGCATCATTGCTTACGATCTTTCTATAGATCCTGAACCGATGCTGTCGTTATCTGTCGAAGAAATTCAGCAGAGGATCTTTACAGCAACCGGTGAATTGCCGGAAGGCGTTGAAAGAATACCGCTAAAAACGGTTCATATTAATAAATGTCCCGTGCTGGCTCCGGTGTCTGTTATCAAGCCGAATGATGCGGAGCGGCTGGAAATCGACCTGGCTTTCTGCTATGCCAATATTGAAAAGATTAAGGCGGCAACTAACCTGGAAGCGAAACTTTCGGCCGTTTTTAGCCACGACTACGCAGAGCAGGAATATGATCCGGACTTGGCGCTTTATAGCGGCGGTTTTTTCTCTGAATCAGATAAACAAAAAATGGCGAGAATCAGGGGTATGGCGCCGGATCAATTGGCAAAAGCGGTTTTTGATTTTTCCGATGCTCGCTTGCCGGAGATGCTATTTAGATACCGGGCGCGCAATTATCCGAAAACTCTAACTCATGAAGAGACGCAGAGATGGCATGAGTTTTGTAGAAACCGGTTAACTGGCGGACGGGCTGGGGCCGGGATTCTGCTTGGTGAATATTTCAATCGCCTTGAAGAACTTAAAGGTAATGAAAATATTAACCCGGATATAATCACAGCACTGGAAGTATACGCTTTCGAGAAAATGGAACGGTTCGGCGTTAAGTTAGTTTGATGAAAGGCTCTGCAAAATTAATTTCATATTCAATTGTATCAGTCAAGATAACTATTCCGCTCATAAGCTTGGATTAAGAATGCGCTAACTGATGCCAGCTGCGTGGAGTTGGCATATAATGGGTGGTTCAGTTTATATGTTTCCATAAGGAAGTTAATCACATGAAGAAAATTATTTTATTTCCAGCTTTACTGTTCTTTTTTGCTTCGGCTGTTAATGCGCACGGTCCTGTGCGCCAGAAAGCTGAAGAAGAAATCACCATCAATGCGCCTGCCGAAAAAGTCTGGGGCATCATTAAAGACTTTGGCGATATGTCATGGCACCCCGGCATCAAGGATACCAAAGCCGATAAAGGCAACGATAAAGGTTCAGTCCGTGTTCTGACTTTGAAAGACGGCGGTACTATTACCGAAGAATTGAAAAAGCATGACGACAAAAAAATGACGTATGCTTATAAAATCACTGAAATGAGCACAGCGAAAACCATTACTCATGCCGGCGCTGAAGAGAAAGTGCCTGTTTTGCCAGTTGACAACTATGCGGCCAGCATTGAGGTAGAAGGCAAAGGCAATACATCGGTTGTATCCTGGAAAGCGGGTTATTACCGCGCTTACATGAACAACAATCCGCCTGCGGAAATGAATGAAGAAGCTGCTAACACGGCTGTGACGGCTATTTTAAAATCAGGTTTGGAAAATCTGAAAACCTTAGCTGAAAAGTAAGGGTTTACGCGTGTTCCGAGTGAACCACATGGCTGTAGCGATGGCGGTCGCTACAGCCTTCTTATCAGCATCGGTTATGGCGGAGCCTTTCGCCTATATCAGTAATCAATTGGCAGACAGCGTTTCCATTATCGACACGAAAAAAGGTACAGTAGTCGATACGATTGCCGTTGCCGGCAAGCCTGCCGGTGTTGCCGTTGCACCGGACGGTAACAGAATTTATGTCAGCGCTCCGGAAGCGAGAGGCTTTGCTGTTCTGGATGCAGTAAAACGCAGAGTTATTTCTGAAGTCGCCGTCGGCGATGGTGCTTTAGGCATTGCTACGGCGCCGGACGGCAAGCGCATCTATGTGGCGGATTGGTATAAGAATACCGTATCAGTGATTGATGCCGATAGTTTGAAAATCGTAGAAACCATTGTCGTGGGCAAATCGCCCTCCGGCTTGATGGTGAGTCCTGATAATCGCTGGTTATATGTCGCTAACCGGTTGGATGATTCAGTCTCGCAGATCGATCTGGACAAATTGACGATCAGAAATACTACAAAGGTTGGCGCGCATCCATTTGGTCTGACTGTCGATAGCAAAGGCGAGCGCATTTATGTCGCTAATGTGGAAAGCGATGATGTAACGGTATTGGAAAAAAGCCATCTAAAACGCATTGCGGCAGTCAAAGTAAATAGCCGGCCTTATGCTGCGACCCTGGCGAAGGGCGACAGTCTTTTGTTTGTCACCAATCAGGATGACGGCTCGGTTTCGGTCATTGATACCGCCACATTAAAAGAAATCGCCCTGATTGATGTCGGCGATAAACCGGAAGGCATTTATACGCATCCGGATGATCGGCATGTTTATGTGGCGAACTGGTTCGACAGCAATGTTTCCGTGATCGACGCACAGACATTGGAAGTGGTTGATACGATCCAGACCGGCGAAGGTAGTCGCGCGTTCGGTCAATTCATCGCCAAGTAACATGGCTTCGGATAAGTGCCGGAAAATTGCTGAACTATTGTTTCAAGTGGAAGTTCAGTTGCGACAGCTGAATTATTGGCAGGGTGCTTTACCTCCGGTTGAGGCGCTTTCGAGTGAACTGCCTTTTAGCTGCGATACTTTGGATTTCCCTCAATGGTTGCAATTTATATTTCTGCCAAGAATGCGGGCATTAATCGAACATGCAGCACCGTTGCCGACTGCTTGCGCTATTGCGCCTTATGCCGAGGAATATTTCAGACATGATGCCAATCTACAAACTTTATTGGCGCATTTGGCCGAAATTGATACACTGCTCACCGATTTGTAATAACGTGGAGCTAATATGGCTGAAACTGTAGATGAATTGACTGTAACTTATGAAGATGGCGGGATTGAGACAGTCAAAGAGCTGGATAAAAAAGTGCTGACCAAAGGTGCCTGGGCTACGGTCATGTTCCGTTATCAGGATTGGGATCGCGCCAAAGGGGAATATGGCCCTGATAAATATACCATTCGCCGCTATCAGAAACGCAACGGCGAATACCAGCAAAAATCAAAATTCAATATTTCCAGTAAGGAGCAGGCAAAGGGTATTATTGAGGCGCTGGAAGCGTGGATAGAAAAAGAATAGTCCCAGAGCCACTGGTTGTAGGCTAATTAATCCAGCCATTCGATAATATGATCTTCCAGATCATCAACCTCTGATTCCCTTATCGCATAACTACTGATTGAGATACCTGCTTCCTGCACGCTTTCGGCATTTCCTGAAACCAGAGGATGCCAGTCAGGAAGCTCTCCGCCATCATTGAGCAAACGGTAGGCGCAGGTTGATGGTAGCCAATTGTATGCAGTAAAGCCGGGCTGTCTTAAATCAATGCACTCGGGCACTACAGTGAAGCGGTCGGCGTAGTGGGTGCATCGGCAAGTTTCCAGGTCTATCTGGTCGCAAGCGGCGCTGGTGAAATAGATATCGCCGGTATCTTCGTCTTCCAGCTTGTTCAGGCAACATCTGCCGCAGTTATCGCACAACGACTCCCATTCTTCGGCCGTCATTTCAATCAGTTTTTTGGTTTTCCAGAAGCTCATAAATGTATTCTTTCCATTAAATAACACAGGCAGTCCTGCCTGATCACATGTTCATCCAGTGTCAGCATGGAAGGCATGGTGTTATTTCGGTTTATCAATAAATCGCCGTTTTCAATAGAGAAACATTTTTCAGTCACATCATTTCCGGATTCATCCTGAGCGATGAGCGGTATCAGCGAGTTGAATCTGGAAGTTCCCCATACAGTACCGGCTGGAATCTCGGTAAAGTTCATACGTTCAAGGTCTTCATTCAGCAAAAGATCGGCATCGGTTCGGTTAAAGCTGAAATTAATTTTTTCATGCACTTTAACCTGGGCGATCGTATGAAAAAGGTCAATATCCTGAGGCTGAACTTGATGCAACGGTAATGCGGCAAGATTCAGGCAACTGTTCAGGTATTCAAGCACATGTTCGATACCATAGTGTTGGCCGGGGCGGCCGCACTCCAGAGTAACAGCCGGGCATATTTCCGCGAATGCGGCTGTTTGTACGCCTTTAGGCCGGATAAAGTAGACAACCAGCCGGCCGAATAAGGAGGCCAGTTGTAGAAACGGGTTATCCAGCCTAGTGACACAGGCATAATGAGGGTTTAATCCGGTATTGTTATGTATATCGACGCTGGCAAAAACACGGCGCTTCTTCATGATCGAGACAATTTCCTTTGCCATTTCGGTTTCCGCGCAATCAGGCAGCTCGGTACCGGGCCATATGCGGTTGTAATCAGGCTGGTTATCAAGTCTTCGCAAGTTTTTACTGGCGGCGCTGATATTGCCGAAGAAAATGGACAGTGAGCGCGGCAAAGGCTGGTTTTGATATTTTTTCAGCAGTAGTTGCAGTGCGAAAAGTCCTGTCGATTCATTGCCATGCAGCAAAATTGATACAAATAGAGGTTCGGCATGTCGGCCCGCCAAATGAATCAGGGTTGGCTTGGGCAATATTCTGTGCAAACTTTCCGGCGTGGCTTCCAGCAGGCCATCGGGCAAGTAATCCAATTGATTAAGGCTCAATGTTTTCACGCTAAGGTCCAAGTGCTGACAGGGTTGCCGCTATTTTGATTTTTAAGGTAATTTCGCATCATCTCCGTGAAATCATGATCGTGTTCGTGGATATACTGGCGCTGCCATTGAGAGCCATTTTGCCTATGGGCGATACGTTGACGGATAATATCCAGATAAGTGTCGATATCGGTACGGCGAATGCCCAAAGTTTCCAGACCTGACGTCGCTCTGGGTAAAAGTTCTGTTTCAAATAAGTGAGGCAGACGCTGTTTATGGCCGTCGAACCAGATGATATGGCTGTCCAAGCCGAAACGGGCTGCCTTATAAAAATTATCCCTGGCCTGGGCAAACGGCAATGGCCAGCCTTTGGTTACGATTTCATCGCAGATGCTTTGGGCCAGACCATAGTAAAACGCCGCGTTGGCGATCGAATCGATCACGCTGGGGCCGGAAGCGGGTGTTCTATGTTCTACCCGGATATGCGGTGTGCCGTCTCCATCGAAACCGACTAATGGCCTATTCCAGCGCCAGATGGTGCCGTTATGCAGACGCAAGTGTGCGAAGGCTTCGATGGCGGAGTCCTGCTCGACAGGCAATAACACAGGAAAGTGATCAAGATTTTCCTGAAAGCATTCGATGATAGAGTGTCTTGCGTAGTCAGATCCGAAGCTGACGCGTTTGATCGGGCCATGCGAGGCGCCTGAATAGCCGCCGGATTCAACAGACTGTTCGAACAGGGGAATACGTGATTCATGCCAGAGCTCTCTGCCGAACAAGAAAGGAGCGTTGGCGCATAACGCGACAACTGGGGCTGACGCAATGATCGAAGCGTTATAAAAATGATGTGCGATGCTTAGCGGCAGCTGGATATGCAATTGAAATGATGTGGTGGCTGACTCTATCATCACGTCGTCATGGTCGAATTTCAGGTGTTCCGCACCATTGATATCGATGTGTATCGGCCTGCCGCGGGCATGCAGCACTTGCTCATTCAGGGCGCGATACCTGTTCATGTTTGACATATTGCTCAGATTCAAGTCCGACTGTTTTAAAGTCGGCAGAATGCCAATCATGACAACGTTGCTGCCTAGGGCTTCCGCGTGCTGACAGGCTTCTGCCCAAGTTGTCTGCAACTGCTCGTGCAGGCGGCTGAAAACATCATCGGTTAAAGGTGCAGGCGTGCTGTTGAATTCTATATTGAATTTGGCGAGTTCCGCCGAAGCCCACGGATGGTTGAACGTAGTCAGATAATTTTCATTAGTCGGTGATGGGCGCATGTTTTCATCGACCAGCCAGGCTTCAATTTCGAAGCCGGCCACAGGCTGATGGGTGGAACAGGCATTCTGTTCAATTAATTGGCTGAGCAGATGAGTCTCCTGCTTGAGCTTTTGATAAAAGCGCTCGAAGTTCTTCTCATCAAATTGCTCTAAAGAGATTTCCTGGCCCATGATTGCACCAAATCAAGCAAAGTTAAATCATCATACGTCGGTTCAAAGCTCACATCAATGTGATTGGCAATGGATGAAAAAGTGCCATTAACCTTGAACTTCCAGTAATTCCCATACTGGCTTGATATGGGGAGGGAGAGGGGCGAGCCGGCCTAACTCAACCCACTGATTTTCAGGATTGTGAAAGTCAGAACCTGCTGATCCCGCCAGCTCAAAGCGTGCGGCGTAGCCGGCAACCAATTTAATTTCATCGGCACTAATTCTGCTTGTTACAACCTCTATACCTTGGCCGCCAGCTTCCTTGAAAGCGGTCAACAGCCGTTTCATCCAGTTGGCCGTCAGCTTGTAACGCAACGGATGAGCCAAGACGGCAATGCCGCCTGACTCGGTGATCCAATTGATCGCCTGCTCCAGTTCGGCCCAGGGTGTGGATACATAGGCCGGTTTACCCCGGGCCAGATAACGGTCGAAAGCTTCCTGCTGCGTTGACACGTGGTGCTGTGACAGCAGGAAGTCAGCAAAATGGGTGCGTGTGATCATGCTGTCGCCAGCAGCTCGCTTGACAGCTTCGAATGCGCCGGGAATACGTTTTTTCTCGAGTTTCTGGGCGATTTTTTCAGCGCGTTCCAGACGCACGGTTTGCAGGTTCTGAGTGGCTTGAGCCAATGGGCCATAATCAGGATTGATCCCCAGACCGACTATATGAAAACATTTGTCGTGCCAGCTGGTGGAAAGTTCAATGCCAGATATCAGCTTGATGCCGCTTGCAGCCGCCGCAGCCCGGGCTTCGGCTAGTCCGGCTGTCGTATCGTGATCGGTCAAAGCCAGTGAGGTAACGCCTTGCTCATGGGCGCGTTTTATGAGTTCCGTTGGCGATAATGCACCATCGGAAGCCGTTGAGTGACAGTGCAGATCGTATATTTCAGCCATGACTATTGATAATCCCCATAAAGCTTGGCGTAAAGACCTTTTTGATTGATTAAAGTTTCATGACGGCCTTGTTCGCAAATACTGCCGCCTTCAAATACATAGACATGATCGGCTTGTTTTACGGCGCTCAGGCGATGCGCAATAATGATGGTTGTGCGGCCTTTCAGGAAATCGGCGAGGGCTTGATGCAATTTATGTTCTGTTTCGCTATCGAGTGCCGAAGTGGCCTCGTCAAGTATCACGACTTTAGGATTGGCGACTATCATCCGCGCGATGGCCATGCGTTGCCGTTGGCCGCCGGAAAGCCGCATGCCATGACGGCCGACTACCGTATCCAAACCTTTTTCCAGGTCGCTGACCGTGTCTTTTAATTGCGCGATCGCCAGTGCATGCCATAATTCGGCATCGGTAGCGGATCTGCCCAGTGTCAGGTTGGCGCGGATGGTATCGTTGAACAGAATAGGCTGCTGCAGGACGGTTACGACATTTTCCCGGACAACCTCAAGGCCGATATGATCGATGGGGACATCGTCAAAATAAATCCGGCCGCCGCTGGACGGATAGAGACCGATGAGCGTTTGTATCAGTGTGGATTTGCCGCCGCCGCTGGCGCCGACCAGCGCTACTTTTTCGCCGGCTTTGATTTCCAGATTGATGCCGTTCAGTATTTGCTCATCACCATAGCTGAAGTGCAGATTGTCGACGCGTATGGAGACGGTTTTTTTATTCAGGAACGGATTTTCCAGATGCGGGTAATGGGGTTCCTGCTGCAGCGCATTCAGGCGGTTGATACGTCTTAGAGCGGCTTTGGCCGCGTAAAACGCATACTGAATATTCAGTACTTCCTGGACCGGAGCCATCATAAACCAGAGGTAGCCGAATACGGCAAGCATTTCGCCTATGCTAAGGTCGGAATAGAAAACCATGAGCATGGCGCAGGCGCGAAACACATCGAAGCCGAATAGAAATACCAGAAAGCTCATCCGGTTGGCCGCATCGCTTTTCCAGGCAAAGATCATTGAATAATCCTTCACCGAGCGGGCCGATTCGATCAGCTGTTGACAATAATGCTTCTCGCGATTGCTGGCGCGGATTTGATGAATCGCTTCCAGCGTTTCGGTTAACGATTGCTGAAATACTTCATAAGCGGAATTTTCCTTGGCTTTCAGATCCTTGACACGTGATCCGACGACACGCGTGAAATAGATCACGACAGGATTTAATAATAAAATAAACAAACCCAGCTGCCAGTGCATCCATAGCAGGATGCCGGCTGTGCCGATGATGGTCAGGGCGGCTATCAGCAATTTGCTGATGGTAGAGCCTATGAAGGTATCAATCGTATCCAGATCAGTCACCAGGTGCGTGACCACAGTGCCTGTTCCCAGGTTTTCGTATTCGGACATGGAAATCGTCTGCAGACGCCTGATCAGATTCTTACGGATACGAAAAATGATATCTTTGGAAATAAAGGAGAATTGCCGGGCTTGAATGATGTTGAAAATAATCGCAAAAATGCGCAGCAGCAGGCTTGCCAGCAAAACGGCCGCAATATAAAGGATCGGCGTGTGCCAGTGGGCCGGCGTCAGCGAATTGATGAATGCGATGGTCATGCCGGGCTTGTTCAGCAGGACTTCGTCGACCAGCAGCGGCATCAGCAAAGGAACCGGTACGCTGGCGATAGTCGCCAGAATCGCGATCAGATGCGCATTGATCAGTTGTTTTTTGTGCTCTGAAACGATTTGAAAGATATAATCCCAGCCGTAATATTGCGTGGCCTGTTTTGAGGGATGCTTTGTTTGCACGATAGGTATGATGCGTTCTATAAACCCCACATTATATCTGTCTGACATCTTTAAGAAAATAACTAAAACTGTTGTTAAAAATTATGAAGAAGAAATACCGGTGCGGATATTTGTTATTAATGTGCGTGCTGACCTTGCCAGTTAACGTATCGGGAAATACACTGGAACAGCAACGAGCTGATTTTCTGCAAGCGGAAAAGTTGATTGCCCAAGGAAAGGACGAGGCATTTTGGGACCTCGCCCCGTCTTTAAAAAGCTATCCTTTGTATCCGTATCTGCACTATCAGTGGCTAAAGAATAATTTGCATCAGACAAGCGGAATTCTGGGATTTTTATCGGAATACAAAGATACACGTTATGCCGATTTGTTAAGGTCTCAATGGCTGAGCTACTTGGCTCAGCATGAAAACTGGCACGAATTTCTTCAACATTATCAGTCAGGCGGCAACAGCGCGCTGGAATGCCAGTTTTACTGGGCCAAATATCTGACGGGCGACATTCAACTGGCATTGAATGAAGCAAAGCGCCTGTGGACAGTGGCGAAGTCTCTGCCTAAGGAATGCGATGCATTGACGTCAGCATTGATCAAGTCGCCGCTTTTTACGCAGGAGTTGATCTGGCAACGCTTCGAATTGGCATTGCGGAAAGATAATGTCCAGCTGGCGGAGTATCTGAAGCGTTTATTAACGGATCAGGCTATTGCCGATGTATGGCTGCAAATTCATAAAAAGCCCGAGCTAATAGGAAGCGATACTTTAGGGATCAACCCGGACCAGCAGGGTGGGCGTATCTTTGCGCATGCTGTCGACAGAATGGCCAAAACAGATCCCGAGTTGGCGATGCAAATCTGGGACAGCAGGAAATACAATTTCGCTATAGATGCGCAAACGGACCAGCGAATCGAACGAAGACTCGCACTGGCCCTGGCATTCAATAAGAACAAAAAAGCCTATGATCGTCTGAGCCGGTTGGGCAATGTCGATGCGGAGGTCAGGGAATGGAAAGCCAGAGCCGCCTTGCTCGAACAGAATTGGCAACATGTTGCCGATGCGCTGGCGGGCTTGACGGATCAGGAGCGGCTGGAGCCCCGATGGCAGTACTGGCAAGCTCGCGCACTGGCTAAAACGGGCGATGTGTTGCAGGCACAGACTATCTACAATCATCTTGCTGAAGACCGGAGTTTTTACGGCTTTCTTGCAGCCGATACCGTCAGCAAGCCTTATCAGTTAACCGATAAACCTGTTTTTCTGTCAGGGAATGAGCTTGAGGCACTGGCCGAAGAAAATGACTTTAAAATAGCCCGGGAGCTCGATTTTCTGGGGCGTATGCCAGAAGCGCAACGGCAATGGTGGTTTGCCGTCAAAAAACTGCCCAAAGAGCGCTTGATGACTGCGGCCAAATTGGCTCAACAGTGGCAATGGAATCAAGTGGCTATTTTTACGCTGGCTAAGGCCGATTACTGGGATGACATGGGGCTACGGTTCCCGGTCAATTATCTCAATGAAGTCAGCAATAATGCGAATAGACACAATCTTGATCCGGCTGTAATTTTCGGCCTCATTCGCCAGGAGAGCGTGTTTGACAGGTATGCCGAGTCGCCGGTCGGCGCCAGAGGACTTATGCAGATTATGCCGAAAACGGGCCAGCAAATTGCACGGGACCTTCGTGAGAATTGGCAATCCGAGGCAAGCCTGTTTGATCCCGGCATTAATGTCAAATACGGTTCCTTTTATTACAGACAACTGTTGGACCGATTTAACGGTCATTTCGCACTGGCAACTGCCGCTTATAATGCAGGGCCCAGGCGGGTAGGACAGTGGCTGCCTAGCGGCGAGATTGTGCCGGCGGACATATGGATAGAGACCATCCCGTTTAAGGAAACCCGAAAATATGTATCTTCAGTGCTTGCTTACATCATGATTTATCAGGAGCGTATGCACAGGAAAGCGCTCAGGATAAAAGATTTCATGCTGGATGTGCTACCGGGCTAAAAATTGAGCTGATTTTTTTTGGTGTCTGTTAGATAATGCGCGTTTGATGCAAGAATAATTATTATTAACTTAGGTACATAAATATTATGGAGAAACAGCATAGTTTTACGCGCGAAGAATTATTGAAGTCCGGTAGGGGGGAGCTATACGGGCCGAAAAATGCGCAATTGCCTCTACCAAATATGCTAATGATGGACCGGATTACCCATATATCGGATGAAGGCGGCGCTTACGGGAAGGGCGAAATTATTGCTGAGCTGGATATAACTCCTGATTTATGGTTTTTTGCTTGCCATTTCCAAGGCGATCCGGTGATGCCGGGCTGCTTGGGATTAGATGCCATGTGGCAATTGATAGGCTTCTATTTGTGCTGGATGGGCGGACCAGGTAAAGGACGGGCTTTAGGTGTAGGTGAAGTTAAATTTACTGGGCAGGTTTTGCCGACCGCTAAAAAAGTGATTTACCGAGTCAATCTGAAAAGAGTAATAATGCGGAAGTTGGTTATGGGTATCGCTGATGCCACTATGGAAGTTGACGGTAAAGTAATTTACGAAGCTACCGATTTGCGGGTTGGTTTATTTACTTCTACAGAAGATTTCTAGAGGCTATTGTAATGAAAAGAGTCGTGGTAACCGGTTTAGGCATCGTTTCCAGCATCGGCAATAACCGAAATGAGGTTGTAAATTCCTTAAAAGAAGGGCGTTCTGGAATCGTTTTTGCCGATGTTTATAAAGAACTTGGCTTTCGCAGTCATGTTCATGGGCCTGTCAATATAGATCAGGACGAATTTATAGACCGTAAAATAAAACGTTTTATGGGCGATGGTGCTGCATTTAATTATATTGCCATGCAGCAGGCTATTGATGATGCAGGTCTTGCGGAGTCGGATGTATCAAATGTCAGGACCGGTCTGGTAATGGGATCAGGCGGCCCTTCAACCTCGAATCTCGTGGATGCGGCAGATATTCTGCGCGAGAAAGGCATTAAAAAAGTAGGCCCTTATATGGTGACCCGGACCATGTCCAGCACCAATACGGCTTGTCTGGCGACACCTTTTAAAATCAAAGGCGTCAATTACTCCATCAGCTCCGCCTGTGCAACCAGTGCTCACTGTATCGGCCATGCCATGGAATTGATCCAGATGGGTAAGCAGGATATTGTGTTTGCCGGCGGCGGCGAAGAAGTGCACTGGACCATGTCCGTCCTGTTCGATGCGATGGGCGCACTGTCAGCCAAGTACAACGATACGCCGACGACAGCTTCAAGGCCTTATGATGAAACCCGCGACGGTTTCGTTATTTCCGGCGGCGGCGGTGTGTTGGTCATCGAGGAGCTGGAACATGCCAAAGCCCGCGGCGCCAAGATCTATGCCGAACTGACAGGTTACGGCGCAACCTCTGATGGTTATGATATGGTTCAGCCTTCAGGCGAAGGCGCTGTGCGCTGCATGCAGCAGGCGCTGGCAACTGTGCATGACAAGATCGATTACATCAATGCACATGGTACCAGTACGCCCGTTGGCGATACCAGAGAATTGGAAGCCCTGCGTACCGTATTCGGCGCCGGCAATGTGCCATGGGTCAGCTCAACGAAGTCCCTGACAGGTCACGCATTAGGTGCAGCCGGTGTTAATGAGGCCATTTATTCTTTATTGATGATGGAAGAAAACTTCCTGAGCGCTTCAGCCAATATCACGCATCTGGATCCGAATGCGGAAGGTATTCCCATCGTGCGCGAACGGCAGGATGATGTCACGCTAAATACCATCATGTCGAACAGTTTCGGCTTCGGCGGAACCAACGCAACCTTAATTTTCCAACGTTACAACGGCTAACGTGTTCCATCCGGGGTTCCGATGAACCCCGGCCTTTATTTCGTCTTTCTAAGTCAATGTTATTCTGACCATGTCAGATCCAGATCAAAAATCCAGAACCCAATTTAATAAATTACAGAAACGTTTGCGCCATGCTGTAGGCGATGCAATTGCCGACTATAACATGATCGAAAACGGCGATAAGATCATGGTGTGCTTATCCGGCGGCAAGGATTCCTATACTTTGTTGGATATTCTGCTCAATCTGCGGAAGACGGCTCCCGTTGAATTCGAACTGGTCGCCGTCAATCTGGATCAGAAACAGCCGGGCTTCCCCGAGCATGTATTGCCGGAATATCTTGAATCCATCGGCGTTCCTTATCACATTATCGAAAGGGATACTTACAGCATCGTCAAGCGCATCATTCCTGAAGGCAGCACAACCTGCGGTCTTTGTTCACGGTTACGGCGAGGCGCCTTGTATGGTTACGCGGAAGCCAACGGTATTACCAAAATAGCGTTGGGCCACCATCGCGACGATATTCTTGAAACTTTCTTCCTGAATATTTTTTATGGAGGCAAGCTGAAAGCCATGCCGCCCAAACTGCTCAGTGATGACAGGAAAAATATCGTGATCCGGCCGCTGGCCTATTGCCGCGAGAAAGATATTGAACGGTTTGCTGCATTCAAGAAATTCCCGATCATTCCTTGCAATCTGTGCGGCTCTCAGGAGAACCTGCAGCGGCAGGCCATGAAAGTCATGCTGAAAGGCTGGGACAAACAGTTTCCAGGACGGTTGGAAACCATCTTTACCAGCCTGCAGAACGTGGCGCCTTCGCAATTGGCCGATACGCAGTTGTTCGATTTTGCGGGGCTGAAACGCGGCGAGTCTACTGGAGAGGAAGAACAGGTCATTTCATTTAATGCCGGGTTGGATATATTAGCTCAATAAGGGCTATGGCAATCATCGTTCTTTTTACAGACTTTGGGCCGACCGGGCCGTATACCGGGCAAATGGAGGTTGTGCTGCGGCAAATGGCGCCAGCGCATCCGGTTATTGATCTGCTCAGTAATGCGCCTATTGCTAATCCTCGCGCTAGTTCTTACTTGCTGGCCGCTTTGCGGCACAGCTTCCCGAAAGGCAGCATTTTTCTGACGGTGATCGATCCCGGCGTCGGCAGCGAACGCAAAGCGGTAGTTTTGCAAGCCGACGGCCAGTATTTTGTCGGCCCCGATAATGGTCTGTTAAATACGGTCGCCGTGCAATCCCGACAGGTGCAGTGGTTTGAAATTGTCTGGCGTCCCGAACAGTGTTCGATGAGCTTTCATGGCAGGGATTTATTTGCGCCTGTCGCGGCGAGGCTGGCCTGTGATGCCGCAGACGATTTATTGAGGCCGTCTGCCAGGCACGATCTGGACGCCTGGCCTGTAGATTTGGCTGAAGTGATCTATTTTGATCATTACGGCAATGCCATGACCGGTTTGCGCTATCATGAAGGGCTGGCGGGCAAGTCGTTGATGGTTAATGGCATTGTTATGGAACAGGCCGATACTTTTAGCGCTGTCGCCGAACATCAGGCTTTCTGGTATAAAAACTCCAGCGGCCTGGTTGAAATAGCCGTCAATAAAGGCAATGCGAGGCAGCTTGGCCTTGATGTAGGTGCTGTCATTTCTTTCGGCAAATAACACACCTGCCGATATTCACAGACATTCGCTCATGATCGAATCATCTAATCGCTGGCAGTTCTGGATAGACAGGGGCGGGACCTTTACCGATATCGTGGCCCACAGTCCTGAAGGCGGGCTTGTCAGCCGGAAACTCCTGTCCGAAAATCCGGAACGCTATCAGGATGCTGCTATACAAGGCATGCGTGAAATACTGGGCGTTAAGGATGGGGTGTTGCCCGGTGAAATGATAGAGGCGGTAAAAATGGGCACAACGGTAGGGACCAATGCCTTGCTGGAGCGTCATGGCGAGCCGACCGCTTTGATCATAACCCGTGGCTTTAAGGATTGTTTGCGCATCGGTTACCAGAACCGTCCCGATATTTTTGCCTTGAACATCCAGTTGCCTGAACAGCTCTATCGAAGCGTCACGGAAATCGACGAGCGGGTTAGCGCCCAGGGCGATATTCTGGTTGCTCTCGATAAACAACAAGCCAGACAGCAATTGCAGGCTGTTTACGATGCCGGTTTTCGCTCCATAGCCATCGTGCTGATGCATGCCTGGAGGTATCCGGTTCACGAACGGTTATTGCAGGATTTGGCTGAAGAAATCGGTTTCCCGCAAATATCAGTATCGCATCAGGTCAGTCCCTTGATGAAGATTGTCGGCCGGGGCGATACGACGGTCGTTGATGCCTATCTGTCGCCGTTGCTCAGGCGCTACGTCAAACAGGTGGCCGATGGCATTAATGGTAATAGTCATGCGGCCCGCCTGCTGTTCATGCAGTCAAACGGCGGTTTGACCGATGCTGCAAGTTTTCAAGGCAAAGACAGCATTCTCTCGGGGCCGGCCGGCGGCATAGTCGGCGCAGTGGCTGTTTCAGCCAGGGCTGGGTTTGATAAGATCATTGCTTTTGACATGGGGGGGACATCCACTGATGTCGCTCATTATGCCGGTGAATATGAGCGTAGTTTTGAAACGGAAGTGGCGGG
Source organism: Methylobacter sp. BlB1 (assembly GCF_015476545.1). Lineage (GTDB taxonomy): Bacteria > Pseudomonadota > Gammaproteobacteria > Methylococcales > Methylomonadaceae > Methylobacter. The sequence goes on along the minus strand of NZ_JADMKV010000022.1, from coordinate 3,626 downwards.
CGTACGGATGCGTGCGCCAATGATGCATATTCATACCGTTGCTGCGGGCGGCGGCTCGATTCTGCATTTCGAAGCGGGACGCTATCGGGTAGGGCCCGATTCCGCCGGAGCCAATCCGGGGCCCGCTGGCTATCGTCGCGGCGGCCCTTTAACCGTTACCGACGCCAATATTTTGCTCGGCAAGCTGCCGTTATTTCCCCATGTTTTTGGCCCCGAGGGTAATCTGCCATTGGATCAGGATCGAGTCAGGCAGTTGTTCACCGAATTGGCGGACCAGATAAATGCAAAGACCGGCAACAATAGAACACCCGAACAGGTTGCGGAAGGATTTTTGGCCATTGCAGTTGAAAACATGGCGGCCGCGATTAAAAAAATATCGGTACAGAAAGGCTATGATGTCTCCCAATACAGTTTATGCTGTTATGGCGCGGCCAGCGGCCAGCATGCCTGTGCGGTTGCTGATAGATTGGGCGTTCAGCGTATTCTGTTGCATCCGCTGGCCGGCGTCTTGTCGGCTTACGGCATGGGGCTGGCCGATGTCAGACTGCTAAAAGAACAGGCGCTGGAACTGCCGTGGCAGGAAACTTCGCTGGCCGATTTGCAATCGATTATAGCGGACCTTGAACAGCGCGGCCGCCAGGAGATGCTGGCGCAGTATGTCGATGCGGCTCACATTAAAGCAATCGGCCGCCTGCGCCTTCGTTTTCAAGGCACCGACACGGCTTTACCGGTCGTGTTTGCCGATAAGGAAACAATGCTCAATGAGTTTCGAAGCAAATACAGGCAGCAATTCGGTTTTGTTTATCAGGGCAAACCGCTGGTGATCGAAGCAGCTTCGGTGGAAATCATCGGGGTCAATGAACAGGTCGAGGATCGGCAGTTTTATGCGGAGCATCCGCATGATCAGCCGTTGTTCCTCACGCGCGTATTCATGCAGAATGACTTTCACCAAGCGCCGGTTTACCGTAGAGAGCAACTGCAGGCCGGCGTTCCGATACCGGGGCCCGCCATTATTATCGAGCCGACTTCGACTATCGTCATCGAGCCGGATTGGCAGGGCGAAATGACTGCTCAGCAGGATTTGATCCTGACGCGCGTACAAACCAAAGTCCGGCAGAACATTCTGGCATCATCGACACCTGATCCGGTGATGCTGGAGATATTCAACAAACTGTTCATGTCCATTGCCGAGCAGATGGGCTTTGTGCTGCAAAATACCGCATATTCGGTCAACATCAAGGAACGACTGGATTTTTCCTGCGCCATTTTTGACGGAAAAGGGCAATTGGTTGCCAATGCACCCCATATTCCTGTGCATCTGGGATCAATGGGTGAAAGCGTTCAGTCTTTGCTGCGGGCCGAGCGCGCCACCATGCAGGAAGGCGATGTTTATCTGCTGAATTCACCCTATCATGGCGGAACGCATCTGCCTGATATTACGGTCGTGACACCGGTTTATAGAGACAACGAGCTATTGTTTTTTGTCGCTTCCCGAGGACATCATGCCGACGTCGGCGGTATCACGCCCGGCTCAATGCCCCCGCATAGTCGGGAAATAGAAGAGGAAGGCGTGCTCAGCAGCGGTATGAAGATTGTCAGCAGAGGGCATTTTCAGGAGCATCTCATTCGAAACTGGCTGTTGTCAGGAAAGTATCCTGCACGCAATCCGGAACAAAATATAGCCGATCTGCAGGCTCAGATTGCCGCCAATCAAAAAGGGCTGCAGGAGCTCAAAAACATAGTCGACAGCTATTCGCTGGCTACGGTCCGGGCCTACATGCAGCATGTGCAGGACAATGCCGAAGCGGCGGTGCGCTATGTCCTGAAGTCGCTACCAGGTGGACAGTTTGTTTACAGTATGGATGACGGCGCCGAAATCGCCGTAGCTATCACCGTAAATCGGAAAGCCGGAACAGCGATAATCGATTTCAGCGGCACTTCCAAACAGTCGGCAACTAACTTCAACGCGCCGTCAGCCGTTTGTAAAGCCGCCGTGCTGTATGTGTTCAGAACCTTAGTGCAGCATGACATCCCGCTGAATGCAGGCTGTCTGAAACCGCTGGAACTCATTATTCCGGAAGGTTCGCTGTTAAATCCGCATTATCCTGCGGCAGTTGTCGCAGGCAACGTCGAAACCTCGCAATATATTGTCGATGCTTTATATGGCGCATTAGGCGTATTGGCAGGATCGCAAGGCACAATGAATAACCTGACTTTCGGCAATGCCCAATACCAGTACTACGAGACGATCTGTGGCGGTGCGGGAGCTGGCGCTGATTTTGACGGTTGCGATGCCGTTCATACGCACATGACCAATTCCCGCATAACCGATCCTGAGGTGCTGGAGTGGCGGTTTCCGGTTTTATTGGAAGAGTTCTCAATGAGAGCAGGCAGCGGCGGCACCGGCAGGCATAAAGGCGGCAATGGCGTGCAGCGCAGGATCAGATTCATGGAGCCTATGACTGTCAGTGTTTTATCCAGTCACCGGTTCAAACCCACATTTGCAGTCAACGGCGCAGAACCGGGGAAATGCGGCAAAAATACCGTTATCCGGAAAAACGGCACAATAGAATGTTTACCGGGCTGTGCACAAATTGAGGCTCAAGCTGGTGATGCAATCCAAATTGAAACTCCAGGAGGAGGCGGTTATGGATGATTTTCAATTTTGAGCCAGATTTTGAGCTAAAAAACTGACGAAAAAGGTTGCTTTTTAAAGTGGTTGGGTTAATATATACAGATCGCGGAGAGATGGCTGAGTGGTTTAAGGCAGCGGTCTTGAAAACCGTCGTGGGTTTGTAGCCCACCCAGAGTTCGAATCTCTGTCTCTCCGCCATTCACTATTTATAAATCAATAATTTACGTCTCTTTTCTGGTTTCTACCCACCATTTTACCCACCATGCAGCATCGGATTTTGGCGGACAATACCGAACAATTAGGCGGCAATCGTTGCAGTTAAACATCTGTAATCAACAATAAACCGCACCAACCATCCCAACGTAACCCGGCCATAAAACCAGCCTGCCGGCTTTCTGGTCAGATCGATGCAGAACCACCAGGCATAAAAAAACCGGTGCCCTTGCGGGATACCGGCTGATATGGGATTTCCCATAACCATTAAGATGCAGGATTTCCTATATCATCACCACTCACCTCTAGAGTGAACCCCTAAACATCAGGACTCAACAACGTTTCTTATCCACGAATAAAGAACGTCTAAATTATCGTCTGGAAGCTGCAGCAAGGCATCCATAATGCCAAGCAGGCGTTCAAATTCAAACTGACTTAATCCGTAGTCTTCGGCTGTGTCACCATCTTCGTTAAAGCGTTTTGGGAATGGGATTATGTTTGATTGGTTTGGGTTTTCGTTATTGGTCACGCTGTATCCTTATTTCTGATGAATCAATGTTTTTTGCAATGCCTTTGCCGGAAAGATATCTCACAATGTATTGCTGTGATAAACCGCGACAATTCGGCTGTCCTTTGATTATCTCAGGCCAGCCTTTTATGGCGGCGATGATGTTTGCCAGGACAAGTGTAGACATCACTTTATCGGTGATGCCAGTAAGTTCTTTGTATGCATCCAGCCCTACCATCTAGCGCTATTTCTGCTTTAGCGTTTCAATAA
>NZ_JADMKV010000227.1 GCF_015476545.1 Methylobacter sp. BlB1 | reverse complement strand
ATACTGTTCAGACCTACACCAGCAACTGGTCGGACAGCAACGGAGGCAGCGGCTCTAGCGAGTCGGCTTCCATCTACGACGCAAACTGGAATCAACTGAGCGGCAGTGGCACCTCCAGCTACAGCGACGGTCTAAGTTATAGCTACACCTCCGATTGGAACAATAGCACCAACGCCGACAGTGCCGGCAATACCGTTCAGACTTATACCAGCAGCTGGTCAGACAGTTACGGCAATAGCGGCTCCAGCGAATCGACCTACGGCTACGATGCTAACGGGAACTCCTGGGGCAGCAGCACCTTTACCGATGGCCTGGGCTATAGCTCCACCTCCAACTGGAATAGCAACACCAGCACCGACAGCGCCGGCAATACCGTACAAACTTACAGCAGCAACTGGTCGGACAGCAATGGAGATAGCGGTTCCAGCGAGTCGACTTCCACTTACGACGCGAACGGAAACTCCTGGGGCAGTAGCACTACTACCGACAGCCAAGGCTACAGCTACACCTCAGACTGGAGCAACAGCACCAGCACCGACAGCGCCGGCAATACTGTTCAGACCTACACCA
>NZ_JADMKV010000226.1 GCF_015476545.1 Methylobacter sp. BlB1 | reverse complement strand
CACAGATCGGCTTTCAGCAAAGTCCGCAGTATTCCGCCATGCAGCATGCAGGGCATGAAGGTAGCCCGTTCTTTTTCGTACCAAGGAGCTGAGAAGACAGGCATTGTTAGATAAAGTAAGTTGTAGGTGCGAATTCACTTGTGCCTTTAGGGTATTCGCACTGTTTTTTGGATATAGAGAAATACAATGAATGCAGACGATCTAGCCGATGATGCTACGCAAATCGCGCCGACAAGAACCATGCGCCAGCCATCGGATGAGGCAGGCGCATTAACGCGCACGCCTGAGCAGGATGCTGACGCCACCGTTCTGGCCCAGCCGACGAAAAAGCCGGTTGCGGTCGACGATGCTACTGTTCTAGCCCGGCCGGCGAAAAAGCCAGCTATGGTTGACGATGATGCCACCGTTCTGACTCAGCCGGCAAAAAGGCCGGTTGCGGCTGATGCTGATGCCGCTGTTCAGGCTACCGCAACTTTCAGGGAGCTTCATAAGGAAGAGAAATCCGAAGCACTGAAAACGGGATCGATACTGAACAAGCGCTTCGTGCTCAAGGAAGTGCTCGGCAGCGGCGGCATGG
>NZ_JADMKV010000225.1 GCF_015476545.1 Methylobacter sp. BlB1 | reverse complement strand
CGAGTGCAGTGGTAGCCATGCCCCGATTCTGCACCGACCCGCCACCCGCAGGGGTGGGCGGGGTCAGCGGCGAGACCGCGGACCGAAGACCGCGGGCGCCTTGGCGAAGGCCGCGGCGCGCGCTGCCTTGGCGTTGGCACCGAAGAGCAGCGGCAGCTGCTCGATCCGCTCGCGGGCGAAGGTGCGTCGCGCGCCGGCGTGCCAGGTGTCGTCGAAGAGCCGCTTCGCCGCGGCCAGGGCGTCGGGCGATCGCTGCATCAGCCGGTGGGCGAACGCCTCGGCGGCGGCCTCCGGGTCGTCGTGGACCTCCGAGACCAGACCGATCTCCGCGGCCGCCGACCCCGACAGCGTCTCGGCGGTCATCGTCAGCCGCTTGGCCACGTCGATGCCGACGACCTCCGAGAGCGACTGGATGCCGCTCATGTCGGGGATGATCCCCCAGCGCCCCTCGAGCACCGACCACTGCGAGTCCGGCGTCGCGAAGCGGAAGTCCGCGCCCAGCGCGATCTGCACGCCGCCGCCGTAGCAGTGCCCGTGCACGGCGGCGATCACCGGCACCGGGAGTCGCCGCCAGGCCCAGC
>NZ_JADMKV010000224.1 GCF_015476545.1 Methylobacter sp. BlB1 | reverse complement strand
TCGGTGGTGCGGTCGAGGGTCGTGAGGTCCTCGGTGGTCTGCTCCAGCCGGTTGCGACCGGACTTGTAGTGGTCGTGCGTGAGGTTGCGGGCGATGGTCATCAGCCAGGCCCCGAAGTCCTTGCCCTGCCAGGTGAACGACGTCATCGAGCGCAGTGCCCGGAAGAAGGTCTCCGAGCAGAGGTCCTCGGCGAGCGGGACCGACCCGAGGCGGTAGTAGAGGAAGCGGAAGACCTGGGAGTGGTAGTGGTCGAAGAGCTGTCCGAACGCCTCTGCGTCGCCCTCGCGGGCGAGCTCGACGAGGGCGATCAGACGCGTGCGCTCGGCCTCGTCGTCGGCGCTGGAGACCGCTTGGTCGTGGTCGTCACCGCGGTGCCCGCCGCCGGGGCGCGGCGAGGACGTCGCGGTCTCGCTGAGCAGGATGCCGGAGGCCAGGGCCGGCTCGGCGAGGAGCACCGTCGCGAGGGCATGGCGCAGCCGTTCCAGACCGACCGGGTCCGGGCGAAGCCAGGACAGGTCCATCAGTGCCTGCTCCCTCCCGCGCGCCTCCCAGTGCGCAGTCGTTCACAGGGTAGGCAACGC
>NZ_JADMKV010000223.1 GCF_015476545.1 Methylobacter sp. BlB1 | reverse complement strand
CGGCGTGCTGCCGGAAGCCGAGCGCCGCCAGGTGCTGGTCGACTGGAACGCCACCCAGGCCGATTATCCGCGGGACCGTTGCCTGCATGAACTGTTCGAGGCGCAAGTGCGCAATACGCCCGATGCGCCGGCGCTGGTGTTCGAAGACCGACAACTGAGCTACGCCGAACTGAACGCCCGGGCCAACCGCTTGGCGCACTATCTGCGCAGCCTGGGCGTAAAGCCCGACGATCGGGTGGCAATCTGCCTGGCGCGCAGCGTCGAGTTGGTGATCAGTCAGCTCGCCGTGCTCAAGGCGGGCGCAGCCTACGTGCCGCTGGACCCGGCCTATCCGGCAGAGCGCCTGGCCTACATGCTCGAGGATAGCGCTCCGCTGGCGCTGCTGACCGACACGGGCCTTAAGGCCCGGCTGGCCGATCGGCCAGCCGGCGCCAAGCTGATCGACCTTTCTGCGGATGCGGCGCAGTGGATCCATCAGCCTTCCGATAATCCGGACCTGGCCGTGGTCGGCCTGACGCCGCAGCATCTGGCCTACGTCATCTATACCTCCGGCTCCACCGGCCAGCCCAAAGGCGTCATGGTGCCGCATGCCGGCGTCA
>NZ_JADMKV010000222.1 GCF_015476545.1 Methylobacter sp. BlB1 | reverse complement strand
GCGACCTGGGCCGCTGGCTGGCCGACGGCAGCATCGAATTCCTCGGCCGCAACGACTTCCAGGTCAAGATCCGCGGCTTCCGCATCGAACTGGGCGAGATCGAGGCCCGGCTGGCCGGCCATCCGGCGGTCCGGGAAGCGGCCGTGCTGGCCCGCGAAGACGGCCCCGGCGGCAAGCGCCTGGTGGCCTACTATACGGGCGATGCCGAAGCGACCGTGGACAGCCTGCGTGCGCACCTGTCCGAGACACTGCCCGAATACATGGTGCCGGCCGCCTTCGTGCATCTGGCCGCGCTGCCTTTGACTGCCAACGGCAAGCTGGACCGCAAGGCCCTGCCGGCGCCGGAGGGCGATGCTTATGGTGCGCGTGAGTATGAGGCTCCGCAAGGCGAGACCGAACAAACCCTGGCGGCCATTTGGTCCGAGCTGCTCAAGATCGAGCAGGTTGGCCGCCACGATAATTTCTTCGAGCTGGGCGGACATTCCTTGCTGGCCGTGACCTTGATCGCGCGTATGCGCCAGGCCGGCCTGAACATTGATGTGCGGGCCCTGTTCAGTGCGCCAACGCTGGCCGGTCTGGCGGCGCTGGCCGACAACGGCAGCCA
>NZ_JADMKV010000221.1 GCF_015476545.1 Methylobacter sp. BlB1 | reverse complement strand
TGGGCCGCGGTCGCCTGGGCCTACCGCTTCACCGGGCCCTTCGACGGCTCGCCCGACGCCCCGATCCGTCTCTTCATCGCTCCCGACGGCTGGTCTCTGGCCGCCCTCGCCCTGGGCGTGAGCGTCGCGCTCCTGTGCTGCCACCGCCACCTGGGCCTCGGGAGGCGGAGCCCCCTCCTCCTGGGCCTGCCCGTCGTGGCGCTGGGCGCGTTGGGGTGGCTGGCCGACCTCGGCCTGCCGCTCATCCTGGTCGTGCTGCTCTTCGTCCTCGCCGCCGCCTCGGCGCTGCCCGCCGCGCTGCGCCTGGAGTCGGCCTCCCTCCGCGCCTCGGCGGGCGCACTGACGGGCGCCCTCACCGGAGCCGCGCTGGCTCTCGCGGCGCAGGACGAGCTCATCACCGCCGTGCTCGCGACCGCTCTGGGCGCCGCCGGCTGGGCCCTCGCCACGAGCGTGCGGGAGCGCGGCACCCTGGCCGGCCCCGTGGCCTCGGCCGGGGCGCTCCTCACGGCGTACGCCGTCTGGGCCTGGTGTGCGACGCTGGAGGCGACGCCGACCGTAACCACGCTGCTGGTCGCGCTGACCGCGGGCGCCGTCCTCCTCGTGGCGCCTCGA
>NZ_JADMKV010000220.1 GCF_015476545.1 Methylobacter sp. BlB1 | reverse complement strand
CGGCAACAGACAAGCCAAACCTAATGCTACCGCGTCACATCTCGACTCTACCGAAAACGGAAGATGAGAGCGGAAATTCGAGTAGGTCTTACCTAGTCAAAGAAATGCAAAAATAGTTACAAAGTAAAATATCATAAACTACAGTAACTTACCTATATGTAACTGTTACACCAAATTCTTATCGTTTACCCATAATCTTCAAGCTTAATGTCGGGATATTTCTGTGTAAGCAACCGTCCACAATCGCTAAGTGCAGCCCATCCTCTATTATCTGTACAGCCTATGCCGACCTCTCTCAAGGCAATAATAATCTCCTGCCGCTCTCATAGCTCGATAACCCTTTCTTCCAACTTTAATTTATCCAGACTTTTTGAATTTACAGCATCGACAAGTGATCTGGCTGGACATTATGCTGATGGGCCAATGCTGAATTTCAGTCCCTTTTACACGAATCTGGCAAATTCAGGTTGACTGCTGCAGAGATGATCCAGCAAAGCGATTTTCCATAACGCCAACAAAACGCTAGCAGCGCATTATAGGAGTTATACGGGTCGGGCTTGCTGTAACCAAGCAATATCCAATGGCGTCAAGCCGGGATTGATTTCAACAAGCCTGAT
>NZ_JADMKV010000021.1 GCF_015476545.1 Methylobacter sp. BlB1 | reverse complement strand
CTTCTGCTGAGCCTGTAGCTTTGACTGATGCTCAGATGGACAATGTTTCAGCTGGCGCGCTTTTGGGTTTGGATTCTGTGCTGAGCAGCACTCTGACTCTGGTAAACGGTCTTCTGGGATCAGTAGTCACTACAGTAGACGCAGTATTGCCTGAAGTAAGTTTGCAAGCCGGCGCGACTGTTACTGTAGGCGCTGGTTTGGCATTATCTTTATAAGCCAAGCCCCTGCGTATGGAGTACCCCAGGCTTTCAATGCCTGGGGTACTCCAGTACAAATGTCAAAGAGCCATTGCAAAAATTTAATGACGGAAAGGAACAATTCATGAGCCAGGGCAAGGAAGATGATTGGATGATCTATAAGGTCGTTGTTAACCACGAACAGCAATATTCAATCTGGCCGGACTTTAAGGCTATCCCGGACGGTTGGCAGGCCGTCGGCAAGGCCGGGAGTAAAGAAAACTGTCTGGCGTATATCAAAGAGGCATGGAGCGATATGCGGCCTTTTAGTCTCCGCAGCCGGATGGATGCTGCCAGGCAATCAGCGGCAGCGGGTTGAGAGTCAGTTCAGCTGGTCCTGGAGCGGACGCACATGCGGGAGCATGTGCCTGGTTCCCGGTTGCAAGCCGTCAGTCGGCAGTAAAGGTACTGTCTATTTTTTCACAAACAGGGTAGCGGGTTCCCTCGTCTTCAAGAGTAATCTATCTGCGACGCCAGATGCGCGAGCTTGGATCGGCGATAGCGCCTCATTTTTGCCTCTACTAAAAATTCAGTGTTGAGCAAAGCGATTCTGTTGAGTTGAATCACTAAGGGGTTTTTGCAATTTCCAAGTAAAAATATTCTGCTTTAAGCAATAAAAGCCGTGATTGTGGGCAAGCTTCTTCTGGCTGGCATCATTGCTCCGATTCAGCCAATTGTTGCAGGCCCATGATGACTTCGGTGAGATGGTGCTTGAATTGCCGCAAATCCTGCTGGTTGACGGATCGATTCTTCAATTGTTCATAAAGCGCTACACAGCTGTCATTGACGCTGGAGATGGATAGATTGGCGCAAATACCCTTCAGCGCATGCACCCAGACTTCAGCAGCGGTCCAGTTTTTTTGTTCCAGATGGTCTTCCAGCAAGGATTCCTTGCCCTGATAGCTTTTATAGAACAGCACGAGCAGCTTTTTGTATTTTTCTTCATCGTTGCGCAGCCGCGACAGGCCGCTTTCGACATCTATACCGGGTAATCGATAATTCGAGAGTGTGAGGCCGGCCGCATGATCTTCGGTTGCAAATTTTATTCGTCCTTTGCCGAGCTGGTCGAATATTTTCTTTAATTGGTCGATGTCGATCGGCTTAGTCAAAACGTCGTTCATGCCGGCCTGATAGCATTGCCGGCAGTCGCTTTCGGCTGCAAAAGCCGTCATGCCGATGATCGGCAAAGCTGTGAGATGGAGTTGGCGTCTGATCTGTCGCGTCGCCTCGAAACCGTCCATTTCCGGCATTTGAATATCCATTAACACCAGATCAATTTTTTCTTTTTGCAGAATTTCCAGCGCTTCGCGGCCGTTGCCGGCCTCCAGAAAATGCTCTACCTGATCTTGAAGGATGTCCATGATCAGCAGGCGGTTAATATAGTAGTCATCGACAATCAACACGTTGAATAACTTAGGTGTCTGGGTTGGACGGGAGAAATGAGGCAATATTCGCGGCTCGGTTTCTTGCTGGTTCTGCAGCAGATGCCGGCAAAGCAGTGTCCGATCGAAAATGGGCGTTTTCAGGTAATCCACCTGTGTAACCGTTTCGGAGAATTGTTTGACGGCCTGTTCGCCCAGCAAGCTGTCCATCAGGGAAATCGAAATATCCGGTAATTGAGGATCGGTTCTGATTTGGCGCACCAGGGCAAAGGCGTCAATATCCGGCAGGTTCCGGCTTATCAGCAAATGGCGGTAGTGGCGCTGCGCCAGCAAAGCCAGCGCTTCATTGCCTGTTTCGGCGCCGTCGACGCTGCATCCCAACGATTGCAGCAGCTTGAGCAGATGTTCTCGGCTTTGTTGGCGCGATTCGACGACTATGACGGCCGGCATCGACGCAGCAGACCGGCCGATAATAGCATCATCATAGTCGGGTAGTGCTGATTTGATCGGCAGCGAGAAGGAAAATCGGCTGCCTTGCCCTGGGTGGCTGTCAACGTTCAGATTTCCTCCCATCAAGGCGACCAGTTTTTTGGAAATGCTGAGCCCGAGCCCGGTGCCCCCATATTTGCGTGTGATTGATACATCAGCCTGGCTGAAGACCTCGAATATCCTGGTGATGGTTTCGCGGTCCATGCCGATGCCAGTATCGCTGATGACGAAAGTCACCTGCGCAGCTGAACCCATTGCACTGGCAGAGATGGACAGGCGGATTTGCCCCGCTTCGGTGAACTTTATCGCATTGGTCAATAAATTGATCAGCACCTGTTTTAAACGCAGTGAGTCGGTCTCGATGAATCGGGGCACAGTCTCAGAGATGTCTATGATGAATTCAAGCCCTTTTTCTACAAATTTGGCGGTCAGCATTTGGACGATGCTGGTCAGGATTTCAAATAAATTGCAGTTCTGATAGTCCAGTTCCATTTTGTTGGCATCAATGCGGGAGATGTCGAGCAGGTCGTCGATCAAGGCCAGCAGCAAATCGGCCGATTCAAGCGCCCGCTTCAGCTGCTGCTGCTGATGGGGGGATTCCGATGCATTCAGCGCCAATTTGGTAAACACGACAATGGCGTTCATCGGGGTGCGGATCTCATGGCTCATATTGGCCAGAAACGCCGATTTGGCCCTGGATGATGCCTCAGCCGCCTCTTTGGCGTCTTCCAGTTGACGGGTTCGTTGATAAACCAGGTCTTCCAATTGAAAACTGTATGTCCTCAATTGGTGTTGAGCATGATCGCGCGCCGATATCGCACGGTGGATCTGCTCCAGCAGCTGGTTGAAGGCGGCCGCCAGCTGTTCGATTTCGGCATAGCTTTTATTCTCTGTTCTCAATTCATAATTTTGCCCTTCGGTAACGGTGCTGACAAAGCTGGCCAGCGACTCGATCGGTTTCGAGATAAGCTTTTGCAGGATGTAAGATAAAAATAAGGCTACGAACAGGGCGAGAACGATTACAAAGGCTACTACCAACGCCGAGCGGGTCAGCAACTGCCAATAACTGGAAAAATCGGCAAACAGGATTACATGGCCGATCTTATTGGCATGCGAATAAATGGGGCGAGTATAGGCTAGATAGCGCTCGGTTTCGCTAGAGGCCGGGCTTTCGGTCAAGAATTCGCCTATAGCCTCTGTCGTAATCGGCACATCGCTGCCGGGGCGCTGATAATGGGCAAGAATCTGTTTTTCGTCGTTCAGTAATAATGCATAGATGACCTGAGGGTCGTATTTCAGTGAGGCTAACAAGTTATTGGCCTCATCCTTATCGCCAAACACAATGACGGCCTGGGCGTTATCGGCTATGACGCCGGCCTGGATGGTCAGACTGTTGTTCATGTCCTGCTTCAACTGCACCATCCGGAAGGTTATGAACAGCAGGCCCGCTATCAAGAGCACGATAGTGCTGGTCAACATGATGACGAAGAAGAGCCGGTTTTTGATGGAGCGTTTGTTCTGAATCATGGTGGCTGATCGGCTAAATGCAATAATTGCGCTCTTAATTCCAGACCGGCCTTTTTGGCCGCCTGTTCATTGATAGCGAAGCGGATTCTGTTTTCCTTATTGTAAAGATATATCATTCCGCCCTGTCGGTAAAATGCCTCGGTTTCTCCGACAGTCAGGACCGGATGGGAAACCACTGCTTGTAAAAAGGGCTTCGGGGTCTGGATGTGCCTGGGCAAATAAAGCAGATGACAGGCAGACAAGTCGTCACGCAACTGTACCTCGGCCACTTCTATTTTATGCTGATTGATCGATTTGTCGGCCAAGGCTGTTTTTAGGGCCTCGCTCATGCCTTGATTGCCGGCAACGCAAAAAAGCATCGGCTCAGAGCCGGTTGGACTGAGCTTGGACGGCGGCCATTCCACGAACAGCGATAACCTGAAAAGATAAGCCGCCTTAATCGTCAGCTCCCGATGATCCATGGCCCAGCCTTGGCTCAACAGCAGCGCCGATATGAAAACCGACTTCGTTAGCAACTGCAAAAAGCGCATAATCGATTTTATCTTTTCAATTTATCAGGCTGACGGAAGAGAGCGGGCATCATCAATACTGATAGGACAGTTTCAGCATGATTTCCCGAGAGGGGCCGGGCAGAGCAGGGTGACCGCCATTGTAAGGCTGGACGTATTCGTATCGCTCGTTAAAAATGTCATAGAAGCCTAGTCCGACTTCCAGTCCTTTGGTCAGCAGGTTCTGATAGCGGAAATAAACGTTGGCTATCCAAGCTGGTTCGTGATGCGTGAGGAGGTCGCCGGTATAGCCGAAACGGTCGCTAATGAACATCAGCGTCGGATTAATGGAAAACGACGGCGTGATATTGGCATGAGCGTTGAACGTCACTTTGTGAGTGGGGAAGCCAACATTGAGCTGATCGTGGAGCTGGGCTTCCTGGGCATTCAGGATTTTGTATTTGTCCGCCGTGTTGCGGGTCGCCCGATAAAAGGAATAGCCCAGTTCCAGATAGCCCCAGTCCTCGTCGCTGTAGCGCAATCCGGTTTCGATGCCTTGGGTGTTTTGACCGGGCGCATTGATGTAATAATCCGCTTCCCTTGGTTCTCCGTTTTCATCTAACCGGTGGTCTATCTGATACAAGATGATGTTGTTGCTGCGGATATCGAACAGATTGATGGTCAAATCCAGGTTGTCGAGCAATTCATAGCCGAGCTCTATTTCGGCAGTGTGAGTTTTCTCAGGCCTGACCTGGCCGATCTGATCGGCCTCCGACAGGCCAGGGGCGCCCTCAGCGATATCCTCTAGCAGACCAAGATTGTATTCCTCGTTCTTTTGATAATTGCCGCCGGTCGGTATGCGGAATGCCTGGCTGTAGAGGGCCTTGAAGTGAAACCGGCCGAAATCCTTGGTCAGGGCAACGCGCGGCGCCAGATTGGTGCCGTATTCGTTGTAGGCATCGAAGCGCAATCCGGCCAGCACGTTTACCCAGGGGAACGCGTAGCTGGCTTCGGCGTAAGCGGTGTAATCGCTGAAGGTCGGCAAGGGTGAATCCAGGCCTCCGTCTTCGCTCTTGCGGATGTCGAATTTATCGAAGGAGAAGCTGTTGCCCAGCACCAGATAATTGCCTTCTTCCGATGCGAACGTGGTTTTGGCGTCGAACTTGTAGAAATCGACAAAGACGCGTTCGCGCAGCAGTGGCGATTCCCCATCGAAATACTTCCGGGTTCGCTCCCAGGGATTCTGGCGGGAAAATTGGGCGTTGAGATCCAATTGAATGGCCTCGGTAAAGTCGTATTGATAGTTTAAGTTGCCTGCGTAAGTGGTGAACCGATTGTTCAGGTAGCGTTCCGGCCCGGTCGTTGTGGTGGCGAAACCGTCGCGGCTGTCGACACTGTAGTCGTCAACGAGAATGCGGAAGTCAATATCCTTGTATTTGATATCCAGGTTGATCATCCTTGACTCCAGTTCGTTGCTGTCGGACATGTCAAAGCTATCTCCGAATGCATCCCGGTAGATCCGGTCGCTCCGATGGGCCTCGCCGTTTTTGCCGGACAGCGTCACTTCCCAGTCGCCCCATTTTTTACCGGCGACAAGTTCCATGTTTTTCCGGGCTTCGCCGCGCTCAAAGCGGCCGTAGGCTCCGCTCACTTTGACGCCGTTTATCTGGGTGGCGGTTTTGCTGATGATGTTGATCACGCCCATTTCCGCGAAATTGCCGTGGATGATGGAACCGGGGCCGCGGATGATTTCAATGCGATCGATTTGTTCGACCGGAAAATGACTGCCGAACTGGGTCGTTCCAAACCGGTGCTCATTCAGATTGATGCCGTCGATGAAAACCGCGACCTTGCCTTCATGAGCCTGGATGCCTCGAATGCCTAAGCCGACGACATTGGACGTGTCGATGCCGAAACTGAAACCGGGCACCAGTTGCAGTACGTCGACCAGATCCCGGGCGCCCATATTGCGGATTTCCTGGCCGGAGATCACGGTTACAATGCCGGCTGCCTGCCTGGTGCAGGTCGCTTTTTGATTGGCGGACATAAAAACCGGCACTTTGCCCAGTTCCGACAGATCCAGGTCGACAATATCGGTTTCGGCGATTGTGTCGCAGGACAATTGTTCCGACGCTAAAGCGCTCTCGTGCAAAGAAAAGAGCGCGAATAGACAGCTTGCCAAGTTTTTTATTGTTTTACCTTTCATCGCTTTATATACGCCTCAAAACGAGGAACAGCTGTGAAATATTGCCAAGCGCTGCCTGGGTTATGAGCCAAGCAGCGCTTGGCAAGAGTGTCCGACCGCCTGATCAGTGTTTCATTGCATAAATTGTCATTTAGAACGATTTGATCGGCCGCCGCGAAAACAAAGGCATTTCCTGCCGATACACGATTCAGTTACGTTCTGGGGCGTGCTTTTACTGGATGGATATGGGCACGATTTCCTTAGCTCGTAGTCTGGGTTGCTTTTGCGGAAACTCCGTTTCTTCGTTGCCGCAGGCCGGGTTCGTTCCTCAACCCGGCCTGCGGATTTTTGCGGCTAAAAAATTATAGAACAAGTCGGCCCGTAATAGCGATAACAAGCCGGCTGCGTCGCCTTTTTATTCGCTTTTGTTCTTTAAATTGCCGGCATGCAAACCGCATTCTTTTTTTGCTCCCGCTTCCCACCACCAGCGGCCGGCTCTCTCGTGCTGATTAGGCAGGACGGGGCGTGTGCAGGGCTCACAGCCTATGCTGATGAAGCCTTTTTCGTGCAGCTCATTATAGGGCACCTGCCAGGCCTCTATGTAATCCCAGACCTGTGCCGAACTCCAGTTGGCCAATGGGTTGAATTTGACTAGCGTGTGCTCGGGCGTTGAGAACGCCGTGTCCATCTGCACTTCGGGAATGGCTTGTCGGGTATCGGGGCTTTGGTCTTTCCGCTGGCCGGTGATCCAGGCGTCCAGATGCGCCAGTTTGCGCTTTAGCGGTTCCACTTTACGGATGCCGCAGCATTCCTGGTGGCCGTCTTCGTAGAAGCTGAACAGGCCCTTGCTTTTCACGAAACGGTCCAGTATGTCCCGGTCCGGCGTCAGCAGCTCGATGTCAATCTGATAATGCTTTCTGACTTTCTCGATGAAGCGGTAGGTTTCAGGATGCAGGCGGCCGGTATCGAGAGAGAAAACCGGAATGTCTTTCCTGATCTTGACGGCCATGTCGATCAGCACGACATCCTCGGCGCCGCTGAAGGAAATGGCGATGTTGTCGAAAAGCTCCAGGGCTTTTTTGAGAACGGCGCGCGGGTTTTTCTGTGCCAGCTCGGTTTGTAAAGTATCGATATTGAATGCAGTCATGAAGGTCAGTGATATAAAGTCAGCTTTGTGCGAAATACTGTCTTAAAAATTCGTCAAAAGGCAGTTGATCGCGGCTTTCGATTTCTTTTTGTTTGGCCAGCGATTGCTCGGCGAGTTCATTAAACTGTGCAGTATTCTTGTCATCGAGCTTGTGTTGCCGGAAGTACTGTTCATGCTCGGCCGATTTGTTCAGCGAGAAGCAGCCGAACTGCTGTTGCTGATGTCCCATGTGCTCCAGTATGCGCGCCGATGCGGTCAGGTCGGGGTTGCCGACGATTTCTTGCTGTTGCTTGAGAGCCTGGCTGTAAGGTTTGCCGGCATCGTTGCCGTTCAGGATATCGCAGACCGGCCGCATGTCGGCGAGAATTTCGGCGGCCCAGTCCTGTAAAAGTATTTTCTTTCCACCCTTTTCAAGTTCCAGTCCCGGCTTCCTGCCGAATTGTGCGACGGCCAGCTGATTGGCATTGTTGATGCGGAGGTCCTGCTCGGAAATCAAGGGGCTGTCTTTCAGCAGGCAGGTCAGCAACAGCGCTTCTATGAAACGGGCCTTGCTCTCATCGATGCCGATAGGGGTGAAGACATCCAGGTCAAGCGAGCGCATTTCCACGTAGCGCACGCCTCGGCGTTTGAGGGCCAGGGTCGGCTTTTCGCAGGACTCGGCTATCTGTTTAGGCCGCATCGTGCTGTAGAATTCGTTTTCGATCTGCAGGATATTGCTGTTGAGCTGCAGATACTGCCCGTCCACGACCGTGCCGATTTTTTCGTAGTCCGGATAAGGCGTGGCGATGGCCTTGCCCAGACTGGCGACATAGCCGGACAGCGAGTTGTAATCGATCCGCAGGCTAGCCTGATTTTTGCTTTTATAACCGATATCGCTCATGCGCAAAGAGGTTGCATAAGGATGGTACAATGTGCCCGGATCGAATTCCTGAAACCCGGCCATCAGCGCCGGACGGCTTTTGAAGAAATTCTTGCAGATGGCAGGCGAGGCGCCGAACAGATATAGGATCAGCCAGCCCAGACGCTGAAAATTCCTGATCAATGCGAAATAGGCATCGGCTTTGAACTGTTCCGGACTAACATCCGGTTTTTCCAGTCCGTACAGGACGGGCCAGAGGGCCTCGGGCACGGAATAATTGAAGTGTATGCCGGCAATGGCCTGCATGGTCCTGCCGTAGCGGTGCCATAAACCGTGTCGGTAAATGTGCTTCATGCGGCCGATATTGGACGAGCCGTATTGTGCAATCGGTATGCTTTCATCGCCGTCGATGCCGCAGGGCATGCTCGCGGCCAGCAGCATTTCGTTGTCCAGATTGTCGTAGACGAACTGGTGGGTATTGTGCAGAAATGACAACGTGTCCCTGACATCGGCGAAAGGCGGCGTGATCAATTCAATCAGGGCTTCGGAATAATCCGTCGTGATATAAGGATGGGTCAGAGCGGAGCCTAGCGCTTCCGGGTGAGGGGTCTGGGCGATAAAGCCGTCCTTGGAAATACGCAGGCTTTCTTTTTCAATGCCTTTAAGGCCCTCACGGAGCAATTGCTGCTGACCGTGTTCCTGAAGGTGATCGAGGCATGTTGAAAGCTTATTATTATTCAAATGAGTCATAGATTGGGCGTTTGTACCCTGTAGTCCTGTATAATTTGGTCTATTATAGAAGGTATTAACTGATTGAAGAAATATTATCGCAGTGAAGGAAGCCGTGCACAGCAAGCCCATTGACATACTCAAAGCGGTTTTCGGCTATGACAGTTTCAGGGGACAACAGCAGGCTGTTATCGAGCAATTGCTGGCCGGACAGGACGCGCTGGTCTTGATGCCGACCGGCGGCGGCAAGTCGTTGTGCTATCAAATTCCGGCCCTGATCAGGCCCGGCGTCGGCATCGTCATTTCGCCGTTGATTGCGCTGATGCAGGATCAGGTCACCTCCCTGCTTCAGGTCGGCGTAAAAGCCGCCTTTCTCAATTCGACGCTGGATCAGGGTGAAGTGCGCATCATCGAGCAGCAACTGCTGCGCGGTGAACTCGATCTGCTCTATATTGCACCGGAAAGGCTGACGTCGGCGCGCACGCTGGCGCTGTTCGAACGTCTTGAAATCGCCCTGTTCGCGATCGATGAAGCGCATTGCGTCTCGCAATGGGGACATGATTTCCGCGCCGATTATCTACAGCTTTCGATGCTGCACGAGCGTTTTCCTACTATTCCGCGCATTGCGCTGACGGCCACGGCCGATGAGAAAACGCGGCAGGAAATCATACAGCGCCTGGGGCTGGAACAGGCCCTGCTGTTCCAAAGCGGCTTTGACCGTCCCAATATCCGTTACCGGATCGTGCAGAAGCAAAATGCACGACAGCAGTTGCTCGATTTCATTCGTGCCGAACATGCCGGCGATGCCGGTATCGTTTACTGCCTGTCGCGTAAGAAAGTTGAGGCGACAGCCGAATGGCTCAGGACCAAAGGCATCAATGCGCTGCCTTATCATGCCGGCATGACCGCCGATCTGCGGCAGCAGCATCAGCACCGGTTTCTGATGGAGGACGGGCTGGTGATTGTGGCCACGATCGCTTTCGGCATGGGCATCGATAAGCCGAACGTGCGCTTTGTCGCGCACCTGGATTTGCCTAAAAGCGTCGAGGCGTATTATCAGGAAACAGGACGGGCCGGACGTGACGGATTGCCCGCCGATGCGTGGATGGCTTACGGCCTGCAGGATGTCATCATGCTGCGGCAGATGTTGGCTGATTCCAATGCCGATGAGGCGCACAAGCGGCTCGAATACCACAAGCTCGAATCGATGCTGGCCTTGTGCGAACAGGTGCATTGCCGTCGGCAGGCGCTGCTGAGCTATTTCGGCGACACCTTGGCGCAACCGTGCGGCAACTGCGATACCTGCCTGGAGCCGGTGGAGACCTGGGATGGCACGCTGGCCGCGCAGCAGGCGTTGTCGTGCATTTACCGCACCGGGCAGCGCTTCGGCGTCAATTATCTGATCGACGTGCTGCTCGGTAAGGACAATGAACGAATCAAAAGCTTTGGCCATGACCGGCAGTCCACTTTCGGCATCGGCAAGGAATTGGACGAAGGCCAGTGGCGTTCGGTATTTCGGCAACTGGTGGCCAGAGGGCTGGTCGCGGTCGACTTTGAAGGCTTCGGCGCCTTCAAGCTGACCGAGGCGTGCCGTCCGATTCTGCGCGGCGAGCAGCAACTGATGCTGCGCAAGGATCTGCAGCCCGGCAAGATTAAACGCAGCAAAGGCGAAAGCCGGCAGTTTGCCGGCAGCCAGGATGCGCTGCTGTGGAATGCGCTGCGCGCCAAGCGCCGCGAACTGGCCGATGCGCAGGATGTGCCGCCTTATGTGATCTTCCATGATGCGACCTTGATGGCCATGCTGGAAGCCAAACCAGTGACGCTTCAGCAGATGAGTCTGTTATCGGGCGTTGGTGAACGCAAGCTGGCGCTTTATGGCGATGAATTTCTGGCTGTTATCAGCGAATTTGTCGCTATTGAAAATAACGGGCCGATCGGTTTATCTGATACCATAGCCGAATCACTGGCTTTATTCAGGCTGGGCTACAGCGTGAAGCAGATTGCCGGACAACGGGAAATGCAAGAGACAACCATTTATGGCCATTTATCTCAGTCTCTGGAACAGGGACTATTGGCACTGGCCGATGTTGTTGAATTGCCGGAGCCGGAAATCAGGCTGATAGAGGATGCGTTTATCAGTCTGCCGGAAGACCAGAAAAATGCGCTCAAGCCTGTCTTTGAGAGGTTCGGCGGCCACTACAATTACGGTATTCTGCGTTGCGTCAGAGCCTCTTTGCTTTATCAGTCGCTTTTGTAATGCCTTAGCCAATAAACCGGGCGCGCTTGTGACCAAGCTAAGTTTTTGATAGATTTGTCGCCTATTTTAATGTCCTTCCCTCATCCTGACCTTATGATAGATCCAACAGCTCCACATCCATTGACCAGTAAATCAACCATTACGTGTGAAAACTGTAACCTGGATAACATATGTATTCCAAAAGGACTGACCAGTGCGGAGATTGGCGAATTGGGCTTACTGGTCAACAGGAACAATATCCGCCGGAAGGGCGAGGCTATCTATCATGCCGGCAGCCCATTCAGAGGCATTATCGCCTTGCGCTCAGGCAGCGCAAAACTGCTCAGTTTCGACCAAAGCGGCAATGAGCTGGTCGTTGATTTTATCCTGCCTGGGGAGCTGCTGGGATTTGACGGCCTGTCGGCACAAATTCATAACTGTACGGCTATCGCTCTGGAAACGGTGAATTATTGCCATCTGCCGGCCCATAAAATTGAAATGCTGGCCCTTAAAACGCCAGGCCTAAGTCAAGCGCTGCTACAGCGTTCCTGCGATCAGTACGATAGCCAGGTGCAAAAGATGATGCTTAGCCGAAGGTCGGCGGAAGCGCGCGTGGCTTGTTTCATTCTGCATATTTCTGAACGGCTTAGGATGCGAGGTTATTCGGAAATGGAGTTTCGCCTGAGCATGTCGCGCGAGGAGATAGGCAACTATTTGGGGATCGCCCATGAAACGGTCAGCCGCATTATCCATCATTTTCAAGCGCTGCAGTTGATTGAAGTGAAATCCAAGCAATTGAAAATCATCGATAAAAAAAGGCTGTTTAGCTATTATTCGGAATAATCGCCAAACAGCCCGAAAGCTCGTTGGATTTAAAAATTAGTAATTCTATGTAGGTAGAACTTAGACAAATATGCTGCGTGAGAGGAATTTTCAGCAATTTTGCGCTAAGAGCGAGGCTATTTAAACAAACTTTGCGATATTAAAGTTGAGCCAGATCAAGAAATGTTTGTTTAATAAGCCGAGGCGCCAGATTCCCAAGGCAACTTGTCCGATTAGAGCCTGGCCGCTCTCAATAACGCGGCGGCAGTTTACTGACGGCTGGCAAATCCCACAGCAAGGGATCAGCGCTGGCTTCCATGACATTTTCGATTTTGTCGTCCAGATCGGGAAAAAAGTCCAGACCGGTTTGTGCTTCTAAATGGTCGATAGTAGTTACGAATTGCATCAGTGGTTCTTTGCCTTTAACCATTTGCGGTATCAAAAATCCCAGTGCAATAGGCGATCTATTAGGATTGGGGTGCGCTATATAGATTTTATAAAACGCATCCGGTACTTCCACTGTCCAGTCTGACGCCAGGCGTTCGACAGTGCCGCTGAATACCGGGCCTGTAACAACCCAGACTTTGCCGAATCTTTTAGTGAAATGCTGGATTTCGACTTCCTCCAGGCGTTGCCATACTCGCTGATTCAGCTTGGATCTCTGCGGGCTGATGTTGGTCATTAAGAAGCTGTCGGCTTGCCCCTCTTTGCCGTAAAGGCGGCTGATCGCATAATTCGGCGCCATGTGTCCACGGTCATAACCGCTCTGCTGGTAGCTGTCATGGCTGACGCGGTTGATGCTGCGCCAGTCCGTTTCAAAACGGTTGGGGCGTTTTAAGGACGGGGCATTGTCGGAGAGCGGGGTGAGCGCGTACTCTACCCATAGAGGATTGCCGCGCAAATCCGAATAACCCAGAATAAATCCGTCATTGCGCAATATACGAAACCAGGTCTCATAGTTTGATGCATCGCGGGCTTGAGGGGCGCCCTGAAAAAGCAGGGTCGGACGGGCAATCTTAATTTCATATGCATAATCGCCGACTCCGATTAAGATCATCATCAGCAGCAGTACGGGATGCTTGCGGCCAATGTGGAACAAGCTCAGCAGTAGTATAAGCCAGTTTAATGTACGGGGTTTTCTGCGCATGGCAAGTTTATGGCGGGCGAAGCTTGGGGCTGCTTTTAGCTGATCTGGCAGGGTTTCATGCCAAGGCTTCTATCGATGGTTTATTGCTGAATTGGTAGTGATGTTTTAAACAGTGGTCCAGCCATTTTTGCAGAAAATAGTTCAGACGCCATTTGTAATTCATGATTTCAATGCTCAAGCCCGGGTCTTTGAATGTGCGCGGCACGCTTTCCCGGGCGTGGTCGCTAAGCACTTCCGCCAGCTGCGCATCAAGATAGATCCTTATTTTTACGGCAGGCTCCAGAAGTTCATGGCGGTTTTTTTTGAAGCAATGGCTTAGATCCACGGTCATGGTATAGGGCGTGCGCTCAATGACTTCCAGGTGCAGCGTGGTTTTGTCAGGTGCAAGACCGATGGCTTGTTCTCTGAAAGCCAGCAGGTCGGGAATCAGCTGGAATAGCTTGTGGTAGTTGGACGCACAGACTTGTTCCAGGCAGAATGACTTGTTGATCGGATTAAGAAGGCCCATAGCGGATATCAGTTCTCATTGTAGCAGGCATTAGCGCTGGCCGTCTCCCATAATACGACCTGAGCAACATTAAAACCTGCCTGTTTCAGATGTTGATAAATCATTTTGCTTAGCACTTCGGCGGTAGGGTGTTCGGCCAGCGCGAGAAAACGTTCATTGTTTTCAATTAGCATGGGAATGATCGGATCATCCTGGTGCAGCAGAAAATTATGGTCAAGGTGCTGATCAATATAGCTTTCAACACAGTCTTTGATCTCGGAGAAATCACAGACCATGCCTTGCTCGTTAAGTTGCGCCTGCTGTATCGAAATCGAGGCTTTGACGCTATGGCCATGCAGATTCCGGCATTTGCCCGGATGGTTCATTAACCGGTGGCCGTAGCAGAAATAGACCTCTTTGGTAATCGTAAACATAATTAAAGTAAAACAGCTTTGTGGTTTTTAACAGTAAAAGCGATTAATTCCCTTTTATGCTTTGTATGGTAGCGGCAATTTCGTAGCGATCATTTTCACGTTTTGTACTTCTGACTACTTCAATAAAAGCCGTCATCGGCGGTGTAATGGCATTGTGAGGGATCACATTGATCTCCATGGCTTTACCGGGTTCAAAAGAGCGGTCGGCAGTGAATGATACGCTGGCGCCGCTGATCGATGTACAGCGCCCCCGATAATATTCACTCGAGCCAGCGAGTTTATAGATGATATCGCAGTTTACTTCGGTGCGAGCATAGCTGCGTTTTTCATCATATTCCATCATATGATTTCCCCTGCCAAATATTGTTCGTTATCGCGTTTACTATGAGCCGTATCATTTTAGCGGCGCAGTGTACTATAAAAAGTACACGGATGGGTGATGAATTGCAGCAAGGTTATTAATTGAGTGTGCTACTGGATATTAGCCTGAATTTATGTAATATGGTACACCAAACACAACCGGACTTGAGTATTATCGAATGACCAAAGCAACAATTTTAACGGGAATTACTACCACAGGTACGCCTCATTTGGGCAATTATGTAGGCGCCATCAGGCCGGCGATTGCCGCCAGCAAAGATGCGCATGTTTCGCCATTTTACTTCCTTGCCGACTATCACGCGCTGATCAAATGTCAGGAGCCGGAGCGGGTTCGTCAGTCCAGTCTTGAAATTGCGGCAACCTGGCTGGCGTTGGGACTGGATACCTCGAATGCCGTGTTTTACCGGCAATCCGATGTGCCCGAGATTATGGAGCTGACCTGGTTGCTGACTTGTGTCACGGCAAAAGGCTTGATGAACAGGGCGCATGCCTATAAGGCGGCGGTTGCCGAAAACGAGGAGGGCGGCGAGAACGATCCCGATAAAGGCGTGACCATGGGACTGTTCAGCTATCCGATTCTGATGGCTGCCGATATTCTGATGTTTAATGCCCATAAAGTGCCGGTTGGCAAGGATCAGATTCAGCACATCGAAATGGCCAGAGATATCGCAGGACGCTTCAATCATATTTACGGCGAGCACTTCGTATTGCCTGAAGCGGTTGTCGATGAAAATGCCGCAACCCTGGCGGGGCTGGATGGCCGAAAGATGAGCAAGAGTTATAACAACACCATTCCCTTGTTCGAGCCTGAGAAAAAATTACGCAAGCTGATCAATAAGATCAAGACCAATTCCCTGGAGCCCGGCGAGCCCAAGGATCCGGAAACCTGCACGTTATTCAGCATTTATAAGGCGTTTGCTACGCCATCGGAAGTGGCCGAGATCCGTCAGCGCTATGCGGACGGCATAGGCTGGGGGGAAATGAAACAGGTCTTGTTCGAGCATATCAATGAGCAAATTGCGCCGTCAAGAGAGCGTTACGAGGCATTGATACAGGCGCCGGAGCACATTGAACAGCAATTGCAGGAAGGCGCTGAAAAAGCGCGCGCGATCAGCGTGCCTTTTATCAAGGAATTGCGCCAGGCCGTTGGTATTTCGCGGATCTCGGCGTGAAGAGGACAAGCTTCAGCGGTTGGCTCAGTCAGGCTTTCTGGCTGATCGGCCGTGAGCCTCTGGTGTGGATCGGATACATGCTGGTTATCGGCCTCCTGTTAGGCGTCGGGCGTGTATCATTGGCTTTGGGCGTCTTTCTGGCGGTGACGAGTCTGTTCGTCGGTGTCGGCGTGGCAAAATACACTGATTTGAAAAGTTCGGCCGGGCATTCGGTCAGTCTTTACTGGGCGATCAGTAAAAGTTTGCCATTAGCCGTGCTGGCGGCTCTCAGCATCGTGCTTTGCTGGTTTGTCTTCAGGCTGGCCGCCAATATTTATAGCGAGGAATGGGAAAAAATTGCCCAGTTTTTCTATTATTGGGAGTTGACGCCTGAGAATATGGACGACAAGTCCTTGCGGCAACTGGCTGGCTGGCTTTATTCATCGGCAATCGTGGCGCTTATTTTCGTTCTGTTAATGCTGACTACGTTCGCCAGCTGGTTCAGTTACCCGCTGATGCTGTTTAAAAGCTATACCTGGAGTCAGGCAAAGGAACAGGGCAATAAGGCTGTTACCCGACATCTGAGCGCCATCTATAAACTGCTAGGCTTTGTCTTTGCCGTCGTATTCATCGGGGGCGGCATGATGCCGTTGCTGACGCCGGTCTTATATGCGCTGGTTTCAACATTGATGTATGTTTCCTATCAGACAATTTTCGAGCCCGGCTAAAGGTTGTCAAGCATTTCCCGGAAAGCTTTGTAACAATAGGGCCACATTGTCAGCCGGCAGTTGAATCAGCAGTTTGACTTGCTCGGCAAAGTCCTGTTCTACGATCTGGCCGTCGAGTTTTTTCAATTGGTACTCGAGCGGCTGCATTTGGTTGTAATCCAGCGTTAGCCGGACGCTTGCCAGTTCCACAAACGGGTGAATGTCCGCCGCCTCGATAACGCTTTTGGCGGTGTTGCCATAAGCACGCGTCAATCCGCCTGCGCCCAGCTTGACGCCTCCGAAATAGCGGATCACGGCAATGAGCAGATTAATCAGTTGTTTGCCTTCGATATGCTGGAAAATGGGTTTTCCGGCCGTACCAGTGGGTTCTCCCGCATCATGGAAACGGCTGATAAAGCCGTGGTCGGCCTTGATGCGGTAAGCGAAAGCGATGTGGTTGGCGTTGGGATGTTCGGCATACAGTTGCTTAAGATTCAGCAATGCCTCGTTCTCACTGATGCACGGAACAATCACTCCGATGAAACGGGATTTTTTGATTGTGTCTTCAATTGTCAGTTTCGATTTGACACAATGCATGGTTAGCTCTCATTTATTGACGATGACTTATGATAACAATTCAGCCTCACACATCGGAAACAATTCAGCATCAGATTGATCGTAGTGTGTTGATTAATGAATTTAAAACGTTTTTACCTCAGGCAGCCATTATTTTTGAGAAGGAAGCCTTAAAGCCATTCGAATGCGATGGTTTGTCGGCTTATCGTTGTATGCCGTGGCTGGTCGTATTGCCCGAGACAGTCGAGCAAATTCAGCGCATCGTTCGGTTCTGCCATCAGTTGGGTGTGCCGGTAGTCGCCAGAGGGGCCGGGACGGGCTTGGCGGGCGGGGCGGTGCCGTTAGCGAACGGCGTCTTGCTGAGTTTGGCCAAGCTCAACCAAATCCTTGAAATCGATAGTGCCAACCGTCTGGCCGTCGTGCAACCGGGCGTGCGCAATTTGGCTATTTCACAGGCGGTTGCGCCTTTTGGGCTTTATTATGCGCCTGATCCTTCATCGCAGATTGCCTGCACGATAGGCGGTAATGTCGCCGAAAATTCGGGTGGCGTTCATTGCCTTAAATACGGGCTGACAACGCATAATATCTTGCGCGTTAAAATGCTGACAATGGATGGCGAACTCGTCACTATCGGTTCGCACGGTCTGGATAGTGCCGGTTTGGATTTGCTGTCATTAATGGCTGGATCGGAAGGCATGCTGGGCATTGTTGTTGAAGTAACGGTCAAATTGCTGCCCATTCCTGAACTGGCGCAGGTTTTGCTGGCAGCTTTTGACGATACTGAAAAGGCCGGGCAGGCGGTCGCGGCAATTATTGCGGGCGGTCTGATTCCTGCTGGTCTGGAGATGATGGACAAGGCGGCGATTAAGGCGGCTGAAGATTTTATTCATGCAGGTTATCCCGACAATGCGGAAGCAATATTGCTGTGCGAACTGGATGGCACGAGGGAGCAGGTCGAAGAGGAACTGGATAAAGCGATCGCTCTGTTAACGGACAGCGGCGCGACAGATGTCCGAGTCGCCCAATCGGAGCAGGAGAGACAAAAAATGTGGGCAGGCCGCAAGGCGGCGTTTCCTGCGGCCGGGCGCATTTCGCCGGATT
The DNA here is from genome assembly GCF_015476545.1 of Methylobacter sp. BlB1. Taxonomy (GTDB): domain Bacteria; phylum Pseudomonadota; class Gammaproteobacteria; order Methylococcales; family Methylomonadaceae; genus Methylobacter. The sequence continues at coordinate 48,077 of NZ_JADMKV010000021.1, read as the reverse complement.
ATTATTGCATGGACGGTACGATTCCCAGACGTTTTTTGGCAAAAGTGCTGAAAGATATTAGTAGGTTATCCGAAAAATACGGTTTAGCGGTGGCGAATGTCTTTCATGCCGGCGACGGCAATTTGCACCCGCTGATTTTATATAATGCCAATCATGAAGGGGAACTGGAAAAAGCCGAACAGTTTGGCGGCGACATTCTGAAATTGAGCGTTGAATTAGGCGGTACGATTACCGGTGAGCATGGGGTGGGCGTCGAGAAGATCAATCACATGTGTATTCAGTTTAACGATAACGAGTTAACCCAGCTTCATGCCGTGAAGAGAGCATTTGACGAAAAAGGCCTGCTCAATCCTGGTAAGGCTGTGCCGACGCTGCACCGCTGCGCTGAATTAGGGGCGATGCATGTGCATCAGGGCGAGGTGGCGCATCCCGAGCTGGACCGATTCTGAGGCTGGCAAACGGCCGCTATATGATCTGTGCCAGGGCGAAAGCACCGCCGTAAGTCACCATGAAATAAAGGAAGGATAAAACCAGAGCGGCAACAAGATTAATGGACAGAATGCGCTGGATGAGGTAAGCGATCAGCGCATACTGCCATAAAGCCAAGGCGGCAAATGTGTAATAGCTTAAAGCATCATCGGTAGTGGTCAGCCAGACAATCACCGGTACGACAAAAATAGCGACGACATTTTCACAGAATAGAAAAGCGGTTGATGCCTGTATAAATACATACAGAGACCTGTTGAGGATCAGCATGATCCCTATAAATAAAAAGGTTAGCGCTGTTTCCAGGCTAACCTCATAAAACGATTCTACAGGATCATCCACCATGTTCACCTGTATGAAATATTCAACAATATAGTAGAACCAGAAATTTTGTTTGAAAAAATCAACTGATCTAGGCAGCGTCAGCGGGTTGCTTTGAAACCAGCAGAGCGCCAGATATTGCTTTAAAATAGCCATATAGCCACAAGATGATGCAGAGTTGACTTAACGGTTCGATTAATTTGCTGAATTTAGCGAGTCCAAATAATTGCTTGATGACCGGTCATTGTAAGTGCCAAAACTATCATTCAATAACTGAACCAGTTCCTTGGTTTTGTTTGATAATTGAGATAGACGGGCTTTGGTTTTTTTGTTCCAGCCGGCAGGCTCGGTAAACGGCATTAACATGCGTGAAAAAGTCAGATTTTTTTCAAAGAGTTTGGCCAGGTTTTCCATTAAGTGAAGTTCTTTCTGTCTGGCGGTTAACTGTTTAATGATTAATTTGGCTTGTAACTTGCTGATGAGTATATGCAGCGGAACGATTATGGCTAGCAGGACAATCAGGATAGCTGGGCCAATGATCGGGTCTATCAATAGATCCAGAATCCCCATCTGTATTTCGGCGAAGAGGGCAAACGTGATAATGAATCCCAAAATCAACAGCGTGGAAAAGTTGACGCGGTCTTTCCAGATCGCAATGCCTTTTGTGACTTCCGGGACCACGGTGTTATCAATTTCACGGATGCTTTTTTCCAGCGAGTGCAGAACACGGTATGACCGGTCGTAGCCCACATTGACCATGCGTTGATCTATCGCGGCAAAAGCGGCCTGGTTTTGAGGACTGATTGTATTTTCTACGGTAGATAGAACAATAAATTGTCCGGTATTCAGGCCCAATCCTGACAATTTTCTTTGCCAGGAAGAAATGATCTCATTGTTAAGAGCCGGATTTAGTGCCGCTGCTGGTTCATTGATGATATAAACAAATTTGTTGGAATCTTGATGGCGAATGATGGTTTCAATCAATTCATCAACCGGTGCGGCTGAATCAAAGGCGTCCGTAAAAATTAAAACCAGATCCGAACATTCAATTGTATGCCGCATTAATAGCGAGGCAACCGAGTTAGACGATACGGCGCTGATATTGGGTGCATCAATGAATAGTTTGCCTTTTAACCGATCGCTGCTGATGGTTTTCAATTCCAGATAAGAATTGATGCGGTCGCCTTCGCCCGGCTGTTGCTGTTCAATTTTGCGGCTGATCTGATAGAACGGGTACCGGTGATCAACATCCAGAGCGGTACCTGGCAAAATGGTAGGGGTGGTTTGACTGCTATGCAGCAGCACAGTAAATTTGTGGCTGGACGGCTGAAGCCCGGAGAGCATGTACTCTGAGCCTAAATAGCTGTTAATAAACCCGGATTTCGCGGTTGAGTTGCCGCCGATCAGGCTGATGATCGGCCACCAGGAATCCTTGCAAGCCGTCGTCTCATCATCGCCGAGCAGCCCTAGATCGAATTCAATTTGATCAAGCTCATGGAAGACTTTTGCCGCTCTCTGTAATACAGGATTGTCACTGGCAAAGTTCTTTTCAAGGTTGAGCAAATATTTGCTTACTGTTTTTTCAGCCATCAGATCGAAACCGTGTTTGTTAGAATTATAATTATATTAGAGCTGGGAAAAGTATACACTCAGATAAGCTGGATGATACAAAAACAGTAAAAATATTAAAAGAATTTTATTGTTTCCAAAGGTCCTATGTTTGACAGCTTTCTTTTCTGCTCGAGCGGGCTGGATTTATAGTATATTGAAAAGATTAAATGAACTCTTTAGGCGAAGTAAAAAATCAGATGGCAAAATGGAATAAGATCTCGGTTGATTTTCATGGCTGCATACTGATTTTTATGGTGATAATGTTATCCGGGTGTGCAACGCCTTTTGGCGTTGGGTATGGCGCAAACAGGCAGTCAAGGGAAGAGTTTGCGCGTTATGTAGAAGATGTTTTCCGTTTACAGAACAGCATGACGAGTGAGGTCATGATGTTGACGGAAAGTGAAGGGGATCCGGGGAGTCATGTGACTTTAATCAGAGCGGAGCAACATATGCACAAAATATGCGCTCCTCTTAATGAATATGCATCCCGCGACAGCGACGGGTTAAGTGTCGGGCTTCTGTTGAGTCGCGATGTGGAGAAGTCCGCCGTAGACTGCGAGCAGGCGGCGCGTCAAGTCCAGTCGCTGTTAAAGGAATTGTAACGCGCCTATAGGTTAGTTATGGCGACAGAATAGTGTTTTGGGCTGGCTTGCTGTTGTCTGTCTCCGGATAATCCAGCGTGTAATGCAGTCCCCGGCTTTCCTTCCGCTGTTGAGCGCAGCGAATTATCAGTTCTGCGACTATGACCAGATTGCGCAATTCCAGTAAATCGCTGGTAACACGGAAGTTGCCGTAATATTCAGCAATTTCTTTTTTAAGCAGTTCCACCCGGTTCATGGCTCTGTTCAGGCGTTTGTCGGTTCTTACGATGCCTACATAATCCCACATAAAATGACGCAATTCGTCCCAGTTATGGGATACCACTACTTCTTCATCTGAATCACTGACTTGCGATTCATCCCAGTCAGGAATATTGGGGACGGCCGGGATAGCGGGAAGCTTCCGCAAAATATCCTCGCTGGCGAGATCAGCAAAAACCAGGCATTCCAGTAATGAGTTGCTGGCCATGCGGTTGGCTCCGTGCAGACCTGTGCAGGCAACTTCCCCTATGGCGTAGAGATTGTCGATATCGGTACGCGCATGGCTGTCCGTTAGTACGCCGCCGCAGGTGTAATGCGCCGCGGGTACGACAGGAATAGGCTCTTTGGTGATATCGATACCGAATTCAAGACAGTGTTGGTAAATGGTAGGGAAATGCTCCCGTATAAACTGTTCCGATTTATGGCTGATGTCCAGGTAAACACAGTCAATGCCTCGCTTTTTTATCTCGTGGTCTATGGCTCGGGCAACGATATCGCGAGGCGCCAGTTCGCCTCTGGGATCGAAATTCTGCATAAAAGGCGAGCCATCCGGCAGAATCAGCTTGCCACCTTCGCCTCTGACGGCTTCACTGATCAGGAAAGAGCGGGCTTGAGGGTGGGGATGGTAAAGGCAGGTCGGATGAAACTGCATAAACTCCATGTTGCTGACGCGGCAGCCCGCCCGCCAGGCTAAGGCAATGCCGTCGCCGGTTGAGCTTTGCGGATTCGTGCTGTAAAGATATACCTTATTGGCCCCCCCTGTTGCCAGCACGACGACTCGCGCGGCAATGGTCTTGACTTGATGTGTCTGGGCATCCAGTACATAGGCGCCTATTACGCGCTTGGCAGAAGCGGCGGAGTTTGGTACCGTGATTAAATCGACGACATTATGATGCTCGAACAATTCGATATTAGCATGTTCTTTGGCGCGTTCAATGAGCGATAAAGACACTGCTTTACCTGTTGCATCATTGGTATGTACAATACGGCGATGGGAATGACCGCCTTCCCGGTTTAAATGCAGTTTTGTTTCGCCGGACTGCGTTTGTTCTTCAGTAAACAGCACGCCTTGTTGGCGTAACCAGTCTATAGAACTTTTTCCGTGCGTAACGGTAAGTCTTACAATTTCAGGATTGCAGAGTCCCGCACCTGCATCCAGCGTATCTTCAATATGGGATTCAATAGAATCCTCGGCATCAAAAACTGCGGAGATGCCTCCTTGGGCGTAATAGGTACTGCCGGACGTCAAGGCAAATTTTGAAAGAACAGCAATTCGCATGGGGTGCTCGGCCAATTTAAGCGCTAAACTCAGGCCCGCGCCGCCGCTACCGATAACAAGGACGTCATAATTTGTGGAATAAGGCATAAAAGAAGCTGTCATTGAATCAAAGAAAAATGTTTTACTGTGCTAATGTTACGTTAAATTAGCTCGCTGCTTGTTATTTATGGATAATAAAGCTTTTTAGAGTGATAGCAATTTTTTTGTATCAAAAGAACTTATGCGGTTTAATTCTGTCTACTTCAACAATTAAAGAGCTGTAGTGAATAATCAAACAAGGACAAGCGAACAACTAGATAAAGAGCTGGTGCTGCGTGTGCAACACGGCGATAAGTCAGCGTATGACCTTTTGGTGGTTAAATATCAGCATAAGATCATTCAGCTGGTGAATCGTTATGTCAAAGATCCAAGCGAAGCTCAAGATGTGGCTCAGGAAGCTTTTATAAAAGCCTACCGCGCATTAGGAAATTTCAGAGGCGATAGTGCTTTTTATACCTGGTTGTACCGCATCGCTATTAATACAGCAAAGAATTACTTGGTGTCCCGGTCAAGAAGAAGCTTTGATTATCAGGTGGATATTCAGGATGCGGAACAAATTGAAAATGTACCTCAATTACAAGGTATGGAAACGCCGGAAAGACTTTTATTGAATCAGGAAATAGTTGAGGTCATTAAAGCAGCAATTGATAAGTTGCCTGAGGAAATGCGCACAGCAATTATGTTGCGGGAGTTCGAGGGAATGAGTTATGAAGAAATTGCTGTGGCAATGGATTGTCCGGTTGGTACGGTGCGATCGCGTATTTTTAGAGCGCGTGAGGCAATCGATAATAAATTAAACCCCTTGCTCGATTAAATGGTGATTTTCGATGCATGAAGATTTGAATCAAAAAATCTCTCAATTCCTTGACAATGAGCTTAGTGCTGACGAATCTTTAAGTTTATTACAAAAAATACAACAGAACGCCGAGTTAAGAGACAAGATGAACCGCTATGCGGCGGTAAGTCATGCTCTGAAAACTGACACATTTCTGTCGTCAAGATCCGATTTCGTTGAACGGATCAGTCAGGAAATCCAACATGAACCTGTTTATATGTTACCTCAGCATAATAAATTTAAGCGGAGCCATAAAATCAGCGCCTTGGCGGCATCTATCGCTATTATTGCCGTGATAGCGAGCCAAAGCATGGATCATCAGACTGAACAATATCAACCTTCGCCGATTGAAGTGGCTCAGTCGCAATTGCCGGAACAGTCTTCCGACTCGATAGTCTATAGGGATCAAACTAGACAGTATCCGGTAAATACACGATTTAATGATTATCTTCAGGCACACAACAGTAGTGTTTATACCAATGGCGAGGTCAATTTTCAGTCCTTTGCCAGTGTTACTGTTTACAATCGGGAATAATTAAAGTGGTAAAACGTTTTTTTCTTGTGTTGCTTTTATCAACAAAAACGGTTTTTGCAGCAGATGTTGAATTAAATGCTCGGCAGGCATTAACAAAAATGACTGACGCCATGCGGGTCCTGAATTATCAAGGCACTGTTGCCTTTTTAAGAAACGGCAAGCTGGAGACCATGAAATATTTTCATGCAGCCGAAAAGGGTATTGAGCAAGAACGCCTGCTATCGCTAAATTCTCCGCTGCGCGAAATTATCAGGGATGCTGACAAAGTCAGTTGTTTATTCAAGTCCACCCAGCAGGCGGTGGTCGACCATCGACCCGTAGGGCACTCTTTTTTGGTCGATGTGCCTCAGAACTTGGATGAACTGAGTGCTGTCTATGATTTTAAGATGGCCGGCGAGGAAGATGTGGCCATGTTGCCGGCCTATGTTATTGCCATTCAGCCTAAAGATGATTTTAGGTATGTCAGAAAAATATGGATAGAAAAACAGCAATTTCTGCCGCTGAAAGTGGCCGTATATGATCTTTCAGGCACGGTTCTGGAGCAGGTTGTTTTTACGGATTTAGAGGTTAAAGAAGCGTTGCCTTTTGTCGAGGCCAAGTTCGGGGAAGCGGCTGAGAATGTTAAGCATATCCATCAATTACAGGCTCAGGCATCGGATCAGGCAACTTTTGTTGTAAATAATCTGCCGCCTGGTTTCGAGGAAATATTTTTTACCCGCCGGCCCATTCATAATTCTAATCAGCCGGTTGATCATCTGCTGTTAAGTGACGGTTTTGCCGCAGTTTCAGTTTATATGGAAAACAAAAATACAGCTATGCAGCAAGGACTGCAATCGGTAGGCGCGGTTAATTCTTTTAGCCGAACAATAGATGATTGGCAGCTTACGGTGATGGGCGAGGTGCCGGCAAAAACAGTCAAATTTATTGCTGAAGGCATTAAGCTTCGGCATTAGAAGGTTAATAAAATATGGTTGTATGACAACAATAAACAGCAACCATACTCTGAACATCACTGATATCCTCATGCCCTAGATAGAGCGTCATCATGCAGCGGTCTATAAGTCTGACACCCATTCAGTCGCTCCGGAACATACTTTAATCAACCGCATGGCACTCGTTCCCGATTCCACCGCTGAAACAGGAGGCGGGGAAGTGCACAAGAAAGGCGACGAGGTGTTCTGATTTAGAGCCTCAGTAAGTAATATCCTGACTTTACGTTTTTAATGTCCGGCCCGTTTTCTAAATCCGAATATAAGTGTGCACCATCAGCTTCTTCTTTTTTTCGGAGGCATGACTGATTTTTATAAGTACAAAGTCTTTGGCTTATGAAGTATTTTGTAACAAATTGCTAGTTCCTTAAATTATAAGTTATTCATTATTAATGATTAGAAATGGAGTTTTTATGCTCAATAAGCTTATCTGGTCTTTTTTTCTGGTTCTTTTATGCAACCAAAATGTTTTAGCACAATTACCCGATTTTACGGAAATGGTAAAGAAGGAGGGAGGGGCTGTGGTCAATATCAGTACCACGCAGAAAGCGCCCGTGGGAGCTGATGATCTGGCGCAAGAGCCGCAATTGCCCGAAGGTATTCCTCCTGAGATGGAAGAGTTGTTCAAGCATTTTTTCAATGGTCAGGGCGGTGGATATATACCGAGAGAGACTAAATCCTTGGGATCGGGCTTTATTATTTCCCAGGATGGTTATGTGTTGACTAATCATCATGTAGTAAAGGATGCCGATGAGATTGTGGTGAAGTTGTCTGACCGCCGTGAATTGCTGGCCAAGCTGATCGGTTCCGATGCGCGTACCGATGTGGCCGTATTAAAAGTTGATGCTAATGATTTGCCAGTGGTTGATATTGGTGATCCTAATAAGCTGCAGGTCGGCGAGTGGGTTTTAGCTATTGGTTCGCCTTTCGGATTTGAGCAGTCGGTAACGGCAGGTATAGTCAGTGCTAAAGGCCGCAGCTTGCCTGGCGGGAATTACGTGCCGTTTATACAAACGGATGTGGCAATCAATCCGGGTAACTCGGGCGGACCATTGTTCAATATGGACGGCAAAGTTGTTGGCATTAACTCCCAGATTTACAGCCGCACGGGCGGTTTTATGGGGCTTTCATTCGCCATCCCAATGGATATCGTCATGAACGTCGTCGACCAGATAAAAGCCAGCGGCAAGGTCGCTCGTGGCTGGCTAGGCGTGCAGATTCAGGATGTGACCCGTGAACTGGCTGAATCATTCGGTATGAAAAAGCCGCAGGGAGCGCTGGTGTCCAAGATAATTGCCGGCAGCCCTTCAGAGAAAGCCGGAATACAGATTGGCGATATTATTACCGAGTTTAATGATCAGCAGATCGAGACATCCGGTGAACTGCCGCCTTTGGTAGGGATGACGCCTATTGGTGATAAAGCAACGGTTAAAATCATCAGGCAAGGTGAGACTAAAACGCTGCCTGTGACCATTGGGCTCTTGCCGGAAGAAGAGGAAAAAGTAGCTGAAGCTAAAGTGGAAGCTAAACCTGATAATCGCTTGGGCGTCAGTGTTACTGATCTGACTAATGAACAAAGAGAACAGTTGCAGGTTATTCAAAACGGTGTTCTGGTGCAAAACGTTGTGAAAGGTCCTGGCAGAGAGGCAGGCATACAGCGTGGCGATGTGATTTTACGAATTCAGAATAATATCGTTCGCGATGTGGCTGATTTTGATAAAATAGTCAAAAATCTTCCGGTCGGTAAATCAATCGCTGTTCTGATTCAGCGTCAAGGCAGTCCGGTCTTTTTGGCACTTAAAATAGAAAAATAACACGTGGATTTAAAGCATATAAGAAACTTTTCCATTATTGCGCATATTGATCATGGTAAATCGACACTTGCGGACCGCTTCATTCAGATATGCGGCGGTCTTACCAACAGGGAAATGTCGGCGCAAGTGCTCGATTCAATGGATATCGAGAGAGAGCGAGGAATTACCATCAAAGCGCAGAGCGTCACGCTCGACTATAAAGCGAAGGATGGTGAAACGTATCAGCTTAATTTCATTGATACGCCAGGACACGTGGATTTTTCTTATGAGGTCTCCAGGTCGTTAGCCGCCTGCGAAGGGGCGCTGCTGGTTGTTGATGCGGCGCAGGGTGTTGAAGCGCAAAGCGTCGCCAACTGTTATACTGCAATAGAACAGGGACTGGAAGTGCTCCCTGTTCTGAACAAGATAGACTTGCCTTCCGCCGAGCCTGAGCGCGTCATTACGGAAATAGAAGATGTTATCGGCATTCCGGCCGACGATGCGCCGAAGATCAGCGCTAAAACAGGCTTGAATGTAGAGGAAGTGCTTGATCAGCTCGTCACTAAAATTCCTGCGCCTGAAGGTAATCCGGATGGCCCCCTGCAGGCCTTGATTATTGATTCCTGGTTTGACAGTTATCTGGGTGTGGTGTCTTTAGTCAGAATCGTTCATGGCAGTATCCGCAGAAAGCAGAAGATTACTATCATGTCGACCGGCAGATCTTTTCTCGTTGAAAAAGTCGGCGTGTTTACGCCCAAACGTCTCGAAAAAGAGATTTTAAATACCGGAGAGGTAGGTTTTGTCGTTGCCGGCATCAAGGATATTTTCGGAGCGCCGGTTGGCGATACAATCACCTGGACCGACAAGCCTGCAGGCGAACAATTGACTGGATTTCAACGTGTTCAGCCGCGAGTTTTTGCTGGTCTCTATCCGGTCAGTTCCGATCATTACGAGGATCTGCGTGAAGCGCTGACTAAATTGAATCTGAATGATGCGGCATTGCAGTTTGAGCCGGAAACATCGCAAGCGTTAGGTTTTGGTTTTCGTTGCGGATTTCTTGGCATGCTGCATATGGAGATTGTGCAGGAGCGCCTGGAAAGGGAATACGATGTCGATCTGATTACCACGGCGCCGACGGTGGTGTATGAGGTTGTTACTCATGGTGGGCAGGTTCTCATGGTCGACAATCCGGCCAAATTACCTGATATCGGCACCGTCAAGGAGATCAGGGAACCGATTATTAAGGCCAATATTCTGGTGCCGCAGGATTATCTCGGCGCCGTCATGATGTTATGTGTAGAAAAGCGCGGCGTACAGAAAGACATGCAGTTCGTTGGCCGGCAGGTGTCCATCCATTATGAGATGCCGCTGAGTGAAGTCGTGCTGGATTTCTTCGATCGCTTGAAATCAGTGAGCCGGGGATTTGCTTCGTTTGATTATGAATTTTTACGTTTTCAGGAAGCGCCGCTGGTTAAGCTGGATGTATTGATCAATGCGGATAAGGTCGATGCCTTATCAATCATCGTGCATCGGGATCAAAGCCAGAACCGCGGACGCGACCTGGTTGAAAAAATGAAAGACCTGATTCCGCGGCAGATGTATGAAGTTGCGATACAGGCAGCCATCGGTTCTAAAATTATCGCCAGATCGACCGTTAAAGCCATGAGAAAAAATGTGACGGCCAAATGCTACGGCGGCGATATTACCCGTAAGAGAAAACTGTTGGAAAAACAAAAAGCAGGTAAAAAACGGATGAAACAGGTGGGCAATATTGAGATTCCTCAAGAGGCATTCCTGGCTGTTTTGCAGCTCAATAAAGAATAACTCAATTTTTTCACCTTTATCACACAACATATTATGGATTTTGATTTTTCCTTTTTTCTTTTGATCGCCACTGTCATTACCGGTGTCATCTGGGGCGGTTACTTGCTGATGCGCAGACCTGATGCAGATATTTTCGTCGATAAAAAAGAGCCTTTAATTGTAGAGTATGCGCGTTCTTTTTTTCCTATCGTCTTGATCGTTTTATTGTTGCGCTCATTTCTGGCCGAGCCTTTCCGCATTCCTTCAGGCTCCATGATGCCGACATTGCTGATCGGCGATTTTATCCTGGTCAATAAGTTTACTTACGGTATACGCCTGCCGGTTATAAATAAAAAAGTTATTGAACTGAATGAGCCGCAGCGGGGCGATATAGTCGTGTTCCGTTATCCTAAAGATCCTTCTGTCGATTATATAAAACGCGTAATAGGCTTGCCGGGCGACAAAATCGCTTACTACAATAAAAAATTGTATATCAACGACGTGCCTGTCAGTCAGGTCACATTAGGGGCTTATCAGGGCATCGGGCAAGGCGAGGAAATGACAGGAGCCGAACACCGGTTGGAAAATTTGTCCGGCATCGAACACAGCATTCTGATCAGGAACGGATCGCCTACGGTTGAAGGCGCTTTTATCGTGCCGGAAGGAAGTTATTTTGTGATGGGCGACAATAGGGACAACAGTAATGACAGTCGCTATTGGGGTGTCGTTCCTGAAGAGAATCTGGTGGGCAAGGCATTTTTTATCTGGATGAGCTGGGATTGGCAGCATAAAGGCGTAGGTCTTGATCGTATTGGCACCGTGCTGAAATAAACTACACTTATATGGGTAATTTATTTAATTGTTCGGAGGAAATATGAATTTTTCGCCTAAACGCCAGCAAGGGCTCACTTTGATCTCTATAGCCTTTATTCTGGGTCTGATCGCTTTCTTTGTGTTATTGATTTTAAAAATTGCGCCGATCTATATCGACCACAGCAAAGTTGTCAATGCGCTGGCCGCCCTTGAAAAAACGACGGACATTCAAACCAAAAGCGAACAAGAAGCCAGAACTATCCTCGATAAACGATTCACTATGAATTATGTCTATGATGTTACCCAGGATGATATAAAAGTCACCAAGCGTGGCAATTATCTGAAAGTGGAAATCGAATACGAGACTGTCGTGAAAATTTTCGGTAATCTCAGTGTGTTAGCCGAATTCTATGACTTTATTGAGGTTGGTCAGGAGTGATAAGAAAGCCTGCCGTATTATGTAAAAAACTCGGACTGGCATTTGATAATCCGCAGCTTTTTGCCAGGGCTTTAACCCATCGAAGTGCCGGAGCTCATAACAATGAGCGTTTGGAATTTCTAGGCGATTCGATATTGGGCTTTGTCATTGCCCAGAAGCTGTATGAATTATTTCCTGATGCCAGCGAAGGCGTGTTGAGCCGGTTAAGAGCCAGCCTGGTCAATCAGAGCTCATTGGCGGATCTGGCCAGGAAGCATCAAGTCGGCGACTATTTGCTGCTGGGTTCAGGGGAATTGAAGAGCGGTGGTTTTCGGCGAGATTCCATTTTATCTGATGCTCTGGAAGCCATTATGGGCGCATTATTCATAGATCAGGGCATAGAAACCTGTCAGCGCTGGATACTGGAATTATTTGCGGAGAAATTGGCAAATTTATCGCTGATTAACTGGCAGAAAGATCCTAAAACCCAGTTGCAGGAGTTGATGCAGTCAAAGAAAATGGAATTGCCCGAATATGTTTTAATGACTACATCCGGACTCGCACATGAACAAACGTTTAAAGTTAAATGCACAATCCCTTTAATAGCCGAAGCTTGTATCGGCACAGGGATTTCCCGAAAAAGAGCAGAACAGGCGGCAGCTGAAAAAATGCTCGAATTACTGAGTAAAGACACTAAATGAATTGCGGTTACGTAGCGCTGATCGGGCGCCCAAATGTCGGCAAGTCCACATTGATGAACCACTTGCTGAAACAAAAAATCAGCATTACATCCCGTAAGCCGCAAACCACTCGGCATCGGATTCTCGGCATCAATACGACAGAAGCCGGCCAAGCTATCTATATGGATACGCCGGGCATGCACGACAGTGAAAAAAGGGCGCTGAACCGGTACTTGAACAGGACGGCCGATACGACTCTTCTGGGGGTCGATGTGGTCGTCTGGCTGATCGACGGTTTATCCTGGCATGAGTATGACGAAGTCATCTTCAAAAAACTGGAGCAGGCCGGCTTGCCGGTCATTCTAGCTGTCAATAAAGTTGACAAGGTCAAGGACAAGGACGCGATTTTGGCCTTCTTTGCCGAGGCGCAGCACCGTTTTCCATTCGAGCATTTGATTCCTATCTCTGCACTGAAAGGCACAAACCTTGATCAGCTTGAAAAAGCGGTTATGGAGTTGCTGCCCGAAGGGGAGTTGATCTACCCTGAAGACCAGATTACAGACCGCCCCGAGCGTTTTTTGTGCGCTGAAATCGTCAGGGAAAAACTGACTCGAAGATTGGGCGATGAGTTGCCTTATGCGTTAACGGTCGAGATTGAACGCTATGAAGAAAAGCCTGGGATCGCCAAGATCTATGCCATCATTTGGGTGGAGCGGTCGACCCAGAAAAATATCGTCATTGGCAAAGAGGGCGAGATGTTGAAGAAAATCGGTACGGACGCCCGGCATGACATCGAAAAACTGATCGGCCAGAAAGTTTATTTACAGCTTTGGGTTAAAATCAAAAAAGGCTGGTCGGATAATGAGCGCGCGCTGCAGAATTTAGGGTTTAATGACTGAACCAGCAGTTTATCTACAGCCTGCATTTATTTTACAGCACCGCAAGTACCGGGAGACCAGCCTGATCATCGATGTGCTGACCAGAGATTTCGGCAGGCTTTCTCTGGTGGCGAAAGGTGTAAAAAAATCAAAGTCTAAAACAGCCGGGACGCTGCAACCCTTTATTCCGTTGCTCATTTCCTATGTCGGAAAGGCAGAGCTAAAAACACTGACGGATGTTGAAATTGCTCTGCCATTCGTGCAACTGGGAGGGCTTGCCTTCTATTGCGGCTTCTATGTTAATGAGCTGATCAGTCGCTTTTTGCATAAATACGATCCGCATCCTGAAGTATTCAACGATTATGCAAGCTGTTTATCACGCCTGGCGGATGGCGATAACATAGAAGCAACCTTGCGGTCGTTTGAATTAAAGCTGATGGATCATGTCGGTTATGGACTGCAGTTGGAACACGATGTCAATGGCGCCTTAGTGAGCCCGTTAAAGCATTATGCCTTTGATGCGCAGCAAGGAGCGGTTGAAGCGGCGGATGGGCGTTTTTCCGGAAAGACTCTGCTAGCGATAAAGTCCAAAGAATTCGATGATCCTCACGTCCTGAGCGAAGCGAAAATACTGATGAGAGCAGTCATCGATTCTCATCTGCAGGGTAAGCCGCTTAAAAGCCGGACGGTTATCAATAAAATATCAGGCATATTAAAGAATGAATAAGAACTTAATTTTATTAGGCGTCAATATCGACCATGTCGCTACCTTAAGGCAAGCGCGAGGCACAATGTATCCGGAACCGGTGCAGGCTGCATTGATAGCGGAGCAGGCCGGCGCCGACGGGATTACGGCGCATTTGCGCGAGGATCGCCGCCATATTCAGGATAGGGATATTTTCCTGCTGAAAGACATGATTCATACCCGACTCAATATGGAAATGGCAGTGACTGATGAGATGATCGGCATTGCAAGGCAAGTCAAGCCTTATGCCTGCTGTCTCGTGCCTGAAAAGCGTGAAGAACTGACTACCGAAGGCGGCCTGGATGTGGCCGGTAATCTGCCGCGCATGCAATGGGCCTGTGAGCAATTGGCGACGGCTGGCGTTGAAGTATCGCTTTTTATTGATCCTGACAAAGCCCAGATTGATGCCGCCGTTAAAGCCGGGGCGCCGGTTGTGGAGCTGCATACCGGCCGCTATGCCGATGCCGGGGATTCAAGGCTGCAAAGCGAAGAGCTGGAACGCATCAGGCAGGCCGCACGCTATGCCCATAGTGCGGGTTTGCAGGTCAATGCCGGCCATGGTCTGCATTTTTATAATGTTGAAGCGATCTGCGCGATCCCTGAGTTGGTCGAGCTGAATATCGGGCACTCGATTATCGCTCAGGCAGTATTCTCGGGTTTAGCTCAAACGGTTAGGGATTTAAAGCGTGTCATGAGAAATGCAAGGCTGATGGATTCTGATTAGGAAAAATAAGTGGATCTGGACGTCCATCAATTAACTTTAGTGGGTGATCGAGAAGTCAATCAGGACTTTATGGCGTATATCGTCGATGATGCTTATGCGCTGTTTGTAATGGCCGATGGTTTGGGAGGTCACCTTGCAGGCAATAAGGCTTCCCGTTTTTTCTGTGAAGGCATGTTGCGATTTGCTAAGGCTTACAGCGGGTTACTCGCGCGCAATCCAAATCCTTCCACAATGATTTCGCTCTGGATAACTGATGCTGTTAATGAAATGAAACAGTTATTTGGTCAAGACAGCGATGCCGAACAAGCATGCACAACTTGCGCCATTCTTTATATAGATAAGTGGTTTGTGCTAACGGCTCATTGCGGCGATACGCGCATCTATAGAATGAATCCGCAACAGATTTTGTGGCGTACTCAGGATCATTCAGTGGTACAGGAATTAATAGATCAAGGCGAGATTGCCGAGCAGGAAATGGCGCAGCATCCCTATCAGAATCAATTGACGCGCTGTATCAATGCGCTGAGAGCGCATGAGGCGGAGATCCGCTTATATCCGGCCATGGAAAAAGGAGAAACGTTTGTTCTGTGCAGTGATGGTTTTTGGGGAAAAGTAAAACAACACGAGCTATTGCAATTGGCTCAATTGGACAGCGGCGAAGCAGAGCTGAGCAAGCTGGCGCAGTTGGCGATGCTGCGCGGGAATGGCAAAAGCGACAATGTTACTGCGCAGTGGATAAGGTGCCTTTGACAGCGTTCAGATTGATACCGTGGGATATCAAGCGGAGCCGGCATATTCGCCTGAGACGATTCGCCGGCTCCTCGAATTAATGATTCAGGCTTGCCTTAGTGTGAGGCATACCCATGCTTTTGCATGCGGTAGAGCAGTGTATCTCTGGAAATGCCCAGCAATTTAGCCGATTTGCTGCGGTTGCCTTGGGTTCGGCTTAGTGCCTGATGGATCAGGTCGGCTTCTAAGGCATCCAGTTGCAGACCGACTTCAGGCAGTGTGAACGGTGTGGCTTTGGGATTGCGGCTGTAGGCGCTGAATTCATGCGGCAGGTTTTCCGGTTCAATGGTCTTGCCGGCCAATAAAATGCTGAGCCTTTCGCACAAGTTGCGCAATTCACGGATATTGCCGGGCCATTGGTAGCCTTTCAGGATTTTTAGGGCCTGTTTGCTGAATTTAGGCGCTGTGATTGAGTGCATGTCGGCAAAAAAAGTCAGGAAATGCTTGATGAGGTGCTCAATGTCCTCGGTGCGTTGTGACAGCGGCGGCAATTCCAGAGGCACGACATTCAAACGGAAGTACAAATCCTGTCTGAATTCGCCGGCTTCGATTTGCTTGCTCAGGTCGGCGTTGGTCGCCGCAATAACGCGGACATCAACCTTATAAGATTTAACATCACCTACGGCCAGACATTCTCCGGATTCCAGGAAACGCAACAGTTTAGCCTGGATGGAGACGGGCAATGAGTTGATTTCATCAAGAAACAAGGTGCCGCCATTAGCGGCTTGAAACAGACCTTGCTTGTTGGCGGTGGCGCCTGTAAACGAGCCTTTTTTATGGCCGAACAGTTCGGATTCAATCAGGCTCTCTGGCAATGCAGCGCAATTCAGCGTGATAAAAGCCTTGTTGGCTCGAGGACTGGATTTTTGGATCGCGGTGGCCAGCACTTCCTTGCCCGTGCCGGTTTCGCCTTTAATTAGTACCGTTACATCAGTGGCCGCAACCATTTTGGCGCTGCGGATTAAAGAATCTAATGCAGGGGATTGCCCAATGATCGAATTAAAATGACCCATACTTGCCTCTTAGTGATTTCTTAGATGTATTGTTAGTGCATAGGGGTTAAGCCATGGCATCGCAGCAATTAGCGCCAGCGCAATCATCAGCAGCCCGACAATCTGCTTGAAATATTGCATTCTGGATAACCTTGCTAATATTCCGGTCATTATACCCACTCCCATTACGGCAGGTAAAGTGCCCAATCCGAAACACAGCATTGTCAGGGAACTTTTAGCAATATCGCCGGTCGTCGCTGCCAGCGCCAGTCCGGAATAGACCAGTCCGCAGGGCAGCCAGCCCCAGACCATGCCGAAAAAAAAGGCTTGAGTGCGGTTCTTTACCGGGATGAGCCTGCGGCCAAACGGTTCTATTTTTTTCCAGAGATAGGTTCCGGCTTTTTCGATATAAGCGAAACGGGGAAACCAGCCGGCAATATAAAGCCCCGCGCCGGTCATGACGGCCGCAGACAGCAATTGCAGCACTCTGTGCCCCTGTCCATGACTAAGCGGCATGGTGAGTATCATCTCTACAATCCCGGCTAGTGCCCCGGCTATTGCGTAACTGAGGATGCGCCCGAGGTTGTAATTAAATACAAACGGAAAAAGGCGCGTCTTTTTGTTGCGGATTTCAGGGCTGAGGCTTAGCGTCAGCGTGCCGATAATTGAGCCGCACATGCCTATGCAGTGCATGCTGCTGAACAGGCCCATCGTAAAAGCGACTAAATAAGAAGCATTAAAAGCAAGATCAAATTCCATAACTGATCAACAATACCACAGAGATGGATATACACAAATAGTCAGCATTCAAAAAATTGTTCTTTATAAATCGGTTAATTCAAAGGTGATACAGCGGATCGATTGGAATCGGGCCCGGACTGGCGTGCGTGCGGCTTTGCCGTTTCTTTTATGTGCCTTATTGAATTGAAATGCATCGTTGGCGCGAAGGCTATTCGGGTTGCTGGAACTGGGCAAGGATTTGGTCCTGAATCTTCTCGGCCATGGCTTTGCGATTCTCGGCGTCGCGTATGGGCCGGCCAACGACGATATAATCGGCTCCGTTCTGGAACGCATCTTCCACGCTCACCACGCGCTTCTGGTCGTCTTCAACCCGGTTGTCGACCGGCCGGATGCCCGGCGTAATGATCAGCAGGCGATGGTCCAGCTCTGTTCTGAGCATGGGCGCTTCCAGCCCTGATGAAACAATGCCGTCACAGCCGATCTGCAAAGCCCGTTTGGCGCGCGACAATACCAGATCTCTGACGTCGCATTTAAAGCCCAGATCATCCAGATCGCCTCTATCCAGGCTGGTTAGGGCCGTGACGGCCAACACCTTGAGATCGCCTTTTTCCTTGGCGGCCGCTTCCATGATGGCATCGTTGCCGTGAATGGTCGCCAGATCCACGCCTTTGCTGCTCAGCGCTCTGATAGCGCGGCCGACCGTGGCCGGCACATCGAAGAACTTCAGGTCAACGAACACTTTCTTATTGCGTTGCTTCAGCCACTCGATAAAACCAAAATAATCGCCGGACATGAACAGTTCCATGCCGACCTTGTAGAAAATCACCGAATCGCCAAGTTCTTCCACGATAGCTTGCGCTTCGGGTATGCTGGGTACGTCCAGCGCCATAATCAGGCGTTCGCGGACAGGGATAGGTTTGGTTGAAAGGAATGTGGTCATAGGTTCAGGGCTCGCAAAAGGCGCAAGATAGTGTAAAGGGCGACTGATTGGCCGGCCGGTTAGTCGGACTATATTACCGGAACTTGTTTTGGCGGGGAATGCTAAAATTGGCAAAACACAATAATTCGCGGACTATGAATTCGACATTGATACAAATGACCTTGCTGATCGCCTGCGGTGCCGGGTGGCGCATCATAAAGCCTGCCGGGATGCTGGCAGAGCAGATCAGGCCGGCATTGACCATGGTTGTTTATTATTTATTGCTGCCGGCCATGGTTCTGGACGTGTTGTGGTCGGCTGATATCGGCGTGCATTCGCTGCAATATACGCTGCTCGGAACCAGCAGCATTGTTTTTGCCATGGTCAGTATCTGGCTTATCGGGCGCGTGTTTAAATTCGAGGACAAGCGCTTGGGCGCAATGATACTGGCGGCAGCCTTTCCGAATGTGACTTATCTGGGCCTGCCGGTGCTGGAGCAGACATTCGGCAGTTGGGCGCGATCGGTCGCTATACAGGTTGATTTGTTCGCAACGGCGCCGATGCTGTTTACTATAGGGATCATGATCGTGCGTCATTATGGAGAAGATGATGCCGAAGGTCAGAAATCGATGTTGTCCTTTCTGAACGCGCCGCCATTCTGGGCCGCCGCTGTCGCCGTCGGGTTGAATCTTAACGGCGTGATCGCGCCGGCTTGGCTGACCGGCGCGCTGCAGAAACTGTCCGCTGCGGTCGTGCCATTGATGCTGTTTTCGCTGGGCTTGGCGTTAAGTTGGAGAGCCGTAACCGTGCGTAATATTCCTTATGTGACGCCAGTAATCCTGATAAAAATGATATTAATGCCATTGTTTGCGGTCGCTCTGATCAACCACTTGAATATGGCAGAGAGCTACCGAGCGCCTGCCGTTCTGGAAATGGCCATGCCGAGCATGGTGTTGGGTATCGTATTCTGTGACCGTTATCGTCTGGACAGTTCATTGTACGCAATGGTCGTCACCGTGACGACGGCCTTAAGCCTGTTGTCATTGCCTTTCTGGCACAGTCGGCTGATGGCCGGTTGAGGTAAGGGCATGAATCCAATACTGGAAATCTTCTCGCAAGGCGAAGAAATCGTGACCGGTCAGACGGTCGATACGAATGCGGCCTGGCTGTCCCAGCAGGCCGTACAGATGGGTTTTGCCGTAACGCGGCATACGGCCGTAGGCGATAATCTCAATGAGCTGATCGTGCTGCTGCGCGAAATCGCCCGGCGAGCGGATTGCTGTATCTGTACCGGAGGGCTCGGGCCCACCAGTGATGATTTGACCGCCGAAGCGGTAGCCAAAGCGTTTGGCCTGGAGTTGGAATTCGACGAGATTGCCTTTGCGCAAATCAAACGGTTTTTTGACAACAGAAAACGGCCGATGCCCGAAACAAACCGGAAACAGGCCATGCTGCCGGCAGGGGCTGCACGCATCGATAACGAGTGGGGCACGGCGCCGGGCTTCTCTCTACTCTATGGGCGTTGCTGGTTTGCGTTCTTGCCGGGTGTGCCGTTTGAAATGCGCCATTTGTTCCTGGAAAAAGTCAGGCCGGCGCTGGCAGACCGGTTTGCCCTGCAGCCCGGTCGGCTTGTTACGATAAGAACAATAGGCATCGGTGAATCGGACATTCAGCAGCGTATAGCCGCGATCATTATCCCTGATCAGGTTCAATTAGGCTTTCGTGCCGGCATCGACGACGTCCAGACCAAATTATTGTTTCCTTATGGTTACCCGGAAACCGAAATGGCCTCGTTAGTGTCCAATATCGTTGAACAATTAGGCAATGCGGTTTTCGGAATTGACGGCCTGGCCGAAGCCTCAGGCGATCTGGTGACTGTCATAGATCGGCTGATGCAGGCCGGCGAGGGCACATTGACTGCGATAGAAACCGCCAGCCAGGGCTTGCTGGCGGCCAAATGCATCGGCATGCCCTGGCTGCTGGGCACGCTTTTCGATCGCTCGCTGGACAGCCTGGGACAACGGTTCGCCGTGCCCGTCGATCGAGACGACCTGATGGCGACGGCAAAGAAAATCGCCGTCGCCGCGCAAAAGTCCGCCGGCGCGGATTTTGCGCTGGTCCAGCTTTATGCCGGCGATGACGACCTATTTCACGATAAAGATCAGCCCATTGTTTTATATAATGTACTGCTGACCGCAGACGGATTTCATCAATCGACACAGACAGTGGCCGGGCCCATCCGGCGCAAGCAAAACCAGGCCGCGCTGCTGGCACTGGATTTATTACGACGCAATTTACAACATCAAGAAATTTAACATGCCTTTACTACGATTAACCAATATCTCCATCGCCTACGGCACCCATGCACTGTTAGAAAATGCCGACTTCCAGCTGGATGCCGGAGAAAGAGTGGGTCTGTTAGGTCGCAATGGGGAAGGCAAATCCACATTGATGAAAATCATCGCCGGCTCCGTCCATGCAGATCATGGCGAGATCTGGCGGCAGCCTGAACTGAAACTGGCCTGGCTGGAGCAAGCGCCCGAACTGCCCGACGAGGCGACGATCTATGATGCCGTGGCCGGCGGCCTGGGCGAACTGGGGCAATGGATTACGCGTTACCATACGCTGTCGTTAGCGATGGCTCATGACGACGGCAAAGCGCTGCAGGAACTGGGGGATCTCCAGCACAAACTGGAAGCGCATAACGGCTGGCATTTCCAGCAGCGCGTCGAAACCACTTTGAGCAGGCTCGGCTTGCCCGGCGAACTGAAAATCAGCGGTTTGTCCGGCGGCTGGAAGCGGCGCGTCGCACTGGCCAGAGCCTTGGTCATCGACCCGGAAGTCTTGTTGCTGGATGAGCCGACCAATCATCTGGACTTCGAAAGCATCCTATGGTTGGAAGAGCAGATCCTGAATTTTCAGGGCGCCGTGCTCTTCGTTACGCACGACCGCTCGTTCCTGCAGAAACTGGCGACCCGCATCATCGATCTGGACCGCGGCAAGCTGGTTTCCTGGCAGGGCAACTATGACGATTACCTGCGCCGCAAGGCGGCCGCTCTGGAAGATGAAGCCAACCAGAATGCCGAGTTCGATAAAAAGCTGGCCGAGGAAGAAGCCTGGATTAGGCAGGGCATCAAGGCCCGGCGCACCCGCAATGAAGGCCGGGTCAGGGCGCTGGAGCGCTTGCGCAACGAGCGCGCCCAGCGCCGTAATGCGCAGGGCACCAGCAAACTGGCGCTGGAGCGTGGCGATGCGTCCGGCAAGAAAGTCATCGAAGTCAACGACATCAGCTTTGCTTACCAGGACAGACACGTCATCGCGCATTTTTCCACGCTGATTCAGCGCGGCGACAAGATCGGCCTGATCGGTCCCAACGGCGCCGGCAAATCCACACTGCTGAAATTATTATTGAAACAACTGGAGCCCGACAGCGGCACTGTCGAGCAGGGTACCCGTCTCGAAATCGCCTACTTCGATCAGCTGCGCGATCAGCTCGATCCCGAGATGACCGTTGCCGATACGGTCGCCGACGGCAACGACTTCGTCGAGATTGCCGGCAGCAAACGGCATGTCATGTCATACTTGGCCGATTTCCTGTTTGCACCGGCGCGGGCCCGCTCGCCGGTCAAGAGCCTGTCGGGCGGCGAAAAAAATCGCCTGTTGCTGGCTCGCCTGTTCACGAAACCTGCCAACCTGATTGTCATGGACGAGCCGACCAACGACCTGGATCTGGAAACGCTGGAATTACTGGAGGAAAAGCTGGTCAACTATGACGGCACCTTGCTGCTGGTCAGCCATGACCGGGCGTTTCTGGACAACGTCGTGACCAGCGTGTTTGTGCTCGACGGCACCGGCCGCGTCGACGAATTCGTCGGCGGCTATACCGACTGGATGAATCACTGCCAACAGACAAAACAGGCCGAAGCAGCCAAAAAGGCGACGGCCGGCAAGCAGGAAAAGCCGGCCGCGAATACTGCCGAGCGTACCGCGGCGAAGAAAAAGCTCAGCTACAAGGAGCAGCAGGAACTGGACAGATTGCCGGACCTGATTGATGAGCTGGAAGCAAGGCAGGCGGAACTGAATGAACAAATCAACGGCGCCGATTTTTATAAAAACGACAAGGAAACCATTGCCAAGGCGCTGTCTGAACTGGAAAAAACAACGGCGCAGCTGGAGCAGGTTTACCAAAGATGGGACGAACTGGAAGCACTGGCCGGATAAAAAGTCATTGCAACAAAACGCAATCTCGATTATCCTTGCCGGCTTCCCATACTCTTGGGTAAAAGATAGCAGGAGAGATGGCCGAGCGGTCGAAGGCGCACGCCTGGAAAGTGTGTATACGGCAACGTATCGAGGGTTCGAATCCCTCTCTCTCCGCCACCTATAAGTTCAACAAGATGCAAACAAGTACATGAAACCCGCAAGCTGTAAGGCTTAGCGGGTTTTTTATTGTCCAATAAAGCACATCAAGATTCATTGACATTCAGTTATAAATGACGGTACAAATGACGGTATATTGTCAAAGTCAGGAGCTTATACCGTCATGCCGCTGTCAGATACCGCCATTCGCAACGCTAAACCTACAGAAAAGCCTTATAAAATGCCGGACGAAAAAGGCATGTATTTGCTTGTCCATCCCAACGGCGGTAAATACTTTCGGCTTGATTATCGCTTTGTTGGCAAGCGTAAAACACTATCATTGGGAGTGTATCCTGATACCAGTTTGAAACAAGCCAGGGAAAGGCGAGATACCGCCAAAAAACAAATAGCTGACGGTATAGACCCAAGCATAACCAGAAAAATTGAAAAAGCCGGTTCCATAGAAAATACCTTTAAAGCTGTAGCTGATGAATTTCTGGAAGCCAATTCAGGAAAGTGGAGCGCATCCCATAAGAAGCACATTAAGGAATGCTTCGAGCGTGACGTTTATCCCTGGCTAGGATCGCGGCCACTGAAAGAGTTATCAGCGGTTGAGGTATTGACTACCCTTCGAAGAATAACAGCGCGCGGCGCTTTAGAAACGGCGGCACGAACAAAACAATTCATCGGCCAGGCTATCCGGTACGGGATCGCCACTGGCAGAGCGGAGCGGGACGTTACGCAGGATTTAAGAGGAGCCTTGCCTTCACCAGTACGCGGCCATTTCCCTGCCATTACTGAGCCAAAACCATTGGGCCAGCTATTGCGAGATATTGATGCTTACACGGGCGATTTTGTGGTAAGAACGGCCCTACAGCTCCAGCCTTTGATATTCGCTCGACCTGCTAATCTGGCGGCAGCCGAATGGGATGAGTTCGACCTGGAAGCGGCAGAGTGGCGCATTGCAGCGGATAAGATGAAGATGAAGGATGCTCACATTGTCCCATTATCCAAGCAGGCTATAGCTTTATTACAGGATATTCACCCGCTGACCGGATCAAAGCGTTATGTATTCGCCAGCAACAAGGGCAAGCGAGGCAATGATCCTCATATCAGCCGGGAATCTATCGGCGCGGCTATACGAAGAATGGGCTATCAAGGGCAGCATACCGCGCATGGATTCCGAACAACGGCCAGTACACTGTTACATGAACAGGGCTTTCATTCAGACATGATCGAGCGGCAACTTTCCCACGCAGAGCGCAACCGGATCAAAGCGGCCTATAACAGAGCGCAACATTTACCAGAGCGCCGAAAAATGATGCAAGCCTGGGCTGATTATCTGGATAGTTTGAAGGCTGGCGCTGATGTGATTCCATTCCGTAAAAACGCCTAAAAATTCTCATGTCTTGGGAAGAAATGACAAAAAATATGTGAATAAATAAGCACCTTATCAACCAATAAGGTGCAACATGAAACACAAGCAACACAAAAAACGCAACAAAGTAACATACGTTCCAACCGCTCTTCCCGCTGAAGGCTTTGTTCGCCTTCCATCTATTCTGGCTGTATTGGGAATCTCGAAAAATACTTTTCTTAACGGAATTAAAGCGGGTAAATACCCGGCTGGTCAGTTATTAGGCCCACGCACACGAGTATGGGCGGTTGCCGATATCCGCGCCGTGTTAGCCGCCATTGAAAGAGGTGAAGCAGCATGATTGCAGCCTATCACCCAGAAGAAACCACCAAGCCAAGCCGCATCAATCGTCGCCGAAAGAAGCGATGGAGAAAAACTGGCTTGACGAATTTTTATCAGGCTACTATTCTTATTTTGCTTTCGCAAAAAACGAAAGTCGGGCTGGTCCCCCGTGAATCTCTGGCGGTAGCCGCATTATGCGGTTTTTTTATGCGCATTTTTTTATGCGCAAAGCTCAATTCTTCATTATGTCGGATTGTGCGAGGCACTCTTCGGAGTGGCCGGTTCCAGAGACCGGTAGGACCAACCTTGTACAGTCCGGCACCCATGATTGGTCTCATGATGCCGGGTTTAAAAACCTTTTCTCTGGAGTCAATCATGACTAATCACGCCCAAAATCCAAGTCCAGCTCAAACCGAGCAAACCAATAAACCCAATATCGATCTAAGTCACCGCGTATGTGTCAACGTGGAAGGCAATTTTTTCAATCTGTACCACACAATGCAACCAGCCTTGCAGCGCGCCGCCGCAATAGCTGATTTGATTGAAGTCGCTTGTGAGTTAAGCGACAAATCCGCTTTCTCGCCAGATACCCTTTGGCGAGCTGCTCAAGCCATTCGCTTTGAGATCCAAGACGCTCAAGCTCTGCTAGATGCTTATTACCCTGCTAGAGAAGCGGAGGCGCAGCAATGAGCCAAAACAGATCACTCCATATTGAAATAACCAGCGACCGGCGCGCCAAACCGCTCGCCATCGTTAAAAACTTTCCGGGACTGGATGCCGAAATGTATTCGGACAATCTACGGAAGATGGCCGCCCAGTTAATTCAGGCCGCCGATGACATGGATGCTTTAAATTCGGAGCAACCCCAAACCATCAGCATTGATGATCTTATGGTCAAACAGGAGCAGGAGCGAGGAATTGATCCTTTGCCGCTGGAGCCTGAATTATTGCTTGATCGCATTGCCCAAGGTGGCCATTCCGGTCAATTCCTGGCTGATGCCTTCCTGAGCACCTATCGAACAGACAAACCCTTCCTACATAGCCTGGGCGAGCTGATCCACTTGGACGCAGAAGGATTCCGACTATTTCATGAAATCCTGCATATGCGTCACGTTCCAGGCTGGAGTGACGATGCCCTTTATCATGTCGAGCTGCAAATCAAATCCATTTTGAAGTTTTCCAGAATGGAGGCGGCACAATGATAAACGCAGACTTTGTGCAGTTTAAGATCGAAAAGATTAATGAATGCAACAACGCAATATCTACTATTGCTAGAGTGTTAAGTGAATTAATCAAAGATGATGATTGCGGCAATGAAATCACAAAAGATATTAAAAATAACTACATCAAAGGCGGTTTACTGGATGCAATTAAAGTAGCGGCTGATGCTTCAGATACGGCGGCTGGATGGATAGAAAGGGAAATAAATAAACAAGGAGGTGATCATGACCGATCACCAGATTAACAACAACGTGAAACCGTCCACTGTGTTTGCACTCATGTATGAGTTCGGCAGCGCGCACATTCCGGTTACTGCTGTAGCGAAAAAATACTTCGGCTATGACGAAAACACAGCTAATCGATACGCCAGGCAATCAAAATTCCCTTTCCCTGTATTCAGGCTTGGCGGCCAAGGTACGCAATGGATGGTCGATGCAGTCGAGTTTGCCGCTTATCTGGACAAGGTCAAGGAAAAGGCAAAGAAACAGTTTAAAGAAGCTAAACTGGAGGTGGGTAAATGAGTCTTAAACCCATTTCGAGTTTTTTAATTTCCTTGGATACGGCCGCGCGTGAAGCTTGCGCTGATTTAGGTGTTCAATTTAGATCAGTGCCAGCCGATGGTCTGTTTCATCCGGCTGATTTAGTGGACGATCATCGAGGCCGTGGCGATGGCCGTATTATGATTTTTCAAGATCGCCAGGGTGGCATCGTCTGGAATCACAAAGGCGAACATAAAGCCTTTTTTGTTGATCGTAAAGGCGGCGCGCCGGTTATCACCGAAGAACGGCAGCGGATCAGGGACGAACAGGAACGCCGAGACCGAGAAAGGAAAGCCAGGCAAGACAAAACAGCCAAGCGAGCGGCAAGCATTTTTAAAGCTGCCGAACTTGCGCCGTTAGACCATTCCTATCTGTTAAAAAAATGCATTAAAGCGCATAGGGCGCGCATTGCTGATTGGTGCAGAACCTTTCAGGATGGTACCGGAAAGCATCAAAAATTAACCATCGAAAATACACTGTTGATTCCCATGTACAACGAGCATTGGAAGCTTCGTAATCTTCAAGGAATATTCCCCCAAGAATCACCTGAACTTGGACGAGGCAAAGACTTTCTACCAGGCGGGGAGCTGTCCGGCCTGTTCTGGTGGATCGGAGAAAAAGCGATACCGTCTGTATTGCTGAAGGCTTCGCCACAGCGGCAACACTACACGAGGAAACCGGCTATCGGGTTTATATTGCGTTCACGGCTAATAATCTATTAGCCGTTGGGCGCATTGTCCGTAAGCATTTACCCGATGTAAAAATCATCTTCTGTGCTGATAACGACCTGAAAACAAAAGGAAATCCCGGATTAACCAAAGCCAACGAAGCCGCCGCGGCTGTCGGTGGCTTTGTGTCGTTTCCGCCTATCGCTGGCGATTTTAACGACTATGCAATTCAAATGCAGGGGGCACAATGACTAATAAAACGGAAAAGCCGGTTTTAGAGATCGTTAAAGGCGCGACCAAACCGACTACCAAGAAAACTGGCGGCAGCGGACCAGGTAAAGAGGCCGCACAACACTTTGGCGACTATGCAATCATTTCAAACGCTTTTCACCAAATCAAATCAGTTAGAACCGGACCAGATGGACAAGGGTTTGTTGAGATTCCGCTTTGTGATTTTGTCTGTCAGATCATCGAGGAAGTGACTCAGGATGATGGCTTACAGGATCAGTCATTCTTACGGATCGAGGGCCGAAGGAAAGACGGCTTATCGCTGCCTATGGTTGATGTGCCGGCCAATAAGTTTTATTCAACCCAAGCCAATTGGGTGAATGAGCATTATGGAACCTTAGCCTTTGTCTATCCAGGCGCATCAAAGCGGGATAACTTGCGCGCCGCCATTCATCTCTATTCAAAACTGCAAGGTGATGTTCCCAGGCGGCGTGTGTTCCGTTATACAGGCTGGAAACGGATCAACGACCAATGGCACTATTTAACCGGATCAGGCGCTATTACGGCCAGTGGCTTGCATGAAAATGTCCAAGTCGACTTAGGAGCTGGACATATGAGCCGCTATGCCTTGCCTGCTCCATGTAACTTGCAGCAAGTTAAAGAGGTATTGCCCATTGTTCTAAGGTTGCTGGCTATTTGTCCAGGCAAGCCACACATTGGCGCAGCATTATTGGCCACTGTTGCGCGAGCGCCGTTGGGCGAGTGTCACCCAACAGACTTTGCCTTGTTTATTCACGGCGTAACTGGCGCTAAAAAATCAGCTATCACGGCCATTCCTTTGGCCTTTTTTGGCGATTTCAACGCGCGGCGCTTTCCTGCCAATTTCAGCGATACAGATAACGACCTTGAGGCCAAGGCGTTTCAAGTCAAAGATGGAATCTTTGTCATAGATGACTTCAAGCCTTCGGTGAATCAATCGGAAGCGGCCAAAGTACACGCCAAAGCGGAACGCTTAATTCGAAATACTGGCAACCAGGCCGGGAGAGGAAGGCGCGGTTCGGATATGCAAGCCAAGGCCGCGCCGTATAACAGATCAATGACGTTAATCACAGGCGAGGACTTGCCCAAAGGTCAAAGCTTATTGGGTAGGCTGTTGATTCTGGAATTAACCCGCGCCGATGTGGATACTAACACATTGACTAAGTTACAGGAAGTCGCAGAAGCGGGGCAGTTGGCTAGATTCATGGCCGCTTATCTGCAATGGCTGGCCCCGCGCCTGGACGATCTTAAAAAGCAATTCCCGCAAGCAGTCACATCCTTTCGCAATGCCGCCATCCGTGATGGCTTCGCAACTTCCCATCCCCGCGCCCCAGAGATTTACGCCAATTTGGTAGCAGGGGCTGAGCTTTTATTGGACTTCATGACCGATATCGGCGCACTCGACAGCGAAACCAGCAGCGGCACCATGTTGGACATTGAGCGATATCTTCAGGGGGCGTTCACTGAGCAGGCAGCCTATCAGCATGAACAGGATGAAGTGGAACGATTCCTTGAGCTGTTGCGCGCTTCATTTGCCAGCGGCAACGCCCATATTGCTTGCCGTTTGAACCAGGGCCCTCCGCCTTCCCGGCCTCATGCTTGGGGCTGGCGGTCTGATGTGGTCGATATGGCAGGAGACAAAATCTATAAGCCTACTGGCGACTGTATCGGCTGGTATTGCGACAAACAGCGGGAAGTTTGGCTTGAACAGAACGCCGCCTTTGCTGTTGCCCAACGATTAGCCAAGATGCAAGGGGATGCTTTCCTGTTATCACCGCCCAGTCTTTGGCGGCGTATGGGAGAAAAGGGATTGGTTCTAGCAACAGAGGCGCGCGCAAATGGAACCAAGCAGCTAAACGTCAAGCGCGTAATCGGCGGCAGAAGCAAGCGGGTAATGATCCTTTCCGCCGATTTGATCGAGTCTGGATAAACAAAAAAATATAGGGGTTATATAAATTTTTGAGGGAGTTGAGGGAGATATAGTTCTATCCCTTATCTATCAAGGCTTACAAGCTCCCTCAACAGTAAAAATAATAAGGGAGACTCCCTCAAATTTGAGGGAGACAAAAACACCAGGCATAAACAAAGAATCAGGCTATTTAAATGGATAACTCCGAAAAGAAGGCAGATTTGAGGGAGATATTGAGTCATTTGAGGGAAATCTCCCTCACGTTTTTAGCGGTTGAGGGAGCTTGGAAGCCGCGCCGCTTCTGGGATTGAAGGCGATCTCCCTCAATTCCCTCAATTCTGAGAGGTAGGGGGGGGAATATTTTTACAAAAACATATCTCCACCGATTCCCCTTCTCTTTATATATGGCAAGGGGGGGGTAAGTGTTGGGTCCCTCTTTAGAGGGTTTAGTACGGGTAGAACGAACCTCGCTTTTTCACTAATGACGGGAAACTCATAAAGGGGTTCCTATCCTAATTTATTGTTATATATCATGAGATTAAATATATGATTGATTTTTCAATACCATGTTCACAAAAGAAATTCGCAGAGTTAATTGGCGTTTCAGATAGATCAGTAAGAGATATGGCCGCAAGGGGCATTATTGGGCCGGATCAAACGTTGAGAGAATGGCTACTTGGTTATTGTTCACATTTGCGCGAACAAGCCGCTGGAAGAGCGGGAAATGATAATAGCCTTGCAGCCGCTAGAACTAGATTAGCAAACGCCCAAGAGGAAAGAATCAACATGCAAAACGCTATTACCAGGCGTGAATATGGACCAATTGAGGCGCTTGAGCTGGGCCTGTCTGATGTAATGGCAAGGGTAGCGGCGCAACTTGATACGATACCGGGTAAATTAAGGTTGGCATCTGATAGGCTAACCGCCGATGATCTTAACCTAGTTTCCAGTGTCATTGCTAACGTCAGAAATGAGATAGCCGACATGGACATAGACTGGTTTGACGATGTAACGGATGATGATTTCGTAAATAACGAGCAGGATAGGTATGAGATCAATAAGCCAGCTTGAAACGCTCCATGATTGCCTAGTAGCTAATCTACAGATTCCAGACAACACCAAACAATGGCTCATTGATTCATTAGAACATTGGCTAAATGGCGAAAGCCTACCGGATGCCTTTGGAATATTTGATAACAGCGAAGAACGCAAACAGCGCCGAGATTTAGCACTAAAAGATTATGCCAATACATTAGACGGTTCAATCTGGTCAAAGGCTGGCATTATTGCCAAACAGGTAGACTTATTAAGACAGCACCGAAAGTGTAATCCAATTATAAGCACCATAGACAAGATTAACCCTATCCCTGAATCGCAAAGGCAAATTTATAATATACTGAAATATTGATATATATAAATTTCAATTACTTATGTGGAAAATATAATCATAATTTTTCACATAGGAGCGATTAACAATGGCATTGCATGTTATCCCTGACACGGGATCAGTTTTATTTTTTGAAAAACCAAAAGGCTCAAACAATTACAGCGAGTTTCGTCATATTCCGGTTGTCGGCTGGATTATCGACGACAAAAACGCAGAAGCCCAACCGGTTATATATCCGCCCATCAAAAACGGTAACACGCTGGTATTCAAAACACCGGACGGTACTTTTGCGGAGGTTAAATAGTGGTTGCATCAGTAAGAGAAATTCCAGAACTTAAACTTCTTAATCTTCTGAAACCCAGCGAACACCGGCGCGTATTCGGTGATTTTTTCGCATTACGGCAAGGTCTACAGCCTCTCACACCTCATCCAATAGCGCAGGAGCTATCAAGCAGAACTGGAGATGATTACAAAATAGTTAGCATAGAACGTGCCTTTGTTGCTGCTAGGTCAATCTCATCATCTGACCTGCCAGCAGTATTGGCCCATGCTATACGCTATGTACCGATGCCGAAATTCGAGCCGGTACATAGAAAATTCTGCAAAATAGATCCAGTGCAGGATTTCAAGGACGTTGAATATATCGCTGGCCTGGATGATTTGCCAGTACAGGAAGCGGCGGAACTGGAAGAAATCCACGGGCAGCCAGTTGAATTTGAGATGCCCATCAATGCTAAATTAAAGCACCTAAGAACGCGCTTAACGGTTTCTAGACATGTTTGGATAAACAATCAAAAATGGCTATCGAGTGCTATTAACGCCATGAGAACGGCACTCTATCGCAAAGAGGCGGCTTTAACATACGCAGCACTTGAAGCAGCCACACCAGCGATCACAATACCTGGCTCTAACCTTGCTGATGTTGAGACAGCTCTTGAGAATTTCAGAGCATTAACAACCAGCACCGGCGAGCTGATTGGGGCAGAACCTAAATTCTTTATTTGTCCTGCGTCAAATGAAGTTGCTGCAAAAATAAGAGTTAAACATTCTGGCTTAGACATTGAAGTAATAGGAAGATCAGGATTAACAGCCAGTTACTTGTTGCCAGATCCAGAACAACATTCTTCTATAACATTGCAAGTATTAGATGAAAAAGGATTGCCACTAATTGAAACAAACAAGCCAGATTTCAGAGGTGATGACGTAGCCATATTGGACGGGACACATGACGTTAATGCGGTTTTCACTTCTGGACTGTGTGTTGTTAAGTTGACCGCTTAAAATTTTAAAAATTTCCATTCGTCCATGGAGAAATGCGTTGCCGACTACGCATCCTCGTTAAAAGTGTCGGATAGAGGCCGCCTTACGAAAGTTTGGCGGCTTTTTTATGCCTGGTGTTTTTCAGCTTGATTGTTTCATGAATGTAGCGCGTAACATAGGCAAAATTGCCCGCTACCGAAACGGCGTAACAAACAGGGGTGCGGGGTAAAAAGTTGAGCAAGGCTAAGTCTGTGACGGTATAAATGACGGTATATTTAAAAAAACGATAATACAAAAGCATTGATAATAGCGGCCTGTAGAGTGCTGTTCGATTGTCTCTCTCATTAAGATTCAAACAGATTCAGGTAGGATGCGGTCAGGCACGAACCGCATCCTACCGCGCTCAAACTCTAATTTATCAGTATTCCTACTTATAGAAATCCGACCAGAACTATATACAATGGCCGCCTACATAAGAAATCCAGCTTGGCTCAATATCAATAAATATCGCATCAAGTCAAGCCGCCCTTTGCACTAGCGCTCCGCTAGAATCCGCTTATTTTAGTAGTTAGTTAATGGTAACGAGAAGAGAGACGATGTCTTGGATTGCCTGAGTTTCAGGATATTGGTGTAAAACGCTTCGTTTTATACCTTTCTATCTCATGGAGGGGACAATTTGTTTCACTTGTGTCAACTTAACTTAAGAGGAAAAAAGCAATGAACAAACGTATTAGTTTCGTCCCTGCATTAGCCCTTGTTATGGTTGTGTTATCAGTTCCCACCCTAGCGACTGCGGTGACGACTATCGATGTGGTAGATGAAGCTCGCCTTGTTGGGAGGGCCGCCGTCATGTCAGTTGAGATCACTTGTGATTTGGGTGCTAATAGTTTCCTCGCTGGCACAACTGGGATAATCATTCAACGTACTAGATCCAATGTTATTATTGGAAGTGGCGATTTGGATCAGACACCAATAGATTGCGATGGTACACCTCAGACATTCCAAATCGCTGTATCGAGCGCCAGATTCCGTCCAGGTCCGGCCACCGCGCAAGCGTCTACCATCGTCTGCAATCGCACTCCTTTCACTTGCGAGTCCGCACAAGACTCAGAAGAGATACAACTTGTTGAATAATTAGGATAACTAAGGAAGGGGAGATAGCGATATTTCCTCTTTTCAACTGTTGCTTAATTATGACCTTGCCGCAAGTGCATTGCTTCAGTATCTAGCTGAGCTTCGCATCTATGTTCAATTTTCTTCCAACTCCACCCAGTCAATCTGTTTTTCAACGATTGTGCTCAATTCCTGCTGTCCCAGCGATTCGACCATCTTGAGTTCTGAGCTTATTTGTTCCAACTGTTCCAGATGCGCCACCAACTCGAATAGATCGGTTTGATTTGTATTTTTCTTGCGTTTCCTCATGTTTCTTCGTATCAACACCCGGTGTAGTATCAGGGCGCTAATCTTACTGCCAAATCGCTTTTGAGATAAGGGCAAAGAGCAGAATTGATCATTCTAAATTTCAAACAGGCTTGCGTAAGTCTTGGTTATTTAAGGTTTCGATTAGCCGCTATCGGCCAGAATGAGCCAGTTTCAACTCTCGAAATAACGCTGGAGTGATTGCTGAGCATCTGAGATCAGGCTGAAATGCAGAACTGTAAAAATATTTTGATGGCCGAGATGGAGTGACTGTCCCCATCGTCGCTGTCAGCCATTGCTCATGCTTATAGTCATCATTTATTGACACTGTGTCATCGGGTGCCCATAATCGGCCGCCGCTGGGCGTAACGGACAACTGAATTTTTTATTTTCCATCCTCCAAGCATTTCTGCTTCAGATTCTGGACTCGTTTGTCCGCCATGCTTCGTATGGCTCTTGACAGATTTCACATGATCGAGGATCAAACATGCAATTTCATAATTTTAAAATCGGCCTTTTCGCCGCATTGCTGTCCGGCTTAGGCCAAGCCGGAGTTTCGATTGCCGCGGTGGATGATGCAGGTAAGGACAACCATAACCTGAATGCCCCCTTTTACCTGAATCAAAACTGGAATGACGAAGAACGGCGCAGTTTCTATTTCACGCCGCAAGGATCTTACCTTCTGCCCTATGAGTGGTTTCTGGCGCTGGAACAGCCCGATAAAGACGAGCTGTTCATCAACCCAAAATACATCGAGCAGTTCGGTTATCTTGCCGATGACGAGCCCTATACGCCCAGCAATCCAGATGGATTGCCGATCGGATTCGCCAGGGAACCGGCAGACAATGGCGAGGCTTGGGTCGGCATGACTTGCGCCGCCTGTCATACCGGCGAAATCCGTTACCGGGGCCAGACTATCCGCATCGATGGCGCGCCGACGCTGGGCGATTTCACCATGTTTTTGAAGAGCCTGATCCAGGCGTTGCGTGTGACGCTGGAACAGCCGGAGAAATTCGATCGCTTCGCCCAGGCTATATTGACCGATCCCACAGGCGCTGCCAAGGCTGCATTGCAGGCGCGAGTATCCGACCAACTGACTTGGCTGGAGCAGTACGACGCGCGCAGCACGCCCACGCATCCATACGGTTATGGCCGCGTCGATGCGTTCGGCATCATCATGAACGAAGTCTTTGGCCGCGATCTGCAACAGCCGGACAATGTCCGCGTACCCGATGCGCCGGTCAGTTATCCATTCCTGTGGACCTCGCCGCGGCTGGACTGGGTTCAATGGAACGGATCGGCCAATAATCCGTTTGGCCGCAATGTCGGGGAGGTGCTGGGCGTATTCGGGCACGTCAATCTGACCGGTTCGCTTGCCGAGTTGGGCAAGAGCACGGCAAGGCCGAGAGAGCTGTTTGAACTCGAGAAACGGATAGGCAGCCTGACATCGCCTAAATGGCCGGTATTGGCGCTGGGCCCGATCGATAGCGAAAAGGCCGCCCGCGGGCGCGTGTTGTATTCGACATCGCGCGGCGGCGAGCCTAGCTGCGAGGCCTGTCATTCATTGCCGGATGCGAACGGGTTCTATCCGATGACGCCGGCGGACGAGAACTTATTCGGCGTCAGCTTTATCGAAACGCAAATGACCCCGCTCGATGAGATCGGCACCGATCCGGCAACGTCGCTAAACTTTGCCACCCGCAAAGCGAACACCGGCAGTCTGGCGCCGTTACTGCCGGCGCCTTTCACCGACGCAACGGAGCTTCCAGCGCCGGTGTTATTGTCGACACTGGTCGGCATGGCCGTATCCAACGGCATCGCCGATGCCTATCCGCCGTTCAGCCCCGCGGAAAAAGCTGAGCTGATCGGCTACCGGCTCAAGGCGCAGGGCTTGCCTCCGTATAAGCCGAAAAATCTGCTTGCCTATCGCGCCCGCCCGCTGGATGGCATCTGGGCAACCGCACCGTATCTCCATAACGGCTCGGTGCCGAATCTGTACCAATTGCTGTTGCCGCCTAGTGAACGTCGGAAAATGTTCTATGTAGGAAGCCACGAGTTTGATCCGCAAGCAGTCGGTTTTCGTTCGAAACCGGGCCAGCATGCCTTCAAATTCGATGCGAGCCTGCCCGGCAACCTGAACACGGGGCATTATTATGGAACCGATCTTACCGATGACGAGCGCTGGGATCTGATCGAGTTTCTGAAGACTTTATAGCACCTCAGGGAGTGACGTGCAGGTACCGCCGGGCCTGCATGTCACTGGTGTTGTCATTGGCGCAGGTGCCTTGTACCGAGTCGCAGTGCGCGCCGGCCCAAAAAGATGCACTCAGGCCGGTCCGCATGAGCCATGTTTTCCGGAAAAATCAGGGAGGATCGAGGCCGTGCTTTTTGTGCATTCGGCAAATCTTGCCTTCAAACAGCCACGCGAGATCAGGGCATCTCTTTGTTCCAGCACAAAAAGCTTTTTACCGGCACGATTTTCATTAAACGGTCATATTCACGCTATAGCATTGAAATTTTGCAACTTACGTTTTTGACTAGAAACCTATGGTTTTAGATTAAGGACTTGCACGGTTGGCAGCTATCGGCAGATAACATCCGGGAACTTTATGACATTGAGAATTGCGTTTATCAGCGATGCATGGCATCCACAAATAAATGGCGTTGTGACGACCATATCAAACACCTGCGCAACCTTGGAACGGTCGGGGCATCGGATCAAGCTCATTACCCCCGATCAATTCAAGACAATTCCCTGTCCGACTTATCCTTCCATCCGGTTGGCGCTTGGCTGTTACAAAAAATTGAAAACTCAGCTGGATGAGTTCAAACCTCAACGCATTCACATTGCCACGGAAGGACCATTGGGAATCGCGGCAAGGCGATATTGCCTTAGCCGGAATCTGGCATTTACCACGTCGTTTCATACCTTATTTGCAGAATACGTCAACTTGCGCTTTAAAATTCCTGTCTCGTGGGGCTACGGCTTTCTGCGCTGGTTTCATGCGCCGGCAAGAAAGATCATGGTGGCTTCGCCCTCCGTAGAATCGGATCTGATTGCCAGGGGATTCAAAAACAGCATGGTCCGTTGGTCTCGCGGCGTGGATACCGATCTTTATTACCCAAGGGATAAAGCTTTCTTATCACTGTCTCGCCCCATATCGATGTTTGTCGGAAGAGTCGCTGTTGAAAAGAACATCGATGCTTTTTTATCCGCTGATCTTTCAGGAACAAAAATTGTGGTGGGGGATGGGCCGCTGCTGAAAGAGCTCAAAGCCAGATTCCCTGAAGCGGTTTTTGTCGGTTTTCAGACGGGTGAACACTTGGCCAGCTATATAGCTGCCGCGGATGTATTTGTTTTCCCCAGTCGCACTGATACTTTCGGCATCGTCATGCTGGAGGCGTTAGCCAGTGGCATACCTGTTGCGGCTTTTCCGGTAAGTGGACCCATGGATGTGATTACCAGCGATAAAGTAGGAAGGCTTGATCATGATTTAAAAAAGGCCATTGCTGAGGCTTTGCAATTAGATGCGGAAGACTGTCGAAATTACGCCTTGAACTATTCCTGGGCTAATTGCACCGAGCAATTTTTTAATAATCTTGTCCCGGTTTCGGACTAGTCCGAATAATGAATGTTGGCGAATTGGACTAACATCATTGCTGCGTTGCTTTTCATGCCAAAAGCAGAGAAGATATGCGGAAATTTTAGAAATATTATTTAAAAGGAATTTGCATGAGCATAGAGACAAAACACCTTTTCATCGAGGAGATTCTCTCGGAGTGGAAGAGCAGGATTGGAGATGACTACCCCAGCTATAGAGGGCATGTATACCGCGTATTCAATTTCTGCTTGGCGCTTCGTTCCTGCACGGAAGAAGAAAAATCAAAACTGGCTATCGCGGCATGCTTCCACGATATCGGAATCTGGTCAGACCATACGATGGACTATATCTCGCCATCGGTCGCTCAGGCAAAACAGTATCTATCCAATGCAGGGCTTCAGGCTTGGTCTGATGAAATTGGCTTAATGGTCGAATTTCACCATAAAGTACGCACTTATGGCGATGAGCGTTATCCCCTGGTTGAGCTGTTCCGAAAGGGCGATCTCGTTGATTTTTCACTTGGTTTCTTCACATTCGGACTTCCGAGGCGCTATATCAGGCAGGTCAAGAAAGCCATACCGAACAGTGGATTTCATAAATTTCTCATGCAAGGGGCAACAGACTGGTTCTCCGAACACCCGCTAAGCCCGCCGCCTTTTATGAAGTGGTAGCACAGCCAAGTCATTCAAGCCGATACTGCTTTGCGGTTCGGCTTAATGTCGAATATTATTTCCTTTAGGAGAATCTCTGTGAGCCGTACCAACTCTATCTGCCTGATGGTGGAGTACAACGAATGGATGAATGCCAGACTGTATGGGGCTGCCATAAACCTGCCCATCGAAGAGCTTAACGCCAATAGAAACGCATTCTTCGGCTCCATTCTCGGAACACTTAACCATTTGGTCGTTGCAGACACCATTTGGCTGAAGCGCTTCGCAACCCATCCTGCCAATTATGCAGCACTCGATATGATACGAGATCTGCCAACCCCAATAAGCCTTGATCAGATGCTCTTTACAGACATTCAAAGCCTTTCAAAACACCGGAAGTTGCTTGATCAGACCATCATGGAATGGGCGCATTCGGTTGCCGAACATGATCTGGGCTACGTCCTGAGTTATTCAAATATGAAAGGCATACCCGCGCAGAAGAACTTTTTCAGCCTTGTCATGCATTTCTTCAACCATCAGACCCACCATCGTGGCCAGGCAACGACTCTTCTCTCGCAAGCCGGTGTCGATGTCGGAGTCACGGATTTGCTCGCTCTCATTCCCAATGAAACCGTGGCATAATTTATTTACGAATTCCTGGAGTGATCATTAAAAAAGCCGGCAATCATTTAGGGCGATTGTGTTTGGGTTGGCAACATCTTCTTTCGCGCC
Source organism: Methylobacter sp. BlB1 (assembly GCF_015476545.1). Taxonomy (GTDB): domain Bacteria; phylum Pseudomonadota; class Gammaproteobacteria; order Methylococcales; family Methylomonadaceae; genus Methylobacter. The sequence continues at coordinate 10,115 of NZ_JADMKV010000021.1, read as the reverse complement.
TGATTAAAACTCAGTCCGCTAATTCCGCCTTTTTGCATGGATTGCCCCAGGGAATGGGCCAGTGCCGAAGCCAGTACGCGCGAATAGAAGGGCAAGGCCGCTATGTAAACAGGCAGTATGTCGTCAATGTATTCAGCCGTTTTCAGTTTTTGATCGAAGCGCTCCCGCTGCTGCGTGATTTCCGCCATGAGCTGCCGGTCGCCCCGGCATTGCTCCGATAATTCCAGCGTCCAGGTCAGATCCGCTTGCAATTGGCAGGCGCCGATAAACTGACCGTATTTTGAAGGCGACCACTCTTCAGGCGCGATCAGAGAAAGCCCATACATCCCATCCTTCCGGTATAGCCAGTAAGTCCGGCCGACAACCGGTTTGAATTTGATCCGGCTGTTCAGCACGAAAAGCGAGGTGAACAGTTCATTGGCTATCTGCAGGATGTCCTTGGCAGGTACGGTCAGTCCTTTTTGGATCTGCATCAGGCTTTCCAGAGTCGGAACGAGCCCTTTGCCCTGAGGGTTCAGAGATTTGGCAGTCATAGGTTATAAAGTAGTCATTCGGTGATGTTAAGCGAGGCTTTTTACCACGAAGAGCATGAAGAAAAAATAGATAATTTCGCGGCCTTCGGGGTTTTTAATGATTGCCGTAACGCCATTTCAAGCTTGTTTGCGGATGTCCTGCAGACTGTCCTTCGGCGGCATGACGACGCGCGAGCAAGCGTCGGTCAGTTCCTGGTAAACCGTTTCGGGATTGGTCTCGTAACGCCTGGAAAAATGGAACGGCACCAGTTGCCGGACATCGGCGGCGGTTGCGATCCGGCCGCAGGCCTTTGTTGTCAGATGGCCAGTCCTGCGCGCCTGTTCGCGGTCGGCTTCGAGGAAAGTGGATTCGCAGAACAAGATGTCGGCATTGCGGGCCAAGGCGGTCAGGGCGCTTCGATTAGCTTCCGTGTCGGCCAGATCGGTCGCATAGACCAGTTTTTCGCCGGGCGTGACGGTCACGAGCCGGGCGCCGAGTTCTGCCGCCTTCCGGCTGGTATGGTCGGGCAATAGGATCTGCGCCTCTTTATCGCCTTCGGCCAGGCATTGCTTGAGTCGGTTAAGCCAGGGGCCGGCGCTCAGGCCATGGGCTTTTAGAGCGGTCTGGTCCACATTGAGTCTGGCCTTGCTCTCAAAGGCATAGGCCTGCACCGGTGTGCCGTGATCGAGGGTGATCGTGCGGACGCTGAACACCGGATCGTCCACGAGCAGGCCGTCAGTGATGCGGATTTCCGGCAACTCTTCACGGTCTTGACAACCGGCCTGGATGCGCGCCCGTAGCAACTGGCCGCCATGCACTTCGGCGATTTCGAAAACCGGCCCGGTATCACCGATACGGTCCCAGAGAAATCCGCTGATCAGCCCTTGAATGTGGTTGATCAAGCCGGGCGGACCGAACAGTTTGCAGGCGGGAAACCCGCCGACGCGGGAGCGCAACAGCCAGAGAAAGCCGCCGATATGGTCGATATGGGCATGGCTGATGAACACATCGCTGATTTGATGGGCAATGCGGGCCGGCAGCCTGCCCGAATCGCCCAAATCAAACAGCAGGCTCCGCTGTTGCTGGCGCAATCGCAGATGCAGCAGCGGATCGTCGAAGACGCCATTGACCAGCGCCGCATAGGCGCCGATCAGTTTGGCAACCGGGCGCGGGCCGCCGCTGTAGTTGGTCGTCGGATAAGGCAGGATATCGGTCGGCGGCAGGTATTGCAGCGCACTGGATGAAAACGGTTCGGCGCTGCCGAGTAGGCCGTTTTTTTCGGTGCGCGCATCGCGCAGCAGCAAAATATCGGTTGTTGCCGAGGCGGCAGGCAGTCGGACATTTAGCTTCCCGTCCTGCAGGGCGACGATCTCGCCGATGGCCACGGTACGGTCGGCGTCGATGAAGGCGCATTGGCGGCCCGGCCAGGCATCGGGCACGTCAACGGGCGGCGGAGCGCCGATCAGCCGAATGTCGGACAGGTTTAGCGTTGTTTCATGCGCGGCGTTGAGATAGGCCCGCCATGTCCTGGTTCTGTTTCGGGTACGGGCCTTTTTGCCGGGCCGGCGAGCCTCGGGATGGGCATGAACCGCCATGACGCGAACCGGCAGCGCCAGCAGTTCGTTCAGCAACGGCACCTGTTTGGACTGCCGCCCCAGCATCAGCACGGTATCGATGCTCACTAATTCGACCATGCCGGGCAGCAGCTCCGAGCCGGCAATGCCCCGGATCACGCCCGGCGCATCGATCAGCAGCAGGCCGGGCGGCGCTTGACTGCTCAGCCTGTTTACGGCCGTTATCAGCGGCAGGCGGAAGCGGCCCGCATCGAGCGTGCACAGAGCTTCAAAAGCCAGCACTTGCCAGCCGGACGCCTGCCATTGTCCCAGCGACACGGTGCCGGGCAGGCCGAAGCCGGGTGATCCAGGGTCGGCAGTAATGCCGGAGCAGGCCAGGCCGTGAGAGGCGATGATGCGCGCCAGCTCGGCGGTCAGTGTGGATTTGCCGATGCCGGTTTCTCCGCACAGCAAAATCCGCTGTCCGCCAGCCAATAGCCGGTCAGCGAGTTCTGAAGGTTGATAGGGCAATAACGGCAATGAATGGGGCATGGCGATTACCTGGCGGGATCGGTTTGAAGCTATTGACAATGGCGACTGCCGTCCGTTCGGGCGGCAACCTCGGCATCGCCGGCTTTCATGTAGCACCCCAACCGATTAAAGCTATTTTAAGCGGCAAGCTTTAAACTCTGCGTATTTTGCTGACGGATGGGCTTGAAGACCGGTGATAAACAAAGAAGGCAGCGTGCTTCCGGCAAATAATTCGGTAAGTGCATGAAGCCAAACTGGTCTATAATATCCCTTTCTTCAAAGAAGGAAATGTCGGAATTCAATGATATGGCACAGGCTATCACTGACAATCAGCCCTCTCGCTACCTTATCGTTATTTTGGCTATTCCTTATTTTTTCCGCGCATTGTCTGAAATTTTCAGACCTGCCTGTCCTTGAGTAAGCACCTTTGATTAACATTTTTAGCGCTGTGGATTATGCCCGAAAATTATTCTTATGACCGTGATTACGCTCTGGATGCCCTGAAAGTCCCGCCCAATTCCATCCAGGCCGAGCAGTCGGTACTGGGCGGATTGATGCTGGATAATCAAACCTGGGATTCAGTCGCGGATAAAATAGTAGAGACTGATTTTTACAGGAAAGATCATCGGCTGATTTTCAGGGCCATCGCGCAACTGGCCGAAAAACAGATTCCTTTCGACGTCATTACGCTATCCGAAGCGCTGGATGCCATAGGCGAACTGGAAAATGCCGGCGGTTTGGCCTATCTGGGCATGCTCGCCAGAGACACGCCCAGCGCCGCCAATATCGTCGCTTATGCCAACATCGTCAGAGACCGCTCGGTTTTGCGGCAGCTGATCCATGTTGGCACCAATATTTCCGATTCGGCGTTTAACCCTGAAGGCCGCGATACGGCCGAGCTGCTCGAAAACGCCGAGCGCCAAGTCTTCGAAATCGCAGAACAAAAGCAGCGCGGGCAGGGCGGCTTTCAGTCGATCAAGACCTTGCTGGCGACAGCCGTCGACAAGATCGAAACGCTGTTCGAACAGGAAGGCAACATCACCGGCGCCAGCACCGGCTTTGCCGATTTCGATGAAATGACGTCGGGCTTGCAGTCGTCCGATTTGATCATCGTGGCCGGCCGACCGTCGATGGGCAAGACCACGATCGCCATGAACATGGCCGAGAACATCGCCATCAAGGGCGACAAGCCGGTGGCCGTGTTCAGTATGGAAATGCCCGGCGATTCATTGGCCATGCGTATGATGTCGTCCCTGGGCCGCATCGACCAGCACAAGGTCAGAACCGGCAAGCTCGATGACGACGAATGGCCGCGCCTGACTTCCGCGATCAATCTGCTGGCCGAAACCAAACTGTTCATCGACGATACGCCGGCCCTGACGCCGACTGAAGTGCGTTCCCGGGCCAGACGGCTCGTACGCGAGCATGGGCCATTGGGCCTGATCGTGATCGACTATTTGCAGCTCATGCAGTCTCCCGCCAGCGGCGACAACCGCGTGCAGCAGATTTCCGATATCTCCCGAGGGCTCAAAGCTCTGGCCAAGGAACTGGAAGTGCCGGTCATCGCCCTGTCCCAGCTCAACCGTAACCTGGAACAGCGCCCGAACAAGCGGCCGGTGATGTCGGATCTGCGTGAATCGGGCGGTATCGAGCAGGACGCCGACTTGATCGTGTTCGTATACCGCGATGAAGTCTACAACCCGGACAGCCCGGACAAAGGCATTGCCGAGATCATCATCGGCAAGCAGCGTAACGGTCCTATCGGCACAGTCAGGCTGACCTTCCTCGGGCAATACACGCGTTTTGAAAACTTTGCCGGCAATCCCTATGGCGATGACGACTATGAATAACCACAAAAATGACCGGTACCCGGGAGGGTATGAATGACAGCAGCAGCCTACGCGGTACTTGATTTGAATGCGTTTCAGCATAATCTGGCGAAAGTGCACAGCTGCGCGCCCGGCGCCAAAGTCATGGCGGTCGTCAAGGCGAACGGTTATGGCCACGGCGTACTGCGTATCGCCGAAGCCCTGCAAGGCGCCGATGCCTTTGCCGTGGCTCGTGTCGACGAAGGCATTCGCCTGCGCAAGGCCGGATTCGGCAACAGGATCGCCGTTCTGGAAGGTTTTACCCGCGCCTCAGAGGTGGACGATCTGCTGGAGTACCAGCTGGAACCGCTGCTGCATTCCCTTTATCAACTCGACATCCTCGAAGACCGGAAAGAGCAGGAAGCGCTGACGGCCTGGCTGAAAATCGACACCGGCATGAACCGGCTGGGCTTTAAAGCCAAGGATCTTATTGCTGTCTACGAGCGTTTGCAGCATTGCGCCATCCTCAGGCATCCGGTTAACCTAGTGACGCATCTGGCCAGTGCTGACGATAAAAATGACGATAAAACGCTGAAACAGATCCGCCTGTTCAATGAGACCGTGGCCTCCTTGCCCGGCCAGCGCAGCATCGCCAACTCGGCCGGCATCTTGGGCTGGCGGGAGTCATTGACCGACTGGGTGCGCCCTGGCGTCATGCTCTATGGCATTTCCCCGTTCCCCGGCAGCACGGGACAGGAATTGGGGCTCAAACCGGTCATGAGCCTGCACTCGCGGCTGATCGCGGTCAAGCCGGTTCTGGAAGGCGAAACTGTCGGTTATGGCGGCGGCTGGATGTGCAAAAAAAATACGACGCTGGGCGTGGTGGCCATAGGTTACGGCGACGGCTACCCGCGCTATGCCAAACCCGGAACGCCGGTGCTGGTCAACGGCAAGCGCGTGCCGCTGATCGGCCGGGTATCCATGGACATGATTACCGTCGATCTGGCCACTCAGCCGGACGCAAAACCCGGCGATCCAGTGACCTTGTGGGGCGAGGGATTGGCTGTTGAGGAAATCGCCCGATGCGCCGATACCATTCCTTATACGCTGGTGTGCGGCATCACGCCGCGCGTACAGATTATTGAAGGCGCACCAGACCATAAAAAATAGCTGGTGCAGCTCAGCTTCGGGTCGAATACCCTAAAGGGCACAAGTGAATTCGACCCTACACGCGCATCATGCGGCCGGGCGATTTTAGTTTTTGACATTGAGGTTGCGTCAAGCTGCAGCTTGGCTGGCTTGGAGAAGTTCGCTATATCGCCGAAAAATTGATTCCTGCATAATATCGCTTCTTAATATCAAGGTCGCGAAAGTCGGCATGAATCACCCATCCTATCCGTTAATCCTGCATCATGGCGCCGTTACCGGCGTAACGGGCTCCTGCCATGAGTTGCAGATCGACCAGGCCAATTCCGTGCTGATCGACTGCGGCTTATTCCAGGGCCTGGAAGCCTCGCCGGGCGGCGCCAATTACAACCGCCTGGCTATCGATTTTCCGATTGCGTCCGTGCGGGCGTTGCTGATTACGCATTGCCACGCCGATCATGTCGGGCGGATTCCCTATCTGATGGCGGCGGGTTTTCAAGGGCCGATTTATTGCTCCGAATTGACGGTTGAGCTATTGCCGCTGGTGATGAGAGATGCCGTGGAAGTCGGTTTGGCGCTCGATAAAGAGCTGGCGCGTCAGTTTCTGGATGTGCTGAAGAGCCAGATCGTTGCTGTGCCTTATGGCCGCTGGCAGACGGTTCCGTTAGCGGGAGACGGCAGCGCCAGGCTCCGGGTCAGATTCAAACCGGCCGGGCATATTCTGGGTTCGGCCTATATCGAATGCGATGTCGAAACGCCATCCGCCAGGCAGCGCGTTGTCTTCTCCGGCGATCTGGGAGGCCCCTACACGCCTTTACTGGCGGCGCCGAAGTCGCCTTATCAGGCCGATGTGCTGGTGCTGGAAAGCACTTATGGCGACAGAAAACACGTCAATCGACGCCGGCGAAAAGTCCTGCTGAAGCAGCACATCAAGCGCTGTATGAAAAACAGCGGCGTGATCCTGATACCGTCCTTCAGCATCGAACGCACACAGGAACTGCTGTATGAGTTTGAAGACATCATCCATCACAGCCGAAGTGAGCCCGTGGCGAAAGGATTGACCTGGGGCGAGATCGAAATCATTGTCGATTCGCCGCTGGCCAACAAATTCACGCAGGCCTACAGAAAGCTGAAAGCCTTCTGGGACGCCGAGGCCCGCGCCAGGGTCAACGCCGGTCGCCATCCGCTGTCGTTTGAACAATTAACGACCATCAACAGCCATCAGGATCATCTGGATGCGCTTTCCTATTTAAAACGCACGGCCAATCCATGCATCGTGCTGGCCGCCAGCGGCATGAGCAGCGGCGGTCGCATGCTCAATTATCTGAAAGCCCTGATCGAAGACCCGCGAACGGACATTCTGCTCGCCGGCTTTCAGGCCGAGGGCACGCCCGGGAGAACTATTCAGCAAAATGGGCCGGTGCATGGTCAGGTCGAACTGGATAGCCAGATTTATACGATCAATGCCGGCGTTTATACGTTAGACGGCTACTCCGCGCATGCGGATCAGGATTCGCTGGTCCGTTTTGTCACTCGCATGCGCAAAAAGCCGCAGGAAATCAGGCTCGTGCATGGCGAGCCAGAGGCCAAGCAAACCTTGCAGCGTTTGCTGCAGCAGAAAGTGCCTGACTGTCGGGTCATTATTCCTTAATATGTTTGCATGAATCGCCGTCATTTCCTTCAATGCCTGACCTTGCTTGGGCTGTCGGGCTGCACTGGCCGACCTGCCGAGCTGTATGATCTGCCTGAATTCGGCAATGCGACACTGCTGCACTTTACCGATTGCCATGCCCAGCTGCTGCCGATCTATTTCAGAGAGCCTGCGGTCAATATCGGCGTTGGCGAAAGCAAGAACAAGCCGCCGCACTTGACCGGCCGGCAATTTCTCGATTTTTACGGCATCAAGCCCGGCAGCGCCGAAGCTTATGCCTTCACGTATCTGGATTTCGCTGAAATGGCTGCTGTGTACGGAAAAATGGGCGGCTTTGCGCATCTGGCGACATTAATCAAGCAGATCCGGCAGGTGCGCGGCCATGAAAATACACTGTTGCTGGATGGCGGCGACAGCTGGCAGGGTTCGGCCACGGCCTTATGGACCAAAGGGCAGGATATGGTCGATGCCTCGAATCTGCTCGGCGTCGATATCATGACGGGGCATTGGGAGTTCACATACGGCAGCCGGCAGGTGCTGGACAATATTGCCCGGTTCCGGGGCGAATTCATCGCGCAGAATATCGCCCTGACCGAGGAGGCGCAGTTTGGCGGCGATGCCGAAACCGATGCCGTCTTCAAGCCGTATGTCATCAAAGCCTTCAGGCAGGGCAGGGTTGCCGTTATCGGCCAGGCTTTCCCTTATACGCCGATTGCCAATCCAAAGCGATTCACGCCGGACTGGCAGTTCGGCGTTCACGAGCAAAAGCTGCAGCGGACCATTAATCACATCAAGGCCGCCAAGGAGGCCGACGCGATCGTGCTGCTGTCCCACAACGGCGCGCCGGTCGACCTGAAACTGGCATCGCGCGTATCGGGCCTTGATGTGATTCTCGGCGGTCATATCCATGATGCCTTGCCGAAGCCCATACCGGTCAAAAATGCCGGCGGGACAACCTGGGTTACAAATGCCGGCAGCCACGGCAAATTTCTGGCTGTGCTGGATTTGGATATTCAGCCCGGCCGGCTTAGGGATCTGCGTTATCGCCTATTGCCGGTGTTCTCGAACCTGCTGGAACCGGACAAGGACATGCAGGCGCTGATCGATACCGTCAGGCAGCCTTATTTAGCGCAATTACAGCGGCCGCTGGGGATCACCGATGATCTGCTTTATCGGCGCGACACGTTTTGCGGCACGTTCGATCAGTTGATTCTGGATGCCCAGCTCGCGGTCAACGATGCACAGATTGCTTTGTCGCCGGGCTTCCGCTGGGGCACGTCGCTGCTGCCTGGGCAGACCATCACCTTCGAGGATGTCATGAGCCAGACTGCGATTACTTATCCTGAAACCTATGTCAGAACCCTGACGGGTCGGGAACTGAAAGCGATTCTGGAGGATGTCGCCGACAATTTGTTCAATAAGGATCCTTATTATCAGCAGGGCGGCGATATGGTCAGGGTGGGGGGCATGACCTTTGCTTGCGATCCCGAAGCGGAATTCGGCCGGCGGATCAGCCGCATGCGGCTGGCCAACGGAGAGGCTTGTGCGGCGGACAGGTCATATAAAATTACTGGCTGGGCCAGCGTAGGGCAGGCTGATACGGGAAGGCCGGTTTGGGATGTGGTTACTGACTATTTGCTTGATAGAAAGACGGTCGAGGTTTGATAAGGAAAGATTAGCCTTGTTTTAAATGCTCAGTGTAAAGCGACTGACCAAAGCATTCTCATTGATAAAAAAATTCCAACTATTGGTCAGATCTTACGCAAGGACTATTTTGAGCGATGAATTCTTCAGCTGCTGGATGAGGTGATTTTCCAGCAAGCCCCGCCTGAGTTGATAGGCTGTGCGACCGGTTTGGTCCGCTAAGCGCTTAAGCCGAACCCGAACCCGAACCAGGAAGGCGCCGCCGATGTGATGTGGCTATACTACACTGCATAAATCGTCGATTGTTACTGCATTTTGTTAGATTTCTTTGGACAGTAAAAAACACGAAGCCTTATGGACTTGTGGGTTTTTGTACAACCTTGGATCAGGTTGTATTTGGAATTGGGGAGGCGGCGGGAATTGAACCGATATTCTCCATGCACACCTTTACCCAGAAAACTTACAATTATGACTAATTATTTTTCAGCACAGTTTCAAGTTTATCCACTGCTTTTTCATTCAAACAGCTATCAGCGTCCTTCCTAAATAAGCGCATCCACAGTCTGGTCTCGAACACACGACTGAAAGCCCAGGCAAATAGGATGGAAGATCCACCGCCAAAAATAAGTAGCACAACAAATGATAAATCTCGCGATATTTGGATAATTTTCAATTCTACTATTAAGTGAAAAACGAATGCCAATATCGGGATGTGAATCAGATATAAGGAGTAAGAAAACCCGCCCATGGAAACAAGCATTTTATTTTCAACGGCCTTACGCAGCCAGTTCGTATTGCTCAGCGATGAAAAACCTATCAAAAGCAGGGCTGTTACAACACCAAACAATGGATCAATTTTATAAACATTATTGAAAAAATATCGGAAATTATCTCTGCTAAAGATACGGTATTCCCATACAAACATTGAAAACGCAAATGCGCAAACCATAAACAGCAGCCATATTTTCCACTTGAATACTTTCATTCGATGCTCGCTATTTTCACCGAACGAAAACCATGCCGCGACAATGCCCATGGTAAATAGAAATACAAAATACGCCGAATTCATGACAGCCATTTTATGTTCAACAAAGAATGCCGGCGGATGAAATGAAAGCCACGTTAGAAAAGCAGCCAAGCAGCAACTAAACAGGAAGAATACTTTAACGCCTAAGCTTCTGAGAATAAAAATAAAAAAAGGGAAAAAGAAGGGCCGTAGGATAATGGTATGGACTCCTCCTCTTCCCTGCGGCATCACGATGTGCCAAA
>NZ_JADMKV010000219.1 GCF_015476545.1 Methylobacter sp. BlB1 | reverse complement strand
ACGGCATCGTCCGCTGTCAGGCCGTAGGCTTTCTGCATCCAGTTGAGACGGTTGACCACGCCGCGGTGTTCGTTCATGGCGCCTTTGGGCTGGCCGGTCGAACCGGAGGTGTAGATCATGTAAGCTAAATGGCGCGGCTTCAGGCCCAACGACTGTGGTGCCAGGTTCGTATCCGGCTGCTCGCCGATCCGTCCCCAGTCGCGGTCCAAGGCGATCGTATGGGCCTGCGTCTGGGGCAGGATGCCTTTGAGCCGCTCTTGCGTCAGCAGCACCTGGGGCGCGGCATCAGTCAACATGTAAGCCAGGCGGTCTTCCGGATAGGCCGGGTCCAGCGGCACGTAAGCGCCGCCGGCTTTCAGGATGCCCAGCAGGCCCACCACCATTTCCAGGCTGCGTTCTGTACAGACCGCGACCAGAACATCGGGGCCTACGCCTAAACGGCGCAGATGGTGCGCCAGGCGGTTGGCCCGGGCGTTCAGTTCGGCGTAGCTCAGCGCCTGATCCTCGAATACCAGCGCCACCGCATCGGGCTGTTGTGCCGCTTGCGCCTCGAACAGTTCATGCAGGCAGCGGTCCCGCGGATAGTCGGCATCGGTGGCGTTCCAGTCGTACAGTAC
>NZ_JADMKV010000218.1 GCF_015476545.1 Methylobacter sp. BlB1 | reverse complement strand
CCCGCGTCCGCCGCGGGCGAGCTGCGCGCTGCCGTCGAGCGCGCGCTGCAGCCCGCCTCGGTCGGCCTGTGGCTGCCCGGAGGCCGCTGATGCGTGCGCGCCCGTCCGGACCTCAGATCGTCTCGGCCGCACTGCTCGCGGTCGCCGCGGCGAGCGCCGTCGTCATCGTCGCCCACCCGCCGGCGATCGCGCTGTGGGTCGTGGCGACCTCGCTCGTCGCGCTGCCCAGCATCGCGATCGGCACCCTGCTGAGCCTGCGCCGCCGCGACCTGTGGATGGGGCCGCTGCTCGTCGCGCTCGGCACCATGCCGCTGCTCACCGCGGCCGCAGAGGCGTGGGGCTCCACAGCGGCAGGCCCGGCGCCGCTCCCTGGAGCCGAAGCGGCGGCCGCGCTCGGCGCCGTGAGCTGGACGCTCTGGTGGCTCGCCCCCGTGCTCATCGGCATGACCTTCCCCGACGGCACGCCCGTCGGCCCCGCATGGCGCTGGGCGCTCTGGCTGCCGCCGGCCGCCGTGGTGCCGTCGGGCCACCCGCTGGTGACGATCACGCCCGACGCCTGACGCGCATCCGCCTCATCATCCCGACGCGATCGGGTCGGCGGGGCCGCGGCCGTCGCCGGG
>NZ_JADMKV010000217.1 GCF_015476545.1 Methylobacter sp. BlB1 | reverse complement strand
CAGGCTCCGGGCCGACCGACGATCGCAAGCAGGCCTACGGCCACGCCTTCGTGGTGCTCGCCGGTGCCTCGGCGACCCTGGCCGGGGTGCCCGGTGGCGAGGAGCTGCTCGCCGACGCGCTCGCCGCCTTCGAGCGCTTCTGGGAGGAGCCGGTCGGGCTGCCGCGGGAGGAGTTCGACCGCGCCTGGTCCACCCCGGAGGACTACCGCGGCCTCAACGCCACCATGCACGCCCTCGAGGCCCTGCTCGCCGCGAGCGAGGCGCTGACCGGTGAGGCGGCGGCGCTCCAGCGCGACCGCGCACGACGCATCGCCCACCGGGTGGCCGGCTGGGCGCACCGCCACGAGGGGCGTCTGCCCGAGCACCACGACGCCTCCTGGCGCCCGCTGCTGGAGCACCACGCCGACCGCCCCGACGACCCCTTCCGGCCGTACGGCGCCACCGTCGGCCACGGTCTGGAGTGGTCCCGCCTCCTGCTGGCGACGCGTGCCCTGGTCGGCGATCCGGACGACACCCTGATCGAGGCCGGGCGGGTCCTCTTCGGCCGGGCGGTGGCCGACGGCTGGGCGGTCGACGGCGCCGACGGCTTCGTCTACACCACCGACTGGAGCGGGCGCCCCGTCGTGCGGGCGCG
>NZ_JADMKV010000216.1 GCF_015476545.1 Methylobacter sp. BlB1 | reverse complement strand
AGCCTTACTGACAGCCGCATAGAGGTTTATCATTACTAAAAGCAGCCAGACTCTAAATGCCTTGCTCTAATCTGAAGACGCCTCTGTTTAACTGAGGCTATGCGGTGAGCTGAAACATTCATCAAACGCACTCTGCAGGGTCGAATTCACTTGTGCCCCTGGGGGTATTCGGCCTGAAACGCTCTCCCAAGCTATGTGCATTAATAACGAATGTTACTCAGTTAGTTGAAGTTAGATCGGTCTAGCAGAGTATCGCTAGCGCGACGGTTGTGTTAATCGAGTTTGTTGCACCCGAAGGCGAGTTCCTTGCCTTTGACAGCCTGTGTAGGCTGGGTTGGAGCTTTAGCGGAAACCCGGCATAGGCGGCCGAAATGCTGGGTTTAGCAGCCCGGCCTAGCCCGCTACCCAGCCAAATCCACTGTAGGGTACGCATCGCGTACCTTCTCAGTGTCCAAATCAAGCCTCAAGAGGTACGCGATGCGTACCCTACGAAGATGGGGAGACGCCAAATGCCGGGTTTATCAACCCGGCCTACCGCCGCAAAAGCTGCGATACTCGGCGCGGCAAACGGGATGAAACTGCCCGTGCATAACATCAGTTAATCAATAACGGCAATGCCAGCCAGTTATGCAGAGGCCAGTAAATCC
>NZ_JADMKV010000215.1 GCF_015476545.1 Methylobacter sp. BlB1 | reverse complement strand
ATAAAGGGACGGTTACACTCCAAAAAATGAAGCGTTGCTTGCGGATAACTTCATCGTCAGCGCAGGGCCGACCAGGCTCGCAGAGGTGGCTTGTCAATAGAGCTTGCAAAAAGTCAGGCCAATAAAAAGCAATGCCACGCCCATGAACACCGGGCGTACCGGCTCAAAGGCCGTCAGCGTTGCCATCCAGGTCCCGCCAATGCCAAGGCTCAGCAGTACCAAAGGACCGACACAACATAAGCTAGCGCCTATCCCGGCTAGAACGCTCGCAATTAAGGTTTGGTTGGAGTTCATGATGAATACCTCTTTTCTAGCGATGCTGGTATTATAGGCACCGTACCTATGTACAGAGACAAGCCCATGACACAAAAAAGCTTTACGATTGGCACACTGGCGAAACAAGCCAGCGTGAATGTCGAAACGATCCGTTTTTATCAACGACATGGCTTGCTGGCGGAGCCTGTCAAGCCACTCAAGGGCATCCGGCATTACGCCGAACAAGACGTGCAGCGCGTGCGATTTATTAAGGAAGGCCAGAAACTGGGCTTTTCGCTCGATGAGGTTGCAGAATTATTGAGTCTTGAGGAAGGTCGGCGTTGCCAGGAAGCCAAAGACATTGCGCTAAAAAAGCTGGCTCTGATCCGTGAACGCATTGAAGGCTTACGCATGATGGAGGCGGCC
>NZ_JADMKV010000214.1 GCF_015476545.1 Methylobacter sp. BlB1 | reverse complement strand
GGCCGCCTCCATCATGCGTAAGCCTTCAATGCGTTCACGGATCAGAGCCAGCTTTCTTAGCGCAATTTCTTTGGCCTCCTGGCAACGCCGACCTTCCTCAAGACTCAATAATTCTGCAACCTCGTCGAGCGAAAAGCCCAGTTTCTGACCTTCCTTAATAAACCTCACTCGCTGCACGTCTTGTTCAGTGTAATGTCGGATGCCCTTGAGTGGCTTGACAGGCTCCACCAGCAGGCCGCGTCGTTGATAAAAACGGATCGTTTCGACATTCACGCCGGCTTGTTTCGCCAGTGCGCCAATCGTAAAGCTTTTTTGTGTCATGGGCTTGTCTCCGTACATAGGTACGGCGCCTATAATACAAGCATCGCTAGAAAAGAGGTATTCATCATGAACTCCAAACAAACCTTAATTGCGAGCGTTCTGGCTGGGATAGGGGCTAGCTTATGTTGTGTCGGTCCTTTGGTGTTGCTGAGTCTTGGCATTGGTGGGACTTGGATGGCAACGCTGACAGCCTTCGAGCCGGTGCGCCCGGTGTTCATGGGCGTGGCATTGCTTTTTATTGGCCTGACGTTCCGCAAGCTCTATTTGACACCTCAAACATGTGAATCCGGCAAGCCCTGCGCTGATGATGAAGTTATCCGCAAGCAACGCTTCATTTTTTGGAGTGTAACCGTCCCTTTAT
>NZ_JADMKV010000213.1 GCF_015476545.1 Methylobacter sp. BlB1 | reverse complement strand
GCTCAGGCGGCATGACTCACAACCATCGGCCTCCGAAAAATTCGGGGCGGTTCACCTGTATGTTAATCATAGGTAATTATACGAATAGAAATAAAATCAAGATTATAATAGTTTAAAATATATTTACTGTAGCTGTATTTAGGGTACAGAAACACTATATCAAACTGCGGAATACCCAATGAAATGCATGTGGCGAAGAATATCTGACGCTACAGAAAATCTTTGAAAGCTTCGCTTTATGCTGAATTTCACGGATACACATAGAGAGAAAAATTGAAGTTGTTAGGACATCATCCATTTTACAGAACAAAGACAAGGTAACGAAAAGAGCCTTTCTGAATAGTAAAAATATCGTCGTTCTGAGCAACTTAAATCATGAAGGCTGGCTGGTGTGTGAGGATGAGTTAAGCAAGAGCATCCTTATAGGGGATTTTCTACGGGAATTTGGTGTACCGCGAGCAAATAGTGAAACAGCGTATGCAGTCAGCCAATTCTTTAACTAAGTTGAGGCTTAGGCTTGGAGTTAGGATTGCCTCTGGTACTTTGATATAAATTAATCATTAACCTCTCTACACACTGAAAAAAATGAATAGTCGGCCGTTTATTTTCGATCAGCTTCATATCGAAGTGGCACGTAACGCTTCGGATGACTTCAATTTGTTTCATGACAAGCATAAGTGGCTACAAA
>NZ_JADMKV010000212.1 GCF_015476545.1 Methylobacter sp. BlB1 | reverse complement strand
TCCCGCCCGCGATATGGTAGGCTTCACTGGCGCCTTCCATTTGGGCGAGGAACCACAACCGCTGTTGGGAGAAGGACAGCGGCAAAGGTCGGCTGCGATCGACTCGCTCGATCGGTGCCAAAGTGCTTGCATCACTCTGCCGGAGCTGTCTGGCCAGGTCCTGCAGGACCGGATAGTCGAACAGGTCGCGCAGAGCCAGTTCGCATCCAGTGCTCTGCCGGATGCGGGTGATAACCTGCACCGCCTGCAATGAATGCCCCCCCAGATCGAAGAAGTGGTCACGGCGTCCGACGCGCTCGATCTGCAGGATATCTTGCCAGATCGACGCTAGAGCCTGTTCGGCTTCGCCTTGCGGCGCTTCATACTGCTGCGTTTGCAGGGCACTGGCATCCGGCGCCGGCAGCGCCTTGCGATCCAGCTTGCCGTTAGCGGTCAGCGGCAGCGCCTCCAGGATCACGAAGGCGCTAGGCACCATGTACTCGGGCAACCCGGCCTTCAATTGCGCACGCAGCTCGTCAATGTTCAGGCCGGCATCGGTCATGGCCGTCAAATAGGCCACCAGGCGCTTGTCGCCGGGCTGGTCTTCACGCGCCATGACGACGGCCTCGTGCACGCCGGCACAGGCTGCCAGCCGGGCTTCGATCTCGCCCAGCTCGATGCGGAAGCCGCGGATCTTGACCTGGAAGTCGTTGC
>NZ_JADMKV010000211.1 GCF_015476545.1 Methylobacter sp. BlB1 | reverse complement strand
AGCTTGCAAAACGGAGGAGTCCATATATGCGGTGAGGTACGAACCGCATCGTTCGTGATCGATGCGCATCACTGCGTTCAGCGCATCCTACGAGCTGAAACTGGAAAAAATTGGATGCTGATTAACAATTAGAAATGATCCTTTTGGAATTATCTCGGTCTATTTATCACACATAAGATATGGGTTATACCGTTTAAAAAATTTAGCATTGAAGCTGGATTCTTAACAATAAAGCAGGAAAACATATACGTTAGCTAGGTCCATATAATCACTTATTAGGCGTATCCGGCACCGCCTTCAAATGCTGTGACAAAAGAGGGGTCATCACATGAAAATGTTACTTACGGTCGAATTCCCACCTGAGCCATTCAATTCCCTCGTCAGAAACGGCAGGGTGGGAGAAATCATTGAACGTATCCTCGAAACAATCAAGCCAGAGATGGTCTACTTCACGGAGCAAGACGGGAAACGGGGTGGAATCTTTGTTGTTAACGTACAAACTCCATCGGATGTGCCAGCCTTTGCAGAGCCCTTTTTCCTCAATTTCGAGGCCTGTTGTAAATTTCGTATTCTGATGAGTCCGGAGGAGTTGCAAAAAGCTGACCTGGAGGGACTAGGCAAGAAGTGGGGATGATATTCGCCTAACGAATAAGGTTAGATTGTGTGAGCAAAGCGAACCACAATCTGAACCGGT
>NZ_JADMKV010000210.1 GCF_015476545.1 Methylobacter sp. BlB1 | reverse complement strand
CTTTGGCACATCGTGATGCCGCAGGGAAGAGGAGGAGTCCATACCATTATCCTATTGATTACGCAGCCTATCGCGTTGGGGTTTGCCGAAAATTGGGGTAATGGCATCGATTTGCTGTATGTGGCGGCTTGCCGAAGCAAATCCACCTTACGAGTTTCACCGCGGCATCAGCGCGAACACACCCCAGCCCAGGTATTCACGCGTGTAAGCGGCGTAGCGCTCGGGTTCCGAGGTCAGTTTGGCTCGAACATCTTTCGCGAACTCGTCATCGGGATTGGCTTCAAGCCATCGGCGCATGGTGAGCCATTTGGCCGCCTCGTATCTGTCCCAGCCGTCCTGGTCAGCCAGAACCATTTCAACGACGTCGTAGCCAAAGTGGCCGAAAGACGCGAGAAGTTCTGGAAGCATGAGAAAGTCGGAGATTGAGTTGGCAAGACACCCCTTGGCAACCTCTTCCGTCGGCGGTAACTGCCGCCAGTAGGGCTCGCCGATGAGGATGATTCCTCCGGTGCGCAGGCTCCGCGCCAGAAGCTCGATAGTGCCGGCGACTCCACCGCCGATCCAGGTGGCACCGACACAGGCTGCAACATCGACCTTCTCGTCAGAGACATAACCGGCAGCATCGCCATGGATGAACTTGACTTGATCGGCGATGCCGAGTTCTACAGCACGGAGTTTCGCTTGCTCGGTGAACAA
>NZ_JADMKV010000020.1:4965-69722 GCF_015476545.1 Methylobacter sp. BlB1 | reverse complement strand
GCTGGGTTGGAGCTTTAGCGGAAACCCGGCATGGGCGGCCGAAATGCTGGGTTTAGCAACCCAGCCTACCGCGATTAAAAGCTCCGGTGTCCGGCGCGGCAAATGGGATAAAACATCTATGCATAACATCAGTTCCTTTATAGAAACTTAGTTCAAAGCGTGCGGGTTATCTCCGCATCGGGAAGATTATGATAGACATCAAGATAGCTATGATTTTCCGTTAAGGTTTTGATGACTGACGGCAACGGCTCGGGCCAGATTTCCGGAAAGTCCCGCTCCCGTTTTTCTGTGGCTGCAAATGCCAGCTGTTCCTGCGGAGGGTGAAACTCGGCATTGACGCCGTCTTTATTGCCTCTGGCATCAATGCGATACCAGCCGTAGTCCTGCAGATAAACCGCATTAAGCCCATGCAGGCAGTAAGGCGCGCCGTTTCCTTCCAGGCTTAAACGCTGATAGCACAATCCGGCCGGTATGCTATTGGCACGCAATAAGGCAGCCAACAAGTGACTTTTTGCGTAGCAGTAGCCTGTTTTATGCTGAAGCACTTCGGATGCCCTGCAGGTTACTGGGTTTAACCGGTAGTCCCAGCTATGACGGATATTATCCCTTACCCACTCGAAGCATTTTTTGGCCGTGTCATGGTCGGCATCTGTGTTATCCGCCAGTTGTGCAGCCAAGTTGACGATGGCCGGATGTTTCCAGTCAATGTATTCGGTCGATTGTAGATATTTTTCCATAGCGAAGCTGTGCTAAACCTCTCTTCACGCCAATTCGTCATCGCGTTGGAAGTTCAAGCGCGCGGCAATGGCATCCAGCATCGCCGGTTCTATCCCAATGCCGAACTCGTCAACAATGATCCTGCCCAATTCTGCCGGCGTCTCGATGATGCGTGTTTCTGATAGGCCGGATTGCGTTTCGGTAAAATTCGTGTCGAAAATGCTGATACGTCCACCTGGCGTGCACCGGTTCATCATCAGATGAAACGGGAACGGCGATTGGCTCCAGCTTGAACAAACCACATTGCCTGCTTCCAGATCGCAAAATCGAACGGAAGCCCGGTCAAAGCCGTACAATGCGAACCAACCATCCGCCGTGTGTTTTTCAACCACCCGTTCATCGAACAAGCTATCCTGCCTGATGCGGAAAATCTCTCCGTCCACCGTTTGCTCCAGTCCGATCTCCAATTGCAAGGGCACCGAAAAGCCGGGGCCGCCGAAACCGGCATCGGCCAGCCAAACGCCGGTTTCGGTCTCGACCAGAAAACACAGATGCGTGCGAGGTCCTCCTTCCGGCTGCCCCATGCGGACACGCGCCAGAACAGGCGTATAGTGAAAGCCCAAAGCGCCCAGAGCCTGCCCGAATAGACCGTTCAACTCGAAGCAATAACCGCCTCGCCGTCCAAAAATCAGTTTGCGGACAACCGAAGCCTTATCCAGGCTCGGAGTGACTCCCAACAGCGGATCGATATTTTCAAACGCGATAGCCCGAAGCTGCGCCGACTGCAAACAGGCGAGCCCTTCTGCCGAGGCCTCGGGCTGGCTGATGCCTATGCGGCTCAGGTATTGTTCTTTGTCAAATGGCATCGTCAGTCCTCATAGGCAGGGATCACTTCCAGCTCCTGCATGCCGGCTTCAACCCATTCCTTGAGCGCCGGATGCTCAAGCACTGCATTGACATAACCGCGCGCTTCCGCGTTGGTATCCAATTGATATAAATGAAAGCGCAAAGCCATCGGCGCAAACATGGCATCGGCAATCGTGAACTGGCCAAACAGCCAGGGACCTCTGTCCCAATACTGTTTCCGGCATTGCTGCCAGATTTGTCCGATGCGCTCGATATCATTGCGCACTTCCTCGGGCAGCTTCTTGGCGGCCGGCGGACGCCGGCAATTCATGCCGCAATGCGCGCGCAGGGCTGGGAAACCGGCATGCATTTCCGCCGAAATCGAACGCGCGAATGCCCTTTCCGCCTGCTCTTGAGGCCAAGCCTGGGTTTCCGGGAACCGATCGGCCAGATATTCCATAATAGCCAGCGAATCCCAGACCTTGAGTCCGCCATCGATCAGAACCGGCACCTTGCCAGACGGGGAAAAGCCAAGTATCCGGCTTTTGGAATCCGCCTGAGCCAATGATATTTTGACTTCATCAAAGATGATGCCGTGGTGTTTCAGAAACAGCCACGGACGCAAGGACCAGGAAGAATAATTTTTGTTGCCGATAACTAAAGTCATGCTCATGATGCTTTAACTCCTTTTGATGCTATGAATTAGGCTTTATTATCTTATAAACGATCAATTTATCGCCGTATTAAACATACATGATAAGTCGACGGCTACCAAGCGTCGATGAAAATCATGTTTTTTCACCAACAGGATGCTTCGCGATCATACGCTGCGGCTGCGGGCGCAAATTGCCGAAACCGTGTCTTCATCCTTTGTAAACGCAACAGAGCCTGTCAATTAATGCCCATGTTTAGATTTACGCTGTTTACAATCTTTCTGTAAAAACGCGTCGCCTCCTGTGGCATTTTTTGATTCGTCGCGAGCAGATATGCCCGTATCCGGAAAATCCGTGAACAGACCATCGACGCCCAAATCAAAATAGTAAGTCATTTCTTCTTCGGGATCGGTAAAGCCGTAGCCACCGGCGTCATTGCGGAAAGTCCAGGTATGAACCTGCAGGCCTTTTTCATGAGCCATTTCCAGCACGCCTGTGCTGCCTTCAACGCGCCGGTCATTGATGGTTAGCTTGCCGTCGCCATCGCGGTCAATACCGTCATCCACAGTCTTTACCAAGTATGGTTTCCATGGACCGATACCATCGGCGTAAGTTCTGACGAAATCCAGCCCCTCTTCAGTCAATAAATCGGCAAATGTGCGTAGATCGCCCAAGGCAACGAAGTCATAAGGTTGCCGGTAAGGTGCTGCCAGCGATATTGAACCATCGGCATTCACATCATCCGCGTCGATCAACTGCACCAGTTTGATATTTGTTTTAAAGTTCAAGTATATAAGATTGCTCACTTCGAAAGACTGGATGAAAATCGGCGCGCATGCGCTGTTGCCGTATGCGGCATGGAGTTTATTCAGCAGCCTCTTTTCGAAAAAATGCGGACCGAACAGTTTGCGATTGTGCTCATCCTTTAGCTCCGCGTGATAAGTCGAGTGCTTGATTTCAGGGTAAATAACGATGGTGCGCCCTGTCTCACTACTTTTTTGTTTGATCAGGGCAATCACTTCATCGAGAGTTGGAATCGGGTAAAGGCCATTGTATTGCTGATCCCTACCGGCACGGGACTGAATGGCGCGCAGGGTTTTGATCTCGGCCAGAGTAAAATCGCTGGCAAACCAGTCATTGTATTCAACGCCATCGACCATGCGCCTGGTCTTGCGGCTGGCGAATTCCGGATGAGAGGCCACATCGGTAGTAGCGCCTATCATCGGTTCGTGACGCGCTATCATCTGGCCGTCTTTGGTCAGGACCAGATCGGGTTCGATGTAATCAGCGCCCATCTCGATCGCCAGTGCGTAGCCTTCCAGCGTGTGTTCAGGCAGATAACCGGATGCGCCCCGGTGACCGATTACAATGGGCGCTTTATTCTCAAAAGGCGTAGCTTCAGCAGAGTTTTGCAAACTCATGACGGCAAGTATCGCAAGCGTTAAGAGAGTTAGGTTGTGAAATTGATTTAACATGAATCAAATCCTTTAGAGATAAAGTGCTTGAGATTATTGGCACAGATTGATAAAAAACTGCCGATGCCTGACATGACCTCGGCAGCCAAAAATCAATCCTTGTCCGATGTTGCGGCGATCAGCGTTTTGCTGAATACGGTCGTACCCTCGATATCTTTCAGATCGACGCTCAAAGCACGGCTCTTTCGATCAATGTTGACTTCGCCGAAGAATTGCAGTCCGGCGAAGGGCGAAAGATTGACTTGGCCGGCCGATGGCGCTTTGGTGAATACCACTTGCGGGCCGAAGGTGGCGTCTGTGCTTTTGGGGCCAAAGGAGCCGGCATTAAGCGGCCCGGCCACAAACTCCCAGAACGGAGCAAAATCCCTGGTTTGAGCTTTGCCGGGATCGTAGAAGTGGGCAGCCGCATAATGAACGTCGGCAGTCAGCCAGACGATATTATTGATGTGTTCATGTTTGACGAAGCTCAGCAGGCTGGCAATTTCCAGTTCGCGGCCAGCCGCCGGCCCGTTGTCGCCATTGGCAACAGCTTCCCAGAGCGCATTGCCCTGAGTATCGACGCCGTCACCGATGTTGAGGCCGATGGGCATATCGGCGGAGATAACTTTCCATACTGCGCGGGAATTCTTCAGTTCTTCCTTCAGCCACGCAAGTTGCGTTTCGCCCAGAAAAGCCGTTTCGGCGCTTTCCTGCGTTTGCAGATTAGTGGAATTAGGGCCGCGATAAGTGCGCATATCCAGCACAAATACATCCAGCAGTTTGCCGTAAGAAATTTTTCTATAGATACGGCTGGCCTCTTCGGCATCGTGAGGACGCAGGGGCGCATATTCATGAAAAGCCTTGGTGGCGCGGGCAAGCAACAAAGGCACATCCTTGACGGTATAGCTGCCGTCATTGTTCAGATCTTTTGAGTCGGACCAGTTGTTGACGACTTCGTGATCGTCCCACTGCCAGACTTGCGGAACTTCGGCATTGAAGCGCCGCAGATTTTCATCCAGCAGATTGTACTTATAGCGGCCGCGGAACTCATCCAGCGTTTCGGCGACTTTGCTGACTTCAGGAGTAACAAGATTGGTCCAGATTTTGCCGTCTTCGGCGGGTCTGCTTGGCGGAATGGGTCCATCGGAATAAATATTGTCGCCGCTTTGAATGAAGAACTGAGGCTCGACCTGACGCATGGCTTCATAGATTTTCATGCCGCCAAAGGGTTCATTAATACCCCAACCTTGACCCGATGTATCTCCTCCCCAAACAAAACGGATATTGTCGCGTTCGCCGATCATATGGAAATGGCCTGCAACCGGCTCGCTTTTGGCATGGGCATTGGTCAGATCCTCGAACCAGACCTTGACGAAAACATCGCTGCCTTGAGGAAGGCCAACCAAATCCTGACGGGCGGTAAAATCGGTACTTTCGAATGCATAAGGTCCTCGGATAATCCGGGAATCGTCGAATTGCTCATTGAGCGCGTACTCCACCATCATTCGGGCCGGGCGATCGGTCCGGCTCCATACAATGGCTCGTCCCGGCGCCAGATCACCGAACTGGATGCCCTGCTCCATCAATGGAACACCGTCATCCGCTGCCGCCATGTTTGAAGCAGCCAATGCCAGAAATAGCGGCAAAGCGGTCATGCTTAATCTTTCCTGATTCTTAAAGGAATTTTTGTCGACCCTCTTCATAGAAATTGCTCCATTATTACTATTGATGAGGCTCGGATTATAGGTAGCGCTAATGACAGAATGATTAAAAGGGCACAGCTGATTGCATAACGCTAACCCAATATAAGGACTCAGGCATTCCGTGTCCTTCACCCATCAAGAGAAAATAGAAGAGGAAATCCAAGAGGAAAAAGCTGTTTTTAAATCCTATAGGGGCGACTGCAGTCGCCTCTACAAGTTTGAGTTGCCCTTATGTAAAAATCATTTTAGTTGCTTGATTATTAAAGGCGGCCACTTTGGTAAACAAAACGCGCAATTTTACCGCCGAGGCAGTAAATCATGCCCAGGCGGTTGGGGAATAACGGCAGGGAGTCGCTTGGGCGCTGTAATGCGCAGTTGCTTATTGACGTTATAGACACCGAACACGACCACGATAGCACTGATATTGACTTGGAACTCCTCAGCCAGAAACTGTACCAGATGCGCCGTAGCCCTGCCTCGCACCGGCATTTCGGCAACATGAATTTCCAATTGCTTGCCAATGACCTTGCCGATTGCCGTACGTTTGGCGCGCGGCCGGCCCAGGATATTCAGTACCAATGTATCGTCCTCCCAATGGCAAAATGATGACATTTATGCTCCCGATAAATTTATAAAAATGCGGCCAATTGCAGCTCCAGCAAGAGGTTAAAACACTATTCTCCGGCGGATATTGAACAATTAGCGCATATTAGAATCATATGGATTAATTATTGATCAAATTTTTTATTTTGAAAAATTGATCAGTTTGAGCCTGACTCGCAGGTTTTTTACTGATTAATGCTACATACGGACAGTTTTTTACCCTCGTTTGCTGCCCCGAGCAGCCTGCTCCACAAGTAAAGTACTGGGCTAAAAATCATCCGTTTTATGGAGGTAATTCCAAAAAAACTTGAAACATGAGGCCCTTGTCCTCAGACTAACTAATGTTATGCAGACCCGGCCTTCACCGTTTGCAATACCAACCCGTTTTTAAATGCAGTGTCTTTAAAAACTGCTGCCTAAAGAAAGCCGACCTGTCTATTCATTGCTGGACCCAAACAATTTTTATTATATATCAAGAGGTTATACAGATGAAAATTGCCCAAGTCGCACCCTTGCATGAAAGTGTTCCACCGAAAACCTATGGGGGAACGGAACGAGTAGTTCACTATCTGACCGAAGCCCTGGTACAACAGGGTCATGAAGTCACGCTCTTCGCCAGCGCCGACTCCTGCACCAGCGCCAAGTTACATGCTATTGTCCCCAAAGCCTTGCGTCTGGCGCCTGAAAAACGCGATCCCATGGCCTGGCATATGTTGCAGTTAGCTCAAGTAAGCAGTGTTGCCGAAAGCTTCGACTTTATTCACTTCCATACCGACTATTTTCATTTTCCTTTGTGGCGGAAGATGCGAACGCCGCAAGTGACAACTCTGCATGGCCGTCTCGATTTACCCGACCTTAAATCATTATTCAATGAATTCCTGGATATGCCGGTAATTTCGATAGCCAATCATCAGCGCGACCCTTTACCCATGGCACGTTGGACCGACACGGTGTACAACGGTATTCCGGTCGAATTATACGACTTCCAGGCCAATGCCGGCGATTATCTGGCCTTCCTTGGCCGCATGTCGCCTGAAAAAGGCGCTGAAGAGGCTATCGAAATTGCCCTGAATGCAGGCATGCCGCTAAAAATGGCTGCAAAAATCGATGACGTGGATCGCGAGTATTTTGAGACCCGCATTCGCCCTCATCTCGATCATCCATTGATTGAATTTATCGGCGAAGTGGACGAACGGGGTAAAAATGAATTGCTGGGCGGCGCGAAGGCGCTCGTATTTCCGATAGCCTGGCCGGAACCTTTTGGCTTGGTAATGATTGAAGCCATGGCCTGCGGCACGCCTGTCATCGCTTATCGGCGTGGTTCCGTACCTGAAGTAATGATAAACGGTGTGACCGGTTATGTCGTGGAATCCAAAGAAGAAGCCGTCTCAGCTATAGCCCGTATCGACCAGATCGATCGCGGCGTCTGCCGGAGCTATTTCGAAGAACGCTTCTCGGCAGAGCGGATGGCCAAAAATTATGTCAATGCTTATCAAAAACTGATGGTGCAGCAGGAAAATACCCGTTCGGATTCCGGCGCGTACCTTATAAATATGAGGAAAAATCGAAAAATATCGCCAAGCGATGCCTGGAAGCAACGGCTAGCCACTGCATCGACCGGCACTTCCGACAAACTTTAACGATAGCTATCGGAGGATGCAATGGAAGGTTCTGTACAAATAGATAACAGCTGGTATATTCCGGCCACTTCTTCACGCGCCGACGATCGGACCAAGGTTCTTAAATCCGGCGACAGCTTTGGCGTTTTCAGCCGTCACGGCGAAATAAGCTGGGTTGGTTTCGGCGAACAAGGATTTTATTTTCTCGGCACCCGTCACCTGTCATTCTGGCATATCAAACTGGCCGAACGAGAACCGATGCTGCTCAATTCCATGGTTCGGCTCGACAACAGTCGCTTGGTAGTTGACCAAACTACGCCGGATATGTTTCGTGATGAAGCGCTCTGGCTCCCTAAAGGCAGTCTACATCTACATCGCGAATTGATCGCCCATGAGAGTTCGCTCAGCGAGCACCTGAAAATAGTTAACTACCATGATCAACGGCATCGCTTCTATCTGGAGTATCAATTTGATGCCGATTTTAGCGATATTTTCGAAGTGCGCGGCGTGGAACGGGCGCGTCGCGGCAAGCAAAAAGACCCGATCCTGGAACAGAACGCAGTCATTTTGACTTATGAAGGATTGGACGGCGTTATCCGCCGCACACGTATCGGTTTTAACAGGCGTCCCGATCAATTGGTCAACGACAAAGCGAAATTCTGGATCGATCTGGCGCCGGGAGACAGTTATGAACTGGAATCTCTGATCACATGCGTTAATGGTGACGCCCATTTTCATTTGCTCGATCATTCGAAGGCCATTGAAGCCAAGAACCGTGAAATTGAAGCCGACCGGGCGTCCCGCGCATCGGTCTGGTCCGACAACGTGCAATTCAATGAATGGCTCAACCGTTCAGCGGCCGACTTGCAGATCCTGACCACGGAAACCACTTACGGCCCTTATCCCTATGCAGGAATCCCCTGGTTTTCCACTCCTTTCGGACGCGACGGGCTAATCACCGCACTGCAAACCTTATGGGTGCAGCCGGAATTAGCTCGCGGAGTTTTGGCTTTTTTGGCTGCGACACAGACCGAATTGGACGATCCGAAGATAGAAGCCGAACCGGGAAAAATTCTGCATGAAATGCGTGAAGGCGAAATGCCCGCGCTGGATGAAGTTCCCTTTCGACGATACTACGGAACCGTGGATGCAACGCCTTTGTTCGTTGTGCTTGCCGGCCGTTACTTTCAGCGTACCGGTGATATAGCATTCATCAGGGAGCTTTGGCCTAATATCGAAAGAGCCTTGAAGTGGGTCACTACAAAACTGGAACAAGATGGTTTTCTCAGCTATCGCCAGCATGTAGCCAGCGGTCTGGTCCAGCAAGGCTGGAAAGATTCAAACGATTCAGTATTTCATCGTGACGGCAGCGATGCCATACCGCCAATAGCCCTGTGCGAGGTTCAGGGTTATGCCTGGGAAGCGTTAAAGTGCGGTGCGGAACTTGCCGACCGCCTGGAGCTTGATGCGAATCTTCCCGGGCGCTTTGAGTTTGAAAACAAGGCGCACTACTGGCGAACCGTAGCCGATCGCCTGCAGGAAGATT
Source organism: Methylobacter sp. BlB1 (assembly GCF_015476545.1). Lineage (GTDB taxonomy): Bacteria > Pseudomonadota > Gammaproteobacteria > Methylococcales > Methylomonadaceae > Methylobacter. The sequence continues at coordinate 60,581 of NZ_JADMKV010000020.1, read as the reverse complement.
TTGAAGCGGCTTTCTGGCTCGATGATCTCGACATCTATGCCATAGCACTGGATGGTACGGGCAAGCCCTGCGCAGTCCGCAGTTCCAATCCGGGACATTTGCTCTATAACGGGATAATTAAACCGGAACGGGCCGAGCGGCTGGTCCGGCAATTGACCGGGGAAAATGCCTTTAACGGTTGGGGGTTAAGAACAATTTTCGCCGGCGAAGCACGCTATAATCCCATGTCCTATCATAACGGCTCGGTCTGGCCGCATGACACCGCGCTGGCCGCCGCCGGCATGGTCCGCTATGGTTTTGTCGATGAAGCCTTAAAATATGTCGAAGGCTTGTTTAATGCCTCCATTTTTTTCGATCAACACAGACTTCCGGAACTGTTTTGCGGCTTTAACCGCATGCAGGGACAGGGCCCGATACTTTATCCGGTCGCCTGTGCGCCTCAGGCCTGGGCCAGCGGTGCTATATTCATGCTGATCGAAGCCATGCTGGGCATTAGCTTTGAAGGCGCCCGTCCGCGGCTTCGATTACATCACCCGCGTCTTCCAAGTTATCTTGATTGGCTGCGCATCCGGGATTTGCGCTACGGCACCGCCACCATTGACTTGACTGTTCGCCGGCATGGCAATGATATAGCGGTGAGCGTAGAACGGCGCAACGGCGATATTGGACTGGTTGCCGTGCTTTGATCAACGGCTGGCCAATTCCGGCTGATCATGGCTCAGTTTTCCGGGTATTTCGCATGGCCGGCATTTCATGGCAGGCAGGAAGCGGTAGAAATTGAACAACTCTTAAAAAATTCAATCATAGAGACTGAATCTATCGCTCCCGCGCTCTGCATGAAAATGCATCTTGAAATACCCACTTGGAGCATGGAAACCATGAATCGGATGGATTATGCATTCATGCCCTGCAAGCGATTGCGTGCCATTTTCGTCAGCCTGTCATAAACCCTGGCGGGCTTCCCGGGTCGAGTGAATTCGACCCTACAGTCACTATTGACTGTGCAATGTCAGTTGCATAAATACTCAAAGCACCACCTGCAAAGGAGGATGAAATGAAAGTATTTTTATTACTGCTCGCCTTGCTATCAACTTCCGCTTACGCCCAGGTTTACAAGTGCGCCCCTGGCAAATACCAGCAAGATCCCTGCCCTCATAAACCCTCCGTTCGGCCGATGGTGATCTACGACATTCCCAAACAAAGACAGCTTGCCGCACAGCACCGCTGGGCCATAAAAAAAGAGGAAATCCGGATGGAGGATGAGACCATGACCGAAGCCTGGGACAGGGAGCGCGCCTTCCGGATTGAAGAGGCCAAAGTGGTCGCCGCCTTGCGGCAAGCCAACGCCGCCCAACGGACGGCACAAGCGCTGGAAGTTCAGAACGACATTGAAATCTTCAAACTCCAGCCGTGGATTCCTCGCTTTTATCCTGATTTATCTATTTATGATTATCCTTATTAAAAGCTGGGCTTAGGCATTCTGCTCTTCTGCTGCCGGTAGAAAGTTGGATGATCTAAAAATGAAAAAAGCCGTTTTAAAAATGTGGGGGGCGACTTCGCCTAGAGCGCCTACTGTTGGCAGTCGCCTCCCACACAGGCTTGCATAAGTCCTAAAAGGATAATCCGCGCTCGCTCAGTGCCTGCGCCAGTTTGAAGTCATGCCGGAAGCATAGAAATCGCCATTGAGTTGAGGCACACCAGGCAATATTTACCCATAACTATATGAATTTTTTAGATATTTTAGCACCAGCCTGATGAAGCAGGATCAAGCAATTGCTCTGCATAGGTATTTGTACGAATAAACATCTCATGGGCCGTTTGTTAGTATGAATCCCGTCGATTAGCAATAGCTCCCATGCTTCTCGACAATTTTGTCTCTACTTTAAAAAGACCACCTCCCACCAACCCCCCACAATTTCTGGTGGTCTTTCTTTTTCTTAACTTCCGGTTTCTTCTTCAATCTCCCGCGCAGGGTTACGCTTAATCCTGTTCAACAATAAAAGCACTGCCGCCCCGGCAAAAAATGAAACCAATAAAACTCCCCAAGCGCTTTTGTCCCAGTCTACCCAATAAGAATCCGCATTTACGGCCGCCGATATGCCCGGAATACTGGGCAGATCGCCGTCGCCGCCGTCCACTTTCAGCTGGGCCTTCATGCCTTTTTCCATGTGCTGAGGCACTTCGCAGTGCACCAGATAGGTTTTACGCTGGCTGGGCACGATAATAGAGGCTGTCTTTTGGCCCGGCCCGTAGATTTCCATCGTGAACATGCCTTGCGGGTAAATATAGCCCGGCAGATCGTGGATCATGAACTGATGCCGGATCTTGTCCTCGTTGATAAACGTGACGTTAATACGCGAACAGGGCGGAACCTCCCATTGCTGCTGGTCAAACGCGTACATGATGCCATTGAATTTTTTGGCCTGTTTATGACCGGCACGAACCGTAATGTTGACGTCGCCGGCGATTTTTTTACAGTCGCGCGGCACATTGTCGGTATTGCTGTTCATGATCATGCCGGTTTCGTCCATCATCATGCCGTTATGGTTCATGGCCGCCACAGCAGACTGAACGCCGGCCATGGCCATTAACAAAATAAGATGCTTAACGAAATTCATTTTACCGCTCCATTTTAAAGCTGCGCACGAGATAGAACACCAGTGCGAACAGCAGTCCGACCGTCAAACCGAAGGCTATGATTTTCAGGTAATTCGGGGCCAGAGGCCCTGCTTCGCCCAGCAACTGCGCAAATTCGTCTGTAGCCCACATGGGTTTTTCGCGCGCGTAGTAAGAACTGGTAAAGAACTCATCAAACGCACCCTCGTGCAGTTTCGGCATGCCGTGCTCATCGATAAAATCGCGGTACACGACCAGAGAGATATTGCCCCCCGGCTCCACACCGTCATTGGTCGCGCCGGTCTCGACATGATCGTGGAACATCCAGACGCCCTCGCCATCGTTATGGAGACCATCATTGGTCGTGTCCAGCTTGATGTCCACGCGTTGTGCAGAAGCAAGATCGACCACATCGCGAATGACTTGCGCGGACTCAGGCTGCTTGATGCCATCATAATGCGTGACCGTGGCCTTATGGCCGTGGAAATGCAGCGCCATGGCCGAATTCTGGGCGTTGGCCACGCGCAATTTGATCTTTTCATTGGATCCCGTAACGATCAGGTCGTCGCGCAACGTATACGGGAAGGCATGACCGTTTAGCAAGAAATAGTTTTCATGCGATTCGGTCATGTTGTATTCGCGGTTCATTTTTTTCTCGATCAGACGCGGATCGTTGGCTTCCTGAATGATTTTCGCCAGCCGCTTGTCGACGGATTGATAATGCAGATCATATTCCTGGCTGTATTCCTCCTTGACGCCGACTGACGGATGCCGCACATGCCCTCCGCCGATATTGAAGGTCTGCACCCAGTTGTTCGGGCGGTTTTCCTCTACGATGAACATGCCGGCCATGCCCATCATGACGTGTTTGTCGGTCTGTACATGACAGTGATAAAGCATGGTGCCGGTCGTCCGCGGCTTCATTTCGTAAGTATGGCTGTCGCCCGGAAAAACGGCCATAGCGCCGCCGTGCGCATCGCCGTCATTTTCACCGCCGTCCGCTGTTTTCCAGGGGTGATCGACGCCGTGAAAATGAATCGTGTGTGGAAAATAATGCGTGTTTTCCAATGTGATATAGACCTGATCGCCCTGCTCGACGCGGATCACCGGCGACGGCGCGCGCAGGAAATAATTGGCCTGGTTGGAGCCGTAATTCTTCACGGCCATATCGCTGGTCTTGGGTGCGAACACCCACAGCCCCGGCTGCACGCCCGGCAACACATCATAGCTGGGGATCAGGAAATCGCCGTCGGGCGATCTGCCGTTAAGCTCGATGACTTCCAGCTTGATGCGGATCACATCGGGGTCGCCGTCGCCGTCCAGGTCGTCTGTTTTGGTCAGCGCGTCTTCGGACAGATGCGTGCTCATCAGGGTAGGCATCGAAACGTTATTGACGCCTTTGACGAAAGCGGCAATATCATAGGGATTATCGGGATTGCACGCTAGCGATTCGGCAATCTCGACGCCGTCGATAGTCTGGGCCTGGCGCCATTCGGGATGCTCGTCCTTGCAGGGCTTTTCAAAGCCGAGCGACTTAGAGGTCATTTTGGGCCGCGTGGGCGGCGGATTGAGATCGGCTTCTTCGAACTTGCCGGGTCTTAACCAATATGCCAGGGGAATCAGGAGAACTATCAGGAGAAGACTTAATAAACGTAAGTATTTATTCTGCATTTTTAGACAACTGTACAGCAAGATTCATAACTAAACGCGCCACTATACCGAAAATTTCCCGACTAGGAAGCATTAGTTCATCATAATATTAAAGCAAACGCCTCATCCGGGCAGCCTCAGCCGTGACTTTCATGAAACCGCAACGTCCATGAAAAAACCGGCATTATCACTTATTTTGCAAAATCATGAATTTAAAAGGTTTCATATACTCCATGTTTTTCTTGATGAAATAGCCAAGTTGAGGAATAGCAATAACTGTTTCGAGGGTTTCTGCCTGCGTGGCTTCGTCCCGATTCTCAGCCATGAGGCCAGGTTTACCTAAAATCGAACGGCATCATGCCGCCAAAAAATAAATCATCAAAATCATCCGGAACTGATTTTTTGGGAATTTTATAGCTTTTTAGCCATGCTTTAAGTTCAGCAGGATTTTGAAAAGTCTCAAGCTCTTTCTGAATGGAGTCTATATCTGTCTGAACTGACTTCAGATCATGTTTCAGCGATGTAATCAATTGCCTGGGAGTTAGATACGCATAGAAAGGCAGATTTGATTGCAACTTAAATAGCTCTTCAATTTGATGAATTTCCTGATCCAGCTCAGACAGCTGCTCTTTCAATATCTTATTGAAATGTTTCAGGCGACTGTCAGCCATTTGGCTCAAATGCGCGGGATCGATCTGCTCAATTTCCAATTGCAATTCCAGTAGTTGCAATAAGTCTTTTTTGCCGTAAGCGGTATTGACGCGTTGCATTAATTCTGTTTTGCGAGCACGCTCCTGTTCATCCGGCTCGCGGTCGGGATGTAGTGTGGCGACTAATTTACGGTAAACCTCCTGGACCGACTTGCTTGCCAGCGCCTCTTCCTCTCGTTGGCGTGCTTCTTTTTCCAATTGTTTTTTGGTTTTTTTACGCTGTTTAACGGGAACGTCCGATTGTTCTTTTATTTGAGCTTCTGCCTGCGCTTGCAGCTTTTCCTGTAAGTGGGCGTGCAACTTTTCCGGCGAACTTACATCGACGTCATCACCCAAATCCACATTAAACATGCCTTCCGCGATGCTTTTCATGAGTTCGCCGACAGCGGCTTCAGCCTCCTGGTTGATGGTATCGTAATCTTCATCGCTATATTTGTTGAACAAGGCTTTCACTTCATCGCTGTTCAACTCGGGAATTAATTGCTCGCATGCCTCGCAAATAAGATGCCTAATTTTCAATTTGTCGGTTTTTTTGAATAGTGGCTTGTCGTAAGACTGATCCAATAACTTGGCCCACTCAAATTTCTGGTTATACAAGATCTCTACAGCAGGGTCGTATTCCTGCTCAACTATTTGATGATACAAAGGAATGGCTTCTTTCCACTCGAGCAACAGCTTTTTTTGACGGTCAATTTTTTTAGTCAGGCTATTGAATTGTTTTTGGGCTGCGGATAAGGTTGTTTTTCCATCGGCTTTTGAGGCAATTCGGACGATTTTGCGTTTGGATTGAGTCATGGTTTAAATCTTCTGATTGAGCGGACAAAAGCTGGTAGCATTTATGAGTATTATTTTACCAAAATAATTTGACTGATCCTTCTCTTAATATATCAGGCCTGCAATTGGATTTTTCAGATGCCGGCCAGGTTCCAGTTGCCGTATTGAAGGATTGCTGACAAATTATTCAAAATCCCACCAGTCCTTGCACATCACAGCCCTAAATTCATAATAAAAATCAGTATTAACGATAAAAAACAGCATGGCATCTTAATTGCTAAATAGAGAATTGCCGGGTTACCGATCTCCATCCGATGTGTGTGCCCGGACCATTTCCAATAGTAGCGAGGTATTGATATGTTCGAAGTCATTCTGCTTGTTATCGTCATGTTTGTAATGGCGACATGCGCTTTTTTTCCGTTAGGTTACAGCATGGCGTATTTTTCGAAATCCTCCCAACAATCCACAGCCGCCAATCAAGTGGAATGGACGGCCGATTATGAGTTGAGAATCCTCGAGGAATCAAATCGTCTTCTGACTCATCTGATAAGTGAAATCGAGGCTTCCTTCGGGCCGCGCCCTAGCGATTCCGTCTTGCGGCGCCATTACGATACCCTGGTTGCTGCCGAACTGGAGAATCGTCTGGCAGCAACAATGGCCGAGTAAATTAAAAGCATCTTTGTCGGGTTATACCACACTTTTATGCACTAACCCGACCTGCAGCTTCGCGCGCTTTACGTCATCCTGATCCATTCCTCTATAGCTGATTCAAATTGCATGGAATCCGGACTTATATACGCTCTCTTCTTCCGGTTTGTGTCCCATTTCCTGCAATTGTCCGGTTCCTATGTCGCATTTGTCGCATAACCGACACTGATTAATTTTTTTTCAAAGCATCTTGACATCATTTACCTTAATATTTATAAGGTTTTATCAGGCTGGCATCAATCCGGTACGGATGTTGCAAAGGCCATGCGGAGCAGTGTCGCCGATCACTGCGTTGATAAAAAAGGCACTGAAGAACGTTCGGGAGCATCTGGGTCTTGCGTTCATCAAGTAGCCGGATAATAACGCCAGGAGTTCCTGAATGAATGAAACCTTTTACGATGTCATGCGCAGGCAAGGCATCACGCGACGCAGTTTTCTCAAGTTCTGCAGCTTAACCGCTGCATCATTAGGTCTTTCCCCCGCTTTCGCCCCCAAAATCGCGCATGCGATGGAGACCAAGCCGCGCATTCCGGTGCTGTGGCTGCATGGTCTGGAATGTACCTGTTGCTCGGAATCCTTCATCCGTTCCGGGCATCCTTTGGCCAAGGATGTCATTTTGTCGATGCTGTCGCTGGATTACGACGACACCATTATGGCCGCGGCCGGACATAACGCCGAAGCCATCATTGACGAGATCGTCGAAAAATACAAAGGCAACTACATCCTGGCAGTGGAAGGCAATCCTCCGCTGGCCGAGGACGGCATGTACTGCATCATCGGCGGCAAGCCCTTCGTCGAACAGCTCAAATACGCGGCTGAAAGCTGCAAGGCCATCATCTCCTGGGGCTCCTGCGCATCATGGGGTTGCGTCCAGGCTGCCAAGCCCAATCCGACCCGGGCGACACCGGTGCACAAAGTACCGGGTCTGGCCGACAAGCCGATTATCAAAGTCCCCGGCTGCCCACCGATCGCCGAGGTGATGACCGCCGTGGTCGCCTATCTGCTGACCTTCGACAAACTGCCGACCCTGGACAAGCAAGGCCGTCCGCAGATGTTCTACAGCCAGCGCATTCACGACAAATGCTATAGAAGGCCGCATTTCGACGCCGGCCAGTTCGTCGAACACTGGGACGACGAAGCTGCTCGCCAGGGCCACTGCCTGTATAAAATGGGCTGCAAGGGACCGACCACTTATAATGCCTGCTCGACGATGCGCTGGAATGAAGGCGTATCGTTTCCGATTCAGGCCGGCCACGGCTGTATCGGCTGTTCCGAGGACGGTTTCTGGGACAAAGGCAGCTTCTACGAGCGCCTCACCGATATTAATCAATTCGGCATCGAAGCCAACGCCGACGCAGTCGGCGGCACCGCGGCGGCCTTAGTCGGCGCCGGCATTGCCGCGCATGCCGGCCTAACGGCACTGAAACGCGCCAAACAATCAGGAGCTGAACAACAATGACAGTCAGAAACACACCCAACGGCTTCAATCTGAATGATGCCGGCCGCCGCGTCGTGGTCGATCCGGTCACGCGCATCGAAGGCCACATGCGTTGCGAAGTCAATATCGACGACGACAACATCATCCGCAACGCCGTCTCCAGCGGCACCATGTGGCGCGGCCTGGAAGTGATCCTGAAAGGCCGCGACCCGCGCGATGCCTGGGCCTTCGTGCAGCGCATCTGCGGCGTCTGCACCGGCACCCACGCCCTGACTTCGGTGCGAGCGGTCGAAGATGCCCTGAAGATCAAAATTCCGGAAAACGCCAATTCGATACGCAACCTGATGCAATTAAGCCTGCAGACGCAGGATCACTTGGTGCATTTCTACCATCTGCATGCGCTGGACTGGGTCAATCCGGTCAACGCGCTGAAAGCCGATCCCGCCGCGACATCTGCGCTGCAGCAATCGATTTCACCGCACAATCCCAAATCCTCGCCCGGCTACTTCCGCGACACACAAAACCGCTTGAAGAAGTTCGTCGAATCCGGCCAGCTGGGTCCGTTCAAAAACGGCTATTGGACCAACCCCGCCTATCTGTTGCCGCCGGAAGCCGACCTGATGGCGGTGACGCATTATCTGGAAGCCCTGGATTTTCAAAAAGACATCATGAAAATCCGCACCATATTCGGCGGCAAGGACCCGCATCCGAACTGGCTGGTCGGCGGCGTACCGTGCGCGATCAATATCGACGGCGTCGGCGCCAACGGGGCGATCAACATGGAGCGGCTGAATCTGGTGTCATCTATTATCGATCGCACCATTGATTTTATCGATCAGGTCTATATCCCCGATTTATTGGCCGTCGCCCAGTTCTACAAAGGCTGGCTGTACGGCGGGGGCATTTCCGGGCAAAGCCTGCTGTCTTACGGCGACATCCCCGACAACGCCAACGATTACTCGGCAGCCAACCTGCTGATGCCGCGCGGCGCCATCATCAACGGCGACTTGACCAAAGTTCATGAAGTGGATCTGACCGATCCCGAACAAATCAAAGAATTCGTGCCGCACTCCTGGTACAAATATCCGGACGAATCGCTGGGCCTGCATCCGTGGGACGGCGTTACCGAACCCAATTACCGCGTAGGTCCGAAAACCAAAGGCAGCCGCACCCACATCGAGGAACTGGACGAGTCCGCCAAATACTCCTGGATCAAGGCCCCGCGCTGGCGCGGCCATGCGATGGAAGTCGGCCCCCTTGCCCGCTATGTGATCGGCTATGCACAAGGCAACAAGGAAATCACCGAGCAGATCAATTTCGTCCTGAAAACGCTGGACGTGCCAGTCACGGCCCTGTTCTCGACCCTGGGCAGAACCGCGGCCCGCGGCCTGGAAGCACAATGGGCGGCAGGCAAGATGCGCTATTTCATGGACAAGATGATCGCCAACATCAAAGCCGGCGATCTGGCCACAGCCAACGTCGAGAGCTGGGACCCGGAAACCTGGCCGAGCAGCGTCAAAGGCGTCGGGTTTACCGAAGCGCCGCGCGGTGCGCTGGGGCATTGGCTGCATATCGAAAACACCAAAATCGCCAATTATCAATGCGTGGTGCCGACCACCTGGAACGGTTCGCCGCGCGATGACCAAGGCAACATCGGTGCTTTCGAAGCCGCCTTGCTGAATACCAAAGTGGAACGTCCCGAAGAACCGGTGGAAATCCTGCGCACCCTGCACAGTTTCGATCCTTGCCTGGCCTGCTCCACGCATATCATCAGCCCGGACGGCGCCGAATTAACCCAAGTCAAAGTTCGCTAAGGAATCCGATTTATGAACAGAATCAAATTGCAATGCTTATCGCTGGCCGGTCTGGCCGCATTTTCACAGGCCTCATCGGCGCATACCGGCCTGCTGCCGACCGAGGGTTTCAGCGACGGTTTCCAGCATCCGTTTCTGGGCCTGGACCATTTTCTGGTGATGCTCGGCCTGGGATTATGGGCGAGCAGCCAGCCCCGCCTGCTTGCCAAGCAGACAATCGGCCTGTTTCTGTCAGGCATGGCCGCCGGGGCGCTGCTCGGTTTGGCCGGGTTTAGCTTCGCCCATGTCGAGACGGCTATACTGGTGTCGCTGTTATCGGTCGGCATAGCGCTCGGCTTCGGAACGGGCAAACTGCCCAAGACGCTGATCCTGCTTTCGATTGCCGTCTTTGCCGCCATGCACGGACTGGCACACGGCAGTGAAATGCCGACTGCCGCATCGGCGTATAGCTATATTGCCGGAATCATCTCAGGCACGGCGGTCCTGCACTTTTCCGGCCTGATGTTGGGCTTGCTTGCCCGGCGCGCCAATGCGGCCGGTTTGCTCCGCGTTTACGGGACTCTGACCGGCCTGACCGGTGCCTGGCTGTTGTTCGCATGAGGAAGACGCCATGACTGATTCCTCATCCCCTACTCAAGCCGTTTATGTCTACGAAAAACCGGTACGGCTATGGCACGGCCTGAACGCGTTGGTCATTGTCGCCTTGATCATCACCGGCTACCTGATCGCCGATCCGCCCGCGTCGGTGGACGGCGAAGCGTTCGATCACTTTCTGATGGGCTACGTCAGGTTTGTGCATTTCGCCGCCGGCTATCTGTTGGCGATAGGCCTGCTGTTCCGGCTGTACTGGGCCTATGCCGGCAACGAGCATGCCCGGCAAATCTTCCTGCCGCCGCTCTTGTCACGCGATTTCTGGCAAGGCGTCGGCCATGAAATCCTGTGGTATGCCCTGCTCGTCAAGGAACCGCGCAAGTATGTCGGCCATAATCCCCTGGCGTTGCTGGCCATGCATTTCGCCTTCGTTTGGGGCACGCTGTTCATGATCGTGACCGGCTTTGCACTGTACGGCGAAGGCACCGGGCAAGGCAGCTGGCAATACGTGCTGTTCAGCAGTTGGGTGCTGCCGGTTTTCGGCGACAGCCAAAGCCTGCACAGCTGGCATCATCTGGTCATGTGGCTGATCATATGCTTCGTGCTGATCCATATTTACGTCGCCGTGCGCGAGGATAAACTGTCCCGGCAGAGCATTCTGTCGACGATGGCGACCGGTTGGCGCACTTTCAAAGACGATAAACCGCTGGACGGTAGCCATTGACCATGAACATTCTGCTATTAGGCATTGGCAATGTGCTGTGGGCCGACGAAGGCTTCGGCGTTCGGGTGATCGAGCGCCTGCAGAAACGCTACCGTTTTCCCGATCAGGTCAAAGTCATGGACGGCGGTACGCAAGGCGTTTATCTGGTTGAACATGTGCAGGTCGCCGATGTCCTGGTCGTATTCGATGCGATCGATTACGGCTTGCCGCCCGGCACGCTGAAACGGATCGAAAATGATGATGTGCCGCAGTTTCTCGGCGCCAAGAAAATGAGTCTGCATCAAACCGGCTTTCAGGAAGTGCTGGCGATGGCGCAAATGCTGGGCAGTTATCCCCGGCATTTGCTGCTGGTCGGCGTACAGCCGGAGGAACTTGAGGACTACGGCGGCAGCTTGCGGCCATCGGTCAAGGCGCAAATCCAGCCGGCGATCGACATGGCGCTTGGCTTTCTGAAGGATTTCGGCATTACGGCTGAAACAACCGACACAGAGGACGATCTGGCCGATCCGGTGCTGAACATGCAACGCTACGAACAAGAACGGCCTACGGCTGATCAGGCCTGCCGCATCGGCGACGAGCGCATCCTGCTGTCCGATGCGTTTGAGGTGCGCCCGCCGCAACCTGCGGACGAAAACGCTTTGCAGGTCGATGTCGATTATCGGGGCAAATACTGATGTGCATCGGCATTCCCATGCAAATTATCGAGCCGCGCGGCGAATCGGCGCTCTGCATCTACCGCGGCCAGGAAAGCCTGATCGACATGATGCTGGTCGGCCCGCAGCCGGCTGGCGCCTGGCTGCTGGTTTTTCTCGGCACCGCCCGGGAAGTGCTCAGCGAACAAAAAGCCCGGCAGATCGCCGATGCGCTGGAAGCCCTGCATCTGGCGATGCAGGGCGACAGCCAGATAGATCATTTATTTGCCGACCTGGTCGACAGAGAACCCCAATTGCCGGAGTTTTTAAAACCATGACATCGCCATTGATTGCCCAATTGCAAACCCGATATGGCTATCCTTTTCTGGATGCGGACAGTTACGATCATTTCGTTTACGGTAATGAAACTGTCGTGCTGTTTTTCTGCAATGATCCGCTGCATTTTCCGGAAAGCAATGACGTCGCGGTGATCCTGCCGGAATTGATCAAGGCATTTAGCGGACGGCTGCAGGCTGCGGTCATCGCCAGGCCCATAGAGCGGGAATTGCAGGCACGTTTTCGCTTTACCGGATGGCCCTCGCTGGTGTTTTTGCGTAACGGCGAGTATTTAGGCGCCATCAGCGGCATCAAGGACTGGCAGGAATACAGACAGGAAACCGCGCGGATTCTGACCGCCGCACCCGGCGAGCCGCCGGTTTTCGATCTGGACAAAGTCTGCGGGGCACGATGAATTTTGGAACCCGTAGGGTACGCATTGCGTACCTTTGTTTAGGCTTTGGAATGCCTGGAACATTTGGAAAAGGTACGCAGTGCGTACCCTACATTAATAGCCAGCAAGTGAATCAATAAACCTGAAACTATGAACTCAATCTCCCTCCCAATTTTCGGCCCAGGCAGCCAACCTGCGGAAGAAGGCGGCATCGAGCTGGACTACCTGCAAATGCCGCAGGAAATGGCGACCTACAGCATGCCGCGTTTCTCAATGGATTTAAACCCGGCGGATCTGGAGCTGGCAAAAAATATATTGCGGCAACTGGAACAGGATCTGGCTGTGTTCCCTTTGGTTTCCGAGCCTATTGACCTGACAACGCTGGATCAGCCCAATCGGCAATTCATCAACGAACTGCTCGGCGAAGGCGAAGTCAGCCTGATCTGCTCCGGCGAACGTAACATCCGCATTCAGGAGTCGGCGCTGGCAGGCGTCTGGCGCTTGCAGCAACTGGATGCCCGGCAGCAGATCGTCGCCGATACGGTGGAAATCGGCATTATTCCGCGACAAATAATTCAATCGGCTTTTAATGGCGCGGCCAGCCGAATCGACACCGGCTGGACCGCGTTGCCGCCGGGCGTGATGAATGCCCCGCCGCTGCTGGCCGAACTCAACGCCAAAATCGCCGGATACCGGCCGGGCGGCGAGGCGCATATCATCAACTTGAGCCTGTTGCCGCAAACCGAGCAGGACCTGGCGTTTCTGGAACAACGGCTGGGCCGGGGCTCAGTGACGATACTGTCTCGAGGCTACGGCAACTGCCGGATCACCGCAACCGGCACCCGCTTCGTCTGGTGGGTGCAGTATTTCAATTCACAGGACACCCTGATCCTCAATACCCTGGAAGTCAGCGACGTGCCCAGCGTCGCCTGCGCCTCGCCGGAAGACATAGAAGACAGCCGTGAGCGGCTGCAGGAAATACTGAAGGTGTATTTATGAGCACCGCCTTTTTCGCCGGCCCCTTTGGCGGCGATGCCTCGGGATTGCCGACAGAAACGCGGTTGGAATGCAAAATCTGCTGGCATGTCTACGATCCGGCAGACGGCGATGAGGTCTGGCAAATACAGCCCGGCACGGCTTTTTCACAGTTGCCCGTACACTGGAGCTGCCCGCAGTGCGGCGCTCCGAAGCAGGATTTTCTGGTGCTGGACGACTGAGCATGCAGTGGCAGGATAGCGAACAAATCAGCCGCACGCTGGAAACGGTATTCAACGGTATTCTGGCAACGCGCCTGCGCGAGGTGCCTATTGTTAACCCCGCGCTCTCTGTGCAGGCCGTCGGCTTTACTCGCTTTAACGAAGACTGGCTGGGCGTGTTGATCACGCCCTGGTTCATGAATCTGCTGTTGTTGCCGGGACCGGACAGCGAATGGCGTCAGCAGCTTCCCGGCAGCAAACTCGTGCGGCGCTATCCCTACGGCGCCTTCGAATTCACTTTGGCCAGCGAAGCGCAGCTGGGCCCATACGCACAGTGTTCCTTGTTCTCGCCAATGTTTCAATTCGAGGATCAGGGTATGGCGCTCACGGCGGCACAAGCCGCCTTGCAGGGCTTGCTGACTACTCCTAGTCCGCGCACTGTCAGCCGCCGGGATCTGCTGCGCGGCGCTCTCGGAGGCCATAAATGACGCCGGACGGAACTGTCCACATCGAATTGTATCACCGCGCCGGCCAGGCTAGCGGAGCGCGAATCGCATCCACCCGGCCTGACATAGCGCCCCTGGTATTGCTCGGCAAAACGCCGGAACAGATCCTCGACATCGTACCGCTGCTGTTTACGCTGTGCGGCAATGCCCAAGCCTGTGTCGCCCTGCTGACCTGCCGCGCCGCGCTGGGCATGACAGCCGAGCCTGAGTCCGATGCGGCCCGCGACCTGCTGGTGCAACTGGAGACTCTGCGCGAACACGCCTGGCGGATTCTGCTGGATTGGCCGGGCCTAATCGGACTGCCCCCGGATAAGAAAGCCCTGGCGGCATTGCTTAAATTCGATGCGCTTTTCAAGCGGCATTTGTTCCGGCACGGCGAGGCATACAAGCTCGACAGTTGCCTCGACATCGATGCCGTGCAATTGACGCAACTGACAGCCGAATTGGAAGCGCTCATTGATGCCGCGATTTTTAACGGCCGGCTTGCCGATTTTCGGACGCTGGCTTGCGAAACGCAGCTCTGCGACTGGCTGAGCCAAAACGAGGCGCTGCCGGCCTGCCTGCTGAACGATTTGTATAACCGGAACTGGACGGCAATCGGACAAAACGAGGTCGACTGTCTGCCCGAGCTCGAGGCGGATGCCTTGAACCGGCAGATGCAGCAGGAAGATTTGGCGGCGTTCTGCCGGGCGCCGCACTGGCAAGGCCGCTGCTTTGAAACGACGCCATTGACGCGGCAACGTTCGCATCCGCTCATCGCCGGCTTGCAACACCATTACGGCAACGGCCTGATGGTGCGCTTCGTGGCCCGTTTGCTGGAAGTGGCGGCGATACCGCTGCGGTTAAGCCGTGGGATAGAGCAAAAGCCTGCCCCTGCAATCGTCTCGAGCACCGGCGGCATTGGTCTGGCCCAGCTTCAGGCGGCGCGCGGCCTATTGATTCATCGTCTGGAACTGCGGCATGGGCGGGTGTATGATTACCGAATCGCCGCGCCTACCGAATGGAATTTCCATCCCGAAGGCGTCGTCGCCCAAGGCTTGAAACACTTGAAGGCCGAAGGCCCGAACGACCTGCGGCGGCAGGCGGAACTTCTGATCAACTCAGTAGACCCCTGCGTACTTTACAATTTAAAGCTGACGGACAGCCATGCATGAAATGTCGCTTTGCGAAAGCGTTTTACAAATACTGGAGCAACAGGCGGAAGCCCAGCAATACCGGAAAGTCAAGACGGTCTGGCTGGAAATTGGAGCGCTTGCCGGCGTCGAGATCGAGGCGTTGCGTTTCAGTTTCGATATTGTCGTACAAGGTTCGCTGGCCGACCAGGCCCGCCTTGAAATTATCGAAGTGCCGGGCCAGGCCTGGTGTTTGCCGTGCGGGCGCAATGTGGCCGTGCAGCAGTTATACGATCAATGCCCGCACTGCGGCAGTCATCAATTGCAGGTCAATGGCGGCGATCAAATGCGAATCAAAGAACTGGAGGTAGAATAATGTGCGGCGTATGCGGCTGCGGCGAGGGCCATTCCCACTCGCACGATCATGGCCATTCCCATGATCACCATCATCACGACCATGACCACGAACACGGTGCGGCACATGCCCATGCGCCGGGTTTGAGCCGGCTGCGCATGGTGCAGATCGAACAGGATATTCTGGCCAAGAATAACCGTTATGCCGCCGAAAACCGCCGCTACTTCAATGAACGCGGCATGCTGGCGTTGAATCTGGTCTCCAGCCCCGGCTCCGGCAAGACCACGCTGTTGACCGAAACCATTGCCCGGCTGCAGGGCGACGCCGACATCGCCGTGATCGAAGGCGACCAACAAACCGCCCGCGACGCCGAGCGCATCCGCGCCACCGGCGTGCAGGCGGTGCAAATCAATACCGGCAAAGGCTGCCATCTCGATGCGCACCGCGTCGGGCATGCGCTAGCAAGCCTGCAGCCGAGCGACCATAGCCTGCTGTTCATCGAAAACGTCGGCAATCTGGTCTGCCCTTCGTCGTTCGATCTGGGCGAAGCGCACAAAGTGGTGATTCTGTCGGTCACCGAGGGCGAGGACAAGCCGATCAAATACCCCGACATGTTCCATGCCGCCGACCTGATGATCTTGAACAAGACCGACCTGCTGCCGTACCTGGATTTCGACAGCGAGCAATGCATACAGTATGCGAAACAGGTCAATCCGCGCATCAAGGTCCTGTCATTGTCGGCCAAGACCGGCGAAGGCATAGACAACTGGCTGCGCTGGCTCAAGGCCGAATTGGAATTGCAGCGCATTGGATATGCTTAATGCTCGCTACCGTAGGGTACGCACTGCGTACCAAGCCGGACAGGGCATGCTGCCCCGTCCGAACCGTTCAGCGTTGGTTCAATGCATATCCGTAGGGTACGCATCGCGTACCTTTTGGCTTTGCCTTGGCATCGCGGAAACTTTTAATGGGCAATTTGAAAATGGTACGCAATGCGTACCCTGCATTTTAGGAAACCGAAATTCATGTGTTTGGCTTTACCCGCCCAAATCATCGCCCTCGACCCCGTCACTAACATAGCGACCGCATCGGTCGACAATGTCAGGGTGGAAGTGTCGCTGGCCCTCGTCGATGATGTTGCTGTCGGCGACTACGTACTGGTGCACGTCGGTTACGCGTTGAATAAAATCGACGAGGACGAAGCCCTAAAAACCCTGGCCTTGTTCGCCGAAGCCGGATTGACGCTCAACCCATGAAATACATCAGCGAGTTCCGACAGCAAGACCTGGCCCGGCAACTGGCCCGGGCCATCGCGCAAACTGTCGATCCCGACCGGCACTACCGATTGATGGAATTCTGCGGCGGCCATACCCATGCCATTTTCCGTTACGGCGTGCAGGACCTGATGCCGGCCAATGTCGAATTCATCCACGGCCCCGGCTGCCCGGTCTGCGTATTGCCGACCGGACGCATCGACAACGCGATCCAACTGGCCGAACAGCATGACGTGATACTCTGCACCTATGCCGACCTGATGCGGGTGCCGGCCACCGGCCGCAACAGCCTGCTGAAAGCCAAGGCCGGCGGCTGCGACATCCGTATGGTTTATTCCACGCAGGACGTCCTGAAAATCGCCCGCGAAAATCCAGATCGGCCCGTGGTGTTTTTCGCCATCGGTTTTGAAACCACGACGCCCCCGACCGCCGTCGCGATACAGCAGATGCAGGCCGAACGGCTGACCAATTTCTCGGTGTTCTGCAACCACGTGCTGACGCCCGCCGCGATGCAGGCAATACTGGACGCGCAGCAGCCGGTTGCGATTGACGCCTTTCTCGGACCTTCCCATGTCAGCACGATCATCGGCAGCCAGGCCTATGAGCCGTTTGCCGAACGCTATGCCAAGCCCGTCGTTATTGCCGGTTTCGAACCCCTGGACGTCATGCAGTCGGCGCTGATGCTGATCCGCCAGCTCAACGAAGGACGGCATGAGGTCGAAAACGAGTACAGCCGCGCCGTCACCCGGCAAGGCAACCTGAAAGCGCAAGCGCTGATGCGGGAAATATTCGAGTTGCGGCCGCAATTCGAATGGCGCGGCCTGGGCCTGATCGCCGACAGCGCATTAAGACTGAAGGCCGACTACGCCGACTTCGACGCCGAGCAGCGCTTCAGCCTACCCGCGATCCAGGCCGCCGACGTCAAAGGCTGCGAATGTCCCGCCATCCTGCGCGGCGCAAAAAAGCCGCAGGATTGCAAGTTGCTGGGCACGGTTTGCACGCCGGAAAATCCGATGGGCTCTTGCATGGTGTCGTCGGAAGGAGCTTGTGCGGCGTATTGGTCTTATGGGAGGTTGAGCCGTAAGTCAGGTTGACCTTAAAGCAGGTAGGGTACGCATCGCGTACCTTTTTTAGAATTCGGATGACTTATAGTTGAAAATGGTACGCGGTGCGTACCCTACATTTGATCTTTCTCAAACTTTAGGATGAATTTAATCCGTCGCGAAAGCGGCATTTTTTAATTACGAGAATCCATTCAATGCCCAAGCCCTACACCTCCCCCCTGAACCTAAAAACCGGCAAAGTCGACCTAAGCCACGGCGGTGGCGGGCGGGCGATGGCTCAGCTGATCGACGAGCTGTTCGTCAGGTATTTCGACAACGACCTGCTGCGGCAACGCAACGACCAGGCGCTGTTTAACGTACCGGCGGGACGGCTGGTGATCAGTACCGACGGCCATGTGATATCGCCGCTGTTTTTTCCCGGCGGCGACATCGGCTCGCTGGCAGTGCACGGCACCGTCAATGATGTGGCGATGTCCGGCGCGCGGCCGTTGTATCTGGCGGCCGGATTCATCCTGGAAGAAGGCTTGCCGCTGGCCGATCTGGAAAAAATCGTCGTCAGCATGGCCGCCGCGGCGCAACGGGCCGGCACGCCTATCGTTACCGGCGATACCAAAGTCGTGGAACGCGGCAAGGGCGACGGCGTGTTCATTACCACGACCGGCGTCGGCATCGTGCCGGAGGGCGTCACTATTTCCGGCGACCGCGCACGGCCGGGCTGCGCGATTCTGGTCAGCGGCTCGATCGGCGATCACGGCGTCGCCATCATGGCCGGGCGGGAAAATCTGCAATTCGGCACCAGCATCGTCTCCGACTCCGCCGCGCTGAACGGCCTGGTCGCCGAGATGGTCGCCGCCGCGCCGGACGCTATTCACTGCCTGCGCGACCCGACCCGCGGCGGCCTGGCAACGGCCCTGAACGAACTGGCCCAGCAATCCGAAGTCGGCATGGTCATTGACGAGACGCGGATTCCTATAAAGACGGAAGTCAAAGCCGCCTGCGAAATCCTCGGCCTGGACCCGCTGTATGTCGCCAACGAAGGCAAGCTGGTCTGCATCTGCGCCCCCGATGCCGCCGAACGCCTGCTGGCGGTAATGCAACGGCACCCGCTGGGCCGCGATGCCGCGATCATCGGCGAAGTCATCGCCGACGAGCACGGTTTCGTGCAGATGACCACAGCCTTCGGCGGGCGGCGCATCGTCGACTGGCCGGTCGGCGAGCAGTTGCCGCGTATCTGCTGATGCCCGGCAAAGCGATCCGGGCGCGCGGCGTGGTGCAGGGCGTAGGCTTTCGGCCGGCGATCTGGCATTTGGCCCGGCTTTACAGGCTGACCGGCTCGGTGTGGAACGACGCCGAGGGCGTGATGATCCACGCCTTCGGCAATGAGGCGGATCTGGACGCCTTCGTCCGCCGGATTCCGCTGCAACTGCCGCCGCTGGCCCGGCTCGACAGCCTGGAGGTGCAGGATTTAAATGGCATGCCGGATGACGAGTTCCGTATCGTTGCCAGCCGCGAAGACCGCAGCGCCCAAACCCCGATCGCCGCCGATGCCGCCACCTGTCCCGACTGTCTGGCCGAAATCGCCGACCCCGCCAATCGCCGCTACCGCTATCCGTTCACCAATTGCACGCATTGCGGCCCGCGGCTGTCCATCATCCGGGGCGTGCCCTATGATCGCTGCCGCACCAGCATGGCGGAGTTCGTGATGTGCCCGCGCTGCCGGCAGGAATATGACGATCCAAGCGACCGCCGTTTCCACGCCCAGGCTAACTGCTGCCCCGACTGCGGACCCAGACTGTGGCTGGAGGATCGCAGCCGGCAAGCGCTGGCTGGCACCGACCCGCTGACGCGCACGGCCGAGCTGATCCGCCAGGGTTTTATCGTCGCGATCAAGGGCCTGGGCGGTTTTCATCTGGCCTGCAATGCCGCCGATCCCGATGCGGTTGCGCGACTGCGGCAACGCAAGCGGCGCCATGCCAAACCGTTTGCGTTGATGGCCCGCGATGCGGAAACGATAGCCCGCCATGCCCGGCTGAACGAGCAGGCAATGCGGGCTCTGCCTGACAAGGCCGCACCGATCGTATTGCTGGCCGCGCATGGCATGGCGCTGGCGCCCGGCATCGCGCCGGATGACGATAAGCGGGGCTTCATGCTGCCCTATACGCCTTTGCACAGTCTGCTGATGCAGGAACTGGCCGCGCCCATCGTGCTGACTTCCGGCAATGTCAGCGACGAACCGCAATGCACGGACAACGACGAGGCGCGGGAAAAGCTGGCCGGCATCGCCGATTATTGGCTGCTGCATGACCGGACCATCGTCAACCGGCTGGATGATTCGGTAGTTCGGATCATGGACGGCGACATCCGGCTGCTGCGGCGCGCGCGCGGTTACAGTCCGGAAGCGCTGGCCTTGCCGGCCGGTTTTGAAGCGGCCGATAACATTCTGGCAATGGGCGCGGAATTGAAAAACAGTTTCTGTCTGCTGAAGAACGGCCAGGCGGTCGTTTCCCAGCATGTCGGCGACCTGGAAAGCGCCGCCGTGCAGCACGATTACCGTCATGCCGTCGCGCTGTACAGGCAGTTATTCGGTTTTAGCCCCAAACGCATCGCTGTCGATCTACATCCGGATTATCTATCCACGCAATACGGGCAAGCCTTGGCGGCAACCGAGCAGGCGCAGTTGATCGCCGTGCAGCATCATCATGCCCATCTGGCCGCCTGTCTGGCCGAGCATGGCGTACCCCTAGACACGCGCCCGGTGTTGGGTGCGATCTTCGATGGCTTAGGCCTGGGCGATGACAGTACGTTATGGGGCGGCGAATTTTTGCTGGCCGATTACCGGAACTGCGCCCGGCTCGGCCATTTCCAGCCCATCGCCCTGCCCGGCGGCGCCCAGGCCATGCGCGAACCCTGGCGCAACGCTTATGCGCAACTGCGGCATTATTTCGATTGGCCGATGCTGCGCCAGGAATTCGCCGAGCTGAACATCATCAAACTGCTGGCCGGCAAACCGTTGGACACGCTGTCGGCGATGATTGCCAGAAATCTCAATTCGCCGCCCAGCAGTTCCTGCGGCCGCTGGTTCGACGCCTTTGCCGCCGCGCTGGATCTGCACGGCGAACAGGTCCATTACGAAGGCCAGGCCGCGATTGCGCTGGAAGCACTGGCAGCGCCGCTGTTTTCCGGCGAACAGCCCTATCCGCAAGCCTGGGCTATCGATAACGGCGGCGGCCTGTTGGTGTTAAGCTGGCAAGGCTTATGGCAAGCCGTTCTGGCCGATCTCAACGGCAGCACGGATAAAGCCCGCATCGCCGCCCGCATTCAACATAGCCTGATCGCCGCGACCGTCGAACTGCTGAACCGGCTCTGCCGCCAGGCCGGCACGGACAGTATTGTGCTCAGCGGCGGCGTATTTCAGAACCGGCTGCTGCTGGAAGCGGTGTCTCAGCAACTACGGCGGGACGGCAAAACCGTGCTGTCGCCGCAGCGCTATCCGATGAACGACGGCGGTCTGGCATTGGGACAAGCGGTGATTGCCGCTGCGCAAAGCATTAAAGGAAAGTGACGGATTGCGGTTCAGCAATCAGCCCGCATTCAAAGCAGACGACCGTTGGGCATAATATTCGCGGCATTCGCGCTCCCGGCCCCGGACTACGCGCTTACCTTGCAGCGGGCCTTTGGTTTCGGTAACGACGGTATATTGCCCTTCATGATGCTGGTCGTCATAAAAGTAAATGACGACCCAATCCTTGATCTGGTTGAGCTGATGGGCGCGCGGCGTGTTCGAATACAAGGCCGTAAAATGCCAGCCGTTGCGGGTCTTGTGCATGATCGGCAGCCAGGCCTCGCCGGACGGGTTGAAGCGCCTGGGCGCGATTTTCGGCAGTTCTTCCTCGTCGGCTTTGGTCAGGTAGAGAAAATCGATTTCCAGCAGCAATTCGATCGGCACCTCGACGGCAGGCGCTTGCAGTCTTTTGCGTGGACGGCGATAGCCCAGGATGCGGTCCAGCCAAGCCTGGATCATTTCGGTTTTGTTTCTGCTAAAGCCTGGCACGGCCGCCAGCCGTCCTTCATGCGCGGCCATTTCCAGTTCCTCCAGCGTATCGACATGCAGCGTTTCTATCAACCGATGCGCCAGGGTCGGGCCGATGCCCGGAATCTGTTCAAACAGTTCGATGGGATCATGGCCGGTTCTCAGGCTGTCCAGCCGGCTCATACGGCCTGTGGTCACGTATTCACAGACCGAGCGGGCAATGCCAGCGCCGATGCCGGGCAGTGCGTCCAGGCCGTCAATGCCCTCCTTTTCGACGATCTCGGACACCGGCCGGTCGAGTTCGTCAATCGTGATCGCGGCCCGCAGGTAGGCGGTCGAACGAAACGGATTGGCCCCCTGCTCTTCAAGCAGTCTGGCAATCTCTCTCAATCTATCGGAAACTTCTTTATTTACCATCATAAAGCAACCCTCCGGCCATTATGGCCTGTGACTTTGAATCGCTGCTTTAAGTTCTGATCGTAGCAAGAACGGCATTAATTTTTACGGGCTGCAAAACGAACCGGGGCCTTACAGTGTCAGATTGAAGCTTTGATGAGCAAATTTACCGCATAGCACCAGAAATAATAAAATACGATCAAATTCATCATTTCATAGCGAGGCACAGATAATGACCAACAAGTCACCCACGATATCCAATCCTTCCGTTATCGTCCCGGTCAATCCGGCCATCGAGAACTATATGCGCAGCCTGACCGGCCCTACCGATCATCCTGTGTTAATTGAAATGGAGGAGTACGCGAGGCAGAATAATTTCCCTATCGTTGATCGTCTGGTGGGTATTTTTCTGGAAACGCTGGCGAAAAGCATCGGCGCCCGGCGCATTTTCGAATTCGGCAGCGGTTACGGCTATTCGGCTTACTGGTTTGCGCGCGCGACAGGCCTTGAAGGCAGGGTGATCTGCAGTGATGGCGATGCCATCAACCGTCAGAAAGCGCATGGCTATCTCAGCGCCGCCGGTTTATGGAACAGGATTGATTTCCATACCGGGCTTGCGCAGGATATCTTCGCGCAAACCGAAGGGTTGTTCGATATCTGCTATAACGACGTCGACAAGGGCGATTATCCGGAAGTCTGGAGAATGGCCAGAGACCGCATCCGCCCCGGCGGCCTGTATATCGCCGATAATGTGCTCTGGCATGGCCGCGTGGCCGCGGAAAATTTTGTCGACATTGTGCCGGGCTGGACCGAGGCCATACAGGAGCACAACCTGTTAATCTTCAACGATCCCGATTTTGACAGTTTTATCAACCCGACACGGGACGGCGTGCTCGTCGCGCGTAAAAAGACGGCTTGAAGACAAGACACAGATGGCTGACTGTTCAATCATGGTTCTGCATGGCCTTGGACAGTTGCCGCATCTGTCCGGAATCAAGCCATTTTTTGCACCAGACATTAAGTGCGCGCGGATCGCCTTGCATCAGTTTGAACTCTTGCCGGGCCAGTCCCGGCTGTTCTGTGGGCCACCAGGAATGTATTTCCAGTTGTCGTTGCAAATACTCGCGAGCGGCTTCATAACTGGATTCGGTTATTTTCGTGTTGCGTGTCGCCATCTTGATCACCTATTTATGCAGATTGTGGTCTGGATAAATTTTATGATTATTGGAATCTCAAAAAAACATCAAGTTCCTGATTAAAGAGAGTTTATTTAAACCCTTCCTATCAATCTTTTCTACCTTGAATAGAATGTCTGACAACCTGTTTACCATCAACAATTTAATCTGATGCGCATCCTTCTAGCCTACATCAGTATCATTTTAATCTGGGCCACTACGCCGCTGGCTATCAAATGGAGCGGTGAAGGTCCGGGCTTTTTGCTCGGTGCGACGGGCCGCATGAGCATCGGCATCGTCTGCGTGGCCATGCTGCTGTTGCTCAGGCGGCAGCGCCTGGCCTGGCATAGCAAGGCCAGGCGGACTTATCTGGCTGTGGCCCTGCAAATCTATTGCTCCATGCTGGCGGTTTACTGGGCCGCGCAGTTCATTCCTTCCGGCTGGGTTTCGGTGATATTCGGCTTGTCGCCGTTGATCACGGCGTTGCTGTCGGCGATATGGCTAAAAGAACGCAGTCTGACGCCGGGCAAATTGCTGTCTTACGGTTTCGGTGTCGGTGGCCTGGCTGTCATGTTCGGTTCGGCCTTGCAACTCGGACAGGAGGCAGCGCTGGGCATTGCCGGCGTGCTGGTTGCCGCCCTCCTGCAATCGGCCAGCGCCGTCTGGGTGCAGCGCATTCAGGCGAAACTGCCGGCATTGTCGCAGGTGGCCGGCGGCCTGCTGCTGGCCGTACCGGCTTATTGGCTGACCTGGCGGCTGGCTGACGGGCAATGGCCGGCGTCATTGCCGCTTGCCAGTCTGGCTTCAATCATCTATCTGGGCGTTATCGCGACAACCATCGGCTTCGTGCTTTATTACTATGTGCTAGCTCACTTGGCCGCAACGCGCGTCGCCCTGATTACGCTGCTCTCGCCGGTGCTCGCGCTCATGCTGGGCCATACGGTCAACCATGAACCGCTGACCATGAAAATCGCGGCCGGCACGGCGCTGATCTTATCGGCGCTATTCATGCATGAGTATTTCGACAGAATGGTGGGTTATCTGGTCAGAAAAACGACGTCAAAGCGCCTGCGTTCTTCGGCGTGACAGCTTGCCCGTCCGAAACTAATCCGGCCGGCTATCTGTCTTTAATAATTGAAGCTCAATTCATGAACTTAACAGGAGAAGCTGAAATGAAAATGTCAAAAATAGACAAAGTACTGGTAGGTGAAGCTCTTGTAGGTGAAGGTAATGAAGTGGCGCATGTCGATTTGGTCATGGGGCCGCGGGGTAGTGCTGCGGAAACGGCGTTCTGTATTGCGCTGACCAATCAAAAACGCGGGGATAACGCTTTATTGGCGCTGGTAGCTCCCAATCTCATGGCCAAGCCCAATACCATCTTGTTTAATAAAGTGGAAATCAAAGACGCGAAACAGGCCACGCAAATGTTCGGCCCGGCCCAGCGAGGCGTCGCCAAAGCAGTCGTTGACAGTGTAAAAGCCGGCATCATACCGTTGGAAGAAGCCGGCGATATCTTTATTAGTGTCGGCGTTTTTATTCACTGGGACGCTAAGGACGACGATAAAATTCAGGATTGGAATTACGAAGCCACAATGCAGGCAATCAAATGCGCAGTTGAAGGCAAGCCGACGCCAGAGGAAGTGATCGCTCAGGAAAATGTCGTGCACCATCCGCTGGCGGCTCATGACTGATCGGCCTTGCGGTCACGCTTCCAGGCGCCGTATGAGCCATATCTATTAGTGTCATAACCACGAAGAACACAGAGAGCGAAGCTCAACCTTGTTTTTCTTCGTGGTTCGCTATTCAATTTATTGACTACAGACTATCATATTCATCATTGACTTCATCGTGCTTGATATGATGCTTTTCATCAACGGCCTTGATAGCCAAGTTGCACAAAAAGCCCACCACCAATATCCCGGCCATAATATGCATGGTCATATTGTAGGCATCGGCCTTGGCAACGCCCTGCGCAATCTGGCTTTCGCGCAGATAATTGACCAGCACGGGACCTGCGACGCCGGCCGTCGACCAGGCTGTCAGCAATCTGCCGTGAATCGCGCCGACGTACTTGGTGCCGAAAATATCGGCTAGATAAGCCGGTATGGTTGAGAATCCGCCGCCGTACATGCTCATGATGACCGCATAACAGGCGACAAACAGTGCGACATTGTGCATCTGACCGGTATAAGGCACGCTGGAATACAGAGCGCAGCCCAGAACGAAGAATATGAAATAGGTATTTTTCCTGCCCAAGTAATCGGACAGCGTGGACCAGACAAAGCGCCCGCCCATATTGAACAAACTCAGGAGGCTGACAAACGCCGCGGCCCTTTCGGGCGTGAACTGGTCTTTGAACATCTCCTGACTCATGGCCGAAGCCTGGCCCAGCACGCCGATGCCTGCCGTCACGTTCAGGCACAATACCAGCCATAGCAGGTAAAACTGCGGGGTTTTCAGCGCCTGATCAACATGCACGTGATTGTTCGTGATCAGCTTGCTTTTTTTGACTGATGGTTGAAAACCTTTCGGCATCCAGCCTTCAGTCGGTAGCCGGATCGAAAACGCGCCCAGCATCATGATAATCAGATAAAGCGCGCCCATCGTCATGAAGGTTTCCGCAACGCCGACCGATGTTTCTGAAGCGAAATGCTTCATCAGAAACACCCCCAGAGGCGCACCGATCATTGCGCCACCGCCGAATCCCATGATCGCCAGCCCGGTCGCCATGCCGCGGCGATCGGGAAACCATTTGATCAGCGTCGAAACCGGAGAGACATACCCCAGCCCCAATCCGATACCGCCCAGAACGCCATAACCCACATACAGCATCCAGATCGCATGCAGCCAGACGCCGGCCGCGGAGATAAAGAAGCCGCTGCTAAAGCACAGCGCGGCGCAGAACATCGTGACACGCGGTCCGACTTTCTCCAGCCATTTTCCCGCAAAAGCCGCCGACAGCCCCAGAAACACGATGGCGAGACTGAAGATCCAGCCTAGCTCTGTCAATTTCCAGTCCTCGGGCAAGGATTCGGTTATGCCCAGTACTTTGGTCAATGGCAAATTGAATACGCTGAACGCATAAACCTGCCCTATGCAGAGATGTACAGCCAGGGCCGCAGGGGCAACCAGCCAACGATTAAAATCCGATTTTGCAATCGTCCTGTCTCTTGACAAAAAAGACGTCGCCCCCGTTGTGTTCATAAATTTTTCTTCCTGTTTTTTATTTGCTTTTATATGAAGGCCGGCATGAATCCAGCAGACAATAGACCTCCGACGCTAACGCGACGGAGAATTTGGGACAGCTATTTTACTGCACGCGGCTATATTTTTAAATTTATGCCGAAAGGAGGCGGTTACATTTTGAATGGGCTTTGGAAATATTGGCGGCAAGGTACGGCTTGAAAAGCTTTGTAGGGTACGCACCGCGTACCTTTCCGCTTGTGGTGTGCCGAAAAACCCTGAACAGGTACGCGATGCGTACCCTACAGTGGATTTCGCTTTGATTTTGGCAGGGCAGCGGGACAGTCCGGGCTGCTAAACCCAGCATTTCGAATGCCGCCCATGCTATGTATACTTTGGTTATTGAGCGGCATCAGCAAAAGATGTTTTGTTGACTATATTGAGCTTGTCGGATTCGATTCCGATCAAGAGATCGCCCTTCAGCAATCCGACCAATTCCCTGCCGGCCATGCTAAAGCGCCAGCCATGCAGCAACGGACAGTCGTCATCCTCATTGAACAGCAGCACTTCCAGATCTTTGCGTGTGGCAAGGATGGTCGGATTCAACGAATTTTCCTCGGCCCGTATTCTGACCAATGCCGTTAAAATGTCCAGTATGGCTTCCTGCTGTTGTGTCTTTCTGGCAGGCCTGCCTTTCTCGTTCAGAGGGATAGGCGGACGCTGCCTGGCTTCATTGATCAACTGGCACAGCACTTTTCCGTAACGGTTGACAGTGCGCTCATTGATGCCCCGCACCTTGGCCAGAGCGTTGACGCTGTCGGGCTGAAGCTTGGCCAGCTCAAGCAAAAGATCATCGCGCATGAGCCAGCTTCTGGGCCTGTCTTCAGTCTGCGCGGTACGTTCGCGCCACTCGCATAATGTCTGAACGATCGACAGCTGTCTGCCTGTCAGTTTATTTTTACCTTTGACTTTCAGCCAGGCTTTTTCCGGCGAGACCAGGTAAAGTTCAGAATCTTTCAATAACTCAAAATCACTTTTCAGCCAGTCCAGACGTCCAAGTTCCTGAAGCTTTTCGCACATGATCATGTAAACCTGACATAGATAAATCACGTCATCGGCGGCATAGCGCAACTGTTCCTCGCTTAAAGGGCGCACGGTCCAGTCGGTGCGCGTATGGGCTTTACTGAGATTGATATTCAGGAAGCTCGAAACCAGCATGGCATAACCGGGATTATCCTGAAACCCAAGCAGGGGCGCGGCTATTTGCGTATCGAAAATCGGCTCGGGAATACATCCTTTTAACTGATAGAAAATCTCCAGGTCCTGCCGGCTGGAATGAAAAACTTTGACGATGGAAGGATTGTACAAGACATCGAAGAGTTCGCTCAAATCAGGCAATGCGATAGGATCGACGCAAGCCACCCACTCGGGCGTAGCGATCTGCAACAGGCAGAACTTTGGAAAATAGGTTTTTTCTCTTAAAAACTCGGTATCCAGTGCCAGCCAGGGCTCTTTTAAAATTTGCTGACACAGGGCGCTCAGCTTTTCCGGGGTATCAATATATTGAATAGTAGTCATAGTAATTACAATAACAGCTTTTTGTTCTTTAACCTACTTTTGGCGCCGAATTTGATCTAATACGCTGCATATTTGCAGGTTGATGGTAAAATTTTTTTATTTAATAGTCTGCCGATATGAAATACCGCATTATTCCCGTCACGGCTTTTCAGCAAAACTGTTCTTTACTGATTTGCGAGCGAACCGGCAAGGCCGCTGTCGTCGACCCGGGCGGCGATGTCGATTTGATTCTGGACGCCGTCAAGCAAGAAAAAGCGGTGCTGGAATCTGTCTTGCTGACCCATGGTCATCTCGATCACATCGGAGGCACTTATGAACTGGCCTCTTTATTCGATATTCCTATTATCGGTCCTCACCGCGATGACCAGTTCTGGATTGATGCAATTGCGGCTCAATGTCAGACTTTCGGTTTTCCTGTCTGTCATGAATTTACGCCGACACGCTGGCTGGCGCATGGCGATAAGGTCTCATTCGGCGAAGAAATGCTGGAGGTCCTGCATTGTCCGGGACATACGCCCGGCCATGTGGTTTTTTACCACCGTCAATCCCAACTGGCGATTGTGGGCGACGTGTTGTTTAGAGGATCAATCGGCCGAACCGATTTTCCTAAAGGCGATTTTCATACATTGATCAGTTCCATAAAAAACAATTTGTGGCCTTTGGGTGAACAGGTCGCATTTATTCCCGGCCATGGCCCGATGTCTACATTTGGCGAGGAAATGCGCCATAACCCTTATGTCGGTATTTAGCAGCCTACGCCGGATAGATCCGAACTTTGGCTATCCGGCTGAGGATTACGCTGGCGCGCCCCCCGCCGAAAATTGCTTTTTCCGCGCTTTTTACCGCTGCGCGCTTTTATCCGCGCGATGTTCAATTTTTGTTGATTGATTTCCACCGTTTTCAGGTGCTGGAATATATCCGGCGGCATACCGGCCGGTAATTCAATAATAGTATATAAACCGTGTATATCCACCCTGTTGATATTATTTTTATCAACACCGGATTCTTCAACCAGCACCTTTTTGATTTCTTCCGCTGTAACCTGATGGATTCGCCCTACATCCAGACGATAACGCACCATCTTGATGGGCGGCAGATTAAGCGGCGGCAATATCCTTATCGCTGCCTTTTGCTCTTCCCGTGAAGCAGCTGGAAGTCTGGCTGCCTCCGGCTGATTTAAATACACCAGCGCCGCAGCGCAATCCAAGATATCCGCATCCAGTTCAGCGGCTATAACGCTGAGTAATGCGCGATAGGGCTCCAGATTCTCGCTGTTTAGAATCTGCTGCAAGCGATTTTTCAACGGTTCGGTTTGGCTGATCGGCTCCGCCGTTATACTATTCCTGTCATTCATCCTGTTTTACAATCGATCACTGTTAATCGCGATACTTTAGAGCCTATCCTGATAAATTTCCACAAATGCTTCATCACGCAGCCTGCGCACCCAAAGCTCGGTTTCTTCTTCAATTTTCCGTTTGCGTATGGCGTCCCTGACCAGATTCTTTTTGAACTCGGCACTATTGTCTTTGTTTTCCCGATCCAGCACTTGAATCAAATGCCAGCCGAACTGTGTTTGCACAGGCTCGCTGACTTCATTGACGGACAGTTTTGTCATGGCTTCCTCGAACGGCTTCACCAGATCGCCTGGTCCCACCCAATCGAGGCCGCCGCCTTTTATTGCCGAGCCTTTATCATCAGAATGAGCACGCGCCAGCGCTGCGAAATCCTCGCCGTTGGCCAGCCGCTCTTTTAGTGCGAGCAGGCGTTTTCTTGCTTCCGCATCGTCAATTAATTCATTGGTTTTTATCAAAATATGACGGACCTTGGTTTTGGTTACCATATGGTGATCCAAGGAACCTTTCTGCTCCAATAACTTGACGATATGAAAACCGCTGGGGCTGCGGATAGGATCGGCTATATCGCCCGGCTTCATTTTACCGACCTCCTCGGCAAACATGGTCGGTATATCGCCCATGGACCGCCAACCTAAATCACCGCCTTTCAGGGCATTGTCGCCATCTGAATGAGTCATTGCGGCTTCGGTGAAGTCCTCGCCCGCGCGCAGTTTTTCAACCAGACCATCGGCCTTAGCCTTGGCCTTTTGTATTTCCTTCGCGGATGCGGCTTCCTGAACGGCGATCAGTATATGGCCGAGATGATATTGGGTAGACTCTTCGCCAATCTTGTCCTGCGTTTCCATGTAGTGCTCGACCTCTTTGTCGGTCACTTTAATGCGTCCGCCTATTTCCCTGCCGCGCAATTGGCTGATAATAATTTCATTGCGTATATTGTCCAGAAAGCTTTGATAGCTGATGCCCTGCCTTTCCAGTTCGGACCGAAACTCAGGCAGGTCCATATTATTTCTTTGGGCGATCTCGGCTGCCTGGCTGTTCAGCATTTCCTCACCGACCGTAATGCCGGCTCTCTCGGCCAATTGACGTTGCAGCTTATCGACAATCATTCTTTCCAGCACTTGCTTGCGCAGGATAAAACTCGGCGGCATAGCGGCGTTGGATGCCTCGATCCGCTGCCTTACAGCTGCCGCCTCCCGCTCCAGTTCACGGTCAAGAATGACATCATCCTCAACGACGGCGATAATTTTGTCCAGCACTTCAGCGTGCGCGGCATAACTGCTGAAAAATAAACTACACAACAGTACAGGTACAATCAATCTTTTCATATTTTCTGAAAATTATTTTTCCGGTTTCCGATAACCATAAATATTCTGCTGGAAGAACTCATCCAGTTTTTCTCCAACGCCGGTCAAGCCTTTAAGCTCTACTTGGAAGAACACGCCAGTCTGGCTTTCACCTTCTACATCGAGCGCGCTTAACTCAAGATCACTGACAGCCGTATCGCCAAATGCATTAACGATGGCACTGTTAACCCAGCGACGACCGATCAGGCGGAAACGCCAGCAACAGTTTTCTTTTTCGATGCCAATGAAGCTCTCCCGCGTGGCATTATTAAGCAAAGAGTATTGCCAGCGACCCACCGCATACCAGTCATTGTATACAGGCCAATGGAATGAAATGTCACTCTGGATAATATCATTCCGCCGGTCAGGAAAAGTCACTACCGTATTTTTTCTATACCGATAACCTAAATTGATAATCTCATCAGGCTGATTGATATAGTGAAGCGTGACGTCGCCTCTGACGACGTCGTTTATATCGGGATTCCATTGAAGACCGCTGTCAACCGATAAATGATCCGTAAACTGGACATTTAGTTCACTCACCAAGTTCGAAAAGTTGCCGGTTTCAATCGGCCTGTTAATTCTGCATAATGGCGAGTAATAGTTACCGCCGCATAAACCGACTTCTCTATCCCGGAAATAGAAAATCTCGCCGATATCGAATCTTAGCCTTTGTTTGCCGGTTTCAGGATCAATCAGACGCGAAGTAATGGCGGCTGAAACCTGGTTGGCATCTTGTACCCTGTCGCTGCCGCTGAAGCGGTTCTCTCTAAACAAGCTGCTGAAATTGAAATCATAGAGCGAAGTATCGAACAATGGAATATTGTCCTGATTTTTCTTAGGAATATACAAATAGAATAACCTCGGCTCTATCGTATGTGTAAAAGCGCTTCCGCCAAAATCGAAATCGCGCTCAAAAAACAGGCCGCTGTCGACAGAAGCTATAGGCAGCGCTCTGGAGATGGAATCCGGCTGGCCTTGATTTATCGGTTGCTGCTCGCTTAACTCATATTGCGTGTACTGAAAAGAAAGCCTGGGCTTTAAAAAAGCACCGGCAGTTTCCATCGGAAAGCTGACTGACGGCTTAACGTTAAATCGCTGACCATTGACCAGTTTTTCATGCTGAAAATAAACAAATTCGGCGTTCATACCCGTATCGAGCGGCATGAAATCGAAGCTTCGATTCAGGTTCAATATACTCTGAGGCAATCGCCGATAAGGACGATTCTGCGGCGCTATGACTTTATCAATATTTTGATAATTATCCACGCGATTGATGAAAGAGACGCCTTCATTAATGTATTTGATATCTGCCTGACTATATAAATAACTTAAGTTGGTCAAGCTTACCGCATTGCCTAATTCATTGAAGTAGTCCTTGTCGGATACATAATTGAGATCAATATGTGAACTGATATGCTTCGTAAACCGAGCATCGTTCAAAAGTCTTGCAAAGTACCGGGATTCATCGCGCAAGGAATCGTCAGGCATAAATTCGAGACTTGCCTTGCCCCTTGTCATATGGGTCAGATAACGGAAATCGCCTGCCAGTAAAACGCCTCTTTTTGTCAGATAACGAGGCCTTAAAGTCGCATCATAATTAGGTGCGATATTCCAGTAATAAGGCACTGAAATATTAAATCCGGCGTCCTGCGTACTACCAAAAGAAGGCGCCAGAAAGCCCGATATCCTTCTGTCATCGATAGGAAACGAAAGATAAGGCGAATAAAATACCGGCACGCCTTTAAATTCCAGCCAGGCATCGTTGGCCGAGCCTTTACCGGTTGCATCGCTCATTTTAAGTTCGGACGCATGGACCACCCAATCCTGATTGCCGGGGCGACAACTGGTGTAGGCAACATCTTTATAGCGCGACAACTCCTTGCTGTCGCGGTAGACGGCTTTCGCCCGCCCTCTGATCGGTGCTGCCGGCGATATAAACACCGTATCCCTTAATTTGGCCTGATCGGTAGCTAAATTGAGCATGGCCGTATCGCTGTATAAAGCCAATTCATCTTCGCTGTAATACACATCGCCTTGCAGGTCAACTGTTTCCGAAACCGTATCATAAGTCGCCGTATCCGCCAGGATATGCTGATCGGCTCGGTGGATCTGGACATTGCCCCAATAACTGCTGATTTCAGTATCGAAAAGCTCCGAATAGTCCGACCGGACCTCCAACGGTGACGTTTCGCGCAGGTGTTTTTCCGGCACAAACTGCGGCGATACCGGCGTATCGACCGAACAGTTTGCCCACGGATCATATTTCAGCTGCGTCTGCAAAGTGTTAAAGACCCGCTCCTGTTCTGAATCGAAAGCCGGATCCAGCAGACGGAATTGATGTTCATCCGCAGCAACAACCTGCGCCTGGCCTTTTGGATCAGTGCCGACCAGGTTACAGCTCCAGTTCTGATTCTCCTCGCCAGGCGCACAACTCCATCCCGGTTGCAGCTGCTTTTCAGTAACTCTGGCAGTTTTGTTTTCAGTACCTTTTATCTCAACCGGAACAGGCTCGTTGGCATCAGTGATGACCGGGCGCTTGACTACAACCTGCCGCTTATCCTGTTCGTGTATCACCGGCTGTTCATTTTCCACGGATTCGGTCTCAGCCGGCTTGACATCTTCATCGGGCTTCGCCAAGGCCGGTTCAGCATCTTGGACGGGCTCAGGCATAACGGGTCGGGTTGCTTGAGCGGGCTCGGGGGCAGCCGGCTGCTGCACACTCTGAATAGGCTCGGGAATTGTCGAAGGCTGCGCTTCCTTAACTGGCGCAGTCTGAGCCGGCGCCTCGCTTGCTTTCTCGGCGGGTTTTGCTTCACCCACGCAAACCCACCCCTTGCCGTCTTTGCTTTGTTCGCAATTCCAGGCTGCTTCGTTGGCAGAACCGGCAGATGTGTAGAGAGAGGGTAAAAAGACCAGGAATAGGCGGCGACGCATAGAGGATATAAGTTTAGTAGCTTAATGAATCACAAATCGAATAAAATGCTGAATTAGACATTTTACCTTAATTTGCCGCAGCATTATAACTAAACTCCACTATTCTACATGATGCCTGAAGACTTAAGAGCACTATCCATGCTCGACTGGCTCGAAAATGATCTGCTATTGGATATCCATTCTTGTGAACCCGCCTCCAGTGACGCCAGCTTCCGACGCTACTTCAGAATTAAAGCGCCGCAAGGACAATTCATTGTCATGGATGCCCCGCCGCCCCAGGAAAAGGTCGAGCCCTTCGTCAGAATTGCTGACCTGCTGGCGCGTTCCCAGGTCAATGTGCCTACGATATTCCGGCAAAACCTCAGTGACGGATTTCTACTGCTTGAAGATTTCGGTTCGCAGTGCTTTCTCGATCAATTGAATGAAAATACTGCTGCCGGTTTATATCAAAGCGCTTTCGACAGCCTGTTCAAACTGCAAGCCAATACGCCGCAGCTCGACAGCGGACTGCCGGCCTATGACAAGCCGTTGCTGAAGAGAGAGCTGGCCATTTTCGACGACTGGTTCTTGGACCAGTCACTGGACATCGCCATGCCTGAGCCGCTACGAAGCAGCCTGCATGACATACTGATCGCATCGGCACTGGAGCAACCGACAACGTGCGTCCACCGCGATTATCACTCGCGCAATTTGATGGTGCTGGACGCCGATTCGCCCGGCGTGATCGATTTTCAGGATGCCGTTATCGGGCCAGTTACCTATGACCTGGTGTCGTTGCTGCGCGACTGTTATATAGCCTGGCCCACATCACAGATTGAGCAATGGATGACGCACTATTACCAGCGACTCCTGCAGGCAGGCCTTATCGATTGCGATCTGCTTCGCTTTAAACGCTGGTTCGACCTGATGGGCATGCAGCGGCACCTGAAAGCCATCGGCATCTTTTCGCGCCTGCATATCCGGGATAACAAATCCGGTTACCTGAAAGACATACCTCGCACGCTGAATTACGTCACCGTCGTTTGCGCCGCTTATCCTGAGCTGGCCGATTTTGGACGGTTTCTTCACGAACAGGTCTTGCCCAAACTATGAAAGCCATGATTTTAGCGGCCGGGCGCGGCGAAAGAATGCGCCCTTTGACCGACCATACCCCCAAACCCCTGCTGACCGCGGCCGGCAAGCCGCTTATCGAACATACGATCGCGCAGCTCGTAGCGGCGGGCTTCCATGAAATCATCATCAACCACGCCCACCTGGGCCGGCAAATTGAAGAGCGTCTCGGCAACGGCGATCAGCTCGGCGCCGTCATCAGCTATTCGCCCGAAGGCGAAGAAGGCCTGGAAACAGCCGGAGGCATCATCAACGCCCTGCCCTTATTGGGCGATGATACCTTTTTAGTTGTCAACGGCGATATCGCCACAGACTTCCCGTTTGATGAACTGAAAAGCCTGAATATTGATCTGGCTCATCTGATTTTAGTCGACAATCCTGAGCACAACAGGCAGGGAGACTTTGGCCTTGACAGTGCCGGCAATGTCATTGAAAGCGGCGCCGAGAAATTCACTTTTAGCGGCATTGGTCTCTATCGGCCTGAACTATTCAGCAATATGCCGGTCGGAAAAATAAAACTGGCGCCATTACTGCGAGCAGCCATGTCGGAAAGCAGGGTATCAGGGCAAAAATTTAGCGGCTTCTGGATGGATATAGGCACGCCGCAGCGCCTTAAAGAACTGGACCTTTACTACACGCAAAGAGAGAGCAATCATGCCTGATCATATTTATAAAAAAATAGAACTGACTGGCTCCTCAACCGTCAGCATGCAGGAAGCCATCGAAAACGCTATCAGCAAGGCTTCCCAAACCCTTCATGACATGCGCTGGTTTGAAGTCGTCGAGACGCGCGGCAATATAGAGAACGGCAAGGTTGCCCACTGGCAGGTTACTATAAAAATCGGATTTGCACTGACCGAATAACGATATTAACTGTCGCGCTTTCGTCTAATTTGGGAAAGACAGTAAACTGTTCGCTTATTGTGATTGATAGGCTTATGCCATAAGCCTATCCAATCGCATTGCAGTGCAAGAACTGGCTTCGCTGTTCGATGCAGAACAGAAACTGGCTGATCCCCACAGCGTCAGGCCGGGCATTTGCCGAAACGTTTAGTCATACAAAATAAGGCAAACTTTCCGACGGCACCACGTTGCTCACATAGAGACAGGGGCTCCGCAGATTTGAGTGATCGCGACATTTGCCGCCAGCCTGGACTAGGGACACATAAATGAAACAAGCTTTAGAAAAATAACGTCTCCTGACTCAAGCTAGTCTATACTTTTAAGCAGCGCGCGGACCAGCTTCAATCACTTTTTATGCCTTGTTGGCGACCGAAGTCGCCTTTACAGGCATTAAATAGTTTCTCTTCTTTTTAGATTTCCTGCCCCGCCTTCTCGCCAATCTCTCCAGCGATGCTCTAATTCCTTCATACCTGCACTGTATCGCCTAAAGTACCTACTCTTAGTGCTTTATTGCCTACATCCTTATAGGCATCCTGGTTGTAAAATGGATATTTACGACAGAACCTCAGATAATCCCAATCCTATCGAATATCATTACTTACTCTTAAATTTATTCAGCAATTACAATTAATTAAATATTGCCAGTTTTCAGAAATTGAAAATAATTGACTCTTATCAATTTTAAGAGTAAAAAAATAACGACGAAAAAATTTATTAAGTATTGGTATTTTATATCCCAGTTTTCTTGATTCAACCCGCTCTTGCGGACATGGCATATACAGCAATTCGAGAATGTCAACAACAATGACATAGTATTTTAATAATAAATAAAAAACATATTTATCATTATTTTCAAAATAGTGGGGCTATTTGTAACGTAAGTCTGAATCCGGCTGCTGGCAGGATTAAATTTAAAATTAATAAAAAAACTTACGATCAATTTAAATCTCTGATATTCATTAGCTTAGCAGGCAGGATATCGGGAGTTATGTAATGCGGAATATAATTGCCGTGTTCTTAGTATGGATTTTAATTGAGTTTTAGTATTTTTTATTAATACATATACTGTTTATATATCCAAAAATAAGGTTTTATAAGACGGATTTTTTAGATGATCTCGCACGCATTAACTATTGTAATCAACGAGATGAACCGGCACCTTGATGATGTTTTTCAAATGGCTATGCCCGCTGTCGGCGTAGGTAATTTAGCGGAAGGGTTTGTCAGCGGTTCCGGAAATAACGGGGTTGCGAGAGACATGCTCATCTTATCCATAATTAATATCAGGGAAGAAAAAGCACTAAAAAATCTGCCCAATTATGTGAGCGATAAGGATTTACTAAAAGTCAGATATGAGAACGCTCCTGTTTTTCTCAATCTCCAGATACTGGTTTCAGCCACTCACACCAATTACAGTGATGCGTTATTGGCACTGTCCAGAGCCATTTGTTTTTTTCAATATAAGAACGTCTTCACGCAAGACAACGTATCCCCCAACTCAATAACAGCCAATGCGCCCAATAACCCTCTCGATCAATTGCAATCGTTTAAATTGATCTTTGATTTATATTCCCCTTCAATGGAGGAGGTAAATCATTTATGGGGAACGCTGGGAGGAAAACAGTACCCGTTTGTTATATATATGCTGCGCATGCTGGATATGAAGTTCGCTGCGGTGCAAAGCGAAGCCAAGCTTGTCACTGAAGTGGCCAGGAAACTCTCCCACAAAGAACCGGCAGCAGAATCATGAGCGCACGTTTAAACCGCTGCCAGCCATTATTTCAGGCACATATTCTTCATCATTGCGGGCTGAATGATGCCAGTGTGCCGTTTGATACTGTTGAATCCGAGCCACTGCCGCTGATTTCTTTGACCATGCCGGTTCAAATCAGCGCAAAAACAAGGCCGTCTCAAGGCTTAGGAATATCCCAACCCGATGTAATTGGTCCACCCGAAGCGTCAGGACTTAGCTCCGCAATCTTTGGATAATTTAAAACTAAACGGTGAAAAACATGGCAACAGCTTATAAAACCCCCGGAGTCTATATCGAAGAAATTTCCAAGTTTCCCCCTTCAATCGCAGGGGTGGAAACCGCGATTCCCGCCTTTATCGGTTATACCCAAAAAGCGGATAAGCTGACGCCGGGCGATTTGCTCAATAAGCCGACCAAGATCAGCTCGATTGCCGAATACGAGACCTATTTCGGTTCTGGCGCCACCCCGAGCGTTGCTGATGTCCGCCTCGACGACAACAGGAATTTCAAATCGGCTAGCCTCCAGTCGGTGTTTTATCTCTACGACAGTCTGAGGCTGTTTTATGCCAACGGCGGCGGCGATTGCTACATCGTGTCCGTGGCCACCTATGATTCGGCCGCCAAAACCGCCGGCGAATTCACCGCCGCCGGCAAAGGGATCGCCGCGCTGGAAGCGGTCGACGAACCGACCATTCTGGTTTTGCCCGACAATTCACTGCTCACCACTGGCACCGACTTCTACACGGTTTATAGCGCCGTGCTTGCGCAATGCAACAGTTTAATGGACCGCATAGGCCTGTTTCACCTCAAGGAAAATGATCCCAAAGGCAGCGAATTCCGCTCGAATCTCAGCAACGAAAACCTGAAATACGGCGCGTCCTACTCGCCTTGGCTCACGGTCAATTTTCCTAAAAATCTGCAATACCGTCACTTCAAGGATGTCTTGTATGTCGGTTCGACAAAATTCAAGCTGGCTGACCTGATCAGCGACAATGCCACCAAAACCCTGATCGGCGAGTACGATCAGATCATCGCCGACGGCAGCACCATTGCCACTGCCACCCTAGCCCTGGCAACGCCCTCCAAAACGTTGCGCGATCAGTTCACGGCCCTGGAAGGCGCTTACCAGGCCAACAAAACCCCGCCAAACCTGGGGGCGCTGGTCAACTTCATCTTTGAAGTGGCGCGGAAACTGGATGTCCTGGTTGGCGCGGCGGCCGGCTCGGCAA
The DNA here is from genome assembly GCF_015476545.1 of Methylobacter sp. BlB1. Lineage (GTDB taxonomy): Bacteria > Pseudomonadota > Gammaproteobacteria > Methylococcales > Methylomonadaceae > Methylobacter. The sequence goes on along the minus strand of NZ_JADMKV010000020.1, from coordinate 21,695 downwards.
GCAACACCAGCTTTAAGAACGATCTCAAGACTTTGATCAGCTCAACGCTGAAAGCCACTTACAGCAGTCTGATCGGTTACGACAAGGAATTGGCGACGAAAATCAGCAGCAATGGCTACACTGTCCGTTTCAGTACCGGCACCGTGCCCACAGCGGCGGAATGGGGGGGCATTTTTGCGGATAATCCGGCAGTGCCCGCCAGCAACATCATCCCGGCTTCAGCCGGCAACAACGCCGAGCGCATGGAAGCTGTGATTCCGGCACTGCGCAGCGTTTTCGAGCAGGTCAATAATGCCTGGCTCGTTAACGTGGTCGCCGGCGCGCAGGTGCTGGAAAAGCAAAAACATGACGCCTTGCAGTCGGTATCACCGTTGTACAAGTCGATCCTGGCCGGACTGCAAAACAGTAACACCAACATTCCGCCTTCAGGAGCCGTAGCGGGCATTTACGCCTATGTCGACCGTACCCGCGGGGTCTGGAAGGCGCCGGCCAATGTCGGCATCTCAGCTATCATCGGCCCCAAGGATACGTTTACCGCATCGGAACTGGACGCTCTCAATGTCGACGTCAATAGCGGCAAGTCGATCAATGCCATCCGCAGCTTCACCGGCAAGGGCACCTTGGTTTACGGCGCGCGCACTCTGGCCGGCAATGACAATGAATGGCGGTACGTCAATGTCCGGCGCTTTTTCAACTTTGCTGAGGAATCGATCAAAAAAGCGACCGAGCAATTTGTATTTGAACCCAACAATGCCAACACCTGGGTACGCTTGCAGGCCATGATCGAGAACTTCCTGACAGTGCTCTGGCGCCAGGGCGCATTGCAGGGCATCAAGCCGGAGCACGCGTTTTATGTGGCCGTGGGACTGGGTAAAACCATGACGCCGCTGGACATTCTTGAAGGGCGCATGATCATCGAAATCGGCATGGCCGTCGTTCGCCCCGCTGAATTCATCATTCTCCAGTTTTCGCACAAAATGGCTGAATCTTAAGCAACTGTACTAGAACGATTTATTATTTATCAAGCACATAAGGATAAACATCATGGCACAAGAATATCCAATTCCCCGATTTCATTTCCAGGTCGACTGGGGCGGTGCAAAAATGAGCTTCACTGAAGTGACCGGCCTTGTCATGGAAAGGGAAAAAATCGAATACCGGCACAGCGACAGTAAAGACTTCAACAAAATCAGCATGCCGGGCATGGTCAAGAACAACAATATCACCTTGAAGCGCGGAAAATTCGAAGGCGATTTTGACTACAACACCTGGCTGGAAGAGGTCGCCAACGAGCGCGTCAACGGCCGGCGCGATCTGGTGATCCGGCTGCTGAACGAGAAGCATGAGCCAGTCGCAGCCTGGGCCGCCACCCGCTGTTTTCCGGTCAAGATCACGGCGCCCGATCTGAAATCCGATGCCAACGAAATCGCGGTGGAAACCCTGGAAGTCGCCCACGAAGGACTGAAGCTGATGAAGGTGTAACCGGTAAACGCCATGGTCGATTACTACCCTCCGCTGGGCTTTTATTACAAAGTCGAATTCGGCATCAGTCAGGATAAAAACGACGCCCGCTTTCAGTCGGTGTCAGGCTTGTCGGTCGAATACGATTACGAGGCTTATAAGGAAGGCGGCGAAAACCGTTTCGAACACAAATTGCCGGTACGCAGCAAATATGCCGATCTGGTATTGAAGCGCGGCATGTTGACCGACTCCAGTGTGTTGCAGTGGTTTCTCGACGCCTTCAATCAGCGCAGCTTCAAGGCCTCTGACGTCAACGTCATATTGATGAATGAAAAAAGCGAACCGTTGCGCACCTGGAAAATCGCGCATGCCATCCCTAAAAAATGGCTGGTCAGCGACTTGAACGCCAACGAAAGCGCGGTGGTAATCGAAACCCTGGAACTGACCTACCGCTATTTCACCATTCAATAGTAAAGACAGGCTGCGCTAAGTTATGCCCATCGAGATCAAAGAGCTGCATATTAACGTCACGATAGACGCTACGGCCGAAGCTCCAAATGCCGTTGGCCCGGCCGGCGGCGGTGCGGCTGGAGGTAATGCTTCTGTCGACAAGGACGCCATCATCGCCGAGTGCGTCGATCAGGTTCTGCAGATTCTGCAAAACAAAAAGGAACGCTGATGGCCCTGGAAAAGATGCTGATCCTGGCTTTCGAAACCGCGCAGGACGCCGAAAGCGGCGGCCGCGCCGAAGCCAAAGCCGAATTCGAAGCCCTGATCAATCCGGAAAACTACACTCTGGACTACAAGGTCAAGACGGCCGACAGTCAGGGCCAGGGCACCAGCGCAACGCAATCGCGTTTCGAATATACGTTGCCGGAAGAGCTCAGCTTCGAATTCCTGTTCGATAACACCGGCATCATTGACGATAAACCAAAGCCTGACGGCATCTTCGACGACGTCAACCGCTTCCGGCAAATGCTGACCGCTTATCAAGGCGATTCGCACGAGCCTTATCACCTGAAACTGGTATGGGGCAATCTGTTGTTCAAAGGCCGGGCGGTGGAACTGGGCATCAGCTACAAGCTCTTCAATCCCGACGGCCAGCCGATCCGCGCCATCGCCAAAGCCAAATTCAAGGGCAGCATCGAAGAAAAAAAGCGGGCCTTGAAAGAAAACAAAAGCTCGCCCGATCTTAGCCATATCCGCAAGGTCAAGGCCGGCGACAACCTGCCGCTGATGTGTCAGCGCATCTACGGCGATCCCAAGTATTATCTGCAGATCGCCCAGATCAACGGCCTGCATAACTTTCGCCATCTCGTGCCCGGCACAGACCTGATCTTTCCGCCGCTGGCCAAAACCGATAAAGCCTCGTGACTAACCAATCGACCATTCCAACCCCGACCTCGCCCGATGTCTGCACGGCGGCGATTCTGATCGACGGCACGGAAATTTCCGGCGAATTCCATGTGCTGTCGATCTATATCAGCCGAGAGCTCAACCGCATCCCTTCCGCCACGGTACTGCTGCAGGACGGCGAGGCGGCAAAAAGCACTTTTGCCGCCAGCAACACCGAGCATTTCATCCCCGGCAAGGCCATAGAGATCCAGCTCGGTTACCGCGCGCAGAACGAGACCGTATTCAAGGGCATCATCGTCAAACACAGCATCAAAATCCGCAAAAACGGCAGCCAGTTGAGCATCGACTGCCGCGATGAGGCGGTGAAAATGACCATAGGCGCAAAAAGCCGCTATTACCTGGACAAAAAGGACAGCGACATCATGGAGGAAGTCATCGATGCCTATGGCCTGCAAAAAGAGGTCAGCGCCACTCAGGTCGAGCTGAAGCAAGTCGTGCAATACGATGCCAGCGATTGGGATTTCCTGCTCTGCCGCGCCGAAGCCAATGGCATGGTCATCAAAGTCGAGGACGGCAAAATCGGCATCGCGCCGCCCGCCGCCAGCGCCGCTTCGGTACTGAGCGTGCAATACGGCGCCAGCCTGCTGGAGCTGGATGCCGAAATCGACGCCCGCTGGCAAAGCACCGGCATCAGCGCGCAAAGCTGGAACGCCGCCGACCAGGAAGTCCTCAGCACCGACGCCAGCGAACCGGCCACCACCGACAACGGCAATCTCAGTCCCGATACCCTTGCCGAGGTCATCGGCGGCGATCCCCATGCCTTGATACACGGCGGAAAACTCAGCCAGCCGGAATTACAGGCCTGGGCCGATGGCCGTCTGCTCAAGGAGCGGCTGGCCAAAGTGCGCGGCCGGGCGAAATTTACAGGCTTTGCCGGCGTCATGCCGGACAAGGTGATCGAAATCACCGGCATCGGCGAGCGCTTTGAAGGCAAATTGTACGTTTCCGGAATACGCCACAGCTTTGCCAAAGGTAGCTGGGAAACCGATGTGCAACTGGGCCTGAATCCGGAAATCTGCGCCGAAACCTTCAATCTGCGTCCGCTGCCGGCCGCCGGATTACTGCCCGCCATCAGCGGCCTGCAAATCGGCATTGTCACGGTGCTGGAAAATGATCCGGACGGCGAAGACCGCATCAAACTGCGCGTGCCGACGATCAGCATGTCGGAAGAAGGCATCTGGGCCCGTATCGCCACCCTGGATGCAGGCAAGGAGCGCGGCACCTTTTTCCGCCCCGAAATCGGCGATGAAGTCATCGTGGGTTTTCTTGACGACGATCCGCGCCACCCGGTAGTGCTGGGCATGTGTCATAGCAGCGCCAAGCCCGCTCCGGAACCGGCCAAGGACGATAACCACCGCAAGGGTTATGTCAGCCGCGAAAAAATGAAGCTCACGTTTGACGACGAGAAAAAGGTTATTACCCTGGAAACCCCGGGCGGCAACAAGATTCTGCTCTCGGAGGAAGACAAAGGCATACGTTTCGAAGACCAGAACGGCAACAAAATCACGCTGGACGATAACGGCATCGTCATTGAAAGCAGCAAAGACCTGATCCTGAAAGCCAGCCAGGACATCAAGCAAGAAGGCATGAATATGGAATTGAAAGCGCAAACTGCACTTAAAGCCACCGGCACCAGCAGCGCCGAAGTCTCCGGCGCCAGCACCAGCATCAAAGGCAGCGCCACCACGGTGATTCAGGGCGGCCTGGTCCAGATCAATTAGGAGACAGCCATGCTTCCCGCCGCACGCGTCAGCGACATGATCGTCAGCCCGGCTACCCAGGGCGCCCCTACCCCGATTATTCCGCCCGGTGCGGCCACGGTGATGATCGCCGGTCTGCCGGCGGCGCGCATGGGCGACAGCTGCGGCGCCGATGCCATTATCAAGGGTTCGGCAACCGTAATGATCGCCGGCCTGCCGGCTGCAAGAATCGGCGACTCAACAGCCGCCGGCGGCGCCATTCTGCCGCCTGGGGCCACGACTGTATTAATCGGCGGCTGACATCATGACAAACTCTTTTCTCGGCCGCGGCTGGTCTTTCCCGCCCACCTTTAATCGCAGCAATGCCGGCGTCGAGATGCTGGCCGAGGAAGCCGATATTGCGTCCAGCCTGGAAATCCTGCTCAGCACCCGCCCAGGCGAACGGCTGATGCTGCCGCAGTACGGCTGTAATCTGGATGAGCTGTTGTTCGAAAACCTGGACACGCGCATGAAGACATTGATGGCCGACAAAATCGAATCCGCCATTCTCTATTTCGAACCGCGCATTCTGCTTGACGGCGTAAGATTGCGTGAAGATCAACAGTTGGAGGGCGTGGTGTTGATCGAGATTGATTACCGGGTCAAAACCACCAACTCCCGGTTCAACTTCGTCTATCCCTATTACAAAACAGAGGGCACCGACATTAATCTCACTACAACCGTCAATTTGCTACCTGATGGGGCCTGATGATGGCGAACGATTGCAATCAGAACACTAACTCCTTGAAACTGATCCATGAGGGCACACGCCAGGATCAACGCTTCCTCGCCGAACTGGACCCGGCTTACGCGCCTGTCGATGCTCACAAACTGCAACATGCGCTGGTGTTTGCCAAAGCCTATGCCCGGCATCTGCAATTTTACGATGCCGGCCATAACGTCAGCGGCACCTGGGAGGATTTTTTCGGCGGCAATGACGCGGTGTTGCTAGCGATTGCCGCAACCCAGGATATCGGCTATTACCAGAACACCCTCAAAACCAGTTTCGATTTTTTAAATCACCGCAGCAACGCCGCCTCCGGCGCAGACAGCATCGCCGAGAAAAACCGTAAAGACAATGCCCTGAAGCAGCACTTAGGCTGCCTGTTCAGCGCCATTGCCAGCCTGGCTGCGCAGCTGGATCAGCTGAAATCGCAGTTAAGCGAGCAAAACCCGCTCAAACCGGTGCTGGGCAATCTGATTCGCAGCCAATTGGCAACGAGTTTCCGGAACCTGATCGCTTATCACAAAGCCTTTCCCGGAACCGATCCGGTGTTTGCCGATGCGCGTCCGGAACTGATGATTTTAGGCGCCAGCGCCGGTGTTTTCAGATCCATCGAGCAGGCCAGTTTCTCCAGCGACTGGATCACCGGCAACCACGCCAACTGGAGCGATTATGTCGCCGCCATTGCGCCCGATGCTTCGTTATATGGGAGCAGCGATGATGTGTTCGAGCGCCTCAACCATATCGCCACCCACAATCTGTTTACCGCCATTTTCGATCAGTTTCTGAAAGCCTACGCCCGCAGCATCGGCGATGCGCAGCAGGCGTTGCAAAACAACCTGAGCCATCGCAGCGATCATGAACCTCACTACGCGCTGTTTCTGGCATTTCTGCAACTGTTCGAACATGCGCGGGCCGAAGTCAACACGCTGACCGGACGCCATCTGGATTTTTATTATCGGGAAGTGCTTAAACTCAAGGAAAAACCCGCCGAGCCGGGCCGGGTTCATCTGCTGGTGGAACTCGCCAGACAGGCCGACACCCATCTGATTAACCGTGATACGCTGTTCAAAGCCGGCAAAGATGCGTCAGGGAAGGAAGTGGTTTATGCCGCTGACCGCGATTTTGTCGCCAACCGGGCTAAAGTCACGGCCCTGAAATCCATTTATCACCATAGCGACGTCGGCGAAACCGGCCTGAAAAACCAGCACAACGGCCGCTTGTTTGCCTCGCCTGTCGCCGACTCTGATGACGGCCTGGGCGCCAAGCTGACTTCGGCGGATCACTCCTGGCATCCGTTCTTCAACAAAGTTTACAGCCTGGGGGCGCTGAGCGAGATCAGAATGCCCAAGGCCGAAATCGGCTTTGCGCTGGCCTCGCATTATTTGTTGCTGTCGGAAGGCCATCGCACGATCACGCTGAACCTTCCTGTCCCCTTGCCCGATCGCGTCAGCAGTACGGATTTACTCTGCTTTGTCAGCGGTAAAAAGGACTGGATTCCGGTAACGGCAAGCCTGCCCAATAAACAGCAAATCGTGTTGACGCTGGACGGCTCGGCCCCTGCCATCACCCCTTATTGGGCTAAAGTCCATGGTTACAGTCTGGATACCGATTTGCCGGTGTTATTGGTAAAGCTGGCCCACAACCCAGGCCGCGATTTTGCCTATGACAAGCTGAAAACGTTGCGTCTGAATCAGATCCTCCTGACCGTTACGGTAAATGATCTGAAAACGCTGACGGTCAGCAACGACTTCGGCCCGGTCGACACCAGCAAGCCGTTTCAACCTTTTGGCGCTTTACCGGTGACCAACAGCAGCCTGATTATCGGTTGCAAGGAAGCCTTCCAGAAGCGGCTTGTCGAATGCACGCTCAAGCTGAAATGGCAGAATCCGCCTGCACCCTACCCCGACGCCAAAGACGTAAAAATAGGGGCGGAGTTTCTGAAAGCCGGCGCCTGGGAGGAGTTCAAGGGCTTGCAATTCCCTGTCACCGGCAGCCAGTTGAAGCTGACGGCTGATCTGAGCCGCGCGTTTGCCGATATCCCCGGCTTTTCAACATCGACCGCCATTGACGATGCCTGTTCAGACCGCCCGTCTGCCAATGCCCCGAATTCTCAGGCCCCGGCAATCACTCACACAACCGATCTGAGCCGGCTGTTTGTCGATGCCCCCGATCTTTCAGCGCCGACGCCTTTCGACACGGCATCCCGGCACGGCTATTTACGGTTAAAACTGCTGCAGGACTTTGGGCAACGCCAATACGAACAGGACTTGATCGATTACATCACTGGCTCTGCCACCGGGACTGCCAACGCTACCGGAAGCGCTGCCGCCAAGGCTGCCGGCATTACCGGAAGCCCTGCCAAGTCAAAGCCAGTCCCGCCCGTAGGCCCTTTCATCAGTGAGCTGACGCTGGACTATACCGCTGCGCAACTTCTGACGTTTAAAAGCGTAGATCAAGCCGGCTTCGAAAACCGCCAGGCGCGTTTTTTCCATCTGGCGCCGTTCGGACAGGCCGAACAGCATCCGTTTCTGAAAATCGCCGCGCCCGATCCGGCTATTTATTTGCTGCCGCAGTTCAAACACTTTACTGATACCGCCAGTCAGGCGGCCGAATTCTACATCGGCGTCAGCGATCTCAATCCGGGGCAAAACCTGGCGCTATTGTTTCAGGTAGCTGAGGGCACCGCCGACCCGTTATCCGTCAAGCCGAAACCGCAGCATATCCACTGGAGTTATCTGCGCGACAACGAATGGATAGACTTTGCCGCCAACGCTATCCAGGACGGCAGCCATGAACTGCTGCATTCCGGAATCATTACCTTGCAGATACCCGCCGATGCTTCCGCGGCCAATAGCCTGCTGCCTACCGGACAGTACTGGATCAAGGCTGCCGTCGCCAGCGAGAGCGATGCCGTCTGCCGTTTGCAGCGGGTTGCCGCCCAGGGCTTAACCGCCACCTTCAGTAATCGGGATAACGACCCGGCGTTTCCGGCCACAGCCCTGGCAGCCAGCTCCATCCGCAAACTTGCCATTCCGGATGCCGCTGTCAAAAGCATACATCAGCCGTTTCCCGGTTTCGGCGGCAAGGGCGCCGAGCAGGCCGATGCCTTTTATACCCGCGCCAGCGAACGCTTACGGCATAAAGACCGGGCCATCGCGCTCTGGGACTATGAACACCTGATTCTGGAAGCGTTTCCGCAAATTTATCAGGCCAAATGCCTGAATCATACCTGTTATGACCAGGACAACGGCAGGAACATCTATCGCGAACTAGCCCCCGGCCATGTCACGGTCATTACCGTTCCGAACCAGCAATTTCACAACGAGCGCGATCCGTTGCGACCTTACACCAGCCTGGGGCTTCTGGAGGAGATCAAAACGTTTTTGCAAAAACGGCTGCCGGGGACGGTCCAGCTGCATGTCAAAAACCCCCAGTTCGAAGAAGTCGAGGCGCGTTTTAAAGTCTGTTTCAACTCAGGCCTGGACAAAGGCTTTTACACCAGCCGGTTAAATCAGGCCATCACCCGTTTTCTCTCGCCCTGGGCATTCACTGAAGACGGCAGCCCCAACATTGGCGGCAAGGTTTATCGTTCGGTATTGCTCAATTTCGTTGAGGAACTGCCTTATGTCGATTATGTGACCGATTTTCAATTGGCCCACCGCTATCCGGCCCAGAGCGGCGACGGCACTGAAACCAGCATTGCCGACAATGCCGTGATTACCGGCTCCAAAGCGATTTCCATACTGGTTTCCGCCCGGCAGCACAGCATCAACCCTATTGATCCGGTTCAGCAATCAAGCACCGGCGCCGCCTGTCCGTGTGAATCTGTATGAGCAAGATACCTGACACCCTAGAAAAACATGCCGAGCTTTCGCCCGCTACCGACTATTACCACCTGCGCCGGGAGGGCATCGGCTTTATCGCACAATTGGCCAGCGACACCTGGACCGATTACAACGCCCACGATCCGGGCATCACTCTTCTGGAAAGCCTGTGCTATGCCATTACAGATGTCGCTTACCGCAGCCAGTGGCCGATAGCCGATCTGCTGACACCAGCCGCGCCGCCGGCAAACGCAGTTCAGCCCTACCCCGATCAGGCCTTTTTTACTGCCCGCGATATCTTGACCGTCAACCCGGTAACCCTTGACGACTTTCGCAGGCTCCTGATCGATTTGGACGCGGTGCGCAATGCCTGGGTATTCAGCCAATCTTGCAGCTGCGATTTCGATTATTACGCCTGGTGCGACAAAAAACACCAGCTGCGGCTTGGCTATAAAGCGCCGCAAACCGGGCAACAGACGCCGGTGAAAGTGGCCGGTCTGTACGACGTTCTGCTGGAACTCGAAGCCGATCCGGAACTCGGCGATCTCAACGATCACAAGATTACCGCCAGCTATCAGGTCTTCGACAGCGAAGGCCGCCCCCATGCCACGCTCGTAGAACTGCGCTTTCCGCATTGGCAGACGTTGCAGCCCGAACAGCAAGCGCCGTTTTTCAGCGACGCGCCGCTCTCCGCGCTGACCGTCACCCGGCTGGGAGCCAACAAAAGTTACGATGTTCTCAGCGATAACACTAAAGAAGCGGATTCAGAAAAGGACAACTACCTGCGCGATCACTGGCGCCAGGTCTTCTATGTCAGTTTCACGATCGATTTCAGCGACGCTCAGCAATCAGTCATCGAATATGCCGCGTTGCGCCTGTTCGGCGATGCCGCCAGCCGAAACCTGACCACGCTGGCGCAGCTGACAAACATACTGGAGGACGCCGGCGCCTCGGGCCTGCTGCAGCGCTACCGCCATAAGCTCAAAGCCGCCCGCCAGGCGGTAAATGACGCCAAACAGGCATTGCAGCAGCATCGCAATCTGGATGAAGACTACTGTCATGTCAAGGTGGTGGATATCGAAGACGTGGCAGTCTGTGCGGACGTAGACGTCAAGCCGGATGCCGATATCGAACGGGTGCAGGCCCGAATCTGGCTTGCCATCGAGCAGTATTGCAATCCGCCGCTGGAATTCTACAGTCTACAGGAACGGCTGGCCGGCAATACGCCGGTGGAAGACATATTCAACGGCCCCGCCTTAAGCAACGGCTTTATCGGCAATGAGACGCTGTCTGCCTCCCAGTTAAGAACGGCGCTGCGCGCCTCAGACATCATGAACCGCTTGATGGATATCGACGGCATCGTCTCGGTCAACAACCTGCTGCTGGCCAAATACGACACGGAAGGCAATCCGGTTACCGGCGCCTCCGATCCCGGTTACGGCGCGGACAACAGCAACAGGCTCAGCGCCAGCTGGCAATTGTTGATCACGCCACAGCACCAGCCTCGCTTCCATCGGCACTTGTCGAGCTTTGTGTTTTTCAAAGACGGCCTGCCGCTTCGGCCTAGGCCTGACGAAGCCTTGTCAACCTTGATACAGTTGCGCGGCGAACAGAACCGTCCCAAAGTGCGCCCCCAAACGGCAGATGGTGAAGATCTGGCCGCGCCTGCCGGCGTATTTCGCGACCCGCTCGACTACTATCCGCTGCAATACGGCCTGCCCCCGGCTTACGGAGTGGGCGCTGAAGGCTTGCCCACCCATGCCTCCGAACAGCGCCAGGCCCAGGCCAAACAGCTTAAGGCTTATCTGCTGGTATTTGAGCAAATCATTGCCAATGCGCTGGCGCAAATCGGCCAGTGTGCGGAATTGTTCTCGCTCGACCCGGCGGTACAGCGCAGTTACTTCGTCAAGTGCCTGAACGAAGAGATCATCAAAGGCTATAACGAGGTGACCGATGGCCTGAACCTCGACGCCCTGGAAAAAATGACCGAAACCGAAGAGGAATTTCAGCAGCGCCGCAACCGCTTTCTCGACCATTTAATGGCCCGCTTCGGTGAACAATTCAGCGAATATGCGTTGCTTTTAACCCGCAGGCAGGGATTGCCCTTCGCGCAACGTCGTCTGATCGAAGACAAACTGACATTTCTGAAGGCCTATCCTGCCGTCAGTTCTAACCGCTACCGGGCCTTCGACTATAAAACGTCCGGCATGCAAGGCAATGCGGCGGGGCTTAAAAAACGCGTCGCGCTGCTGCTGGGCTTTCCTGACCTGGACTTTGCCTGGACCCAAACCGAGCCTGACGAGGCAGGCTACGCAATCGCCTATCAACTGAAAGATACGTACCGCATCTGGTTTGAAGGCGACGTTAAACTCGAGGCCGATACGCCAGAGGCAGCGCAGCAGCTTGCCTACGCCAGCCTGATTACCGCATTCAGCAAAGCGGACGCGTACCTGATCGAACCGGCAGGCGCTGACAGCCTTGAATACCATCTCTTGCTGCAGGATGCGGACGGCCAACCACTCGGGCAAGCCGCCGACCTATTCGCCAGCAAAAGTCAGGCCGAGGCATTTAAAGACGAATTGTTAAGCTGGAGCGCCGATCAACGCGCCGTCATCGTCGAGCATCTACTGCTGCGCCCCAAATTTCCAGGCGATGCGCTCTATCCTGTCTGCTCCAGCGGCGACTGCGCGGCCTGCGGCGACGAAGATCCCTATTCATTCCGTTTAACCTGGGTGATGCCCGGCTGGACAGCGCCTTACAACAGTGACCTGGAAATGCGCGGCTTTGCCGAACGCACCATCCGCAAAGAAATGCCGGCGCATCTTCTAGCCAAAGTCTGCTGGGTGGCGAACGACGGTTTCAGCCGGGACGAAGCGCTGATCCAGAGCCTGTCTGCGTGGTTAATCGCCAAAACCGCCACTCCCGATAATAAAGCTTTGACGAGACAGCAGGCCGACAACTGCGCCCTGGCCATCTATACCTTGTTCGACCAAACATTTACCGACTGGCATCAAGACCACGCCGCCACGTTTTTCCAGCCGGATGTGCTGAACAACCAATTGCAGACCTTATTTTCGCCGCTGACAACCGACGGGCTTGGCTGCGCCGCCCAACTGGACAGTGCAAAGTGGGACGAGATTAAAGTGTCGATGGCCAAGTATTTTCAGCAACGGGTTACCGGCGGCCGGCAATTCGAGCGTTTCCAACAAGCCTGGCAGCAATGGCTGGATGTCAATCGGCGCTTCGACTGGAGCGAGGAGCGGCTTTCCGAGCAGGTGCGCGCCATCCTTAAAGCCGGCCGGCTTGACGGTCCGGTTGCCGATTTATGCTCATGCAGCGCCAGCATTCTCGGCAGCTACGGTGAACATTTCCATCAATGGCTGAACGGCAAAATGCTCAACCGCGTTATTCCTCAGCCCTGGAATGATCAAGATTTCGCCGACTTCACGCCTTTGACCCTCTATTTTCCGGCGCTTTGCAGCGGTCTGACTTTCAAGCCTGACACCGCGGAAAAGCTCCAGCAGTTGCTTGACAACCGCTACGCCGGTTATCGGGAAGTATCTTACGCCCTGCACCAAGTCGTCACCTTATTGGCCGCATTGGACAATACCTATCCGCAAGCCACTTTACATGATTATGATGACGGTAGTGATCAGAACCCGGTACGGCTAGGCAGTACCGCTCTTGGTTCGCAGCACACCTGAACTCTGCCCTATTCAACCATCTGATAACGGTAACATCGCCATGCAACCACAACACACCAGCTATCCGGTCTTCGAAGCCAATCAGGTATTGACTAACGCGCATCTCAACCGGCTGTTCGACTATCTGGACGATCAGCAGCGGCTAACGCGGGCCAATCTGACCGGCATCGGCATCGTTTGCGGCCTGGACATCGCGCTGGACACCCCTGCCACACCTACCCGAATTTTTCTGTCCAAGGGCTTCGGGATTACCTCCGAAGGCTATTTGCTGGCAGAGCCGCAGGAAAAACTGGAGCTGGTCGCCTATCGCCAGTTAGCTGCTGACGAAGACCTGCATTATCTGCCGTTCAAAGACAACGATACCCAGTTCGCACTCTGGGAATTGTTGACTGCCGAATCGTTGGGCGATGCCAATGTCAACCAGTTAACTGAAGCACCGGCTGGTTTTCTGGATGATAAAGCGCTGGTGCTGGTGCTGGAACTCAAACAAGCTTCATTGCGTAATTGCAGCCCCAATAACTGCGATGACAAGGGCTCCGAGGTTGAAGTCAAAGTCCGGCGCCTGCTGGTAGAGCTGAACAAGCTGACTGCCTATGCTTCGCTGCAACTGCCGGAAATCCCGCTGGCGCGCGTTCATTTTGCTGCACCGGCAGACTTGCAGAATTACCAACAGGTTTATAAGAATTTTTTTGCAAATCAGACGGATGCAAAAACCGCTGTCAACCGACTGCTGGATGCCGTCAGCCAAAGCTACGGCCATCTAAAACTCCTGATCCCGGACCTGGACAATACAGCGCTGGCCCAGCTGGATCAGCAGTTCGATTTTCCGGCCGACAAGCCGGCGATCCAGTATTACTACGACTGGCTGCGCGACTTGACCGCCGCCTATCATGAGCTTCGGGCTGCGCTGATGCAGGCCGTGCCGGAATGCCTGCCGGATGCAAGCCTGTTTCCGCGCCATCTGGTATTAGGCGCCCTAAAAAATTCCGGCAACCCGCAATACCGCAGCCGGTTTTTGCCTTCGCCGGCGCTGGTCCTTGCCGAAAACAGACGCGGCGAGCTGCGCTTTTTGTTCGAGCGGGTCCTGCGGATGGTGCAAAACTTCAATATTTTACCGGCCGGCGCACACCCGCTGAAAATCACCCCCAGCCGGTTCGGTTATCGCCATCTGTCCGACAAGGCGCTGCCGTTCTATTACCGGCCGGAGCTGCGCCCTTACTGGGACGCCAGCCGCAAAGACTGGCAGGCCCGGAACATTCTCTCCTGGCATGAAGATGCCGATAGCCCTGCCCATGTTCGCCAGCCGTTGGATTATGATCTGGAAGCGTACAACTTTTTAAGGATAGAAGGCCATGTCGGCAAAAATCTGCTGACTGTCACCACCACTCTCGGCGAGCTGATCAAAAGCCACCGTTTGCCGCTTTCCATCCTCTATCTCAGCACTGATGCCGTAGGAAATTTTCTGGAAAGACATCCTGGCCTGGAGCATCAGGCAGGTGCCCTGCGCGATGGTACTTTTGTGGTGTTATATGGCGGAAGCGGAATCAACGCCAATATCGTACTCGCCGATTTCGCGCTGCCTTACCGCATAGAACATATGGAAGCTTCGAGTAGTCTGTGTAGGGTGGAGGTAAATGAGTGCTCATACCCATGGTTCGATAGCAAGCGGCATTTAAGCAACTTGGCCCGCCGTGATTATTCAGGGTCCAAGGAAGCCGATAAAGACCTCCTGGCCGATAACTATGTCATCGTCATTTACCGCTACGAACTCCAAAGCAAGCTGCTTACTCCCAAGCAAGTCAGCGTACCTATCCAGGAACTCATTAACGGACAGCTTTCCGCCATAGCCCATAGGTTGAATCAAGCTTACCCCAACGGAGTGGTGTTCGATTACGACCGCGATAATGATAGATTTCTCATTCGCTATTTTGCCGACCATATGTTCCGTATCGAATGGGGCGGACTGCAAGGCAACCAGATTCGCTACGCCTACACTCCTGACGGTATTTATCGCTGGCAAAAAGGCGCATGGGAGCCCCTCAACTGGCCAGTCCTATGCCAATTGCACGATGAATACCACGCCGGTGAATACCAATGGCTACAGGAAAACGCTCATCATCAAGCCAAGTATCCATCTCCGAGCGCCACCATGCCGACGGAACAGGATCTGATTGACTGGGAAGACATGATCAAACTCAGGGCATCCAAGCCTTTGCCAGCATCGGTGCAGAATCTGCTGGAAAACATCAGTAAGGTTATAGACGAAACTTATAACGTAGGAGGTCTGACTGTCGAAGCCGTGTTAATAGGCCCGTGGGCCAACGGCAGCTGGGTATCCCGGACAGCATCGGAAAACAATTTTCCTGCAGGCTTTTCCGGCTTGCGCGAGAAAATCACCGGCAAAAAAATCACTCAGCATAGTGATATAGATTTACTGATTCACACGGAAGATAAATCGATTAAACCAGACGACATTATGGCTATCCTAAGCGCTTACTCGGTAAGCGGCTATGCCATCAATGTTATTTTCGGCAAGAAGGATGCCCAGAAATGGAAATAGCTACTGTGATTGATTGGAGAGAAGGGAAGTAGGCGCTTTCGGGTGTTACCTTATGCGCCCTTGAGGATATGCCTATCCGACTTCCAGTGTCTGAACGATAGCATAATAATAGAAATCAGTACAAGAATTTTTATGAGCGGTAACCATCATATCATCGAGCGGCAAAGTCTCCACGTCACCCTGAAAGGAGACGAGAGCAAAGCCTGGGAATTACATAACCAGTTGCTGAATCTTTGTAACACATGGTTGACGCCCAAATTGGCTGGCTTGCTGGACGCTTATGCCCCGCAAGACGCTCACTTAGTTATTGAACGCATGGAAATCGATGTCGGCACCCTAGCTGCCGACCGACTGGAAGACAATTTGTCCGCCGCGATAATCCAGGCGATCGAACGCTGGCTGCAGGATTCCCGACACCGGATTCACCCGTTGCCGCAGAACGATCCCGCTCAGGAACAGGCAGGTTCAATCCAATATAAAACTGAGCCGCAGGCGGCCCTGGAAGCATTGGTCTACTTCGCCAGAACCGGCAGGCTCCCTTGGTCTTTTCGTCTGCCGGAAGGACAAAATCTGGAGCAATTTCTGCTCAACAGCTGGAAACAAACAACACCGCTGGCTGATGCCGATTTGCTTGCCGCTTTAACCACGGCGGATGCCGCCAGACGTTTTTCGCTGCAGTTCTCAACAACGTTTTTAGACACCTTGCTAACATACCTGGCGCCTGCTGTTAACGAAATCGCCCATAAGCTTTTACAGACTCTGGTCAGCCAGCCATTGCCAGCGGAAATCGCCAAAACGCTGCAGTCTCAAATCTGGCAGACGGCGTTTATGCATGCAAAGCAACCTTCAGCCCTCGCTGACATACAGATGATCCGCGACATCTGGCAAGCGCTGCCGGCAGATTTCAAACATCAGCCAGCGTTGCTCGACTGGCTGAGACGACACTGGCCTGAAGCATCAAGCGATGACCGGCAGCAACCGGGCAAATCCGGGCAAAGTCCATTAACTATTACAGTCGCGTCAGAATTTGACATTGCGCATGCGATAGAAACCGGCAACGCCCCAAAGTCAGTGATGACATCGGCAGCAACTGATGCGCCGCATAAGACTGCAGGTTCCTTTGCTCAAACCCAGTTCACTGGCCCATTCGGTAATGCCGAGACAGAACAGTCGGCCTCTGTCCCGCAAATAAACCCAGGCGCATCGGTTGAGATCTCAACGTCAGTTACGACATCGACAGCAGCTGACGAGATTGCCGACTCCCTTGCCACAGCCCAATTTCCCGACCTCTTCGGTAAT
>NZ_JADMKV010000020.1:0-4955 GCF_015476545.1 Methylobacter sp. BlB1 | reverse complement strand
TGACGAGATTGCCGACTCCCTTGCCACAGCCCAATTTCCCGACCTCTTCGGTAATGCCGATGCAGAACAGTCGGCCTCCACCTCGGGAATAAAGCCAGACGCACCGGCAAGGACTTCAAATGTTATGGCTACCGAAAATATTTACATCAACAACGCAGGTTTGGTTCTATTGCACCCGTTTCTCCCGCAATTTTTCAGAGCATTAAACATTGTTGTTGGCGACCAGCTCATTGCCCCGGATCGGGCATTGTCTTTGCTGCATTTTTTAGGCACCGGTCAGCTGGTCGCGCCCGAATATGAGCTGGTTTTACCTAAAGTGCTATTAAATTTGGCGTTGGAAACGCCTGTGGATACCAATACCCCTTTAACGGCAGAAGAAACCGGGGAAGCTACTGCGCTGCTTGAAGCTGTCATTCGTCATTGGGCTGCCTTGAAAGGTACCAGCGACGACGGTTTGCGGGGAACGTTTCTGATCCGCCCCGGCAAAATCAGCTTGCGTGATGACGGCGACTGGCGCTTACAGGTGGAAAACAAAGCCTACGATATTTTGCTGGACCAGCTGCCCTGGGGTATCAGCATGATAAAACTTCCCTGGATGCATCGGATGCTCTGGGTGGAGTGGCGCTATTGAACTCACGTTGATGGGTAGAAGAAGATGAAATCGAGCTCAGAAAAATCAACCGGCACTGTCTCAAAGACGGCAACCCAAACGCCGAGTCAGCCCTTTTTCGCCAAAGCAGGCGGCGGTGATTTTTTCGCGCCGGCCAGCC
Source organism: Methylobacter sp. BlB1 (assembly GCF_015476545.1). Lineage (GTDB taxonomy): Bacteria > Pseudomonadota > Gammaproteobacteria > Methylococcales > Methylomonadaceae > Methylobacter. Next base: position 4,185 of record NZ_JADMKV010000020.1, on the reverse strand, counting down.
AGTCTTTCACCGCCTCCGTGCAGATGAAAATGGCGGTGAACAAACCCGGCGACAAGTTCGAGCAGGAAGCCGATAAGATGGCCGACAAAGTCATGCGCATGCCAGCCCCGGCGCCGACAAAAGAAGAAAAACTTCAGCGCCAACCGGAAGAAAAATTACAGAAAAAGGAAGAAGAAAAAATACAGAAAGCAGTCATGCCTGAAGAAAAGATTCAGAAGGCGGCCATGCCTGAGGAGAAGCTTCAGAAAAAAGAGGACGAAAAGATACAAAAAGCCCCGGCTGCCGAAGAAAAACTCCAACGTAAAGATAGCGCCGGCGCTCCTACTGTAAATTCAGGCATACAATCGGCGATTCAAAACAAAACCACAGGCGGGCAACCGCTCCCCAGCGATATCCGCGACTACATGGAGCCAAGGTTCAATGCCGATTTCAGCAACGTGCGCGTCCACAGCGACCCCGAATCCGCAAGCCTTAGCAGCCAATTGAGCGCGCGGGCATTCACCCATAAAAACCACATCTTTTTCTCCCGGGGCCAATACCAGCCCGGCGGCAGCGAAGGCAAACAACTTCTGGCCCACGAATTGACCCATACCATCCAGCAAGGCCATGCCATACAACGCAGCCCGCAGGTCAGCACTACGGCTACGCCCCCGCCCGTGCAGCGCGGCCTCCTGGATAGTCTGAATCCGCTGGAATACCTGATCGACAAGGCTCTCGGCTTTATTGCTGATAACGCCGCTGCGATTCCCGGTTTCACGATGCTCACTGTGGTGATCGGCTACAACCCGATCACCCGGGCCTCCGTCGACCGCAGCGCCGGCAACATTCTCAAAGGCGCCATTGAAATGATACCGGGCGGCGCCTACATCACCCAGGCGCTGGCCAACCACGGCGTATTTGACAAGGTCAGCGTGTTCGCCGCGCAGCAGTTCGCTGCGCTGAGCGACATCGGCAGCAATATCTGGCAGGACATCAAACAGTTCGTCAAAAAATTCTCAGTCACTGACCTCGCCGATCCTGGCGCAGTATGGGAGCGCGGCAAAAAAATCGTCACAGCGCCCATTGGACAGATCAAAGCATTTGCCGTTGGACTTAAAGATGGCATGATCACTTTGGTCAAGGACGCCATCCTAAAACCCATCGCCGCATTCGCCAAGGCCAACGCCCCCAATGGCTACGATCTGTTGTGCGCTGTCCTGGGCAAGGACCCGATAAGTGGCGAGCCGGTGCCGCAGACGGCCGAAAACCTGATCGGTCCGTTCATGAAATTGATCGGCCAGGAAGAAGTCTGGCAGAACATGCAGAAGGCCAATGCCATCGCGCGCGCATGGGCCTGGTTCCAGAATGCCCTGGGGACGGTAAAAGGTTTTGTACAACAGGTTCCGGCGCTGTTCATCGCCGCCTTCCAGGCATTGGAGTTTATCGACATCGTGCTGCTGCCGAACGCTTTTAACAAGCTCAAATCGGTATTCGGCGGTTTCGCCGGCAAGTTCATTAGCTGGGCGAGCAACGCCGTCTGGAATCTGCTGGAAATTATCTTCGATTCCGTCAAGCCGGGCGCGATGGCCTATGTCAAACGCGCAGGCGCCGCTCTCAAGAGCATACTGAAAAATCCATTGCCTTTTGTCGGCAATCTGGCAAAAGCTGGCAAAGCCGGCTTTGAAACGTTTGCCGACAATATCGGCACTCACCTTAAAGCCGGACTGATCGATTGGCTGACCGGTTCTCTCAATGGCGTATATATTCCCAAAGCGCTTTCACTGCCGGAATTGGGCAAGTTTGTACTCAGCGTGCTGGGCATTACCTGGCCCAAGATCCGCGCAAAAATTGTCAAGGCAATGGGGCCTAAGGGCGAAGCGATTATGTCAGGGATCGAAAACGGAGTTGAAAAAGGCTATGAAATTATTGTCAAGCTGAAAAACGGCGGGCCGGTTGCGATCTGGGAGATGATCCAGGAGAAACTTGCTGACCTCAAGGATACGGTCGTGAGTGGGATCATCGGTTTTGTAACCGATGCCATCATTACAAAAGCCGTTCCCAAGCTCGTCGCCATGTTTATTCCTGGCGCCGGTTTTATCTCGGCAATTGTCTCGATTTATGACATCGTCATGGTGATAGTGGCAAAGATGTCAAAAATTGCGGCGGTGGTGGCGGGATTTGTCAACTCCATCATGCAAATCGCCGCCGGCAATATCCGATCAGCCGCCATTATGGTATCCAACGCGCTGGCAGGGATGTTGTCTCTCGCCATCAGCCTGCTCGCCGGGCTTGTCGGTCTGGGAAAAGTCACCGACAAGATCAATGGAGTCGTCTCAAAAGCGCGCGGCGGCGTCAATAAGGCCATCGATGCGGCTCTTGCCTGGGTTGTGAAGAAGGCGAAGGACTTGTTCGGGAAGTTGTTTGGGAAGAAGGATAAGAAGGATGAGCGGACAGAGGAGCAAAAACAAAAAGCGGTAGATGATGCTTCTAAAGAAGTTGTAGCTTATACCAAAAGCACCAAAGTTAATTTTATTAAGCTGCGCTTGAAGTTAAGTTCAGTGAAATCAAAATATCAACTTACTGCTATCAAGGCAGAAAAAGTCTCAAAAGGAAAATACCAAGTAGAAGCTGTAATCAATCCTAAGAAAGGAACAGAAGTTGAAATCGATGACGATCCGAACGGATTACCTCCTGGTGCAAAAGAACCAGTAGTTAAATATACTGCAGAATCGCATAGTGGAAACAAGAGAACCTATTGTAAAGATGCCGACGTGAAAGTTTGGTTCTGGAATGAGGGAAAAGGCTCCTGGCAGGTAACAAGTGATGACAAAAAGCTAATGGAGGCAGAGAAAGCTGCAACTAAATGGCTTGCAGATAATAACAGTACATTTATTTCTCTAGTTAAAGATGACAAGCTTTTAAGTAACAGTGGTTTTGACCAGCTAGGAATTCAAGTAAATCCAACGAACAATCAAGATGAAGTGGTTATAGGCGACACAAAAGGTGCATTTGGTAAGTCACCTATTTATTTTACATATAAAGGAGTTAAAGCGGGTCGGGACAATCCTTTTTCTGCGACCACGACCAACCTTCCTGCGAATATCCTGGCGCAACGGAAAGACAATCCAGCGGCTCTTGTCAAACGTCTTGATGCCGCATTGAAAGCTGGCAATGTAACGGTTATATATTTTGTCGCTGGAAAAGCAAAAATTAGTGACGCCACTCTCACAAAAGTGAAAGGAATGATTACCAAGAACCTGATCAAGTTGCTCACAGGATTACCATATAGTTTAACCCCGGAAGACGCTCGAAATATTGTAAAAGACATTCCCAAACCCATAGTACAAAATATTTGACATGACTTATTCTGAACTAAAAAGTAAAGCAGATTATTACCTGAAAGAATGGGGAGATGAGAAAGAAACTTGCCCAGCTTCAGAGATTCCTTTATTGATTGCTCTGACATTTGATCCTCTTTATGTTGACAATGCAATACAAATGTCTGCTTATTGGCTTCAAAAATGCCTCAAAGCGAAAACAATTGATTACAAAAATTATGGAACATTTAGTTTTATTATGAACTTTGCCAGTACATTGCATCTGTTTGGCAATAGTCAATACGACCTGTTCAAAACTATTTCAAAATCGTCTTCCCCACCTGACATCGCTTCTAAAGCGCATCACAAGCTATTGAATTACTATTTAAATGGAAATTACCCATCCAATTCAGTAAAAAAGAAAAAAAAAGAAGATATTTCATTTGAAAACTTGCCCAACAGAATTAGTCAAGTTCCCATTGATTCCTTGTATCGTTTTATACTAAACACAAACACTCCGGGATGGCACGATCGTATTCAACCCTATTTCCAACTTATTTCGCTACTGCATTTCCAAAGCAACGGCATATCAGAACAAAATCTAATTCTTAAAAAACTTAAAGAAGATTTTTTAAAGCAATTTTCTTAGGCTGATAAAAAATTAAAGATATTTCCAATACCCGCCAATATATAACAATGAAACATTTTTTACCTACTTTGGATGTAGCGGATGAATTGTAGGGGTGAATTTGCCATGGCAATCCACCAACAAATGGAGCCTTAAACCGTAATGTTCCACAATGTTACTGGCCTGCTTGAAATGGCGGTTTGCTAACGAGACTGTGAAAGTATTCGTTTCTTGAAATTTTAACCACAATATATTGTGCAT
>NZ_JADMKV010000209.1 GCF_015476545.1 Methylobacter sp. BlB1 | reverse complement strand
CGGCGCGGAAGTCCGGCGACAGCTCCAGCAGGGCCTGCTCGATGTCGGCGTCGAAGCCGCGGTCGAGCACGTGCACGTCGGGGGCCGGGAGGCTGCCGGCGAGCCGGGCGGCGTGCTCGTCGCTCAGGGCGTCGAAGCGGATGCGCTGGCGGCGGCGGGCGCCGTCGAGGAAGAGGTTGGTGGTGATCCGGTGCAGCCAGCCCTCGAAGGTGCCGGGGGTGTAGCGGTCCAGCGACCGGAAGACCCGGATGAAGACGTCCTGGGTGAGGTCCTCGGCGTCGGCGACGTTGCCGGTGAGGCGGTAGGCCAGCCGGTAGACCCGTGCGGAGTGCTGCTCGACGACCTCCTCCCACGTCGGCCGTTGCCAGCCGTCCGTCTCGGGGGTGTGGGTCTGGGTCATCGTCGACTCCCGGTGCCTGGTGAAGATCGGTACCTCCCACACGCTAGGAACGCCACCCGAGACGAGGCTGAGGGTTTCACCCCGGGTGGCTGTGAATGCCTTGTCGATCCGATCAACGTACGACGCCTCGTCGGTGTTCCGGGGCGTCCCGGCCGCGCTCCCCGATCCGAGGCCCACCGCGGAGTAGAGTCGGCCGCGCCCGCACCGATCGACTGAGGAGCCCGTCATCACCACCCCCATCACGGCCGCGAGCTGGACCCACGCCGAGCACTTCGTGGGCGAGGACGACGTCCTGGCCGCCGCGCG
>NZ_JADMKV010000208.1 GCF_015476545.1 Methylobacter sp. BlB1 | reverse complement strand
GAACGATATCTGTGTAGAGAAGGCGTATCGTAAAATCCGCAACGACCATACGTTTAGTTATGACAACAAGTTTTACTTAATAGAATCGCCTCTCAGGCACTCTATTGCCAAGCAGAAAATAGAAATCCGCAAGCAATCGGGTAGCAGTTTCACCGCCCACTTTGCGGGTCGTAATCTAGCCGTTTCAGAAGTTATCGAGCCAACCAAACCCACTCTGTATGACTTGGAAATCCAAAAGAAAATCGATGCCATCGAATTAGCTGAAAAATTAGGTAATGTCTCCGAAGCAGCACGTATCAGTGGTTGCTCTCGCGAAACCATTTATAAAAACAGCAGGCTCCTAAAAGAAAAAGGACCTCAGGCTTTGAAGCGGGCTTTTCGACCGGACATACACCACAAGAATAGGACTGACAAGGAGATTGAAAATCTCGTTATCACCTTTTCACTGCAAAATCCGCACTTAGGTCAGGCTCAGGTATCAGCCCAACTGCAAACAGAGCACCAAATCGAGATCAGTCCTACAGGTGTTAGGTGTGTTTGGATAAGAGAGAAAATGAATACCATCGCATTAAGGGTACAAAAGGCAAAACCATCACTTCCTGGTGTATCGATTGGATGAATTGATTGTAGATTTATTAACCAATTGATACACTGCAACGACAAAGTCCCTCGGTAATTAGTCCGTCAGTTTCCCTCGGTAATCACA
>NZ_JADMKV010000207.1 GCF_015476545.1 Methylobacter sp. BlB1 | reverse complement strand
GGAAATGGTATTTTCCTGTTCAACGACGTGGACTATGTCACAATTGAGGGCGTTACAATTGATGGCTTTGATATTGGCATATACTCGGCGGGCGCTAATCCGCCCAATCCCGGCGCCAACAAAATCAATGAGAATGTCGTATTAAGGAATTCGCAAATCATGAATAATAAAGGTCAAGGTTGGCTGGGCGGTTGTAATGATTGTGTCATAGACAATAATAAATTCATCAATAACGGCTTTGGCCAGAAAATATTTAACCATAACATTTATATCTCCGGGGCCAATAACTCCGGCATTACCATTTCTAACAACATTTTAAACAAGTCGGCTTTCGTTGCCGGCAAATGCGCGGGCGTATCATTGGTGGTTCATGGGGTCGTGCAGGATCTGACCATTAAAGACAATACGGTTTTTGAAGACATTGGCGCAGCTGAACAGACCTGCTGGGGCATCAGTGTCGATCCCGGTTATGCGACCGAAGAGTCTTTCAGCAATGTGATAATTACAGGCAATAAGGTGACCAATGTCGGCAATGTCGGCATCGGTTGCGCGTCCTGCACGGATTTACAAATTTTAAACAATATCATTACGCATTCTCAGGATTTTAGTTTTACAGGCATTAAAGTGCCCGTCAGAGCCGAGGATACCGTTAAATCGGATCGGATCCTGATCACTGGCAACTACATTGAACTTCAGGATCCCAATCAA
>NZ_JADMKV010000206.1 GCF_015476545.1 Methylobacter sp. BlB1 | reverse complement strand
TTCAGTGCGCCAACGCTGGCCGGTCTGGCGGCGCTGGCCGACAACGGCAGCCAGGCCGAGCAGCTGGTCATCCCGGCCAACCGCATTCCGGGCGACTGCACGGCCATTACGCCGGACCTGCTGCCTCTGGTCAGTCTGGCGCAGGCCGATATCGACCGCATCATTGCGGCCGTGCCGGGCGGGGCGGCCAACGTGCAGGATATTTATCCCTTGGCGCCGCTGCAGGAAGGCATCCTGTTTCACCACATGATGGAGTCCGAAGGCGATGCCTACCTGATGCCAGTCTTGATGGCGTTTGATACGGAGAAACACCGGGACGGTTTTCTGGCCGCTTTGCAGACCGTGATCGAGCGCCATGACATCCTGCGCACTGCTTTTGTCTGGGAAGGCCTGCCGGAACCGGTGCAGGTAGTCTGGCGCGAAGCGAAGTTAAAGATCGAGCATGTCGTAATTGGTTCTGAAGCCGGCGATGCCGCTGAAAAATTGCTGGAACGTTACAATCCCAGACATTACCGCCTCGACTTGAGAGTCGCACCGCTGATCAACGGCTTCACGGCCTATGACTCAAGGAAAGGGCGTTGGTTGCTGTTGCTGTTGACTCACCATTTGACACTCGACAATACTGCGCAGGGCATCTTGTTGGAGGAGATCCAGATGCTCCAGCGGGGCAAGAGCGACTTACTGCCGGCGCCGCTGCCGTTCCGCAACTTCGTCGCGCAG
>NZ_JADMKV010000205.1 GCF_015476545.1 Methylobacter sp. BlB1 | reverse complement strand
CGTTGCGATCGAAGAGAAAAAGCTTGCAAAACGGAGGAGTCCATATATGCGCTGAGGCACGAAGCGCATCGTTCGAGTCATTCACTTACATGGCTATCGAAATTGCCGGAATGTCCCCAATTCATCGGATAAACGCCCTGATCAACGTATCGATGAAAACTCGAATGCGGCCAGTCGACAACTTTTCGTACATAGCCATGCTTGACAGGATTCCAATGGATGTAATCCATGTGGTTGTTAAAATCGGCTTGGTCGCATAATAAACGCGCCCAGAATCGGCGCTGCCACAAACCGCGTTCCCGACGCTTGCTCCGGCTTGAGGAAATTCTCTCGCCTTGCGGTATGGCACGGGAAAAATGACCTTTGAGAAGATTCCAGCACATGGAAAAATCCCTGTCTCCAGGAGGTAATGTTCAGATACAGTGCAGGTGGTCAGGCATGATAACGACGGCATTGATCCGGTAAGGTTTGCGCTCCTTGACGTAACGAAAAGCGGCTCTCAGCAGATCAATATTTTCTACCAAGAGATAGTTATGCCGGCGTTCGGCAAGATTCACGGTGAAGAACCAGGTTGAGCCAGGAGCGTAGATCCGGCGGTAGTCAGTCATTGGTCTGCCTGATGGTTACTCGAACGATGCGCTTCGTGCCTCAGCGCATATATGGACTCCCCCGTTTTGCAAGCTTTTTCTCTTCGATCGCAACGATCAGTGAACGCAGTTGCTGC
>NZ_JADMKV010000204.1 GCF_015476545.1 Methylobacter sp. BlB1 | reverse complement strand
CGCCCAGCTCGATGCGGAAGCCGCGGATCTTGACCTGGAAGTCGTTGCGGCCCAGATACTCGATGCGGCCGTCTTCCAGCCAGCGGGCCAGATCGCCGGTCTTGTACAGCCGGGCTTCGGGATCGCGGCTGAACGGATCCTGGATAAAGCGCTCGGCGGTCAACTCGGGCCGGTTCAGATAGCCGCGGCCGACCTGGACGCCGCCGATGAACAGCTCGCCGGGCACGCCGACGGGCACCGGTTCGCCCTGCGGGTCCAGGATGTAGATCTGGGTGTTGTCGATCGGCCGGCCGATCGGGATGCTGCTCGTCGTTGTCCTGGCCTCACAGGCCCAGGCCGTCACGTCGATGGCGGCCTCGGTCGGACCATAGAGGTTGTGCAGTTCCGTAGGCTCGAGCAGTTCATGGAAACGGTTGCTCAACGCGACCGGCAAGGCCTCGCCGCTGCAGATCACCCGCCGCAAACTGGTGCAGTCCGCGGCTTTGCCGTACTCCAGAAAGATTTGCAGCATCGGCGGCACGAAGTGCAGCGTGGTGATCTGGTTCTGCCGGATGATCTCGCTGAGATAGCCCGGGTCCTTGTGGCCTTCCGGCTTGGCCATTACCAGGCGGGCGCCGGTCAGCAGCGGCCAGAAGAATTCCCAGACCGAGACATCGAAGCTGAACGGGGTTTTTTGCAAGACGGCATCGTCCGCTGTCAGGCCGTAGGCTTTCTGCATCCAGTTGAGACGGTTGA
>NZ_JADMKV010000203.1 GCF_015476545.1 Methylobacter sp. BlB1 | reverse complement strand
CAATAAACCGCATCTAACAATTGGCTACTGGAAGTGGCAGAGTATTCCCATTTAACCAAATGAGGAATAGCGCATGAGCTCACCTGTTTCAGAAATCGGTCAGCACATTGAGTCGACGTTCACTCCCACCCAGCAATTCTGGCTGGGCCATTGGCAACAGTGGCAGGTCTCCGGACTGAGGTGTTAATCAGCATCCAATTTTTTCCAGTTTCAGCGTTAATATTGCTAGCCTTTAAATTTTTCAGGTCTATAAAAAACGTTAAAATAACCTGAGTTCGGTTTAAGCATTCTGTAAAAGAGGTAGTAAATCAGCCTCACGTAATTGAAGAGCCGGCTTTTTCTCCTGATAGGTATAGGCCACCAGACAAGCGATGATATTGGACAAATAATTGCTCAAAGAACGATGCCGCGAATGCTCAAGATCGCCAATATTCTTGAGTTGATCATTGATCGTTTCAATGAGGCTGCGCTTGCGCAGCAACAATTTATCAAACACATCCAGAGCGTGCGGCTTCATGTTTTTCTTCAGCGTGGTAATCAGCGTGACGTTTTGATGGGCCAATAAGTCAGTTAGCTTCCTGGAAATATAACCTCGGTCGCCAAACAGCTTTCCCGTCAATGATTTCACCAGATCGGGGACCGGTTTACGATCATCCACATTCCCCGGTGTGATGCAAAAGGACAGAATCTCGCCCTGGTCATTGACGATCAGATGCAATTTGAAGCCATAAAACCAGCCGGTCGACGATTTGCCGCGCCCGGCT
>NZ_JADMKV010000202.1 GCF_015476545.1 Methylobacter sp. BlB1 | reverse complement strand
TGTAGGCGTCCCACTCGAAATGGAAGTTGAAGCCGGTGGCGAGCGTGCGGCGGCTGATCATATGGTTACGGTAGGCGTAGGCCTCGCCGTGCTCTAATGGATCGAGTGCGGCGATCAGATCGCCGTGCCCGCTGTATTGGTAGCGCACGAAGGGCGTGGCGGTCAAGGCCGGGCCTGTTTCGCCGAATCTGGCCGGGCCGATGGCTACGATGTGCTGGCCGTCGCGCTGGATCAGCAGCGTTTTGCCCCAGCTGGCCTTTAGGGCCTGAACCTGGCCTTGAAGGTCGTAGACCAGTTCGATGAACTCGGCTCCGTTCTGCCAGCGCTGCAGGCGGCAGCGGCCGTGTTCGCCCTGGAAGAGGCGCTCCGGCTGCCCGTCGCCGACCAGGCGAAAATGGCCGGCTTCGCGGTACAGGCGCAGCTGTTCCGGGAGATTCAGGCTGTAGTCGCCGGGTTCGGGCAGGGGCAGTTCGAGGGTGCGGCCTTCGCGGTCGTGGAAAGTGACGGCTTCATCCGACACCTCCAGCCATTCGCCCAGCGGCGTCAGCCAGCCGTGGCCCAGTTGCAGGTCAAGGGCGGCTGGCCGCTGCGGTAGAAACGCGTCCAGGGCAGGCTCAGCGGGCCGTCCCAGCTGAAATCGGTCAGCTCCAGCAGTTCCTCGCCGGTGGCTAGGCTGATCGGGCAGCCGCTGGTACAGGTGTCGGCGTTTTTCAGGGTGGGTTTGCCGGCGGCGGATTTGCCGGTCTTGGGGGAGGTTTTTTTCGCGGCCGG
>NZ_JADMKV010000201.1 GCF_015476545.1 Methylobacter sp. BlB1 | reverse complement strand
TTTCTCATGCCTCTCATTATCTATCATACTCAGCAGATATTGAACAGGCTCTAAGGGCAGAGAGGCCGATTATGTGATTGTCCTTGGGCTGGAGCAAGGCAAACAGGGCTTTCCTTCGGAAAAAGCCACGCATGCGTTGCTGGAACTGCTGTTGCCTAAAGCGGAAGACTATCAACATGCCGAGGAAAGGCGGCTGTTTTACGTCGCGCTGACGCGGGCCAGGCATCATGTTTATCTGATCGCCGACGGCAACAAGGCTTCGAGCTTCGTCCGGGAACTGGTCAATGACAAATACGCCATCCTGACCGATGAGTTTCAGGGCCACGGTTTCCAGCAACAAGTGGCTGATACGCCTTGTGAGCGCTGTCAGACCGGTTATATGGTTGTCCGGAAAAACCAATACGGCATTTTCTACGGCTGCAATCAATATCCGCTCTGCGGTCATACGCAAAAAGGTTGTCCGAAGTGCGGCGGTATTTTGATTACGGAGGGACGCTCCAGGGTTTGTCAAAACAGAGACTGCGAGGTTGCCGAACCGGTCTGTCCAAAATGCGGCGGCGGCATGATCCTGCGCAAAGGCAAATACGGCCAATTCTGGGGATGCGCCAATTACCGGACGAATGCCGGATTTTCCTGCAGTCATACCGAGCAGGCTGTAAACTCTGGTACAAGAGTCGGGTTGCCGGACCAGGATTACATCACTTGATGCCATTCCGTTCAGAAAATATCAGTTGAATTCAGATCGGTTTAGCAAAGTGTCGCTAGCGCGACGGTTGTGTTAATC
>NZ_JADMKV010000200.1 GCF_015476545.1 Methylobacter sp. BlB1 | reverse complement strand
TGCACGAAGGTCGGGCGCAGCTCGCTGTCCATGCCGAACAGCCGCTCGCTCGGCGCCAGCGTCGCGCCTGACAGCAGCGCCGGGAAGATCTCTTCGACAGAGAGGTCGAAGTTGATCGAGTTTTGCTGCAGGACCGTATCGGCACGGGTCAGCTCGAATACTTGTGCCGCGCCCAGCGCATAATTGACCAGCGCCTGGTGTTCGATCATCACGCCTTTGGGCTGGCCGGTCGAACCGGAGGTGTAGATGACGTAGGCCAAATGCTGCGGCGTCAGGCCCAGTGACTGCGGCGCCGGGTTCGTGTCCGGCTGTTCGCCGATCCGCTCCCAATCGCTGTCCAAAACGATCGTATGGGTCTCCGTCTGAGGCAGGATGCCCTTGAGCCGCTCCTGGGTCAGCAGCACCTTGGGCGTCGCATCGGCGAGCATGTAGGCCTGCCGGTCGGCCGGATAAGCCGGGTCAAGCGGTACGTAAGCGCCGCCGGCTTTCAGGATGCCCAGCAGCCCCACTACCATCTCCAGGCTGCGTTCCACGCAGATCGCGACCCGGTCGTCGGGCTTGACACCCAGACTGTGCAGGTAGTGCGCCAACTGGTTGGCCCGGTTGTTGAGTTCAGCATAGGTCAAACGCCGGTCTTCGAACACTACCGCCACCGCATCCGGATTGTTCCGCACTTGCGCCTCAAACAGTTCATGGACGCAGCGGTCACGGGGATAGTCGGCATCGGTAGCGTTCCAGCCGTACAGCACCTGGCGGCGCTCGGCTTCGCTGAGCATCGGCAGGC
>NZ_JADMKV010000001.1 GCF_015476545.1 Methylobacter sp. BlB1 | reverse complement strand
ACTTTTCTCATGCCTCTCATTATCTATCATACTCAGCAGATATTGAACAGGCTCTTAGAATGAATTTGTTGCAACACAAAACAAAAAGCGATGAAGTTTAAGTTCGTCTATATGTAAGCTTTTATCTCATAAGTCAATAGCATCTGCCAAACATGGTTAGTCATAAGTCAATAGCGTCTGCTGAAAACAGTTCGCCATAAGTCAATACCGCAGAGTCACAAAACACTGATAGCTAATTATAATTTGTCGAAAATTAACGACTATTCGCCATAATTTAATACATCAAGTTTTTTGATCTTGTGCCACCTAAACGTATGGCAGAATCTCATAAGTCAATACAGCAGAATCACTGAAATGCTTAAAATTGATTATAATGTATTGAAAAATAATGAGAGAAAAGGTAGATAAACAGATAATTTATTATTTGTTACCCTGCCAAACAGACAGAATGACGAATAGATTAATAAGATAAAAATAAGGAATTTAAAAAAGTGTCTATCGAATGGCAAAACATCAAGTCATTTAATAACTCTCAAAACAATGCTTTTGAAGAATTGGTCTGTCAATTAGCAAGAGAAGAGCCTATAGCTAAAAAAAAGGAATTCTATCGTGTAGCTGCTCCAGATGGTGGTGTTGAAGCATATTGTGTTTTGGATAGTGGTGAAGAATATGGCTGGCAAGCAAAATATTTTTCATCCATGAGCAACTCACAATGGTCTCAGCTTAAAGAATCTTTTGAAACCGCGCTTAGAACCCATCCGAGCTTAAGTAAGTATTACATTTGTATTCCTTTAGATAGACAAGATCCGAGACGCGATAACCAATCGTGGTTTATGGATAAGTGGAATGAAAAAGTCCAAGAATGGAGTAAATATGCAAATGATCAGGGTAGAAATATTACTTTTGAATATTGGGGAAGTTCAGAACTAATTCATCGGCTATCTGAAGAGAAACATGCCGGCAGAAAATTATTTTGGTTTTCCAAAGAAGATTTTTCCGACTCGTGGTTTCAAACACATATTAAAAATAGCATATATAGTTTAGGGCATCGCTATACACCGGAATTGAATTTCGAGCTGGCAATTGCAAAGCATTTCGATGCACAGAGTAGAAACGATAGATTCCGAGATTATTTCAAAAACAAGTATCACGTTTTTCTTAAAGAGTTAAAAAAACTAGATAACGAATTTCTAAGCCAGGATCTTAAAGAATATATTGATTTATTAAACGGTCAGTTTGAAGCTTCCCAAGAGCGAGAATTGCTTTATTTAAATATTGAAGCCATTAAGAGTAGCTGTAAATCAATTGGAAATTCATTGCGTGAATATCAAAGGACTTTGAAAAGCAAGGAAGGAGAATTAACCAAGGATTCTCTCAGTTCAAAAAACTTCTATCTAGAAAGAGCCTATAGTGCGTTATATGAATTTCAAGTGTTTATTAACAGCCCGACTTTAGCTGTAGCGAATTTGCCTGTCACATTAATTTCAGGCGAAGCTGGGATTGGAAAATCTCATTTATTAGCGGATATTGCTCAAAAAAGAATTAATGAAAACAAATCCTGCATCCTTTTATTAGGACAACATTTTATTTCGGAAGAATCGCCTTGGACGCAAATTCTTAAAAATATACTAAGGCTTAACTGTAACGAAAAAGAGCTCTTGGGAGCATTAAATGCCCGAGCAGAAGCGCAAGGTGAACGTTTATTATTTATTATTGATGCGATTAATGAAGGTAAAGGGCGTTATTTTTGGAATAACCACATTAGATCCTTCATCAACGATTTTTCACAATATCCTTGGTTAGGTCTTGTACTAAGTGTTAGAACGTCATATGAGTCGCTACTAACCTCAAAGGCACTAGTTCCTGATGAGGTCGCTATCAGAGTAGTGCACCATGGATTTGAAAATGTTGAATATCAAGCCTCTAGTTTCTTCTTTTCTCAGCACGGTATTGAGCATCCCAGCATACCTTTATTGCATCCAGAATTTAGCAATCCTTTATTTCTAAAATTATTCTGCGAAGGATTAAATCGTTCTGGCCAGAAACGAATTCCGAAAGGCTATAGCGGTATTACCAGCATCATAGATTTCTTTTTAGGAAGTGTGGACGAAAAATTATCACATCCTTCATTGTTTGACTATGAACCTGCATCTGGCAAAAAACTAGTAAAAAAAGTAATCAGCTCACTTATTCAACACAAGTTAGATAACGATCTAACTTTTATTCCCTATGAATCAGCAATCGATATAGCAAACAACAAGGTTTCACGGTATAGCAATAGAAAAGGCTTTGTTGACAGTCTGGTTTCAGAAGGTGTTTTATCTAAAAATGTCTATTGGATAGACGATGAATATCAGGAAGGCGTTTACTTTGCCTATGAGCGTTTTGAGGATCATTTCACTACTGCTTATCTGCTTGAAAAAAACCTCAATAAACAGAATCCCGAAATTGCTTTTCAAAGCAGTGGTCCACTGGCTCAATATGTTAATCAAGGCTATCAGTATCAAGGCATTGTGGAAGCTTTATCAATTCAGCTTCCTGAAAAAATTGATAAAGAACTATATGAACTTGTTCCTGACGAAGAAAAGTCAGACAGCACAATCATTGAAGCGTTTATTAAAAGTCTAATTTGGAGAAAGCCTGAGACTATCAAAGAAAAAGTTAGGGGGTATGTCAATGAGCACGTGCTAGTTAACAGCGACACTTTTGACTTATTTTTTCAGATGGTTTATTCGGTATCGTCAGATCCTGAACATTATTTTAATGCAAATCGCTTGCATCGTTATTTGATGCAATTTTCGTTGGCTGATCGTGATGCTAACTGGACAACCTATTTGCATGACCAGGATTATGAGAGTTCAGCAATGCAACGGCTCATTAATTGGGCAAGGCAAGATGGTAACAAAGATTATTTATCTGTTGAATCACGATTATTAGCTTGTAAAGCTCTAGCATGGCTGTTTACCAGTACCAATATTGGTTTTCGAGATACGGCAACAAAAGCATTAGTTTGTGTACTGGAAAATAATCTTCCAATAATCACTCAGCTTCTGGCTGAGTATGATACTGTTAATGATCCCTATGTTTATGAACGTATTTTTGCCGCAGCTTATGGTGCTGTACTGCACTCATTTGATTTGAATGGATTAGCAGAGTTATCTAACTATATTTTGCTAACCATATTCGAAAAAGAGGAAATCTATCCTAATGTATTGGTTAGAGATTATGCTAGAAACATTATTGAATATGCTTTGTATAAACAAATTTTTGCCTTAGAAAATCCGCAAATAGTACGACCGCCTTACAAAAGTCAATTTCCAGACAGTTTTCCAAGCAATGAAGAAATCGATGCTTATAAATATGACTACAGATTGGACGAATCAAAACAGTACTGGGGTCAAAATGCCATACTAAGATCGATGGTCACGGAGTATGGCAGGGGAATAGGTGGTTACGGTGACTTTGGGCGATATACTTTTCAAAGTAAGCTATATGGTTGGGCATACAAATTCGATCCCAATGATTTAAGTAATTACGCTTGTAAGTTGATCTTTGAAAAATATGGTTATGATGCCAAGAAGCATGGCAACTTTGATAGGCATGCAAGTAGTGGTGATAGGCATACGAATACAAAAGAAAGAATTGGCAAAAAATATCAATGGCTTGCTTTGTATGAAGTGCTTGCGAGAGTGGCCGATAATTATCAAATGCGAGACTACTCTACTGGTTGGGGTGAAGATCAAAAATATATTTGGTATGAAGGTCCTTGGGAACCCTTTGTTAGAAATATAGACCCGACATCAATTGGCCGTACAAGCAAGACCTCTTTGTTTAATAGCAGCGAATCTTGGTGGAACAAAGTCGAGTATAACGACTGGCAGGATAGCCATCAAAATTGGCTAATTAGTGCTAAAAACTTACCAAATCCAAAAGAAATTATTGAGCTGAGAGACACCCAGAATAATGAATGGCTAGTTTTAGAAACTTATCCTACTTGGGACGAATCGGTACCTGTTGGATATGATAAATATGATTATCCGCACAAACACCTCTGGTATCAAATTAGGAGTTATTTAGTCCATGAAGATCAAGCAGAGCACTTAATTACTTGGGCCAAGCAACAACATTTAATGGGACGATGGTTTCCTGAAGGTGGTGATCAATACCAAGTATTTTCTCGTGAATATTATTGGTCACCGGCCTATCAATTTTTCGATAATCCTTATTATGGCCGAAGCCAGTGGGCGGATGTGCATGAAAAAGGTGATTATGAACAAGTCATAGACGAAGTAATGGTCACAACGGAAAGTCATAACTGGGAATCAGGCGCTGACCATCGAGAGCAACCATCCTATTTTGCTCCTAGAGAATTCATGTACGACAAAATGCAGCTTCAATATTCAAAAAATATTGGCGAATGGTTAAATACAGCAGGTGAAGTTGTCTGCTTTGATCCGTCAGCCAACCAAGAGGATAGTCCTTGTTTATTGATTAGAAAAGATGTTTTGTTGAAATTCTTAGATGAAAATAACTTGAAAATATTTTGGACTTGCTTAGGTGAGAAACAAATTTTTGGAGATACTTATGATCGCATTAAATATTCACAATGGCTTGAAGTTTCAGGCGTTTTTACATTAAGCACAAACGGTGTAGATGGAATTCTGAAACCGTTGGTTAGTAAAGCCGGCTATTAGGTGTCAATCGGACTCTAATATTTGCCAATAAGTCTCAAAACTGACTGGCAATCATTTAAGTCAATAATGTAGAGTCACAGAAATACTGAAGATTCACGATTAAGTTATTGCTCTGGCTCTTTGACGTTTGAATATCTTCTCCGAAGTATTGATCGAAAGCCAAGAGATACGCCAGTTATGGCATTAGCAGCCTGAAAAAGTTAAAACTTCAGGGATCGTACCAAGGGTGAAACCAGAGAGCATTATTACAAAGACAACCTACAACTTAGGAGCCACTCAAACCGATACGCTGACCAACCCACTATTTTTTGTTTCTGACCAATCAGTAACAAGAACAACATACGAAAGCCACTAGAGTTTTCTGCCATATTTGATAATGACATCCTGATCGTGCCTCGATCTAACAGACATTCGGTTAAGAGACTAAAACGAGCAGAGTGATATGGCCCCCACAGTGACTCAGGATTTAGAGGTTGCCGAATCAATGTTTATATTCACGGCGGGCCAAACGTCATCAAACAGGTCAACCGTTCGAAGACCAAAAGCTTCAACCAGCGGGAATAAAAAGCTGGAGCCATAGCTTTACAGCCGAAACTGTTCTTGGTGAGTATTTTTTAACCCGATCTGACGCCAAGTACCCTGTGTCCGACTATATTTATATTAAGGTGTATGACAATCACAGACGGCTTCACTTTAAATTAGGCTATATCGATTCAGAAGCTTTTGAAACTAGAAAATCATTGGTGAAGTGCTCATAGAATATGATCAAACTTATGAGCAAGCTCTATATGGTTGTCGGACGCACTTATTATTAGAAGAGGCTAGGAATTAACATAAAGACTATTACTAGTCTATAATTAGACTAATACTAACAACATTATGTTGACAACAAATGAAAATTACTGACCACATTGAATTTACTGGCCTTAGCATGGTTGTCAACACTTCCATACTACACTTTAGCAGCGCCGTCGGTTAAAACCGTTAAAATAGCGGTAAAATTATTAATCATTCAACCTGCGCTCCAGTAAAATGGGGCGTTTCTTTTTCCAAAACACATGATGCAACAGCTGAGTATCCTTTTAAATTCCCCTTATATCCTATCCGCACTGGCAGGCATTATTGGCCTAATGGTCGGCAGTTTTCTCAATGTCGTCATCTACCGATTGCCGATCATGATGCAGCGAAACTGGAAAAAGGACTGCATGGAATACCTGGAGCTTAGCCAGGAAGAAACGCCTGCAACAGAACCTTTCAATCTGGCTTTTCCGCTGTCGCACTGCCCAAACTGCAATACGCCCATCAAGCCGCATCAAAACATACCCGTTATCAGCTATTTATTTTTAAAGGGTAGATGCGCGCAATGCCGGACGCCTATTTCTTTGCGCTATCCGATAATAGAAGCTTTCACGGCGGCCGCATCTGTCATCGTGGCCTGGCATTTCGGCTATACGCCGCAAACGGCCTTTGCCCTGGTGCTGACCTGGTCGCTGATCGCATTAAGCGGCATCGATATTGACCATCATTTACTGCCGGATTCCATCACGCTGCCTGCATTATGGCTGGGATTATTTTTAAGCCTGTTTGCGCTCTTTACTGATGCGCACGCCAGCATTATAGGAGCCATTGCCGGTTATCTGGCGCTCTGGACAGTCTATCATCTGTTCAAGCTGGTTACGGGAAAAGAGGGCATGGGTTATGGCGATTTCAAATTGCTGGCGTTATTCGGCGCCTGGCTGGGTTGGCAGAGCCTGCCCGTTATTATCCTGTTGTCATCCCTGGTGGGTTCGGTCATTGGCATTACCATGGTTGTTCTCGTCAACCGCGACCACAGAATTCCCATCCCGTTCGGCCCTTATCTGGCAATGGCAGGCTGGATCGCATTACTCTGGGGCCATGACATCAACCAGCTTTATCTGACTCAAGTAGGCTTATAAAAATATGCTTAAGATCGGTCTGACCGGAGGCATCGGCTGTGGCAAAACAACTGTCGCACGCTTGTTTGCCGAACTCGGCAGCCCCGTCATCGATGCCGACCAGATAGCTCATCAGCTTGTCGCCAAAGGCCAACCCGCACTCGCGCAGATAGCGCTGCAATTCGGCGCCGACATACTCACTCCGGATGGCTCACTGAACAGGGCCAGGCTCAGGGAAGCCGTTTTTTCCGATCCTGCCCGGAAGCAAAACCTCGAAGCCATTCTCCATCCCCTGGTTTATCAATCCATTCAGGCAGAACTCGAAAGGCTGGATGCATCTTACTGCATCATCGCGATACCCTTATTGTTTGAAACCAATATGGCCCATTTTGTTGACCGGGTGCTGGTCGTGGATTGCCCGGTCGAAATACAGATAGCACGCGTCAGAAAGCGCGATCAGCTTACGCTTGATAGAATCCAGTCGATCATCGACAGCCAGGTGTCACGGGACTTTAGAAAATCGCATGCCGATGATCTTATCGATAATTCGGAATCGGATTATAGACTTGCAGAACAAGTCAAAAAACTGCACAATTTGTATCTCTCATTAAGCGCCAGCTAGGATATACTTATTCGTGAACAACTTTATCACCTATGAATTTCCACTCAATGAACGAATCCGGGTTTTCATACGGCTCGAACAACTGTTTCAACAATTCAATCATTTTCTAGTTGGGCCGACAGTGGCCGACAAACGCGCCGCACTCAGCAGTCTGCTTGACATCATGATGATCTTCAGGCGCAACGACCTGAAATCGGAAATTCTGAAAGAACTGGATCGCCATGCCAAGGTACTGAACAAGGTCGCTAGCAGCGACAATGTGGATACCGACAAGCTGATGCAGCTGCTGGGCCAGGTCACCCAGACCAGCAAGCGGCTCTATGCCGTCAGCGGCAAAATCGGCATTAACGTCATGGAAAGCGACTTGTTCCAGAGCATCGCCCAGCGCAGTTCAATACCGGGCGGCACCTGCTCTTTCGATCTTCCTGAATTTCATTACTGGCTGGAACAGGATGAGTCCGTCCGTTTGAAGGACCTGGAGCACTGGAGCAGTCCGTTTACGGATATCCGCACGGCCATTGATCTGATTCTCAGCTTTATACGCAACAGTAATGCGCCGACCCAAGAAGTCGCCGAAGCCGGTTTTTTTCAGTTATCCCTGGACCGAAGCCAGCCGTTCCAATTGCTGAAAGTGAGCGTGGACAAATCCATCCATTGCTTTGCGGAAATCAGCGGCGGCAAACACCGCTGCACTATCCGATTCATGACGCCGCCTTCGGATGATAAGCGTCCGACACAAACGCCGGATGATATTCCTTTTTCCTTGACCTGCTGTTTGTTCTAAATGCCCTCATCAGACAAGCCGCTTGTCGTCAAATGCCCCACTTGCAAACGCCCCGTACCCTGGACGCCCGAGCAGAAATTTAAGCCTTTCTGCTGTGAGCGCTGCAAACTGATCGATCTGGGAGAATGGGCCATGGAAGAAAAGAAGATTCCCGGCGAGCCCTTGTCAGAGAACGGTGACGAAAACAACGACTGGCATTAGCTCAATCCAGAAATGCCCTGATCGCCGCAATCCCCTGCCCGCCGGCCTGCCGTGCTGTCGATAGACAAGACAGCGAAATGCCTCCTAAGGCATAAACCGGTAAATTAGCCTTGGAAACCAGTTCGGCGAATTGCTGCCAACCCAATGCCTGGGCTCCAGGATGCGTTTGAGTCGGCAGCACGGGCGCCAGCACGGCAAAGTCGACGCCAATGGCCTGCGCATGCTGCAATTCCCGTAGATTATGGCAAGAAGCCGCCAACCATTTGATGTTGCCAGGCCGCTGGCTGAGGGCCATCAAATGCCGGCTGGTTAAATGGATGCCGCTTACATCAAGCTCACAGGCCGCTTCCACGGCAGAATTCACCAGCAATAAAGCGCCCCGCTCCTGGCATAAAGGATAAGCCCGCTCGATAAATTTTTCGACAGCCTGTCGAGACGCCGTCTTCAACCTCGCCTGTATCAGCCTGACGCCCCGGCCCAATATTTTTTGCAGATTGGCCAGCAACAATGATTCATCGGCATCATCCAGAATCGCATAATAAGCCGGCAACCGGGCCGCGGTGACTATAGGCCGGTTGGCGGCCGGAAATTCATGCTGACCCAATTCATCGGGAGCTACCCATTTAAACAACTGGCCTTCACAGCCTCTGGCATGGCCCGAGAACTGCTCCACCAGAAACACATGCAACTGCACCGCCAGATCAGGGTATTGATGCTCAATGGTGATCAACGGACTGGCAACCTCGACGTTGATATCAAGCTCCTCCTTGAGCTCGCGGCTTAACGCCTGTTCGGCTGTTTCGAAGGGCTCGATTTTGCCGCCCGGAAACTCCCATAAGCCGCCTTGATGCAAAGACCGGTCGCGCAATGAAATCAAAATCTGCCCGGCCGCATTTTTTACCACGCCAACGGCAACCTGAAGAGGTTTCATACCCAATACCGTCGATTAAGTTCTGTATTCCGCATTGATCTTGACATAATCATAGGAGAAATCGCAGGTCAAAACTTCCTGACAGGCATCGCCGCGTCCCAGTGTCACGGTCACGGTGATTTCCTGCTGATCCATGACCCGTTGGCCGGCTTCTTCGGTATAGTCATCGGCGCGGCCGCCGTTCCTGACGATACAGACCTCATCCAGATAAATCTGCACCTTGTTCAGATCCATGTTTTCCACGCCCGCGCGCCCTACAGCGGCCAGAATCCGTCCCCAGTTGGGATCGCTGGCGAAGAAGGCAGTCTTGACCAGCGGCGAGTGCGCGATGGTCTTGCCGACGCGCACGGCTTCCTCATCAGAGGCCGCCTGCTTGACCACGATGCGCATCAGCTTGGTGGCGCCCTCGCCGTCCCGGACGATGGCTTCAGCCAGTTGCTTGCAGACTTCCATGACGGCCTCGGCAAAAATCCGGTAATGATCGCTGCCTGCCTCGATTTCCGGCGCCGCCGAGCAGCCGCTGGCCATCAGGACGCAGGCGTCATTGGTCGATGTATCGCCGTCGACCGTGATGCGATTAAACGATTGCTCCACGGCCTGAGCCAGACACTGCTGCAAGAGCGGCTGCTTTATTTTCGCGTCTGTGGCCATAAAACCCAGCATCGTCGCCATGTTCGGTTGAATCATGCCGGCGCCTTTGGAAATGCCGTTGATCGTGACCGATTGGCCTGCAATCGTAAAAACTTTGGATACGCCTTTAGGAAAGGTGTCGGTCGTCATGATTGCGCGCGCAGCCTTGTCCCAGTTGGCGGCCGAAAGCTTTTGCACGGCAGCCGGCAAGGCGGTCTTGATTTTCCCTACAGGCAGGGGCTGACCGATAACCCCTGTCGAGAAAGGCAGCACCTGACTGACGCCGCCGCCCACCACCTCGGCCAGATCCGTACAGGTCGCCAAGGCATCCTGCATGCCCTGATCGCCGGTACCGGCATTGGCATTGCCTGAATTGATCAGCAGCCAGCGCGGCGCCTGGATCAGGTGGGCTTTCGCCACATGCACGGGTGCGGCGCAAAAGGCATTCTGCGTGAACACCGCCGCGCAGCTTGCGTTTTCAGGCATCTGTATCACTAAAATATCATCGCGTTCGGTCTGCTTGATGCCCGCGCAGGCGGTGCCCAGCATAATGCCCGCTACTTCATGCATGACCGGAAAGTGGTATCCCTGAGGGAGTACTGCCATGGTTTAATCCTTCTAGGTTTTGAAAAATACGAAAACTCGATCAATTCTTTTAACACTGGCGCTCATCAGCGCGCACTGTTTTTTGATTTTTTCCAGCTGCTGCGGCTGCTCACAGAGGGCGAAAGGCAGAATGACTTCAACTTCAATCTGCCCATCAAGATAATGAATTCTAAAATCCTCGATCGCCTGCTTGAAGTCGGCCAGATAATGCTCCAACAGCTGCTGCACATCGCCGCGCAACAGCGGCCTGGACCGGCCCGACATCCCTTCGTCATCCTCGGGATCGACATGCACCAGCACATCCATGACGTCATCGAAGCGCCTGATCAAATCATCCCTGACCGCATCACCGATCATATGGCCTTCCGACACCGTGATGCGCGGATCGACGACGATATGCGCATCGATATAGGCGTCTTCGCCCATCTGCCGCGTGCGCAGCAGATGGATGCCCTCGACGCCGTCGATCTGATGGATTGCAGCGCGGATTTCAGCGACCAGTTCGGGCGGCAGGGACGTATCGACCAGCTCCTTGATGCTGTCAAAGACCAGGCTCAAGCCAATCTTGCCCACCATCAGCGCGACCACGGCAGCGGCAATAGCATCGGCGAAAGGATAGCCCAGCAGCACAGCCGCAATACCCGCCAGCACTACCACTGAAGAGAAGGCATCGCTGCGCTGGTGCCAGGCATTGGCCAACAGCAATTTCGAGCGGGTCCTTTTGGCGATGCGCTTGGTATAGTGGTACAGCCATTCATTAATCAGAATGGAGAGGACTACAATGCCCAAAGTGCGGGCATCCGGCACATGTAAGGTTTCCGGTACGGCAATGTGTTCCATCTCATGCCAGACAATGGCGCCGGCGACAGCGATTAGGCCGACGCCCAGAATACCCGTCGCTATCGTCTCAAAGCGGCGATGGCCGTAAGGATGCTCGTGATCGGCTTCGCGACTGCCCAGTTTGATGGCGATAATCACCAGCAGGTCGCTCAGCAAGTCCGATAGGGAATGAATGCCGTCGGCAATCAATGCCGCCGACTGTCCCAGGATGCCGAAACCGATTTTGATGCAGGTCTGAACAACATTAACCAGCGCTCCGACATAGGTCGCCCTGGCTTTCAGCTTATCGGCGGTTGCCGCATCGCAGACTTCGGCCATTACCCGCCCACTTCCAGCACAATAATATATTCGCCGTCATCGGCGCGGGTTTCCAGCACCTTATGGCCGTTGATGCGGCACCAGGCCGGAATGTCCTGCATGACGCCCGGATCGGTGCCGATCACCTCGAGCTGATCGCCGGCCTTGAGCTGCCTTACCTTGTCCTGCGTACGAATAACCGGCAACGGGCACAACAGACGCCTCGCATTTAACGTCTCTCTAATCATATGAACCACGCCTCGGGAATCTGATCGGCAGGCAACGGCTTGACCTGAATCGTTTTTGTTGAGCCGTCTTTGCCCGTGATGCTGACATCGACCTGATCGGCATCGCGGCCTTGGCCGTAGCGTGCGGTAATCGCGGCCGCCAGCTGCAGATCCTCATCGGAAGGCGAGCCGTCGATCAATACCAAAGGTCCGTTATGGCTCGTGCAGCCCATCATCATGAATTCTTTCTTGTAGCCCTGCAGAAAGCGGCCTTCGCCCTCTTCCCGCGCGACGATCATCTTGAAATTGGGCCGGGGCCGGATATGGCGCCCGACTTTCAATAACATAATATCGTCGAGGTCATAGCCTCTATTGTCGTCACGCGCCTTCCACAAATCGACCAGTTTGGCTGAATAGTTGGCATCGGTCAGAAAACAGCAGCCGCCGGCCGGCTGCGAATACTCGCTGAAACCGTATTGCTCGGCCAGTGCCATCTGCGGCTTGCGCGACCGGCCGCTGAAACCGTACAGTTTTTCCCGGTCTACCCAGCCCTCGCGTTCAGGCAGCGTAGCCGGCAGATTCTTAGCGCACAACGGCCGCAGCAGCAAGTCGTCGGCACCGGACTCGCGCGCGACGACCGGCATGGTGTCCTTGCGCTGCGACATCGGCCGCTGGCCGATCACTTCACCGGTAATGATGAAATCGAAACCGTTTTCGGCGATCCACTGCTTGGCCTTGTTGACCATGAAAATCTTGCAGTCCAGGCACGGGTTCATGTTGGCGCCATAGCCGTGCTTGGGATTGATCAGCACATCCTTGTATTCCTCGATCACATCGATGATATGCAGCTTGATGCCCAACTGTTCGGCGACCCATAGCGAGTTATTGCGCTTGGGCTTGGCCTTGTCCCGGGCCCTGATGGCATGCGTGTGGCCTTCCACGCAGAAACCGGTAAAGAAGTTGATGCCTTCGACATGAACGCCCTGCTCCTGAATTGTCTTCGCCGCCAGCATCGAATCCAGTCCCCCGGAAATCAACGCCACCGCTTTTCTTTGTTGACTCATAACGCTTAAAAAAATGCTCAAAAATGAGTCTATTATACCCGTTTATTTGGCAATGCGACTTCAACTTCTCCGGTTATCGCCTAAACTTTGGCGTTTAATCGTTATTCCCGGGATTTATCGCAATATGGAATTCAAAGACTACCTTAAAATTCTGGTTCTCAAAGACGGCTCCGACCTTTACTTGACCGTGGATGCACCGCCGGCCGCCAAATTCGAAGGCTCGCTGAAGCCTTTGGAAAACATCCGACTGACCAAGGAGCGCATCAAGGAAATCGCCTACAACCTGATGGATGAAGAGCAGCGGAAGGCGTTCGAACAGGCGCCTGAGATGAACCTGGCGCTTTCCGAACCCGGCATCGGCCGCTTCCGAGTCAATATTTTCAAGCAGCGCAACAATCTGGCGCTGGTCATCCGGAACATCAAAGTCGACATCCCCAATGCCGATAAACTGGGACTGCCGCCCGTGCTGAAACAAACCATCATGGAAAAGCGCGGCCTGATCCTGTTCGTCGGCGGCACCGGCTCCGGCAAGTCGACTTCGCTGGCGGCCCTGATCGATTACCGCAACGGCCATTCATCGGGCCATATCATTACCATCGAAGACCCGATCGAATACATTCATCCGCACAAAAAATCACTGGTCAACCAGCGGGAAGTCGGCGTCGATACGCTGAGCTACGAGGATGCACTGAAAAACACGCTGCGCCAGGCGCCTGATGTCATTCTGATCGGAGAGATCCGCAGTCAGGAAACCATGGAACACGCGCTGGCCTTCGCCGAAACCGGCCATCTGTGCCTGTCCACGCTGCACGCCAACAACGCCAACCAGGCGCTGGACCGCATCATCAACTTCTTCCCCGAAGAACGCCGCAATCAATTGCTGCTGGATTTGTCGCTGAATTTGAAGGCGTTTGTCTCGCAGCGACTGGTGCCTACTGTCGACGGCAAGCGCACGGCCGCGATTGAAATTCTGCTGGGCACGCAACTGATCCGCGACCTGATACAGAAAGGCGAAATTCACGCCATCAAGGAAGCCATGGAGAAATCCGAAGAAGTCGGCATGCAAACTTTCGACAGCCATTTGCTGAAGCTCTTCAAAGAAGGCAGGATTTCGCTTGAAGAAGCGCTCAACAACTCCGACTCGCCGAATAACCTCAAGCTGAAAATCAATCTGTCTGAAGGACTCGGTTCGGTTTCGCCCGCGCAAACGCCCGATGCGGCCGGCAGCTTGTCAGGCTTTGCGCTGGAAGCTATCGACAAGGAAGAAGAGGGAGAAGAACCGGCGGAATAATTTCCCGTCTGCCAGCTTGGCACGCCTGCAATTGATATGTGTCATACCTCAGCAATCAGGGCCTATTCAGCCGACATTTTTAAGCTATAATTGACGGCCTTTTTATTGCCCAACAGGTTTTGCTGCCGTGTCGAGTATAAATAACGATGTATCCACATTTCAGGGACTTATCCTGGCCCTACAAAAATACTGGTCAAGTCAGGGCTGTATTTTATTGCAGCCTCTGGATCAGGAAGTCGGCGCCGGGACCTTTCATCCTGCCACTTTCCTGCGTGCCATAGGCCCCGAGCCTTGGAACACGGCCTATGTGCAGCCGTCGCGCCGCCCTACGGACGGCCGTTTCGGCGAAAACCCGAACCGCTTGCAGCATTACTACCAGTTTCAGGTGGCGTTGAAGCCGTCGCCGGATAATATCCAGGAACTGTACCTGAACTCGCTGCGGCATCTGGGCCTGGATCTGCTCGAACACGATATCCGCTTCGTCGAGGACAACTGGGAATCGCCGACCCTGGGCGCCTGGGGACTGGGCTGGGAAGTCTGGCTGAACGGTATGGAAGTCACACAATTCACCTACTTCCAGCAGGTCGGCGGCCTCGAATGCAAGCCAGTCACCGGTGAGATCACCTACGGCCTGGAGCGCATCGCCATGTACCTGCAGGGCGTCAAGAGCGTTTATGACCTGATCTGGACCAAAGGCCCGTTCGGCACGGTCACCTACGGGGACGTCTTCCATCAGAATGAAGTGGAAATGTCGGCCTTCAATTTTGAGCAGGCCAATGTCGAGTTCATGTTCCAGTGCTTCGATACCTACGAGCAGGAATGCCGCAAACTGATCGATCTGGACCTGCCTCTGCCGGCCTATGAGATGGTGTTGAAGGCCTCGCATGCGTTCAACCTGCTGGATGCACGCCACGCCATTTCAGTCACTGAACGCCAACGCTACATTTTAAGAGTCAGAAACATGTCCAAATCCGTAGCCGAAGCCTATTACCAACGCCGGGAATCACTAGGCTTCCCGATGCTGACAGGACAAGGAGCACAATAATGGCGACAAGCAAACATTTACTGTTCGAACTGGGTTCGGAAGAACTGCCGCCGACCACCCTGCTGAAAATGGCGACGGCTCTGCTGAACAACATCACGCAAGGCCTGAAAGACGCCGAACTGAATTTCAGCAGCAGCCGGTTCTATGCGACGCCGCGCCGCCTGGCCGTGCTGATTGAAGATCTGGCCACGGCGCAGCCTGATAAAACGGTCGAGAAACGCGGCCCTGCCGTACAGGCAGCCTTTGCGCCGGACGGCACACCCAGCAAGGCGGCCCAGGGCTTCGCCATCAGCTGCGGCACGACTTTCGACCAGCTGGAGCGCCTGAAGACAGACAAAGGCGAATGGCTGTCCTTCACGCAGCACGTCCAGGGCCAGGCCACCGAAAGCCTGATTCCGGGCATCATCCGGCACAGTATTGCCGGGCTCCCGATCGCCAAACGCATGCGCTGGGGCAGCGGCACGACCGAATTCGTCAGGCCCGTGCATTGGGCCGTGCTGCTGTACGGCGATGCCGTCATCGATACCGAGATTCTAGGCCTGAAGACCGGCGCCGCCACGCACGGCCACCGTTTCCATGCGCCGCAGCCGCTGACCATCGATAAGCCCGAAAACTATGCACAAATCCTGTTCGAACAGGGCAAAGTCATCGCCGATTTCGAGCAGCGCAAAACCATTATCAGAAACGCCGCCGAGCAGGCGGCCGCCGCCGTCAACGGTGCCGCGCACATCGAAGAAGACCTGCTCGAAGAGATCGCGGCCTTAAACGAATGGCCGGTACCGATCACCGGCAATTTCGACCCGCGCTTTCTGGAACTGCCGGCCGAAGTGCTGATCACGACCATGCAGACCAACCAGAAATATTTCCCGGTCAAGAATGCCGCCGGCGGTCTGCTGCCGCATTTCATCACCTTCAGCAATATCGAAAGCAGCAACCCGCAATCGATACAGCACGGCAATGAACGCGTGGTAACCCCGCGCCTGTCCGACGCCGAGTTCTTCTGGAAACAGGACCGCAAAAAGACGTTGGAAGAGCGCCTGCTGACGCTGTCCAGCATCGTCTTCCAGGAAAAGCTGGGCACGCTGGCCGATAAAACCCAGCGCGTCGTCACGCTGGCCGAACACATTGCCGGCAAGCTCAATGAAAACGTCGAACTGGCCAAGCGCGCGGCTTTGCTGGCCAAAACCGACCTGATGACCGACATGGTCGGCGAATTCGGCAACCTGCAAGGCATCATGGGCCGTTATTATGCGCTGGCCGACAACGAACCGGCCGAAGTTGCCTGGGCGCTTGAGGAACAGTACTTCCCCAAACAGTCCGGCAGCCCGACCCCGGGCAGCAAGACCGGCCAGATTCTGGCCATCGCGGAAAAAATCGATACGCTGACCGGCATATTCAGCGCCGGCTTGATTCCTACCGGCGATAAAGACCCTTACGCCTTGCGCAGAGCCGCGCTCGGCACGCTGCGCATCATTATCGAGAATCGGCTGAATCTCGACATCAAAGATCTGATTGCGTTCTCGCTGAGGCAATTCACGCATGAATTCGAGCACGATGAAACCTATAAGCTGGTCGTCGATTTCGTCTTTGACCGTCTGAGAGGCTACTGTCTCGACCAGGGTTATACCGCCGATGAATTTGATGCGGTGATATCGGTAACGCCGGCAGAGCCGCTGGACTTTATTCAGCGATTACAGGCCGTCAAGGCGTTCAGACAATTGCCGGAAGCCGAAAGCCTGGCGGCTGCCAACAAGCGCATCCGCAATATCCTGAGAAAGTCGGACACCAAAGCCGCCGACAGTGTTGGCAATTTAAGCGAAACGCAGGAAAAACAACTGCTGGCCGCCGCCACGCAATCGTCCCAGGACATCCAGCCTTTACTGGCGAAACGCGATTACCAGGCCGTGCTTAACCGCCTGGCCCAGCTCAGAAATGACGTGGACGCCTTTTTCGACCACGTCATGGTCATGGCCGACGACCTGGACCTGCGCGCCAACCGCCTGGCCCTGCTGACGCTGGTGTCCGAACAGTTCTTGACCTGTGCCGACATATCCAGACTGCAATCGTAAACGTCAGGCATGGATCGATACGTTCTGGTAGACCGTGACGGCGTCATCAATCATGACTCCGACGACTATATAAAATCAGAGGAAGAGTGGCGGCCGATCGAGGGCAGCCTCGAGGCCATCGCCCTGCTCAACCGGCACGGCTACAAGGTCGCCGTCATCACCAACCAATCAGGTCTTCAGCGCGGCTTGTTCGATCAGGCCACGCTGGATCGGATCCATGCCAAAATGCACCGATTAGCTGCCGAGAAAGGCGGCGAAATCGACTGCATCTATTTTTGTCCGCACGGCCCCGATGACGGTTGCGCCTGCCGAAAACCCAAACCGGGCCTGCTGACGGCTTTTGCCGCCGACAAGCATGTCGACCTGCAAGGCATGCCTTTTATCGGCGATGCGCTACGCGATATCCAGACCGCTCAGACTGTCGGCGCCAGCCCGATGCTGGTCAAGACGGGCAAAGGCCAAAAAACCCTGACGGATAATCCCAACCTCAATATTCCTGTTTTTGAAAATCTCTATGACGCAGCAAAGTACCTCGTTTCAAGGCAATAAACTCAGGCTTTATCTCGGCTCAGCCCTGTTATTTATCAGCATTTTCACTACCGCGACAATCGACGGCATATTAATTCTTTTGTGCATGCCAGCACCTTTTTCCGTGCGCTATAAAATCGCCACTGCCTGGTGTTCCCTTGTTGTTTGGATGACAAAATTTTTCTGTGGTCTCGGCTATGAGGTTGAAGGACTGGAACATATCAAGGAACTGGATGCGGCCATCGTACTGAGCAAGCATCAGTCAGCCTGGGAAACGCTGGCGTTAAGACATATTCTTCCGCCTCAAACTACTTTATTAAAACGCTCATTGCTCTGGATGCCGCTTTGGGGTTGGGCACTAGCGACGCTCAGACCGATAGCAATAGACCGCGAAAATCAACGTGCCGCCATGCGTAAGCTATTGGATCAAGGCACCGCTTGCCTGCAGGAAGGTTTATGGGTCGTCACTTTTCCTGAAGGCACACGTACTGCGCCCGGAGAAGAAAAAAAATTCGGCGCCGGCGGTGCCATGCTGGCGCAAAAATCAGGTTATCCAGTCATACCTGTTGCGCTTAATGCCGGAGAGTATTGGCCTCGTTACAGCTTTTTAAAATATCCGGGAACAATCAAGGTAAAAATCGGCCCGCCCATTGAAAGTCAGGGCCGCAAAGCCGCCGATATCAATGCCGAGGCCGAAGCCTGGATCAGACAGGCCATGCAGGACATCAGCACGCGTTAAGAAACGTCCTGTATCTTATTTGATGCAATCATGAACCGTATAGCGGGCAATATGCGTATAATGATGGATTTGATATTTCAATTTAAAAAAATAAATAACGGTAACGCATCCATGAAAAAACTACTGCTGATCTCCATATCCGCGTTGTTTCTTTCGGCCTGTGCTGACAAACAGCAATATGAACAGGCTGTACTGGAACAAATGAAGAAAGAAAAAGACATCCAGGACTATAAAATCGACCCTCAGCATATGGCTGATTGCGTCGTTGACTTGACGACGAAAAACATGCCCGGTATTTTCCCCGGCGATCCTAATCGCATGACGGCTTACCGCAACTATACCAAGATGCTGACTCTGATGGATTCGAAAGATCCCAAAAAGACGCTGGAAGAACTACGCAATGACTTTGGTTCGCCCCAGGCGCTTGCCGATGCTCATAACAACTATACCGAAAGCATGATGGACTGCATTGCGGCCGTTATCACAGAATCCGAAGAAGACGGTAAAGCGGCAGCGGAACAGGCGAAACCGGCAGAACCTGCTCAACCAGCGCCCCCTGCCCAACCTGCGGTGCCAACTCAACCGGCAGAACCACCTAAAAATTAACCGCCACTTCCTTGATAGATCCGATCAAAACGGCGCATAAAGCAGGCCGTTTGTTCGGGATTATAATCCGTAAAAGAAAATTGCAGATTGAGTCGGGGCAATATCATTGCCCCTATTCTGACCGGTGTCTGTTTCTGGCAAATGACAGGCGCGAATCTCTCATGGAAAGCATCGACATCCGGCGCCGTTCAGAGGCCGGAACTTGCAGTCCGCCTGCCAAATACGGGTTACTCGTTTATGCCGCCTTGAGTTAAATGCGCGGGCTCTAGCAGTTTTTCCAGTTCCGTCCGGCTTAGTTCGGTCATTTCAGCGGCGACGTCAATGATCGGACGGCCCTGCTTATAAGCGGCTTTCGCGACTTCGGCGGCTTTCAGGTAGCCGATGATCGGATTCAGGGCCGTCACCAATATCGGATTTTTCGCCAAAGCCTGCTGCAGATTGTCTTCCCGGACCGTGAAACCGGCAATCGCTTTATCGGCCAGCAAACGGCTGACGTTCCCGAGCAGTTCTATACTCTGCAGGATGTTGTGGGCGATCACGGGCAACATCACATTCAGCTGGAAGTTGCCTGATTGGCCGGCGATAGTGATCGTTGTATCGTTGCCGATCACCTGGGCGGCTACCATAGCCGTCGCCTCGGGAATAACCGGATTGACCTTGCCGGGCATAATGCTGCTGCCAGGCTGCAGCGCCGGCAGTTCAATCTCTCCCAGACCAGCCAAAGGCCCGCTGTTCATCCAGCGCAAATCGTTAGCGATCTTCATCAGGCTGACCGCTACAACTTTCATCTGGCCCGATAATTCAACCATGGCATCCTGAGCGCTCAGACTCTCGAAAAACGATGCGTTTGGCTCAAACGGCAAACCGGCCTCTCTGCCGAGCGTCTGAGCGAATTTTGCCGCAAACTCGGGATGAGCATTGATGCCCGTACCGACTGCCGTGCCGCCTTGAGCCAGTTTATAGACCCGAGGCAGCGCAGAATTGATGCGATCGATGCCATTGCGAATCTGCAGCGCCCAGCCGTCCAGTTCCTGGCTCAGGCGCACGGGCATCGCATCCATTAAATGCGTGCGTCCGGTTTTGGTAATATGATCGAGGCTGGCTGCTTTTTCTTCCAGTGTCTGAGCCAAATGTGCCAGCCCCGGCAGTAAGATTTTCCGGCATTCGATTGCGGCGCTGACATGGATCGCGGTCGGAATCACGTCATTGCTGCTCTGCCCCATATTGACATGATCATTCGGACTGACCGGCTGCCCAGCAATTTGGCTGGCCAGATTAGCCAATACTTCATTGACGTTCATATTGGTGCTGGTGCCGGAGCCGGTCTGGAACACGTCGATCGGAAAATGCTGGCTATGGCCGCCATCGATGATCTGCTGGGCGGCCTGCACAATTGCCTGACCCATAACAACGTCAAGTTCCCCCAGTTCCATATTGACCTTGGCCGCGCTCTGCTTGATCAACGCCACGGTCTTAATGAAAGCCGGCGGCATGGTCAAGCCGCTGACCGGAAAGTTATTGACCGCTCGTTGCGTTTGCGCCGCGTATAAAGCATCGGCCGGCACTTCCAATTCGCCCATGCTGTCTTTTTCAATTCTGTAATGTTCAGTCATTGCTAGTCCACTAATAAATTCGTTAACATCATTTCGGCCGAACGGCCATCCCAGTTCTTGTTGAGTTGCCGGATGATATAAAACGGGAATCCGTACCGCGTAATCCGCCTGCCATTGGGTCTGCTCGGCTATGTCTACCGTCTCGACAGTCAGTTGATCGGTAGCTTGCGCTCTGCATGCAGCAACGATGGCTTCCGCCTCTTCGCACAAATGGCAGCCCGCCGTACCTAACAGTAGTAATTTTATCATCAGTGCTTGGTGAGCCTTTCAAGATACCCCATAAACAGGGCCGATATCACAAAGGTCAGGTGCGTCAGGACGTACCACATGATTTTGTCATTATCGGTCGTCTGTGCGTTCATAAAAATTTTCAATAGATGGATTGAGGAAATCGCAACTATCGATGAGGCCACCTTCATTTTAAGGGACGTGTAATCATGCGTGCCCAGCCAGTCGAGCTTCTCAGTTTCCTCGCTCAGATCCATTTGGGAGACGAAATTTTCATAGCCGCTGAACATGACGATAACGATCAAGCTTGCCACCAGCGTCATATCGATCAAGGTCAGCAATTTCAGAATCATTTCGGATTCGTCAGCTTCGAGGATATGAGGGATGAAGTGAAACAGCTCCTGAAAGAATTTTATTGAAAGTCCCAGCAAAGCCAGGCTCATGCCGACATACATCGGCGCCAGAATCCAGCGACTGGCGTACATGAGCCTTTCTATTAGTCGTTCCGTCTTCTCTTTGATTGTCATGCTTGGTATTTTTGATATTAATGATGCAAATGTGTTGCCAGCCAACGCTCGGCCACTTCTTCGGCGATGCCTTTGCGCCGCGCATAATCCGCTAACTGGTCGCGGTCGATTTTTCCGACATTGAAATACTGGGCGTCAGGATGGGAGAAATACCAGCCGCTGACAGCCGAAGCCGGATACATCGCGTAGCTTTCGGTCAGTTCTATTGACGTGTTTGCAGTCACATTCAACATTTCAAACAGCTTCGCTTTCTCGGTATGGTCGGGACAGGCCGGATAGCCAGGCGCCGGCCTGATGCCCTGATAGTCCTCACTAATGAGTTGCTCATTAGCATAAGCCTCGTCTTTGGCGTACCCCCAGTATTCCTTTCTGACCGCTTCATGCATGTATTCAGCGAATGCTTCGGCCAATCTGTCGGCCAGAGCCTTCAGCATAATGGCGCTGTAATCGTCATGATCCCGTTCAAACTGGCGCAGTTTTTCTTCTATGCCGATACCGGTTGTAACGGCGAATGCACCGATATAATCGGTTTTGCCGCTATCTACCGGCGCAATGAAATCGGAGAGGCAATAATTGGGCCGGCCCGGCGCCTTTATATTCTGTTGCCGCAAATGATGCAAAGTCTCGAGCTTTTGCTGACGTGAGTCATCAGCATAGACAATGATATCGTCGCCTTCGCTATTGGCCGGGAAAAAGCCGATAACGGCACGGGCTGACAGCCATTCCTCGGTAATGATTTTCTTCAGCATGACTTGGGCATCGTCAAACAACTTTCTGGCTTCATTGCCGATGACTTTATCAGCGAATATTTTCGGATAGCTGCCAGCCATTTCCCAGGTTTGGAAGAAAGGCGTCCAGTCGATATACCAGACCAGCGTGTCCAGTGGGAAATGATCGATGACGTTGGTGCCCAGAAACGTTGGCTTGACCGGCTCATAGTTGCCCCAGACGTATTTATTGCGTCTTGCCGCAGCCAGGGTATGTTGCTTGGTTTTTGCCTCGCGGCCTTTGTGCCGGTCCCTGACCTCCTGGTATTCTGAACGGATTTTCTGGATGAAATCGTCTTTCAGGTCAGTGCTCAGCAGATTGCTGGCGACGCCGACACTTCTGGATGCATCGGTTACATAAACGGTAGGTCCATGATAATTGGGCTCGATTTTGACCGCCGTATGTGCGCGCGATGTAGTCGCACCGCCTATCATCAGCGGGATATCGAAACCCTGACGCTCCATTTCCTTGGCCATATGCACCATTTCGTCAAGAGACGGCGTAATCAGGCCGCTCAAGCCAATAATATCGACGTTTTCCAGGCGCGCAGTCTGCAGGATTTTTTCCGCCGGCACCATGACGCCCAGATCGATGACTTCATAATTGTTGCACTGCAGCACGACGCCGACGATATTTTTACCGATGTCATGGACATCGCCCTTAACTGTCGCCATCAGGATTTTGCCGTTGGTTCTCATTTCTCCGGACTTGTCGGCTTCCATGAAAGGCATCAGATAAGCGACGGCTTTTTTCATGACCCGAGCTGATTTGACGACTTGCGGCAGGAACATTTTGCCGGCGCCAAACAGATCGCCAACCACATTCATGCCGTCCATCAATGCGCCTTCAATGACATGCAGAGGCCTTTCGGCTTCCAGTCTCGCCTGTTCGGTATCTTCCTCGACAAATTCGTCGATACCCTTGACCAGTGCGTGCTCCAGGCGTTTATTGACGGGCCAGCTGCGCCATTCCTGGTCTTCCTGTTTTACCGCACTACCGCCCTCGCCACGGTATTTCTCGGCCAGTTCCAGCAATTTTTCCGTTGCGCCCGCGTGACGGTTCAATACCACATCTTCGACCGCATCGCGCAAATCCTCAGGAATGTCGGCATAGATCGCGAGCTGGCCGGCATTAACGATGCCCATGTCCATGCCCGCATTGATGGCATGGTACAAAAATACAGCATGGATTGCTTCTCTTACCGGATTGTTGCCGCGGAATGAAAACGACACGTTCGACACGCCGCCTGAGACCAGCGCATGCGGCAGGGTGCGTTTAATTTCACCTGTGGCTTCAATAAAATCCAGACCGTAGTTATTGT
This sequence comes from Methylobacter sp. BlB1, assembly GCF_015476545.1. GTDB lineage: Bacteria > Pseudomonadota > Gammaproteobacteria > Methylococcales > Methylomonadaceae > Methylobacter. The sequence goes on along the minus strand of NZ_JADMKV010000001.1, from coordinate 239,675 downwards.
GTTCGTCAATACCGGTCGCGATCGCGAAAATATTCGGGTCAAAAATGATGTCTTCAGCAGGAAAGTCAAGCTGCTCGGTAAGAATCTTATAAGCCCGCTGGCAAATTTCGATTTTCCTGTCTTTGGTATCGGCCTGGCCCTCTTCATCAAAAGCCATGACGATAGCAGCTGCGCCATAGCGGCGGATCAGCTTGGCGTGCTGTATAAAAGCCTCTTCGCCTTCCTTGAGTGAAATGGAATTGACGACGCCTTTGCCCTGGATGCATTTCAGGCCGGCTTCCAGAATTTCCCATTTGGACGAATCGAGTATGATAGGCACTCTGGCAATATCGGGCTCGGACGCGATCAGATTAAGAAAGCGCACCATCGCTTGCTTGGAGTCCAGCATGCCTTCATCCATGTTGATATCGATAATCTGGGCGCCGTTCTCAACTTGCTGTTTGGCGATGTCCAGCGCTGCTTCGTAATTGCCTTCAACGATCAATCTCTTGAATAAGGCCGAGCCGGTTACGTTAGTGCGCTCACCCACATTTACAAATAGGGTCTGCGGACCTATATTCATGGGCTCCAGCCCGGCTAACCGGCACTGTTTCTCGATGACGGGAATAGGTCTCGGACTGTATTCTTTTACGGCTTCGACTATCGCTTTGATATGCGCCGGCGTGGTACCGCAACAGCCGCCGATGATATTCAGATAGCCGCTGCGCGCCCAATCGGCCAACTCTTCGGCCATCGCCTCCGGCGACTCGTCATATTCTCCGAACTCATTAGGGAGACCGGCATTCGGATGCGCGGAAACGTAAGTATCTGCAATGGTTGAAAGTTCATCTATATGCTGACGCAGTTCTTTTGCGCCTAATGCACAGTTAAAACCAAACGCTATCGGCTCGACATGCCTGAGCGAATTCCAGAAGGCGGCTACAGTCTGTCCGGAAAGCGTTCTGCCCGAGGCATCGGTAATCGTGCCGGAAATCATGACAGGCAGCTTATAACCGATCTGTTCAAAATACTGTTCGACTGCAAAAATGGCCGCTTTGGCATTGAGCGTATCGAAAATAGTTTCGATCAGAATGATATCGGCGCCGCCGTCGATAAGGCCGTGTGTCGCTTCCGTATACGCTTCAACCAGATCGTCAAAGGAAATATTGCGAAATCCCGGATCGTTGACATCGGGCGACATGGAGGCCGTGCGATTGGTGGGTCCTAAAACACCAGCGACAAACCGCGGCTTTTCCGGTGTCTTTGCAGTGAATTCGCCGGCGGCTTGCCTTGCCAGTCGCGCTGATTCAACATTGATCTCATAAACCAGCGATTCCATTTCATAATCGGCCATGGCGATGCTGGTCGCGTTGAACGTGTTGGTTTCAACGATATCAGAGCCGGCTTCAAAATAGGCTTGGTGAATGGCTCTGATAATGTCGGGCTGAGTTATCGACAGCAGATCGTTATTACCTTTAAGATCCACAGCCCAGTCGGCAAAACGCTCACCCCGGTAGTCTTTTTCTTCCAGCTTGTAGCTTTGGATCATTGTACCCATCGCACCATCAAGAAATAAGATTCTCTGGGATAATAGCTGCTTTAATAATTGTATTTTGCTCATTGACACTGCCAAAGTGGTATCAGTTAGGATAAAGATTGATAGCGATAGTCGGCTTGAATATAAACATTGCTTAAAGAGCAATCAACCACTATTATTTTAATATTTCTATCGGAGAAGGACATGTCGAAACCAACAGTAATTCAAGTAATTAAGAGCGTTCTGTCCGCCGTCGTCGGTGTACGGAGTGAAAAGAACAGACAAAAGGACTTTGAACAGGGCTCGCTTTCAACTTATGTTATCGTAGGGGCAATCTTTATTGTTCTTTTCGTGTTTGGTCTCATTTCACTTGTCTCAGTTATCGTTGGCGACTAAGTTTGCGCTTTGCCGATGTCTCATTAGAAGATTCTTCTCTGCCTCCGATTAAACAAGGCGCAGCATTGGCGTGAACTTAACTTCGGCCAACAACTTGGAGCCTTCATATTTTCCAGAATTAAGTCTTTGATATATTGAATAAATATACCCAATACTGTCTCGAATAAAATTCATCCATGTGCTTTAGGAATCAGCATGCAATAGTCATAAAAAAAGCCCAAGCATCGCTTGAGCTTTATTTTATGACTACTCTTATCTTTTACTTTTCTGTGGTTTTAAAGCTTTGTTTTATACCTTGAAACATTTCTTTAATGCCGCTGAATAAATTAGCTAAATTAAATTCTTCTTTAAGAACAAATTTATTGCGAATCACCGCAACTGCTAAAAAGCCAGCGATTGGTGGCATCAATTCAAAAAATACTGATAACAATATACCGCCAACTCCTTGAAAGCCGCCCTCATTCTTTCTGTCGCCAATGGTCAATAAATCACGCTCATATCCACTGCTGGACTCACTGCCTCTGACCGCTTCCAAAATATAGATGTTGAACTGAACCAATAGCATTTGCACAATAAAAAAAGCCACTGCACAAATCCCAACCCACATCAATACATTGTTTACTTTTGCTCTCATGGCCGACTGGTAAACCCAGAGAGCCGCAATAATCATTACAATACCGCCTATCATCGTTATACCTCTGTTTTAATTATCATTTTTTTGTCAGGAAGAAGAAAAGATATGTACATTTTAAAACCATTTGGGAATTGTCTTTTTCAACAACCTTACATGATTCATACTTTTCTCGTCCAGGTGTGCTTTGTTTTTTCAGTACGCCATCTTCCACGAAGTACTTCAGGTTAGCTTTAAACTCAGGGGTTCGACCGACAGAGTCAGTCGCTGTTGTTTCAAGCGTACCATCCTCCTTAAAATCCCACTCAACAGTGATTTTCTTCTTTTCTCCATTCAATTTGATCGCTTCCGCATATAAATCCCATTTACCCAAAATCTCAGATTTATCCTTCAATTGGACATCAGCATTTGCAGAAAGCGTAAAGAAAATCGCAACGAGCGGTAACATCTTAACGTATTTTTTCATCTTTTTATCTCGACATATCAGCTTTCAAGCTTTAGATTTTAAAGTATAACACACCCGCTTTCGAGCTTTAAATTTCAGCTCGGAGCAATATCTCTTGATCAATCTCTTCATAAAGTTATGTGATAATTAAGCCTTGACTTTAACTTCACCTAAAGTATCATACGATTTCCGTTTGCTATATCATTAGCAGTTTCTAAATTACAAATTATAGGTAGGACACTCATGGGAGCGATCTTAGATATCACCGAAATGTTAAAATCACCAGCTGGCATGATCGGCGCAGTAGTTGTTATTGCTGCTGGCTACTTCCTTGTAAAATGGGTATTCGCTGAGCACCCAGACGACGAAAAGTAAGATTTAACAATTCCGTCCCTACTTTGGCCGCTCGTATCGCATCAGTCTGTGTTTTCGCGGCGGCCTCAGTTTCCTTCATAATTCCCCCCTAAAAATTGAGATTTATTTTATAATTTATACATTGATTGTTTCGAATTTTCGAATTTAGAAAATGTATAAATTACTCTCTTCCAAGATTTCAAGCCTCCATTCCAAACGCGCACCTGCAACAGGCGTTGGTTTATTCCGAATTTTTTACGGATTGGTCACATTGCAGGAAATTATCTTCCTGTTATATTTCAACCACTTAATTTTTGATCCAATCCCCTATCTGGATGTGGAATTTCCTATGATTCCCTTCTTCCTGTGCCTATGGGGAGTTATTGCTATTTTTATTGTTGCCGGGTATCGCTATCAACTCGCGATCATTTGCAACTATATCTTCTGGATCATTTTCGTTAACTTTACCCCTATGCAAAGGGATTTTGACGGAGGCTTTGATGTATTCATGATAGGAGCAGGATTCTTCCTGCTTTTTATGCCCGGCAATCGCGCTTTTTCCATAGATAGCCTCAGATACAAGCTCAGCACTCCCTTTGTGCACTACAGCACTTATTCCAAACCAACTGTTTCAGCGCTTGCTTATTATTTGCCTGTCGCTATCTGTCTTGGATTTCTCTACTTTGATTCGGCTATCCATAAAATGTTTGCCGAACACTGGCGCAATGGCCTCGGGTCCTGGCTGCCGGCAACACAGCCTTATTATGTTTCAGCAATTGACATGTCCCCCTTGCTGAACAACGAGCTTCTGGAAAAAACCATTGGCTACACTATTTTGGTCTTTCAGTTTACTTTTATATTTTTCTTCTCCAATCCTTGCTTACGTATAGTTTACCTTCTCATCGGGATTGGACTTCACTTAGGCATTGCCTTGTCTTTCAATATTTATCCTTTTGGCATGGGCATGCTTACGTTTTATACGCTGCTCATCCCTTTCAGCTGGTGGCGATCTATTGGCGAACTGATCACTTCGAAGCAACCAGCACTTACTGTATTTTATGATCAACAATGCCCTCTTTGTAATCGAACTGTCCTCACCCTCAACCATTTTGACATCTTCAAGCGCATCGATTTTAAATCAGCGCAAGAATACGCTTCCGCATATCCGGCTCTTGCACCAATAGATAGCAAGACCTTACTCACCGATTTATATGCGCTGGACAATGACAACCGCATCTATTCCGGCATCGATACTTACATTCAAATATTTGCCAAAATGGGTTATTTGCTGCCAGTCAGTCTGGTTATGCGCCTGCCCGGCATTTATCAATATGCGGCCAATAAATACCGTACCATTGCAGATTCTCGCACTCGTATTACCTGTTCATCTGAATGCATTGTTGCCACAAAACTGCCTGATAATAGTCTTTATCATCGCATCTTTGAACAATTCGCTGCTCGCTCGCCTAAGCTTTTTGCAATGCGAGTCTCAAAAGTTCTTATTGCCATATTATTTCTGCAATTAAACAGCACTATACATTATGGCTTCATCTATAGATTCAAGCTGGACACAAAGCAAAATGCATTCAGCGTTGCTCTCGCTCAGGCTAGCAATTCACTCCTTATGACCTCTCAGAGCTTTTTAGGCATCATACCCCATGCCCTATACCTGCATGATCATTTTGCCGGCTATGACCATATCTTAGCCATTACGTATATCGATCAGAATAATGTTGAACGCTGGCTGCCATTTGTTAACGAGCAAGGTCGATTACTGGCTCCAAATTGGGGCAGAGTTCACTCCATGTGGGCTAACATTGCTGTTACGCCCAATATTGATAACAAGCGTTTACATAAGTTTATTATGAAGGTCACTGCTTTTTGGGGACAAAAAATTGACTTAAAGCTCGACGAAACGGTGTTTCATATAAAACTCAAGAAAATTGATGCGCCTTCTTATTGGGTTTACGATCAATTGCACAAGAATTTTTCTTCACCATGGAGCACTATTGGCACTGCCAAATGGAATCATGGCGTAATCACCTTTGATCTACCCGATAATATCAATGAACTATAATGATCCTAAAAAATTCGAGGGATTTTATATTGCATCATCCATGCAGTCGTGATATAAATTGCTTGTGCTTAAAAACTGGCGCAAAAAATATATAAAAATAATTTACACCCCTATGGAGGATATTATTATGAAGAAAGTATTATCACTTTTAGCTATGGCATTGATGATCGTTGGTTTAACTGGTTGCATCGATGATCCAGATGGCACTAAACAAAAAGTTTCTAGCTCTATCTCTCTTTAATCAATAGAGATCAAAGAACCAAAAAACCCAGCTTTATGCTGGGTTTTTTGTATAAACGAAAATTTTTTTCAGAAACATTTCTTAATGGCTCTTATTGGATTCCGGGGAAATACCCAAGCCTATTTAAAGCAAGTCTTGAATTTGAGGTTCAGTATCCCCAGATAGGACGGATGATTGCCTTACCTCAGCTATTAGATAATGCCAAATGCTTTGAAACAGTTCGCGCCCTTGCGCTGCTCAGGTAAAGTGTCTTGCCCCCATTACGGTTCAGAAGCCATTATCAAGCAGGCAAGGATGATACCTAACCTGAACGACAGCGCTATAGTTGCACGGCTTGTCAGCGCAAATTCGACGATTTAACCGGTACGATTTTCGCGGGCCACTATCCTCATCGCAAGCATATCCTCCGACACCATGGCAAACACTTTTTCGTGCGCATCCCCATGACGCCAGGCGGTCATAAATTGCCTATTCATCGATATAAATGAGCGTACCCGGCACTATGATGCTTTGGATATAACGGGCTGGATGGTCGCTTGCTGAACATTGTCCAGCGTGCCGCGTCCACGAGCGCCTTTTAAGCGGTTACGCCGACCTTTTCGGCCTTTTTTTACGGCTTCCGGTTGGCCTTTATGCCCAGCCCCCCCATAAACTTCATCGCATTCGACCTCGCCCTCCAGTACCACGACCGGTCTTTTGCTGACGATCCTTGACCGCAACTGGCGAGTTATTTACTGAACATCCGCTTCATTTAAGTCCAGCTCGCGGGCAATCTGCGCGTTCGATAAGTTCAAGCCCATAAAATACAAGCACAGCACCCAGATTTTCAGGGGTGGGTGATGGGTTTTATGAAGTGCATGTGAGCACCATGGAAGGGTTTTGGTCACTGCTGCGCTCCTCTGGTTACGCCTGCATCGCGAGGCTTCCCAGGCGCATCTGCCCATTTATTTAGGCTTTTTTGAATTTGTGCATAACGCCAGAAAACGCGGTAAAGCGTTATTAAGTTCACTGCTGGAGCTGATCATCAGCTATCCCCTCCCGGAATCCATTATGAGCCTTGATTTTTTGCCATTCAGCCTAAAAAATCGTCCACATCGCAGAATAAGAGTGTTCGTCAGTAGCTAGTTTTAGTTTGAGAAAGTTAGCGTCGAAAAACTTATTTTTTCTTTATATAGCAAAAATGCGCTTCCTTTCCTTACCCCGAACTCAGGTTAATTACATTTTCGCATTATTACCGTCAGCAATAACCGCCTTTATGACAGCAGCCCAGTTTCTGGTGAATAAACTCATCATTAATGATCTCAAACGGTTAAAGCAAGTATACTTTCAACTAACTCTACTTACTCTCTAAACATCATTAAATGACTCGTAGCGCCGTTATGGCATCACCATAGGAAGAGGCCAAAAGCATACAACCAATTGCCACTGACCGGCTTATCTAAAAGTCGCTGGCGATTTTCCTAATTGCTGCGCTTTTGACACGAGGACAGGGCGATACATTGACCTCTCCCGTCGCGTTCACTTCTAACCTGTCTTCAATTCGCGCCTCAACCTTCTAAAAATGATCAATTTTTACACAATTCTTTTCTGAAAAATTGCTCAATTCCAGCATTTTTAACAGCGCCGTTAATTTCAAGTAGCAAAAATGTACTGTCTATTTTCGTCTTGTCCAACTTTTTATTATCCAGAACAACAATTGCCTTGCTCCGCCTGCGCCTCACAACCTGTGCAATATTAGTGAAAAAATCCAGCCCATGCACAATCTTTCTGCACAAACATTGTGCTCCATAATGATTTCTGCTCGTAATACTCGTAATAACTGTAGTCTTATTTATTTCCGGAAATTTAATGTTTTTAAAGTATTAGCCAACTTATTCTCTGAAATTTTCATTTTACAGACAGTCTCAGCATAAATTACTTCAACCGCATTTATGGCCATCCTTATCCCAAGGTAAAGTCATTATCGCTTTGAATATACTTAATAAGCATGTTAAATCATTCAAAATATGATCGATTTCTGTTGATTTACGTTTATTTCATCCTTACGCGATTTCAATCCATTTATTAAATTTACTACTCAACCTTAATTGTTATATCTTTTATTTTTCACAAATAAAAAACCCCCGTTACCTTTCGGTAACGGGGGTCTTAACCCTTAACTGACAACCAATGTTATCAGCTAATTATTCATTAGATGAATGTTGGGATTAATGGAGCGTCTACAGTAACCAATTGACGGTTGCCAGCTTCATCGTAGAAGAACAGCAAACCAGCAAAACGGCTGTCTGGATCGTAGATCAAGTCAGCTAAACGATAAACTTCCCATGCAGCGTCAGAAGCAGTAACTTCAACAGTTCTTGATTCGCCTGGAGCAAGTGGGCTGTTATCGCTAACAGTCAGACCTTCTTCAGCTAACAAGTCATCTGGATAGTTAGTTGTATCTTCAGAAACTGCTGGATCCAAGAAACGTACGCCAGCTGTTTCGAATTCGCCTAAACGAATAGCTGAATCACCGTTGTTAGTAACAGTCAGTGTCATTTGCATAGCACGACCAGGTACACGGTAAGAAGCATCTTCAACTTTAACGCTTACAGTTGGTGCAGGCATTTCAATTGGCTTCATGCCACGCATCAAACCAGCTTGCAGAGGAGTAGTTACAGGATACTGTTCGTTAGTGCTGCCCATTGAGAAAGCAACGATAGCGATAGTACCAGCTCCGAAAGCCATAGCAACTTTCTTGTCAGTAGCAGAGATTAAAGAATCAGCTTTACCTGATTCAACTGCAATTGAACGTGGAACGAACATTGGCTTACGAGCCCAGTATACCAACCAAGCTAAGCCCAGAGCATACCAGAAAGCGTGCCAGAAGTAGATGTTACCCAGGTTGAAGTGTTCCAGGTCGATTGTTTCGCCTGTCAAAGTTGTGATTGGGTTAGTGAATGATCCCATTGTACCAGTAATAGTTACCCATTTACCTGGACCGATGATTGGACCACCGCCTTCAACGTTCATCATAGTATGAACGTGCCAGTCACCTGGACGACGTGCTTTTAACAATACTTTAAACTCATAAGTTTCGCCCAGTTCCAGAGTAACTGAACGAGGAACCAATTGACCACCGATCCATGATCCTGCACGAATAAATACAGCACCTGGAATACCAATGTTCAAGAATGAGACTTCTGGTTTATCAACAGTTTCTGGCCATCCAGCAAAAACGTGGAATTTACCAGAAATTGTCATTGTATCGTTAACTGCTACTTCTTCTTTTGACCAGTTCAAGTCAAACCAGTGAATAGTACGCATACGCATGAAAGCAGCCTGTGACTTTTCACCATGAGCAGATGCAGTTGGCGTGTAGAACATCGCTGCTGTGACAGTCATCAGCAGTGCGACAAAGGATAGTTTCGCAACTTTGTCTTTAATCAATTTCATATATCCTCCTCTGTAATAGAGAGTCTATTGTTTTTCCGAGTATCCTAGGGCAACTGAAATAATACGGTTGCCTCTAGTCCTTTTAATGTGTAGTTTTCTGTTAAACGATTCTTATGCAGACTGAACGAAGTCAGGTTTTGAGAACCATTTACCGAAGAAATGCCACAGGAAGTAAATTAAGATACTCACGAAAGCAGAGAAGAATGCTGATACTGGAGCAACGTCTTTACCGAAAGTTCTTAGTGTACCTTTTTCAACCATTCTGATGTACTCAGGAGTACCTGTTCTTACGTAGTGGTAACCTTGTAAGTCAGCCAGAGTAAACATCATGCCATTGTATTCAACAGGAATGTGCAATGGAGCAATGATTGGCCAGTTGCCAGGATAGAACAACAGACCCCATGCCATACCGCCAACAACCGCTGTCAATGTCATGCTGTTTGACAACATCAGGATAACATCAAGAACGATAGCGCCTGGCACCAGGTTTGAAGGGAAGCAGAAGTTTACTGGGAAGTATGTCCAACCCCAGAAGTTCAAGTATCTGTTAACCCATTCGCCTAACAGCAGACCCAGTACGCAAACAACTGCGCCGAAAGGCAGTCTGTAACGGAACCACAAGCATGCTTGAACAGCAGCTGGGAAAGTGATTGAAACGATAGGTGCAACAGTCACCCACAGACGTCTGTCTTTCCAGTCAGTCCAGAAATCCCAGTCACCACCGGTCAACATGTAGTGAATGTGATAACCACCCAGAATAACGAAAAACGCTGTGAAGAGAATCAAATAGTCTAACGTACGTGAAGCTTTTACCGCTTCTGCACGCGAACGAACAGCTGATTGAGATGCGCTCATTAGCTTACCTCCTAAAGGATTTAAATTATTTTTATTAACACCATCTTCACTACGCTGTTTTGCCTTGAAAAGAGGCAAAACAGCCAGGAGATAGTTATTACAACCGAGACTCTAAATTAAGCTAAGTCTTTTTTCAGCAGTTTAGAGAAAGCCGCAACTTCGATGTTGATAACACCTAATACACCCAAAGCAGCCCATCCGAAGAATACGAAGCCATAGTGTAAAGGAGCAACGAAGAGCTCTTCCATAAACCAGAAAGTGTGACCCCACTCATTCAGACCAACGTTTGGCAGAATCATGAAAGGACCAATTACTGATACCATGTACTGTAATGCCAGACCTTGTTGGTATGTAGGCAGTCTTGTTTTTGCATACAGGAATGAAGCAAAACCAGTAATGATGTAGATAGGATAGCTCAAATAGAATTCGATGATGTGGCTTGGAGTAAAGTCAGTATCACGAACGATTGTTTGGTGCCATGTACCATCTTGCTCAGTGAAGTAGCTAGCACCATAGTAAATAGCGATAGCGTACATTACCAACCATGTCCAGTGAGTGAAGTGTCTTCTTAACTCTTCTCTTGGAGTGATTGACATCACTTTGCGGTCACGAGTTTTCCAGATGTAACCCCACAGAACTGATGCGGTGACTACTTCAAGAATCATCTCGGTGTACAGAAAGTTCATCCAATATGTTTCGAATTCAGGTGCGAATGAATCCAGACCAGCTGACCAGCCATAAATTCCTTCATACCAACGAACCCAACCGTAGAACACTATATAGAGTGCTGCTCCGAGAAACATATTTCTTTTATTTAACAGCGGTGCTTCCGCAGCATCAGCTTTCACTGATTCAGTTGTAGCTGCCATTTCTACCTCCTAAAAATTATCAAATCCCCGGTTTATTAGCCGGGAGTCTATTGTTACAACTCCATTTTCTCACCCCTACTTCTAATTCTAGAATCAGGATGTCACCAAGTCTATTTAGTGAGCGCTCAGTCTACCAGTTCGATTACCCTTGTCAAGTCAAAAACAATTCTGAATTTTGTTTGTCTCATATTCACTTCATTCACGATAAATTTCCTTGCTGTTAAAACTTTGATTTCTGTTAAAATTCTTGTCCATCCTTTCTATTTTTGTGATGTAACTTCTAAATCTTATGAAAAAAAATCTTATCTTATTTCTGAGAAAACACCCTATTTTAGTCCTCGCCGTCGGCTTGGTTGGGCTGATATTAATTCAGCGGGAATTCATCATGCCCTTGATCTACAAAGTTATTCAGTCAGATTTATTTCTTGTTGACACCAAAGATCAAGGTAGCGCTTCCCCTATTTCCAATTCTCTTACAGATCTCGCGTTCACACACTGCAACAGTTACATTAAATCAGAGCTCGGTTCAGATGTGACAATTAACTTTCCTGAAAAACCTATTAATGCCTGGAGCCTTGGTGATTATCAGTATGTGATTAACGCTGAAGTCGATGTAACCAGCGACTCATCTACCGCCACCAAAAGATATGTATGCCGAATTAATTACAATAATAAAGACAATGAGGAAGGTGCCGTTGATTCTGCTAACTGGTCTGTCTACGGACTGTCTGGTTTAGATGATATCTAGAACTTATTCACCTAATTTATTCTTAAATTGTCCGGATTTACACAATTTTTGCCTTTCCTTCACCGGGAAGCCTACAAGGAAGTAGGCTGTGTAGGGCGACAAGGCAAAAAAGCTCCTCAACGATCGCTCCTGCTTTGCCTAAAGCAACCATTGTCAATGTTTTATTACACGCCATTTATGGCTTTATGCATTTTCTATATTCGTTCATCCCTGTAATTTAGCTGTTGCAGATGATTGCAGGACAGAAAGAGCCAAAGCAACGCAGAAAACGATTGTCGGCCAAGTGAAAAAGAGAAAAATCTAAAAAAGATGGCATCTGCTTAAAAACCACTGGAGCAACTCCTGTCGCTTTTTATGCTTGAATAAGCTACTGGCGGCTGAAGTCGTCCTATATGCTTGCAAAAAAGCTTTATTTCGAAGCCTAATGATGCAAGTGCTTGGCAATACAATGAAATTGTAGGCACCATCGTAATCAACGCGGACCGCATTCGTCGGCTTCTTCACTATAAACACACCGAGTCTGCCGATAGGCCGTCCGTTAATCCCCAGATCCAGGTTAGGTCCAAGAGTTTGCTGGAAAGGATCAAATCAGGACGCATCATCCTTAAGCAGAATTCCCAAACATTCGTCCGATATACTCATTTAGGCCTGTATGAACCGAACAATTGCGCCCATGAATCCGTGAGGAATGGTATTTGCTATCAACTCTTCCGGCCCCAGAAAGAGCACCAATATTTATCTGGAATTTTTTTATACTCAGAATTCACTGATAACTTAAAGGCGCTATTTTGAAATCCATCAACCAGGCGATGATCTCTACCGCGATGGCCGTCTGCGACCAGCTTCCGTTTTTTATTGCAGGCATCGAGAATAACTTTAACAGGCGCTAAACTGGCGAAATACCGGTTGGATGGCGATGAACGTTTGGGATCACTGATCTTGACGACTTTTAGTGCAGATCAGTGAATTGCTGGTTTAACCCATCTGAATAATGTGAGCGGCCCAAGGCGGCACATTTGTGAGGAAAACATGCAAACCTTGCGAGAAGCTACCAAAATCGAATTCGCTATTTTGCGCAAGAATTGCGAGACTATTTCTTGAAAACAGGCTGATGTGCCCATTGCGGGGGGATGCGTACCACCAGCTTATCCGTTGGTTGGGATAAATGTTTCCGTCTGACAACAATGTCGAAAATAATATAAGCCCATTCGAAGAAAGCAGTGAGCGCAAATTCGACATCAACTCTTGAACATCGGGAACATGCTCAAAAACTTCAAATGCAGTAATTAGTTCAAATTTTCCGAGCTGCTCAATGCTAATGTTCCTGTCTACGAAAGGATCGTAGGAAATGGACTCCCAATTTGATTCGCGCAGGAGCTTCACGAGAAGCCCATTTCCCCCGCCATAGTCAAGATGCCTAATAGGATGAGGAAGATTGCTAAACATGGAAAGCAACGTAGCGGCATTTGCTCGAGGCCTGGTTTCGATATAATCAGGATCCACCAAGATGTATTCACCGTTGTATATCCTTTCCTCAAACTCGTCTAACGTCCATACGTATAGCTCTGGACTAAAACAAAAACCACACTTGCTACAGAGAGCATAGTAAACGGGAATTCCTGCAAGACTGAGAAACTTACCTCTTGCTTCCTCACAGGATTTATTGAAGTCCACGACATCGAGTAACAAACAAGCTCCGCCGCAAACAGAACAGACTAAATTTTGTTTATCCATAGTTCGGAAGCATAAGATTCATTTAATATTTCAGATAACACCCCATCGAGGTATTTGGATGCTCGAATACCCGATAAGAACCATCATGGTTGCCCTTTCAGCATTTAGCGGAGCCCACCATTATTTGCAAATGGTAAGGACCACTTTTTAAGTTGATATAGTCTATCGTTCTAATATTTGCTTAGCTAGACAGTAATAGCACGAATAGAAATCCACTTAAAAACATGAATAATAGCCATAAAAGCATAGGAATTTAACTTGGCACGACATCAATAACTAACCATCACATCAATTAGGACTGCAACCTGTGTGTCGCCCGCAGTCAGTCGGCTACGCGGTACGTTAAGTAAAGGAGAATTTGACCCCGCGCCTGTTAGATGGAGGTTTCCTTATGAAAACAATAAAGATTGTGATCATATCGGCCATGACCATTGGCTTCATATCTTGGCTGTGGCCAGATCTGCCAAATCCGGTAACAGAACAAACGACGAGAGACTCTGGTGCCGCCAACTCCTCCCGGGTGGCCGCCCCACCTCATTCTGACTCTGCATCGGGCTCAGTAGTTCAAGATAAGATCCCAAACAATACCGCTCAACTGACCAATTCATCGCCTTTTTATGTTCTATTCAGATCTAACCACTTAAGCCTTGAGGCCTCTGGACATCCGCTTCAAGACATTGCGTATAAAATCGCCCAACAATCAGGGATTACTATTGTAATGAGCGAGGCCATAGCAAATCCAACAACCACAATCCAGTTTCACGATCTTTCTATAGAGCAGGGCTTGCACCGGCTTTTTGAGAATTATGATATTTTTTTCTTTTACACCCGAGACGACGCCAAATCAGCTCGCCTGGCAACTGTTTGGGTCTATCCTCAAGGCCAAGGAAAAAAATTGGCGCCAGTTTCTCCGTCAATTGCAACGCGCGCCGATGAGAATATACAAGACATAACGGATGCAGACTCAATCAACAAGCGAGCCTCAGCTATTACCAATATGGTTGAGCAGCAAGGCAGCGCTGCAACCGAAATTGCAAAAAACGCACTGACGGACCCTGATGAACTCATCCGTATTCAAGCATTGGATGCCGCTCTGCGGGCTCAGATAGACTTGCCGCCGGATACGCTCAAAGATCTGGCTCAAAACGATGCCTCTGCAAAAATCCGCTCTATTGCCCTTGCTGGCTTGTTCGACCGCTCCGTAAACGGTTCAATCGGAACATCTGATATCCTGGATACTCTAGCAACTGCTCAAAAAGATGACGATCCGGAAGTATCAGAACTTGCCGCACAACTCATGAAATCCCTGGAAGAGCCCTCCGCTCAGCCAAGCGAACAGGAATCCCAGGAATCTCAAGAACAAACGATGCCTCCTTAACCTGAAGGGATACCGCAAGATGCTAAATAAGACTTACAGGAACAAGGCTCGATAAGTAGCTGATCAGGAAGAGATGGATACTCAATCCGAAGATGGATAATCAATTCGAATGGATACCGCAAAACGCCGAGTAAGACTTACAGGGACAAGGCTAGATAAGTAACCGATCAGGAAGGAGAAAACTTTGATCACGCTGTTTTACTTTTTATACAACGATGAGGGTAAAAACATGAATATACGATCAATAAATAAGAAAATGCGTTACTTAGGTAGCTTAACGGCGATCCTGGGTTTCGGGCTTATAGCCAACACGGCTAATGCCGACCTTTTATTCGCAACACAGAACAACAGCCCACAAAATGCCGCAGCAGCAAGAGATCTCGACCTCAATGGCCCGCAGGCTGGCGGTCAAACAATCACCTTTAATACATCACGCCCAAACACGTTGATACGCGTCATTTTTAATGCTGTTGGTGCAAGGCTAGGCAATTTTTCGGCCACACTGGGTTCCACGATTTTTATAGATCCCGCCGGTCCAACTGGCCCAACTGTTTGCCCGCCGTCTGGTTCAAACAATGTATTCGTATCCGGCAATGGCACCCCTAATGTACTTGATGGATGGGTGAGCGCTGTCACGCAATGTACCTATACAGTTCCTACAGCCGGAGTTCATCAGCTTCGAGTCCGAATGATCCCTACTCCAGCAGGCCAATGGCAGATTGATGACATTTCTCTGGTGATTGATAGATGACAATTAAATCTTGCTGTATTTAAAGGTTCAGAATCTGACAGACGCTGACTTTACTAGCAGTGTCTGTCGGGTTAGATTCAGCCTGAAAATTTTATAAAAGCTTCTCACTTGTGGATCGGATACAGCCTTACAGTTCGATTAGAAAATACAATAGATCTGCACGTAAAAGACAAGGCCGATTGGGCCGAATCTCCTCCGCCGGACAATTCGCTTCAGGCACCATGCAAGGGCTGTGTCATACCATTTTCGAGAAGCTTCCGACGTTCGCGAAATTAATGAATTTTATGAAGAAAATAATCTGGAACAGAAATCCATGACACGGAAGGCTTATGCCCTTTTCACGACCTCTTTGTCAGTTCGCCTCGCCCAACAGCACCCGTTCGAAGCCGGGCACGTCCGCGAGAAGATTATTGCAAGAGTAACAGGTAAAGAGCGCACTCTTGCCTTGTGGTGTCTCTGTATATTTCTTCCTCCTCATCGGGTATTCATATATACTCATCAACAATGCTCCACTATCGTTGTTTTTCCCTACTTATTCTTGCCACAAGCCTGCTTTTGTCGACTGCCAACAGCAATGTCTTCTGGAAACACCCATCATTTGATACGCTTGCAACCGATGCGATAGGCCTGTCGGAAAACGACCTGGCCGGTCCTGGCCTGCAGCGGATTGGCTCCTCGCGGGTCGAAGTTCTGCATCAAGGCGAGAGTTTGAAGGTCGTGCTGTACAAACCCGCCCATCCACAACAACCGGCGCCCGCTATTGTTTTCCTGCCAGGCCGCATGGCTTCTGACGACCAGTATGAAAGTTACTCCCGTGCACTCGCCTCCCGTGGCTTTGTCGTGGCCGTGCGCAGTTGGTATTCGCTGTTCAGAAGCGACCTCGAACTGCCCCACGATGCGAAAGTAATCGCTGACTGGCTAGTCCAGTCTCAAGGAGTCAATCCGGAAAAAATCGGCATCGCCGGCCATTCAATGGGCGGCAAAGATGCGGTGCTTGCCGCCGCACAATACGGCGGATTTGCTGGCGTGGTGGCCATCGATCCCGACGACAACGGCAACGTCTCGGTAGTGCACGGCACGCTTGCCAGCCTGAAGGCCCCTTTACTGCTGATCGGCGCGGAAGTCGCTTGGCGCGCATCCCGTATCTGTGCGCCGCTAGCGACTAATTACCTGCGATTCTTCGAGCGGGCGCCGACTGGAACCATCGAACTGACGCTGCGGGATACTGACCATGTGCAGATGCTGGACGAACCGGACCGATTCGGCTACGGCATATGCCGCAGCGGCACGGCGGATTCGCGCCAAGTGCGCATCACGGCAAGGCGCGCGACTGTTGGTTTTTTCCTCCAGCATCTCCAGGGTGGACCGGCTTTGCCAATGCCGACGCCCAACCAGGCCACCATCCGCGTGGCGCAAGCTTATCCAGTCAAGGAAAAATGAACAGCCCGCGATAAAGCGTAAAGTTCCCTTAGCCCGATGCGAGGCGATTGGAAAAGCAGATATAAAGGCTCTCTTTGCGCCACGCGAAATTTTTCCCAGAATACCGTCTTGCCATACTGGTGAATTAGCTTAGTCGCAAACAAGTAGTAAAGCTTGCGAGACAGCCACTCAGCCATGGCACTGCAACCCTCAATCCGCCCCAGTTTTTCCAGCGGCCCAACTCCCAGGCAGACCGAGCCAATACCCTCTTCGCGTAGTGCCTGCAGGGCAGTAACTATCATAAGTTCGTTGGTATAGAGTGGGGCGGCAGGCGTGGAAAACACGAGGTTGATCAGGCGCTGGCATCCAGTGCAGCCCACTTGCAGCATGGAGAGAAAGCCGACCACCTCGCCCGCCTGTTCGGCAATAAACCAGCGCCTGCCTACTTTATCATCGAAAAGTCGTGGCTGGCCCAGATACATCTGAGGCCCATGGCGAGCCCTCCGCCAAGCCTTGCAAGCTGCCTCTGCCTGTGCTTCCATCTGCGCATCAGACTCCCCTATGTACTCGCGCACGGTCACGCTCGTCCGCCGCACATGATTGAGGTGCTGGCGCAGATGGCGGGCCTGCGGGCCTGCCTCAGGATCATTCTGAGGATCGGCTATCAGCAGACTGGCAAACTCCATCGAGGCATATCCGCGCTCATGGGCATAGGCCTGCATGCTGACCGTTGCCGTGATATACAAAATCGACCAGCCTTTGCCTGCGCAATAGTCTGCAAAAGCATCAGCCAAGCAGGCTTTATTTTCCGGCGCGCAGATCGGATCGCCCTGCACAACAGCACACCTGCACACGAGTAAAAAGTTAATCAGCCCGTCAACAGCAGGAGTGCGAAAGGTGCTGCGCGAGGGATCCAGAGCAATGTGCGACACGGGGCCGCCATACTGCCGGACCAGGTCCACAGCGGCTGAAAGCGGTTTAGTCATAGAGGTGATTAAATATCGATAACGACATTAGAGGAAACAAGAATGACATAAGTTTAAGACGCAACGAAACAGAAAATGCACTTAATAAACATCCGAAGTTGTCTAGCTCCCATGATTAAATTGCCAAGAGTAGCAAAAATAGCGGGCAATTTTTTATGCCAGACAAATAGAAATGAGACATGGCTGATGGCACGTACCTTAGGATTGAAGCTGTAATTCATCAAGTAGGCGCCTGGATGCTGTTTGTGTACTTCGACTCCACCATAATGAAAGCATTTGACAGTATTTCGTCTTGAATTTCTTATTCATCGCTTCGACCCTGCCGTTGAAAGTATGCCATCTTGCTTACTTGGCATAGCAGTGCATCAAGTATCTAAAGGATAGCAAAAATCATTCTGTTCTGGCTTGCTCAGGTTAATGACATTATATGAGTCATGGTGGTGTTTTCCTCATGCTGGTGGATCTGCGGAGATCTTTTTACCAACAAGTTATACCGCATCCTTCTCTAAGTCATACACCAGAAATGACTATACCTTGGTGTTGCCCTGTTAAGTGCAGATCATCAAGGGACATTTTGCGTAGTCATGTCCCTTGGACCATGACTTGAGATCTAAACTTGAGATTTTTACTTGAGGTGGGGCTAATGCGTCCCTGTTGAGTGTGTACTTAAAGACCGCATGAAGTATGGAGCCAATGGCGGGATTCGAACCCGCGACCTACTGATTACGAATGATTCAATTTGTTGTATTTTGGTGTGCAACGAAGTTCGCCGAAAAATTCAGCATCATTAATTATCAATAACTTGCAATTTTTATTGTTTCCTGATTGTTCGCTGATGTTCATTAAAATTCGTTGACAGTCGCGCCCGAAACCAAGACCATTACCCAGACCAAATACTAATTTTCTGGTCACCAAATAATCAGTAGGTCGCAATTTGAGGGTAATTTATGGCAATCACGACGATAGAACTTGACGCACTTAAACCGAAAAATAAACCCTACATCGTTCGGGAAAAGCAGCTACATAAGAAGGATGGAACACTAGCGTTCAAGATGTTGCCATCGGCCGTGATTGATGCCTATTTTATTTACTACATTGATGGTAAGGAAAAGCTAAAAAAAATCGGGCGATATGGAAAAGGCGCAATGAGCCTGAAGGAAATCAGGAATTGCTACCGGGATCTATCAAAGGAATACCAAGCCGGCATCGACATCAAAGAACAGCAGCGCCAACAAGCCTTAGCCGAAGAACGCGAGCGCCAAAGACAAGAGACTGAGGAGCGTAAAAGGAAACTGCAAGGCAGTTTGCAACAATTGATAGACATATTCCTAGATCATTTACAGGCCAATAAAAGCGAGCACTATTATAGGAATGTTAAACAAGCGTTTGATCTGAATCTACGCAATCTGGACACAACCAGAAAGGCCAATGAAATCACCAAGACTGACATTATTGAAACCTTGCACCCAATAACTGAGCGCGGATCTTTATTTATGGCAAACCGGGTACGCGCCTTTTTATCATCTATGTTCAAATTTGGTATTGAGTTTGATGACACCCCAGAAACCATTACTCATGGCGTTCAATTTTTCATTGAAAGCAATCCAGTTTACTCAGTACGCAAACCGCTAAAAAAAGAACCGCCAGCAGACCGCTTTTTATCAGAAGATGAAGTACGTAATTTCTGGCAGGCGTTGGAGTCAAGCTCAATGTCAATACACCGCGCCAACATATTCAGGCTAATGCTGGCATTGGGTACACGCCTTGAAGCTATATCAGGGCTACAATGGAATGAAATAGATTGGCAAGAGCGCCTTATTACCATTCCGCCAGCCAGAAGCAAGAATGGCAATTTCTGGGTAATCCCGCTCAATGACATTGCTTTCGAAGTTATCAGCAACAATCCGAAACTGCATATGACTTATCTCTTCCCAGCGCAGAGTGGAAATGAGCCTTTACGCACAGACGGGTTTAGCCAAGCCATAACGCGCCTATGTAAATCATCAGGTATCTCCAAATTTACACCACGGGATCTAAGAACCACATTTAAAACACTGACAGGAAAGGCAGGGATCAGCAAGGATATAAGGGATCGAATTCAGAACCATGCGCTTAATGACGTATCTTCTAAGCATTACGACCGCTACGACTATCTGAAAGAAAAGCGGCAAGCACTGGAAATATGGAACCGGCGCTTGACGCAAATAATCCGCAATGAGCCAGATAACGCCGAAGTTATACCAATCAGAAAACAAGGTTAACGCACCATTTAAGAACCGCCAGCATAACAGTATGGCTTAAACCGGGCATAGAGCTTGACGGTATCAGTAAATCAACGCCATACGCCATATAAGCATGATCCAACCTGGGCATTGTTAATTAAGATATTAATTATGGTTTTAGAAATCTTTTATATAAATCCGCCGTAACCGCCTTAAACGCCAGAGTCATTACCACATAAAGAATAAAGGCAAGGCGGTTAAAAACTCATCCGCCGTAACCGCCTAACTTTAAGCGCTTAACTACCTCTATTTGGCGTTTTTATCTTGATGGCAATACGGCTGTTAAATGTTCTTTCAATAGAATAGATAAATTTTTTGGTAGCAAAGCAGCGAACGCTCAGCCTGGCATTGGTGGCCGATCGCCGGCTCGGGCGGACATCGAGCCGGAAGGCCGACATCAAGGCCGAACCGGGATCCAGGCAAGGAAGCCGGCACCAGGCTGGGCAGTTTGAAGCATAGGCCGGTATCAGGTCGCGGCCAATGGGCGAGCAGGAGCGCCGGCAATGACGGATCAGCGGCGGTTATGCCGGATCAGCATCAAGCCCGGCATCATCTGTCATGAACGCTCAGCCTGGCATTGCTGATCGATGCTAAGCCGGATCAGGCAATAAATCGCGCCGGAGAGATGCTTTTTCTTCCTTGGTCAGAGTATTGACTAAATTAAACGCCATTTCTGCCGTAGTACGGACAGGATGATTGAGAACGTGTTTATAAGCGAGTGTATAAACAAAAGTTGCCGCGCAGTCCTTGGTATTGGTGCAACTGCAATATAAATCGGATATGGTTTTATCATCGTTGAGAATATTGCGCGAGGTAATCAACGCTTTGTGAAAACAGAACGGGCAGACGACTTTCATATCAAAAACTCCTCATATTTTTAATTATTTATCAGATAAGCCTTTAGGAATGGCCCAGCTAAAACTCATCTATTATAATCAGTCTTGACCGGATAGCCCGACGGGGCAACAAGCGGGTTTCGTCGACCTGCTTCCGGTTTTCCTTTCTTGACGGCTTTCACTTTGACGGAGTGTTTATGATCCCGGTGTTTTTTAATGGGCATGGTGAGTGGTTTATTAAAAATAACCAAGGCCAAGACTATCCCCATAGCGATCTTGTCTGTTATATAGAATATGACAGTTATAACCGTAGATGGTGGCGCATATACCCATACAATGAAGTCGTTGGCACTTTTATGTTAAGTGAGGACGATGAAAAGCGGTATACAGAAAAAAAGCAGAGACATAAGGAGCTGAATCAAAAATTTGATGAATTTAACCTCGGCTTTGTTGATACGCTATGGCCTTTGCCAGCTGACATTAAGATTTATGGTGCAGTAAGACCACCAGATCCGGAAATAGAGGGAAACGGAAGGTATTATTTTAAAATTAAAAAATATAAAAATTCCGAGCCTGATATTAAAGATAAACTTCATTATATACTGCATCCCGAGCTAGACCATGTGGACCGATTGGAATTAGGCGATTCAACCAATACAGAAACCACAGCCAATACTGATAGATTAGTTAAAACAAAATATATAGACGCTGCTTTATCTGATAGTCATCCAGCATATCTTGACCCTAAACACCCGATGTTTAGTGAAGAATTGAATATTGCAATTCGAGCTTGGACTGAAGTTCTTGAATGTACTCCAGAAAAACCAAAACGAGGAAGCCGGAAACATTTAATAGAAAAATGGTTGGAAACCTATCATAAGAGCTTGTCATCAGAAGCTAAAAAACGCATTGCTACTCTAGTGAACCCAGATAAAAACGGCGGCGCTCCTTCTTCTGATTAAAAAACCTACCCACCCCTTAAAGCCTGATTCCATGCGGCTTACATAGAACGTACCCATTCTTAAATCCGTAAACACCTAGAACTGTTCCACCTGCACATAACTATTTTTCCTGCATAAAGTACGCCAACAGTTTTTTTTAACTACTTGGATGTACAGAAATGCAAGAACAACAAGAACAAATAGAGCAAACCGCAAAACAACCGCAACTATCCGAATCAACGCTACGGCGCCAAGAACGCCTACCTGTCTATCTTTTCATCTGGCATATCTGTAATTGTCCAACAACGAAGAAAAAAGGGATAACACCTATTTTTCCGATGTGCAGAACATCTTGGTTAAAAGGTGTTAAGGCAGGGATTTATCCTAAGCCTTTCAAAACTGGATTAGGCAAAAGGCAAAATGCCTGGCGTACTGAAGATATATTGTCTTTAGCCGAGAAAATTAGCAGGGCTAAATGATTCAGCTATTGACACATATTATGCATGCCGCTATGCTGCACCTGCTTTCGCAAAAAACGAAAGTCGGGATTGAGACCCCGCACAAAGGCCACAACAGGCCACTTTCTACAGTGGTTTTTTTATGCCCATCAAAAAGACAGACGGTATTGCGCCGTTTGCATTCTGTTATGGAGGGCTGCATTGGGCAAACCCTTAAACAAGGTTTGGCCGGATCCTTTGCCGGTAGTCTCAACCCAATGCAGTCCGCCGCCCAGCGATTGAGACCAAAGGGCAGCGGTTTATCCATCTTCAAAGGAGCCACCGCTATGCGTAACGCCCAAAATCCGGCTAATAAATCAAGCCAATACAAATATTCCCTTTTTAATCTGGTTAAACGCACAACCGAAGGCCGGCAATTAATCTGTCAGGACTTAACATTTGCTCAGGCAGCCGCTCTGGTTACCGAAGTCCCCGCTACAGTCATTAAATTTTCACGTTTTGTATGGTAGGGGTGCGGCATGAACTCATACAGCAATAACAGCCAAGTCACTAAGCAGCACATCCAATTACTTGAAAGGCGATATCGAGCGGTAAAAGGTTCGCTCAAAATGCTGACTGTCTTTGAACAGCCCAACCTGAAAAGCGCCCTAGCAATGGTTGAGGATGCCCAAGCCCTCTTCGATGCGGCCAAGCAGCTGCACGCGGCCATAGCGGCGATGGAGGGCGAGCAATGAGCTTTCAAATCAACCAATCACGCAAAATTTCACTTGATGAACTTATCAGGCAGCAAGAGCAGAGGCGAGGCATACAGCCTTTAGCGTTAGAAGCTGAGCTATTACTTAAGCGCATCACTCAAGGCGGCCATTCAGGCCAATACCTTGCTGATGCTTTCATCAGCGCCTATAGAAACCAACCTTTTGAACATAGCCTGTACGATTTAATAAAGCTGGATGCTGAAGCTTTCAGGCTCTTTCATCAAATCCTTCATTGCCGTCATGTTCAAGGCTGGAATGATGAAGCCCTGTTTAAGATTGAACAACAAATCAAAGCCATTATTCAAGAAGCCTCTAGCGATAGCCTGAATAATCAAGGGCCAAAAGCCAAACAATTAGAAGAAATATCAACAAAATAACTGGGGCTACACTATGCCAATTTTAGAAATCAATCAAAACGAACCAAACCATAGCCCCGACTCATTAAGCCAAGCCGCTTTAACCCCGGATTTTAGCCATCGTTGGGCGCCGTTATTAGGCGGCATCAATCTCTGGTGTGTAACCGAGACCATCGATTACACGGCGCTAAAAGTTTGTAGCATATTGAGCCTGTTGAAATGCCAGTTCGCCGCTAGTTCATGCAGCCGCTTGGATGATGAATCGCTCTATTACTCTTTCGCCACCGTTTCAATGGATATCAAAGATATCGCAGCTTTCATTGATGCGTTTAAGCCCGTGTGGGAAATAGATCAGCATAAGAATGCACCGGACGGCCATAGGGCATTTGCCAATATCGAGCGATCCATAACAAAAGCCATGGGTGTCATTTATCTGCTGTGCAATCAGTTTGCTGATGATAGCCTTTCTGACAGTGAGAGTATTTGCGGGGCTATCGATTCAGTTGTACGGGACATTGCCGATATACGGCTTACTGTTAAGAATTTTCATAAAGCCGTAAGAAACCAACAGGCATAAAAAAACCGGCACTCAACTTAATTGATATGTCGGTTTTTCAATACTCGTCCTCAGCGCGGTAATTATAACCGAAATTACGAGTATTGCATTACCGACAAGGAAGTATGCAATGAAAAACGTAGAAGAAGCGTTTAAAACCGCTATGCTTGATGCTGGCATTAATACGCAGTATATCGTTCCTGCTGACGGCAAAAAGCACAGATTTCATATTGACGGCGACAAGCCCGGCACTAAAAACGGCTGGGCCATTCTTTATCCTGATGGCCATCCCGCTGGTTCCTTCGGAATCTGGACGCAGCCAGGCATAAAACATTTATGGAAGCTGGAAGGCCAGCCAGTTCAATTATCCGCACAAGACCGGGCTGAGATCGACGCCAAACGCCAAAAGCGCGAGATCGAGCAGCAAAACCGCCAAAGACGGGCGGCAGCGACAGCGCGGCGGATCTGGGCGAGATCAAAGCCCATTACCAACCCAAGCGAACATCAATACCTGGTTAAAAAGGCTATTCAGCCACACAAGGCCCGGCTTTACAGCAAGGCGCTGGTTATCCCTATTTACGGCGAAGCGCGGCAATTGGTGAATTTGCAATTCATCGACCCAGATGGAACCAAGCGGTTTTTACCAGGCGGCAGAAAGAAAGGCTGTTTTTCCGTAATAGGCTCAACGGTTGGCAACCAGAAGGCGCTGATCTGCGAAGGCTGGGCCACTGGGGCCAGTCTGCACGAAGACACCGGGCTTTTTGTCGTGGTGGCGCTTGATGCTGGCAATCTTGAGCCAGTGGCTAAGACGATCAAGGCATTATTGCCACATCATCAGCTTATTATAGCTGGCGACAATGACGAATCCGGCACAGGCCAGCTTAAGGCGCGAGCTGCGGCGCTGGCCGTGGGCGGTTCCTACCTGATCCCCGATCAAGCAGGCAAGGATTGGAATGACGTATTGACTGAGGCAGGAACCGAACAATGAACGGATCATCAAGCCAGCAAGCGGAAACCAAACCCCAGGTGGCTAAAAAAGCGCCCAAATTCAATCTCGATAATGCCATTTATCCATCGGCAGAAGAGCATAAAAAGCCTGAGATAGCCAAAGTCTCAAGTGATGCGGCACGGGCAGCGAATACGGACATTGTTTTATATGACTCAGATGGCAAAAAGAAATCACAGGCAACCTTATTAATTGAGATTGGACAGCAAGCAGCCTTGTTTCATGATGAAAACCAAGATGCATATGCCGAAGTCAAAATTGATGGCATAAGCATACTTTATAAAATCCGCTCACGGGATTACCGGGAATATCTTGGGCATCGGCTTTATAAGTTGATTGAAAAAGGGGCAAATGCCACAGCAATCACAGATGCCGTTAATACATTGGAAGCAGCCGCCAAGCATGATGGAGAACTGAAAACTGTAGCTATCCGGGTTTTTCATGATAATGACAGCCACACTGTTTATATCGATCAGGGATGCAGTAAAAGGAAAATTGTAAAAATAGACCGCAATGGCTTGGAAACTGTGACAGAAGCACATGTAAAGTTTATCCGCAAAAACGGTATGACGGAATTGTCACAGGCTAGTGATAGCGGGGATATTGGTTTGATCCGCAAATATATTAATGTTTGCGAGGAAGAATTGCCGCTTGTTTATGGTTGGCTTTTCTGTGCGCTCGCTGGTGTAAAACCATACCCAATTTTAATCCTGCAAGGTGAGCAAGGGACAGGTAAAAGCACAACCAGCAGAGTAATACGTTTATTAGTTGACCCTTCTAGCGTTTTACTCAGAAACCCGCCGCGGGATAGCCGAGATCTAATGGTATCAGCCGCTAATACGCATTGTGTTGTTTTGGATAATCTAAGTGGTTTAAGTCCTGAGTTGGCTGATTGTATGTGCCGATTGTCAACAGGTGGCGGCATAGATGTTAGAGCCTTATATACAGATAGTGAACAGTTCCTTATCGATTTGCAAAGGCCTATTTTGTGCAATGGTATTGATGACATTGCCACAAGGCCGGATCTGGCAGACCGTTCATTCATTATCAATTTGCCTGTTATAAGCAATAAGGAGCGTAAATCAGAATTGGAATTCTGGCAATCATTCGAGAAGGACCGCCCAAAAATTCAGGCGGCTTTATATCGCGCTATAAGTTCGGGACTTAAATTTCGTGACCAAATCAAGCTAACGGAAAAACCAAGAATGGCTGATGTCGTTCAATGGGTAACAGCCTGTGAACGTGGTTTAAATATGGAAGGCGCTTTTATCAATGCACACACTAAGAACCAAATGCTGGCTGTTGAGCTGGGTATTGATTCTTCTCCAATAGGTAGCGCAGTCATGGCTTTAATGTCTGACCGTAAAAAATGGATAGGAAAACCTACTGAATTCATGGCTGCATTGGAAGATATTGCCGGAGAAAGACAGGTGCGTTCAAAGGCATGGCCCCAATCTCCAAAGGGCTTAAATAATGCCATTAAGCGACTGATGCCCAATTTCAGAAAGATGGGTATTGAAATTATTAAATATGATTTTGGAAACCGCGAATACCGGATAGAAAACTTGAATAAATAAGCGCCATAAACGCCTTAAGGCGATTTAAGCGCCCTAATACGGCGGTTATAAATTGTATCCGCCCGCGCTCAACCCCTTGTGTAATAAGGCTTTCGGCTTTTTAGGCGGTTACGGCGGTTAAAACGGGCAATTCTTTAGAAACAATAAATCAACATCAAGGAGGAAACAACGCACTAGGTACTAAAAGCAATCAATTTAAAAAGATGAATAAAGTCAATTAATTACTTTTATTGTTAGGAAAACAATTATGAACAAAGACGAAAAAACAAATGAGCTTTTAACCAGGCTGCAAAAAACGACCAAACAACTAACTGGCTGCTTTAGCAAGAAACTTAGTATGGATGACTATTCGTCTGCAACCTATGAATTTAGGCTCATCAAAAATGAGTATCAAAAAATGGCGGCTAAATCCGATCCTAGCGATCAAAACGTTTTTCAGCTTGGGCAAGCTTTGCGCGAGCTGGAATCGGTAATAAACAGCCCAGCCAATCCATACAACTGCATTTAATAAAACCTTGATTCTGTGCTGCCTAGGGTGGTCAGGCAGCACGATATTTAAAATAAGCGAGAAAACTCAATGAATACACAAACTGATTATCAAACTAAATATTTTAACCATAAGGCCGGCATTAACGAGCTGAAGCAGACAATCACTGATAAACAAGCTGATATTGAAGGCCTTAAACAGCGCATTACCGAAACCCAAACAAGGATCGAACAAATCACAAAACAATTAGAAATTGATGAGGTTAGGTTTTCAAGGCCCAGCAAGGTTATCAGGCCATCCATGACGTTAGAAGAGTTTAAGGCTCAAAAAAGCATGGTTGCTGAAATGCGGAGTGAATTGCCAGTCTTGAGGGAGGAGTTGGATTACAAAAACAAGGCCATGAATGTTTTGAAATCCGATTTATCGCGTAAAACAGACGAATTGCATTTCGTCAAAGGCAAAATTGTTGAAGATTTGATTGAGCAATCCGCCAATGCGCTGATTCTGGCAGCCGGCGATCAGTTGGAAAAACTGGTCATAGCTATAGTGGCGAAGAACCGTTCAGATAACGGATTCGCTATCGATATCTCTCAAAAATTGAACTTAGAAAAAGTGACG
Source organism: Methylobacter sp. BlB1 (assembly GCF_015476545.1). GTDB lineage: Bacteria > Pseudomonadota > Gammaproteobacteria > Methylococcales > Methylomonadaceae > Methylobacter. The sequence goes on along the minus strand of NZ_JADMKV010000001.1, from coordinate 211,968 downwards.
AGCATGGACATTGGTAAAACGCTTTTCTGTAGAATATTTGGTGATAAAGGCTTGCCCGACTTATCCGAAGCACAGCAGCGCATTACCGCTATGATTGAAGGCGCATAAAGGGAGGGATGAACAGTGGCCGTTAATCAAGATCAGAATGGCAAATGGTTTGTTCAAGTTGATCGGAAAAGAATGCCCAGGATTAGGCGCGGCGGTTTTGAATCACACGAAGCCGCCAAGATATTTGAGGATGAGTATATAGCCAATCATCGAGCCCGGTACGAACAGAACGCGGATAAGCGAACACTGAAAGAGCTGATCGAGATTTGGCACAGTTACCACGGAATCAACCTGGCCGACGGCCGCAGCCGTCGGCGAGCTTTGATGCAGATGGCCGACGAACTTAAAAATCCGGTGGCCAGTCAGTTAGGTCCTGAGCAGTTTATAGCCTATCGGTATCGAAAAACGCACGGCACTAAGGCTATCGATTACAAAACCTTCAACAATCTGCACGACCACCTATCGTCTGTATTCGACCGCTTGAAAAAGTTGAATGTCATCGATTACACATCACCAATTTGCGACGTTGACTTTCTGAAGGCGCAATAACAGATTCAATCTACCGCTGACAGCAATGACCGACAAATAAAAAAAACCGGGAGTTATCCCGGTTTTTTTTGCGAAAAGAATCATTTTTTAAATGATACGGACGATTAATTTTACCAGTCTGAGCGGAGCGCTAAGCCCAGTCCTGACAAAACCAAGGCATTTTGGCAGATTTTGTCAGTGTTTTGTCATAGTTTTGTCAGCCAATAAAGCCAGTAAAAACAATGGCTACAGAGAATTCCTGACAAAATGACAAATCATTTACAACCTTTTTTGGAAAATTATATGGGGTAGGGAGCAAACTGTAACCCTCTTTCCTGGCAAGGCGAACACCATGAAACAGGCTTAATCTGATAGAGGGAAACAGCCGATGAACTGATTCCCTTTAGACTGGTTAAAAGGGTGGATAGGGCTAGACGCGGATCCAGAATCGCAACAAGTATTAAATCTGCAACTGCTCTTTAGTGCCAAATTGTGCAAAGCGTTTTCTAATTAAATCAATAAGCCAATGTGAATATTGCCGGCTGTTTTTTTAATAAAAACAAATAATTGAAAAATTTTATGAAAGTGATCTTAAGCCGTTAGATGTAAAAAACAGCAAGGCAAAAAATTTCATCAATTCATTTAGTGAATTTTTTAAAGCCCTATAAAACAAACGCTTATCCCATTATTCATGATAAAACTGATCGCAAAATAGGTAATAATGTTGGCAATTAGTTTCAAATTATTGCAATTTTTGAATAACTCGGTTTTGGCAGAACAGCCGCTTTTTTAACACGTAGCAAGCCTTAAGCCCAGAATTGATGCAGCTTAAGCCGTACTGTTTCATAGATTCATTAGCACTTATGAATTCAAAGCTCATTTCAATTTGAAAAAAAATTGCAAAAACAGCGCGGGCGAGGAGGAGTGGTTTGAGCGGGAAGAATCATCACAAAGCAAAAAATAACGCAATTGATGCGCAGGTTTCTTTGTATTTGTTAGCCAAGAATTCTTCTTAGGCTTATGTTTTTTAAGAAACGAATAGTCAGTTTTATTTTGTTATTTTTTAAAGAATTATCGGCAAGTATCAAATATTTCCATCGAAAATTGTTGAGTTCTGTAGCAGCAAGGTAATTCTTGATTGCTGACTTTCAGCCATATTACTGCATTGCTTATCCATCAAAACTTCATCGGTATGATGGAAAAATTTATGTTAAGTGTTTAGTTACGTGTATACTTATTTCAGCACTAGTAGTCAAAAACTTAACTATTCATAGATAGGCGGTCATCGTTATGACAGATCGAAGTGGTATTCTTCCAAACTCTCCACTTGTATACACATTGGCGTCAATCCGCTTTGCTGCATGGCCACTTCTGGCTAAAAAGATCGATGAAATTCATGATGAGCTACGTGATTGTACTCCATTAATTCAGACCATACAGGTTCAGAGTGTATCTCATGGTGGTATTTCTGGAATGCAAAGTGAAAGTGTGACGACCTTATGGATGCTTCTATCGAGTGATCGATCATTAGGCATACACTTAGCGCCAGATCAACTACTTATTTTTTCCAAGAAATACACTTCTTATATCGACTTTGAAGCTGTATTGGATAGATGTTTAAGCATTCTCTTGAAACACATGCGTTTTATTGATGTGATAAGCACTGGTGTTCGCTATGTGGATCACATAAAAATAAAAGACGGAGAAGAGCATGCGAATTACATTACTGATCGACTATTAACTCCTACTTTTCCGGGATTTACTGATGTCGGATGTATCTATGTTGGATCGTATAAGTCTGGAGACTATGATTTGCGAGTGCGTTGTACTAGCCAGCCAGATGCTCTCGCTGTTCCAGAAGACATAATCAGTACTCTTTCCATGAGCTTAGAGCCAGGTAGTCCGCTTAAACTTGATACTCTGAAAAATGGAATTCTATTAGATATAGATGCTTATAAGGTTTACACGACACCTACGCGAATGGATAAGGATGTAGTTTTGAAACAACTTGATGTTTTACATCAAACCGCAAATAAATTTTTCCGGCATGATTCCGTATGCACGGATTATGCATTTAAAACATGGAAAGGGGAATTTTAACTATGGTCGCCGCGGATATCCATAATGCTGCGCTGTCATCATTGACAGTATTACAGCCTAGCGCCGATGTGCTGGCTGGATGGGGAAGAACAACATCATCTTCATTGCATATTAACAAAACAACTCAAATATCAAAAATAGAATGCGGTTATGTTTTGTTTGTCGATGGGCGACTAGTTATCGTCAAGCTGAGCGATAATCAATATACTGAAACATCACAAGAAACATCTAATTCACAGCCTGTTGCTATTGCTGAGCGTTTGGATTTGATAAAAGATCGCCTTGCTCTATCAATTACTCAATTAGCCGAATTGTTTGGTGTTACTCGTAAAACGGTCTATGACTGGTATGAAGGAACTGAGCCACGTCGTACTGCGATAAACCGTATGGAGATACTTATCAATGTATTGAACGAAGTTTCTCCAGAAGTTGATTTAACAAGATTAAAAGCCGTGTGGAATATTCCCGTCTCTGGAAAATCATTCCGCATGGTATTTGGCAATGACAATATAGATGCTGAGGCTCTGCAAAGGGCTCTTACTGAGAAACTGGATGAGCTGTCTAGTAGAATCATTGCCTCAACTGGTCCGATGCGAAAAATAAACCCTCAGTTCGGAGAAGCTCACCTTGCAGAATTTGATAAAAGAACCGATCTTGGCTGAGCCATTAGACTCAGCTCTTTTACTAGATAAAATTATAAAATGTAAATGGTGGCAAGGCTCTCTAATATCTGCTGGTGATATTCAAAATTATTTAAAAGATTGCAAAGATGTTGATTGGTGGATAATTACTACACAAGCTTGCAACATCTATAATTCTAATTTTGAAAAAGTGCCTGTTTTTGAAGTCGTGGCTGCTTGTGAGATTGAAGAGTGCCATCCTAGAATGAGCAAGGGTGATGATCCTCGGATTCTTCATGTTGAGGTGCAATTTGAAGAGAAAATCAAAGCGCTGGAACTTGATATACAGAGACGTAAGTGGTTGCCTCGGGCTCTATTAGCAAAATTGCCTGCTCCAAAATTTCATGTGCGCGACGTCGACCAGAATATTGAAATCGGTTGGTCAAAGAAAAAATGGCTCGATAATTTTGTAGGCTGGATGGGGAGAAGTTATACACGTTTAGCTCTTCCAGATGATTTTAATTTTGCTTTGCGTAAATCAAAGATAGAGGATGTGCTTAAAGAAAAGCTCACCAAATATCATGAACAGTTATATGGCATTTATATATCCATTAGCTCATATACTGATGAGGAATGGAAAGGGCTTCTTGGAGAAATGCCAGCCCCTTATTTACTCGAAGTAATGTTGGTCACTTATGAGGACGCAGATCCTGAAGACTTTAAAAATAAATTAACAAAACATCTTTTTGAAGATGAAGTTAGTGATCCTAATGCCAAAGAGACAAAGATAACCCGCGCAAAATTAGCTGAAAGATATCAGGTTCATATTAACAAGTTGGCCATTTCTGCAAAGACTATGGCAGGCGTTAGTCTTCTCGAGCTAAAAACGTACGTTCGTTATACATTTGTTGATCATCTATCGGATTCGTCAGCGTCCGTTAATGATTAATACGATACGACATGGAGGAAAGTCTTTTGGAAAAAACAAGAATTAATAAAAATGCTAATCAATAAAAAACGAATTAAAAATCTGGATAAATATACCAAAGGCCTTGAAGAAGGCCAGGACGTTGTTTTGGTTGCTCCACTTAATCAAGTCGACGTCAATAGGGCAATAGAAATTGGATTCAGTGAAAATTTTGCCCCAGGTGAAACTGTCTTACCAGCTATTGTAGGTCCGATCACTGAATTTAACTCAGATGGGCAATATATCATCCACAAAGACCAACCTATGGAAACAGCTTATCGACAGCAGGAATGGAAGTGGACTGAGTTTCGAGGTAGATATGACACCGTAGAAAAATCAAAGATTGTCGATATACCTTATCAAAGATATCCTCGAACTTTTATTGAGCCCCCTGCCTTAGAACTTAGTATCGCAACACATAATGACGGCACCAAATTGATTGTATCGGCCTTTTTGGCATATACAAGAGAAAATGAAAGGAAACTACTTCATGCAATTAATATGTTCTTAGAAGCATTTAGCTTTTGTGAAATAAGGAATAAAAATCTCGAATCAATCATTAGAGCGCCTATTAGAAAGCTACATTGGGATGTTCTACCCCAAGGCAAAAGACCTTGGAGCGAATTGAAGCAATTTATTGAAAAACTCAGAGAATCTACAACCGACGGAAATAAGGCTGTCATTGATAAGCGGTTTGAATCAATAAACTTACATGACCCAGAATTTGTGGCACTAGGAAAAGCAGGATTCTATGGCTATCTTATATTTGGATTTCCAGAAAAAAATCTGTACATCTTAGAAAGTAATCAAACAAATAATGCTACATATATTTTTGAAGAAAATTGGGAGCATTTATCTACACTAACCAAAGCCGAAATCTTAAACGGTAATTTGCATAAAAAGAGAGTTATGCATCGAGAAAGCTGGTTCAATGAAGTAAATAAACTACTAAGCCATAGGTAATCCTATCAAGCTTTAGATGATCCCGTCTTACTGCCAATCGTCAAGCTAGCTTGAGTATTAGGTTATGACATCATTTTTTCAGAATTGAAGCAAACCCAGATCACAACCCAGACCAAAACGTATTTTTAAGTAACAATGTCAATAAAAAAGGCCTATACATCAATATAAGCCTTTGTTTTAATTGGAGCCAATGGCGGGATTCGAACCCGCGACCTACTAATTACGAATCAGTTGCTCTACCGACTGAGCTACATCGGCTTTAGGAAGAAAATTATAAAGAAGCTTAAAAGCTAATTTAATGGCTGATACTGGTCCATCATTCCCAGCCCTTCTGCCACTGCTTTGCATGTGATTTTACCATTAAATACATTAATTGCTTTGGCGAGTTTTCTGTCAATCTTTAAAGATGACAACTCAGCGTCTGCTATCTTTGCAATATACGGTAGCGTAGCATCAACTAACGCGATAGTTGATGTTCTTGGATAAGCGCCAGGCATATTGGTTACGCAGTAATGTATCACACCATGTTTTATAAAGACCGGATCCGAATGCGTTGTAGGCCTTGATGTCTCTATGCATCCGCCCTGGTCGATGCTGACATCGACAACAACCGTCCCTTCGGCCATTGATTTGATCATATTTTCGCTGATTATTTTAGGCGCTTTGGCTCCACGGCAAAGCACAGCCCCTACCACTAAATCGGCGTCTATAATGTGCTTCTCGATATTTTCTTTATTGGACAGAAAAAAATTCACTTCCGGCAACACGGTTTCTTTCAGTTTCTGCATCATCGCTAATTCTATGCCCGCAACAAATACATCAGCTCCCATCGCACAGGCAACTTGCGCGGCATGTTGGCCAACCACACCATCGCCAACGATGACAACCTTGCCATGCCGTCTACCCAATACCTTGCCTAACTGTATTCCCTTTCCCTGATTGAATTTGGCAAGATAATAACTGCCCATCAATGTCGCCATGTTACCGGCCACAGCGCTCATCGGCGCAAGGATTGGCAATCGCCCTTGTTCATCTTCCAGCGTTTCATAAGCAATTGCGGTTGTGCCTTTTTTTAATAGCTCCAAAGTCAATGCAGGCGACACGCCGGCCAGATGAAAAAAGGTAAACACAATTTGTCTATCCAGATACTGATATTCTGGCTCCAGAGGCTCCTTGACTTTTACAACCATATCGGCAGCCCAGGCAGTAGCGGCAGAAACCAGCTGCGCACCTGCCTGCTCATATTGAGCATTGCTAAAACCGGACCCCAGCCCGGCATCGACCTCAACCAGAACAGAATGTCCTTTTTGTATCAGATACTTGGCAGCTTCAGGCGTAATAGCAACCCTGCTTTCTTTTTCTTTAATTTCTTTAGGAATGCCGATTTTCATTGTTTATCAATTATTTTCGTTCAGCTGTTTTATGGCATAGCTTGCCGCGCCTAAAAGAGCCGCTTCAGGGTTGGTGCAAACTTTAACAGGTATTTTTTCCAGCACTGGACAATATCGCCCTTTAGCCAGAAAACCCTGCATAAATGCTCCCTTTTGTAGAAAAGGTAAAATTTTCGATGCTATTCCGCCGGCCAGATAAACGCCGGCATAGGGCAGGCACTTAAGCGCAAGATTACCCGCCTCTGCACCGTATATCCTGCAAAAAATGTTTAATGCTTCCACGCATAACGCATCGCTTCCAGCAACTCCGGCTTCACCGATAACTGCAGCCGGATCGCGCTCGGTCATTTGTTGCTCAATATTGGGTTGAGCCGATGCCCAATCATTTTTTTTAAGAAATTGATAAATATTTATCAGTCCTTCGCCGGACAACAATCTTTCATAACTGACGTGCTCGGGATATTTTTCCCTTAAGTAATGGAGTAACGCTATTTCCTGCTCCGTGCCAGGTGCAAAATCCGTATGGCCGCCTTCTGTTGCCATGACATAATGCTTTGCACCATCCCATGTAATTATTGATTCACCCAAGCCCGTGCCCGCCGCCACAATGGCTAGATGGCCTTCTCGCGGCTCTGCGTGCGGATTAAGCCCGACGAAATTATGTTCGGGCATTTCCAGCACACCCCATGCGGTGGATTCCAAGTCATTTAACAATTTGACATTCTGGGTACGCAATTGGGTGCCGATTTCGGTTTTAATTAATACCCACGGAAGATTGGTTGTTGTGCAGTTACCGTCCACTATGGGGCCGGCCACGCCGATACAAGCTGCCGATACTTGAATAGGCTCAGCATCGCTTAAAAATAAATCCAGTATTTTGTTGAAGCTCTGATAGGCGGAACTGGGGAACTGTTCTTTTTTGACACAGTGCCAGTTGCCGCCTTCAACTTCATATAATGCCAGGATTGTTTTGGTGCCACCTATATCGCCGGCGAGGATCATCACTTGTTCTCGTAACTGTTGAATACCTGGTAATGCTTTTCGCTATCGAAGCTTACCACTTGATAAGGATCTTTTCTGCCGCCCATTTCCATGCCGGGCGTACCGGCCGGCATGCCTGGAACCGCTATGCCGACCACCTTCGGCTTCGTTTTCAAAAGTGCATTGATATCATTGGCTGGCACATGCCCTTCAATAACATAGCCATTAACCAGAGCCGTATGGCAGGAAGCCATTTCATTTGGCACGCCATACTTGCCTTTTATGGCCTGAACTTCATCGGTAACAATATCTTTGACATTAAAGTTATTTTGTTTCAGATGTTCCAGCCATTTTCCACAGCAACTGCATGTAGGACTTCTGTAAACCACAATGTCAACAGGCTTGGCCGATTCAACATTCTCAGCCTTCACACCGGCATTTACAAAAAGCAATCCTATTGCCAGAAATATATTTAACAACTTCATAATATAACCCCTTAATCTTCCAACTTCATTACCGATGAGCTTGACCACAGTTCTTTGTTGACCAGCCAAATGTTTTTTCGGTTTTTCAAGAAATAAGTCGTCCATAACTGTTCTGCATTTTTATTACACCAACAGAACTCTAGATAGCGGATAAATTCAAAAACCCTGCTTTTAAGTCTTCTATTTAAAGAATCTCATGCGCTAAGAAAATCTTAACCTTAAGACCAAACGAATTTTTTTTGTATCCATTTTATTTCCGGTTGCTTGAAGAAATTGTTGTTTTTCAGTCAAGCAAACCGGTCAATCCAGCAAAAAAGCGCTGTCTGAAAAATTATGCTTGATGATATGCAGGGCTGTACTTGCGTACAGCATCCACCATTGCCTTAACATGATCCGGATTAATATCGGGCAGAATTCCATGCCCCAAATTGAACACATGCCCTGAACCCGAACCATATTTTTGCAAAACGGTTTTTACTTTTTCAGTAATAATTTCAGGAGTCGCATAGAGTGAAACCGGGTCCATATTGCCTTGCAGAGCCACTCGATCACCAACTCGGGCGCGAGCCTGTTGTATATCTGTCTGCCAATCCAGGCCCAGCGCATCATAACCGGACTCAGCCATGGCTTCCAGCCAGAGGCCTCCGCCTTTGGTAAATAAAATTGTCGGAATCTGCTGCCCGTTTATATTGGTTTTCAGCAATGATCTGACCTGCTTGGCATAATATAAGGAGAATTCGGCATAGTCTTCAGAAGTCAGCATTCCTCCCCATGTGTCAAACAGCATGGCAGCCTGGGCACCCGCTTCAATCTGGGCATTTAAATAGGTCGCTACCGACTGAGCCAATTTATCGAGCATGACATGCATTAACTTGGGCTGCTCATACATCAGGCCTTTGACCTTTTGAAAACTTTTGCTGCTGCCGCCTTCAACCATATAAGTGGCCAATGTCCAAGGGCTGCCCGAAAATCCGATGAGCGGCGCATTGCCCTGCAGCGATTTTCTTATCAGTCGAACGGCATCCACCACATAGCGCAGTTCCACCTCCGGATCTGGAATCGGCAATTTGTTGATATCTGCAGCCGTTCTTACCGGATTTTTAAATTTAGGGCCTTCGCCTTCCGTGAAATAAAGCCCCAGCCCCATTGCATCAGGAACAGTCAATATATCGGAGAACAGAATGGCCGCATCGAAATCGAACCGCCGCAACGGTTGCAAAGTGACTTCACACGCCAGCTCAGGATTGGTGCACAGATTTAAAAAACTGCCGGCCAGCTCCCTGACTTTCCTATATTCAGGCAGATATCGTCCCGCTTGACGCATCATCCAGACCGGCGTTCGATCAACAGGTTGCTTTAAAAGAGCTCTGATCAAGGTGTCGTTTTTTAATTCTGTCATTGCTTTATATCGATTTTTCCGGTTTAGATTTATCTTCAGTCCCAAGATACTAACACTCAAAGAATGCTGTTTATCCTAAACACACTGAAGCATAGAAATTCGAAAGATCTGCCGCTCAACTATTCAATTTTTGTCCGCCGAGGTTCACAGGTCTTTATTTAATTGCACCCACTTTTACAGGTATGGCTTTGCGAAACTCTGGCGGCAGTGAATTCCGGGCCTGAATCGCCTGCGCCGCACTGGAAAAAGAACCGTACATTAGGACATAGAGTTCCCTGCCATTGGTTATTTTCCGGCTTTGTTTAATCCCCAACGACGGGTATTTTTTCAGCACATCCGCTACCGATTGTTGTTTGGATAAAACCATGAGCTGCAGCGTGTAACCATTAGCCGTCTGGGTGACTGGCGGTTGCTTTTCGCTTTCTTGAGTGACAGGCTTTGCTGCCTGTTTCTCTTTAGGGGCAACAATAGCATCCTCTACATTTTTTTTCTTATCACTGATTTCCGGTTTTTTAGATTCAATCTGTTCGGCACTGTTAGTAATTTTATCTGTTTCCGGCTTTTCAGGCTTGTCGTTTATTGGCTGAATCTCATTGGCAACGCCTCTGTTTTCCATGTCATGGTCGGACGGAACCGCATCCATTTCCTCAGAGACATCTTCTGCCACCTCTGGCGTATCTAATGCGTCTGGATCGTCTAGCGCGTCTTCCGTTTCAGGCTGCGTCAAAATCTTTTCATTGATCGGTTTCTGCTGTTGCGGCTGTGTTTGCACTGGTTGCACAGATCGTCCGTTTTTGGTGCTGTCAGTCGAAGTTACAGCTGATGGCGGCGCTATTTCAATAGCGATCTTCTGGCCAGCAGAAGAACCGGTAGAGGCGTTATCTTCTTTACGCGGTAGCGAACTCATCCACTGCACACTGAGGGCTACGGCAATCAATGCGACTACGGCAGCCGGCAGTATCCATTTGGCATTGCCGCCAGGTTTGGGATGGCTTGCCAAAGCGGGCAATTCAGCGATGATTTTCCCAGGAATGCCGTGCGTTTCCTTATAGATGGCCTCCACCATGTTCTCATTGATGGCATTAAATGAAATTTGCGCCCGGGGCTGTGTTGATAAATGCTGCAAAAACTCGCCGCATTGTTTTTCCGATAAAGGCGGTATTTCTATAAAATAGCAATTATCAATAGCCCGGTCCGATCTGCTTTTTATATGCAGTTCATCATGCGTCAAAACAAAAACCACCCTTAACGCAGGGTTTAAGGCAGCATATTGAATAATTGTCGTTACCAGACCTGGTACTAGCTGACCTGCATTATCAATGGTCAGGATTACCTTTCTCTTCTGGCTTTCATGCTGGTCAAAGGCGGCAGCCAAAGCCAGACCATGCTTGTCAGACTTATCCTGCGTGATGGCCTTTGCCATGTGCTCCTGAATTTTTTCAAAACTTAAATCAGCATTGCCCTGTATTGGACAATACAACCAGGAGTCCACCTTGCGCTCTTGCAAGACTCTCAGCAAAGTGGTTTTACCAATGCCTTCCGGCCCGCAGATGATAAGAGGCTGTGTTAAGTTGGCAAGCAGATGAGTCAGCAACTCAAGCTTCTGAGTTCGTTCCTGCGTTATTAAAGAGCGAGCGGTCGTATCGACTGGTCTGTCCGCCGACTTTTTCAGATGATACGTAAAGGTATCATTATCTACCATAGGTTTTAAGCGTTACTTCTAATAGTTCTTGATTTACGTCTGTCGGCAAGGTTGCTTCACCAATTTTCTTCAGCAGAATCAACCTTATTTGACCGTCTACATTTTTCTTGTCAACCGCCATTAATTCAAGGAATCTTTGCGAGTCAATTTCTTCCGGTGGATTGACAGGTAATTTGGCTCTTTTAAAAAGCGCCATTATTCTTGCCACATCCTCGTCATTCAGCCAGCCTTTTCTTCTGGAAAGGTCGGCCGCCTGGCAGGTACCAATGGCTACGGCTTCGCCATGCAAATATTGACCATAGCCTACGCCTGTTTCAATTGCATGACCAAAAGTATGACCCAAATTTAATGTGGCCCTGACCCCTGATTCTGTTTCATCTTCAGCGACAACTTCAGCTTTGTTGATACAGGACCGTTCAATGGCAAAGGCAAGCGCCTGCTTATCTCTTGCCAGCAGCGCATCCATGTTATTTTCCAGCCACACAAAAAATTCCGCATCCCTGATCAAGCCATATTTTATCACTTCCGCCAAACCCGCTGACAGTTGACGGTCATCCAGTGTATCCAATACATCGGCATCGGCAATAACGCACTGCGGCTGATAAAAAGCACCGATCATGTTTTTTCCCAGCGCATGATTGACACCGGTTTTTCCGCCCACTGAAGAATCAACCTGCGCCAGCAAGGTTGTCGGTATTTGAAGGAAAGGAATGCCTCTTTGGTAACAGGCTGCGGCAAAGCCGCCCATATCCCCTATGACGCCGCCTCCCAGAGCGATCAAGGTCGCGTTTCGGCTAAATTTGCCGGCCAGTAACTTATCAAAGATCCTGGCGACAAAATCTAAAGTTTTATACTGCTCGCCATCCGGCAAAACCACCGTTTCAACAATATAGCTCTGCAAATTCTTTAAAATCGCATCCAGATATAATGGTGCTATGGTTTCATTAGTAACAACCAGAACCTGCCTGGATTTTATATGCTGAGTTAAGAGTTCCGGACGGTTCAATAAACCGGAGCCTATATATATCGGATAACTACGGTCGTCTAACTGTACAAGTAATTTTTTCATTTACGTAAACGATTAACAGATCTGTATTTTTCCAGTATATGGTTAACAACTGTTTTGCTTTGCATCACACTGGTGTCAATTTTATAGTCGGCACATGACAAATAGAGAGGCTCACGCTGTGCAAACAAGTTTTCTAGCCGTCCTTTAGGGTTATCAGTCTGTAATAACGGCCGTTGGGAATCTCTGCGTGTCCTTTCCAGAATTCTTTCCACCGAGCATTGCAAGTAAACAACAAAACCATTTTCCTTCAATAGCTTGCGGTTCTGTTCCCGCAAAATTGCACCGCCGCCGGTAGCCAGCACAATGCCTTCCTTTTGCGTTAGCTGTTGAATCATCTTCTGTTCGCGATCCCTGAATCCTTCCTCGCCTTCAAATTCGAAAATAGTAGAGATGTCTACGCCCGTGCTTTCTTCAATCGCTTTATCGCTGTCATAAAAAGGCAATTTGAGCGCCTTCGCCAACTGCCGGCCTATAGTGGTTTTTCCGGCACCCATGAGACCAATTAAATAGATATTTTCTGATTGCGTCATGAGTTACTTGACTCTTTAAGATTTAAGCATAAAAAAAGGGGGCATTATGCCCCCTTTTTGCTCCAAGTAGAAGCTATCAATAAGATGATAATGCGTCTTTGACAATTTTTGGTGTTACGAAAATCAGCAATTCCCTTTTATCATCCTGATTGAATGTACGCTTAAACAGGAAGCCTATGCCAGGCAGGTCTGCAAAAAACGGCACTTTGTTAGTATCGTTATTTATCTCTTCTTCAAAGACGCCGCCGAGCACAACCGTCTCGCCATCGTTCACTTGCACACTGGTTCTAAGTTCCCGCTTGTCAATCATACGGTCGCCAAGTTCTGTCGCTTCTTCGCCCAGCGTGTTTTTAGTGATATATAAGCCCATGATCACGCTACCGTTAGGCGTTATCTGAGGCAATACGCCCAGTTGCAACACAGCATCAACGAATACGGTATTTGTTCCGGTATTAGCGCTTGAAGACAAGTAAGGAATTTTGGCGCCCTGTTGAATCACTGCCAGGCAGCGGTCAGAGGTCATGACTCTCGGATTGGAGATGAGTTCGCCGCGCCCTTGATCCTGCAACGCCGACAATTCAAGATTTAACACATAATCCGCACCTCTTGCCAAGGTCATGCCTAAAGCGCCATAAGGATTAGACGTTGTAGCCAGATCCACCAGCGCATCATTTAGCGTACCAATGTTGCCATCCTCATCGACTTGAGCATTGCCGTTGCCTCGGGTTCCCCGGCCGCCAACAGCGAATACCTTGCCGGAACCGGCTTCGGCTTGTTTTGCCACACCAAACCTCACGCCCAGTTCTTTCGCAAATGTATTGGATGCAATGACGATTCTTGACTCAATCATAACCTGACGCACCGGAATATCCAGTTTGCGTATCAATTTTTTTACTTCTTCCAGACGTTTTGCTGTTTCGCGCACAATCAGCGTGTTAGTTCTTGAATCTACAACGGCAGATCCTCGAGCGGAGAGCAACACCAAGCGATCATTATTAGAGCCTGAATTATTTCCCAGGTCTCCGAAGCCCTGATTTTGACCTTGGTCTTGACCTTGGTTCTGGAATGGGTTTTGGAATTGATTTTGGTATTGATTTTGACCTTGATTTTGGCTTTGATTGCCGCCGGATGATTCAAGCTCTGACTTGGTAATACGGGAACAGCTACCTACGGCACTGGCATCTTGCCCATACAATAAGTTTCTAAAGTCCTCTGCTTTAGCATAATTAATTTTGAGGTATTCGGTTACTAAAGGCTCTAACTGTTCAACGACAGTCTCTGTTTTTTGCTGTTCTTCCTTATATTTCTTAATCTTGCCTTGTGGCGCAATCAATGTGACATTGCCTGTCTCATACTTTTCCAGATCCTTGGTCATCATGATGAAGTCCAGAGCTTCATCCCAGGGCACATCATCCAGTTTCAAGGTAACGGTTCCAGTAACGTCGTCGCCGGCAACCACATTCTGCCCGGTAAATTCAGCCAAGACCGCAATAACGCTACGAACATCGATCTCCTGAAAATTCAAAGACAACCTGTCACCGGTGTATTTCGCTCTCTTTTTATCAACCGCTTCTTTTTCTTCAGCAGTTATTGGTCTGAACTCAACAGTCAATAATCCTTCTGACTGAAAGAGTGAATAATCATAAAGACTATTCTGTAGCGACACTGTAATGGCGGAGTCATTGTTTGACGAAACAGCATCGATAGACCTAACCGGTGTTGCAAAATCGGATACATCGAGTTTTTTCTCCAGATTACCCGGCAATTGCGTATTCAGGAAACTGATAACAACTTTCCCGCCTTCTTCCTTGCTGTTTACGATGGTATTGGGATTTGCCAAAGAAACCAGTATGCGCCCTTCGCCTCTCTCTCCGCGCTTGAAATCCAGTCCTCTGATAACCTGTTCAGGCATTAAACTGGATACTAAAGTTGTTGCAGGCTTTTGAACAACCGGAGCAGACCGTTCAGGCATAACTGCTTTTGCGCTGGTTAAAGTAAGCTGCACTTTATTGCCGATCACTTTGGTATCAAAAGGCACGGATTCAACCAGATTGAGTACGATACGCACTCTATCGGCGCCTTCCGCCACGTAAATGTTACGTGCGGCCCCTTGGTTTATCGGATATTCCTTTTTATCCAACGCATTTTTCACTCCAGGAAAATCCAGGGCAATCCTGGCAGGATTATCCGTATGAAAGACTTTAGGTTCAACGGCTGCACCGTTCATTTCCAGTTGTATCTGCAGTTTATCGCCGGGCAAGGTCGCGATATCTATACCCTGAACGGACACGCCACCGGCTTGCGCGGTTGCAATTTGGAATATAAATAAAAATAAGCTTAAGCCGATGCGCGCCCATAGGGAACGTCCCATTCTATTCAACATAATGTCACTATGTTTATTATTCATTTTGTTATCCTCGAAATCACTCTGACAAAGCTAATGAAGCGGATTGTTCGCGCCATGATCCCGGCTTGTCAGGAACGATTTCCGTCAGTTCAATTTTATCGTTGGATATCCGTATAATTTTTCCATAATTTTTTCCCATATAATTCCCAACCCGAACGCGATGAATCGTACCGTCACTTGCTTTTATCAGCCCCCACAAACCTGACTTCATAACCACAGTGCCCACCATTCTTAAACTGTCCAGAGAGAACGCCTCCAGCTCTTCTTTACGACGGGAAGTATCGGGTTTTATACCGCTACCTGTTCCAACATCCGCCCCATCCGCCTGCTCAGTCTGTTCCAGCGGCCTGAATGGGTCACGCAACCCCTCCGGCTTAAAGATGAATGGCTCAACAACTTTAATTTCGGGCAATGGCTCAATCGGACCTTTAGGCCTGGCTTTCACTTCGGAGATATAACGATTTAGATCTGAAAAATCGTCATTTCCGCACCCTGCCAATAGAATGAGAAAAACGGTGCAGCTTATCTGTATACCCGTCCGCCTGCTAATCAATAATGGCAAACCTTTGCGTCCCATTATTTTTTCCCCCTTCTCTTCTTGACGCTGGAGACCGCTTTATCAACGTTTTCGTTATAGGTCTTTATCGTCGCATTCATCAACATGTCTCCCGCTTCATACTTGTCTTTATCTTTGCCTTTGCTTTTATCGATAGGAACAATATTGACATCATGCACGGTCACAATTCTGGGCAGAGCAGCCACCCCACTTACAAACAAGCCCAATTCCTCGTATTTCCCTATTACCTCAATATTAATCGGCAACTCTGAGTAAAAATCTTTGTTCACGGCAGCGGCCGGCTTAAACAATCTGAATTCCAGGCCGCTCGCCAATCCTGTCTGTGAAATATCAATGAGCAGGCTTGCAACTTCTTCCTTAGTGGGCATCTGCCTGAGCATTTCATGTAATGAAACTTCAATTTGCGCTAACTGATCCCGGTAATCCTGGAGATTGACCGCCTTTTTTTGTTTCGTTTCAAACGTGAGCCTTAAGTCCTTCTCCTGCTGCTCAATATTTTCAAGCTCCTCTAACTGGTCAACGGTGTCATAGTAAATGCCTCCGCCGGCCACTACAGAACATATCAGTAAAACGATTGCCGCCTTGATGGGTGATGGCCATGTGCCGGCCGCGTTAAAATCCCAATTAATGTCTGACAGATTCATTGGTCACCTCCCCATTCACGTCTTCGGCCTTTTGCTTGCCCTGCTTCGCATGCATTGTGAAATCACTTAACTGTTCAGAATTGGTTTTGTCCTTCGACTGAATCACATCAAGCTTTGGCATTTGCAGCCAAGGCGATATATCTATCGCGCGCATGAAAGCAGAAACTCTCGCGTTCGATTGCGACTTGCCATCAAAAGTCAGGTCGGATGCGGTTTGGGTGAATTTGGTAAGAAAGACGCCTTCAGGTGTCGTTCGAGCGATTTCATCGAATAAATGTACGATCTCCGGGCGACTTTCCTGCAGTCGCTGAATCACATCAATTTTGGCCAGCAACTTGCTTTTTTTCTCTTCAATATCCTTGATTTCCTGAATTTTTTTGTCCAGCAACGCTATTTCATCCTGCAGCATTTTATTTCTTCGCTCCTGGTATTCTTTCAGCCCTTCAATATAGAAGTGAACCAGCCCAAGAACAGCAATCGTGAGCAGAACTGATAAGACAATCACATTTATAAAATCCTGCTTTTTTTGCTTACGCAGCTCTTCGCGCCAAGGAAGTAAATTGATCTTTGTCATTAGTCAAAGCTCCTTAATGCCAATCCGCAGGCAATCATCATTGCCGGAGCATCATTACTCAATACCTGTGGTTTCACTCGATTGGATAAGGCCATGTTGATGAAAGGATTGGCAATGTAGGTAGGCACGCCTAAGCTTTGTTCAACCAGCTTTTCCACACCGGGAATTGAAGCGCAACCGCCAGCCAGAATAATGCTGTCGATGCCTCTATTCGCACTTGACGAGACAAAGAACTGTAATGACCGAGCAATTTGCTGCACCATAGCCCTTTTAAACGGCTCAAGTACATCAGTGGCATAATTGTCCGGCAATCCGCCGTGTTTTTTTGCCAAACCGGCTTCTTCATAAGACAAACCATATCTGCGCTGAATCTCTTCAGTCAGCTGCCTCCCTCCAAATCCTTGCTCCCTCGTATATACGGTCCGGCAATCATGAAGAACGTTTAAGGTGGCCATTGTTGCCCCTATGTCGGCGATGGCGATGGTTCGTCCTTCTAATGAATCCGGCAATTGATCGGCGAGCAATGTAAATGCGTTTTCCATTGCGAATGCCTCTACATCGACCACTCTGGCCTTCAAACCGGCTTTCGCTAATGCCTCAACCCGGTCGTCCACATTTTCCTTTCTTGAGGCGGCAAGCAGCACATCGACCATGTCCGGATTATTTTCATTTTCGCCTTGCACTTCAAAGTCGAGATTAACTTCATCAAGGGAATAAGGTATGTATTGATCAGCCTCAACCATGATCTGCTCTTCCATTTCATCGCTGGATAGTGAAGCAGGCATGGTTATAATTTTTGTCATGACAGCCGAACCGGCAACTGCTACAGCCGCCTGCTTGAGCTTTGACCCGGACTGCTTTAATGCAACTTTTATGGCGTCAGCTATAACATCGATATTGGCGATATTTTTATCAATGATGGCGTCTTGCGGCAAAGACGCTACCGCATAATTCTCGACCCGGTAACGAGCCCCGACCTTGCTCAATTCCAGTAACTTTACTGCAGCTGTACTTACATCAACACCAAGAACAGCATTCTGTTTTTGATTAAACCAGCTCATGAATTAACTCTCGGAAAACTTGATTATGAATGTATTGCATAAATTGAAAGCCTGTCTCTCGTATGTTCAGCAGTCAAAAAACTAATCACTGTCAGAAGTATAGTAGTGTTTTTTATTTTTTTATTTTGATGCGCAAAATATCCAATTTATTTGTGTGACCGGTTCCACTATACTCGAGCGAAGATTGCTGCAATCGGCATTTGACTGGAAGATCTTGTTATTCTTGATAAGCTGTAGTTCCTCTATAACGTAGATTTTATTCAGGCTTACTTGTGACTATAAAAATGCTGTGCGGAAAAATTTTGATGGGATTGATTGCTTTTTTTATAGCGATCAGCGCCTGCTTAGCGCTCGCCGGCTATTTGCTGTATCAAAAATTATCAATGGAACTGCCGGACATAAAGGCCCTGCACAATGTCCAGTACCAGATCCCTTTCAGCATTTACAGCAAAGATAATCTTCTTATTGCTCAATTTGGAGAGAAAAAGCGCACTCCAATCAAAATTGATGAGGTTCCCAAGCAGCTTATTGATGCTTTTCTGGCAGCCGAAGATGAACGCTTCTTTAAGCATCCCGGCGTTGACTATAAGGGCTTATTGCGAGCCGCCATACAATTGGCCTTGACCGGAAAAAAAAGACAAGGCGGCAGTACGATCACCATGCAGGTCACGCGTAACTTTCTGCTTGGCAGAGAAAAAACGTATATCCGGAAAATAAAAGAAATTATTCTGGCGCTAAAAATAGAAAACGAATATTCAAAGAAGCAAATCCTTGAACTTTATTTGAATCAGATCTACATGGGCCATAGAGCCTATGGCATCGCTGCGGCTGCCCAGACGTATTACGGCAGAGCCCTTAATCAGCTGACGCTTGCCGAACATGCCATGATCGCCGGCTTGCCTAAAGCCCCCTCGGCGTATAATCCGATTACCAATGAGACTCGGGCGCTGCAAAGGCGCAATTATGTTTTACGAAGGATGCTTGAGCTTAACTATATAACTCAGCAGGAATTTGAAAGCGCCGCCAACCAGCCTTCAACCGCAAAACTGCAATACGTATTGCCTGAGCTTTCAGCGCCCTACTTAGCTGAAATGGTCAGACAAAAGCTTTTCGATAAATACGGTGAAGAAGCGTATACATCGGGTTTTAAAGTCTACACAACGATCGACTCATCATTGCAGACAACGGCTGATCAGGCGCTTAGAAATACATTACACGCTTATGATGAGCGTCACGGATATCATTCAGTACCTCATGCAAGCATCAATACAGTCAACAATTTCAGAGACATTCCCATTATCGGCGATACCCTGCCGGCCTATATTGTAAGCATCGATAAAAGCACGGCTACTGCCAGACTTCAAAATAACGTCACCATTGAAATTCCCTGGGAAAATATCAAATGGGCTCAGAATACTGTAAAAAGCTTTCTAAAGCCCGGAGACATCATTCGGGTTCGGCAATTGAAAAACGATACCTGGGCTTTAACTCAAGTTCCCGGAGCGGAAGGGGCTTTTGTTTCAATAAATCCCATCAATGGCGCAATCCTGGCATTATCCGGTGGTTTCGACTTCTCTCACAACAAATACAATCGCGCCACCCAAGCCAAAAGACAGCCGGGATCGGGCTTTAAACCCATCATTTACACCGCGGCGCTAGAGGAAGGCTATACCACGGCCAGCTTTATTAACGACGCCCCCATTATCGTTGAGGATCAAAGCCAGGAAAACGAGGAATGGCGGCCTGAAAATTACAACCGAAAGTTTTTTGGCCCCACCAGCATTAGATCAGCTCTAACTCACTCGAGAAACATTATTTCCATTCGCCTTTTGAAAGCAATAGGCATTGAAAAAGCCGTCTCCACGGCTTTGCGTTTTGGCTTTACACATGAGCAATTGCCCAAAAGCCTTTCTCTGGCATTAGGCAGCGGCTATGCATCACCGCTGCAAATGGCAAGAGCTTACGCCGCATTCGCTAATGGCGGTTTTCTTATTAAGCCCTATTTCATTGAACGCATTGAATCCAATGAGGGCGAAGTCATCTATCAGGCAAAACCCAGAGTTGCCTGCCCGTCGTGCGATAGCAACCAGGAATTGAATAAAACCTATGCCCCGCGGATTATTTCACCAAGAATTAATTTTCTTATGAATTCCTTGTTAAGAGACGTTGTTCAACATGGCACGGCAACTCGCGCAAAAGTTCTGGAACGGCAGGATCTGGCCGGCAAGACAGGTACAACCAACGAACAGCGCGACGCCTGGTTCAATGGATATACCCCTTCGATCGCAGCTACAGCATGGGTTGGATTTGACAACTATGCGTCATTAGGAAATCTTGAAACAGGCGGCGCCACTGCCTTGCCGATGTGGATAGAATTTATGCAGACAGCGCTGAAAAACACACCTGAAATTCCCTTTGATGTGCCTGAAGGCATAGTAAAAGCATTTATCGATCCTCAGACAGGTCTGCTGACGCCCGAAGGAAGCCGAAATGGAATATGGGAATTTTTTCAGGCCGAGCACGCCCCGAATCAATCCGCGCCAGTGTTTGAAAATTTACCCAGTGACTATAGTCAGCCTCATGAGAAACCGATTGAAGCCCTGTTTTAGAATACGCTGACGTACAGCATACAAATATTGAGAACTAAAACTGGGGCCATAAGAACAACCCCAGCTTTTTTGATGTGTAACTATCTCTGCCGCTGCTATATATTTAATTGAACAGCTTTTTTAAAGCTTAGATACAGCCAGCGTTTTCTGAAATTGCTGAGCTATATCTATAGACTGCAGGAACAAAAAACCCAAAAAGTTATTTGCCGTATTTTTTACGGAATTTATCAACGCGACCCGCTGTATCAACAACGCGCTGTTTGCCTGTATAGAAAGGGTGACATGAGGAGCAAACCTCTATAAGCAAGTCACCTTTTAGTACAGAACCCGTTTCAAATGTATTACCACAACCACATGTTACGGTAATTTGTTTATATTCAGGATGAATTTCTGGTTTCATATCACTTTCACATTACCCATGGACGGGCTACATACTTATTGAAGAACCCCGTATAATACGTTTTTCATACTAAAACCGCAACTCAATTTATACGCATGCGCATTATTACACTAAATGCCAACGGCATTCGCTCGGCAGAGAGCAAGGGCTTTTTCAAATGGATGCACTTACAAAATGCCGACATCATCTGCATACAAGAAACAAAAGCCCAACTATACCAGCTAAACCCCGAGCTCTTCTGCCCGGCCGGTTATCACTGCTTCTATCATGACGCGGAGAAAAAAGGCTATAGCGGCGTGGCGATCTACAGCAAAAAACAACCCGATAAAATTATAAGAGGCATAGGCTGGTCCGACATCGATGCAGAAGGCCGCTTCATTGAAGCGCAATTTGGCAAACTCAGCGTCATATCGCTTTACCTGCCATCCGGCACATCCGGAGAGGAGCGGCAGCAGATAAAATTTAAATTCATGGATCGCTTTCTGCCCTATCTGCAAGAGTGCGCGCAAAGCGGGAGAGATTACATTATCTGCGGCGACTGGAACATCGCCCATAAAGAGATCGACTTGAAAAACTGGCGTGGCAATCAGAAAAACTCGGGGTTTTTACCGGAGGAGAGAGCCTGGCTGACTCAGTTATTCGCCAGCAATCACTGGCTGGACGCTTTCAGACTGATTAATCAAGAAGCCGAGCAATATACCTGGTGGTCGCACAGAGGCCAAGCCTGGAAGAAAAACGTAGGCTGGCGTATTGATTATCAGATCATTAACGCCAGCCTCAAAGACAAAGTGAAAGCCGTATCAATCTATAAAGAAGAACGCTTCTCCGACCATGCGCCGCTTATTATGGACTATGATTACGAGCTTGAGTCAAATATTGATAACGCATCAGTACCAGCACCAGAATAATAGCTGGCAAACCTACGGCTGACGCGTAAATAAAAAATACATAATAGCCGTAAGTATCAACAATAATGCCGGATAAACCACCCAAAAGCTGCGCCGGCAATGTCATCAGGGAACTGAATAAAGCATACTGTGTGGCGGTATAGGCTGTGTTTGTCAGACTGGAAAGATACGCAATAAAAACGGAGGTCGCTATACCGCCACTTAAATTATCGGCACTTATTACGCCTGCCAACAACCATAGGCTAGGCTCACTGATCGCCAAAACGGCAAATAGCAGATTAGTACTCGCCACTATAATGGCGCCTAACAGCAAGGGGCGCATAACACCATATCTGACCACTAATAAGCCGCCCAAGGTTGCGCCAGCAATGGTCATAAAAAAACCAAAAACCTTGCTGATTTCAGCAATCTCTTTTTTACTAAAACCCAAATCAAGGTAAAACGGATTCGCCATTACCCCCATTGTGATATCGCTCATTTTGTAAACTGCAATAAGCGTCAGAATCAACAGACCAACGGCGCCGTTGCGGCTGAAAAACTCCACAAACGGACTCAAAACAGCATCGGAAATACTTGCCAGCACACGCTGCCAGACATTCTGACGCTTTTTCACGCCCAATGCCATCTCAAGCTTACTCTCAAGGGTTTCCACGGCTTTAGCTTGCTTGTGCTCAGGCTCGCTTAAACAGAGCGTCGTGACTATGCCGACAAGCATTGCTGCCGCCATGGCAAAGTAAGCCAATTTCCAGTTCGAATAATCCGCAATATAAAAAGCGCCCGCACCAGATACCAGCAACGCAATTCGATACCCTAACACATAAGTTGCCGCCATTGCCCCCTGGTATTCCGGTTTGACAGCCTCAATGCGGTAGGCATCAATAACGACATCTTGCGTAGCCGAGCAAAATGCCACCCATACGGCAAATAAAGCAATCTGTTGTAATTGCGTGTGCGAATCCGAACTCGCCATACCTGCCAGACCAACCATGATTCCCAATTGAGCAAGAAACATCCAGCCTCGCCTTTTACCCAATAACCTAGTGAACAAAGGCAGTCGCAGCCTGTCGATCACAGGAGCCCAGAATATTTTTATTGAATAAGTCAACCCCACCCAGCTAAAAAAACCGATGACGGAACGAGTCACGCCCTCATCCCTTAACCAGGCGGATAACGTGGAAAAGACTAATAGAAAAGGCAACCCGGCTGAAAAACCGAGAAGCATCATGCTCAGCACGCGCGGCTGAGCATAAACAGAAAAGGCCGACCGCCAACTTTTTTCAGCTGCCATTGACCTTGCCAGCGAGAAAGCACCGCATTTTCATGCGGTGCATGTTAGAAATTTCAGCCATTAATCAGGTAATGAACAACGATACTTCCGACATAACCGGCAGCAATCGCTGGCGTCCATTTCAAGTGACTGAAGAAGGTGTATTTATGATTGGATTGCCCCATCAAGGCTACGCCCGCAGCTGAACCCACTGACAGCAAGGAACCGCCTACGCCTGCAGTCAGGGTAACCAGCAACCACTGATAAAGATTCATATCCAAATTCATATTCAGCACTGCAAACATGACAGGGATGTTATCGACAACCGCTGAAATCAGACCGACCAGGATATTGGCAGTTGTCTGTCCCAAACCATCGTATAAAGCACCTGACAGCAGTTCAAGATAACCGATGTATCCTAATCCGCCTACAGCGAACACAACGCCGAAGAAGAAGAATAAGGTATCCCATTCAGCATCACGGACTTTATTAAAAATATCAAACCGCTGGCCCTGTGATGAATACATGATATTGATGCTGTATCCATAAATCATCAATGCGGAAAGGCCAACCATCATGCCCATAAAAGGCGGCAAATGCAGAACCTGATGAAAGCTTACCGCTGTAACAATCGTCAACAAGAATAATACGCAAACCTGGATCGCTCCGGGCTTTAACTGCACCGCTTGTTCACTGGTAGCCTGAGGTTGCTCATCGGGCACGGCAAAATACATAAATGCCGCTGGAACGCCGTAGTTCACCATTGAAGGTATGAAAAGCTTGAAGAAGTCGAAGAACTGGACATATTCTGCCTGCCAGACCATCAGCGTAGTAATGTCGCCGAAAGGACAGAAAGCGCCGCCCGCATTAGCCGCAACAACAATATTAATGAAGCCAAGGCTGACAAACTTCGCATTATCAGCACCTACCGCCATAACTACCGCTCCGACCAATAATGCGGCCGTCAGGTTATCCGCTATAGCGGACAAAAAGAAAGTAATCACGCCAGTAATCAAAAACAGTTGACGGTATCCAAACTGTTTTCTTACCAGCCAGGATCTCAAGGCTTCAAACACATTCCGTTCCGTCATTGCGTTGATATAAGTCATCGCAACTAAAAGGAATAACATCAATGCACCGTATTCTTTCAAATTGTGTTCGAAAGCTTCGTGCATATCTTGTGCTGAAACGCCTGCTTGAGACGCTAAAACAGCAGCATGTGCCCAAATAATGCCAGCTGCCAGAATGACCGGCTTGGACTTACGCATATGCGTAAATTCCTCAGCCATAACAAACCCATAGGCGATAATAAAGATCAGAACCGTGTAAATGCCACGCTCCGTCCCCGTCAGCCCAAGTGTTTCAATTTTTTCGGCTGCCATCGCCATTTCGGGCAATACCAGTATCGATAATAGAAGAAAGAAAAACCGCAACAAAATAACCCCCTAATTTTTTAGTAGTTAATAAACACTGACCGAATCTTAACCGGTAATACTACCACCATATAATAAACTTTGTCATTTTATGGCTCGCAGTATATGATAATCATTCTTGAATACGGGCCCGACAGGCATAACAAATACACTATCCATGTATCAGTATAACGAAGACGACCAAACTCTTATTGAAGAACGCGTAGCCCAGTTCAGAAGGCAAACAGAGCGTTTTTTAAAAGGCGAAATATCTGACGATCAATTTCGCGCATTGAGATTAATGAATGGCGTTTATATTCAAACTCACTCTCCAATGCTGCGAATAGCCGGACCCTATGGCCTGCTTTCCTCCAAACAGTTTCGCAAACTGGCGCATATTGCGCGCGAATACGACAAAGGCTATTGTCATTTTACGACCCGTCAAAATATCCAATTTAACTGGCCGCAGCTAGAAAGAATTCCCGACATTCTCGAAGAACTGGCCGGTGTTCAGATGCACGCCATCCAAACGAGCGGCAACTGCCTGAGAAACACGACTTCAGACCACTTGGCTGGCGTTTGCACTGACGAGCTTGAAGATCCTCGTCCTTATTGTGAAATCATTCGGCAGTGGACTACCTTGCATCCTGAATTCGCCTATCTGCCGCGCAAATTCAAGATTGCAGTCAGCGGCGCCAAACTTGACCGGGCCGCCACTCAATTTCATGACATAGGCTTGCATCTAGTCAAAAACGATGCAGGTGAAGTAGGCTTTCAAGTGCTCGTTGGCGGCGGCTTAGGCCGTACCCCTATTATCGGCCAAGTGATAAGGCCTTACCTGGAAAAGAAGCATTTGCTGTCTTATCTGGAAGCCATATTGCGCATATATAATTTATATGGGCGCCGCGATAATAAATATAAAGCGCGCATCAAGATTCTGGTTAAAGAAACCGGACTGGAAGAGTTTACCAAGTTAGTTGAGGAAGAATGGCTGCAGATTAGGGACAATCTGGAACTTAGCGCCGAGCGGATTGAAGCGATAAAAGCCCAGTTTACCCCGCCTGCCTACGATTCCAACGCCGCGGAAGACGCCAGCTTTGCGCAGCATCAACAGGAAAACAAAGCCTTCGCCACCTGGGTTAAACATAACACCCTTAACCACAGGGTACCAGGGTATCGCATTACCTTCCTGTCGCTTAAAGCCCCGGACTCACCTCCCGGCGATATGACAGATACGCAGCTTGATGCGGTTGCAGACCTGGCGGATCAATACAGTTTCGGACTGATCCGGAGCACCCACAGACAGAACTTGGTATTCGCCGATGTCAAGCAAGTGGATTTGTTCTCACTATGGCAGAAACTGGACGCGCTGAAACTGGCCACGCCTAACATTGGCACTGTAACCGACATGATCTGCTGTCCCGGCCTTGACTTTTGCTCACTGGCCAATGCCGGCTCCATCGGCATTGCCAAAGAAATCAATGAGGCCTTGGATGATATGGACTACATCCATGACATAGGTGATGTAAAAATCAACATGTCCGGCTGTATGAACGGCTGTGCGCACCAAAGCGTCGGACACATCGGCATCCTGGGCGTTGATAAAAAAGGCGTTGAATGGTATCAATTAACGCTAGGCGGAT
Organism: Methylobacter sp. BlB1; assembly: GCF_015476545.1. GTDB lineage: Bacteria > Pseudomonadota > Gammaproteobacteria > Methylococcales > Methylomonadaceae > Methylobacter. The sequence goes on along the minus strand of NZ_JADMKV010000001.1, from coordinate 185,683 downwards.
CTTCGGAAAATGAAGCCGCAATTGGCGAACGATTAGGTCCCGCTGTTGCCAAAGACCAGGTAGCCAAAGTGGTGACGACTATTCTTGACGTCTATGTCAAACAGCGCCTGGACGATGAATCATTCCTGGACATGGTAAAACGGGTCGGAATCGCCCCATTCAAAGAAGAAGTCTATGCAGATAATTAAAGACAAGCAGATCATTGATGACAGCTGGAATTATATTTCTGATGACGCCGAACTAAAGACCGGCAACATCAGCGTTTCACTGGCTCGCTGGAATAAAGACAAGCAGCAGCAACTGTTGCATCATGATGGAAAGGTAGGCGTTAGGCTAGAACCCTCTGACTCGGTTGACAACATTGCCGAAGACCTGAAAAAAATTGAATTGATTGAACTGAACTTTCCTGCTTTTGCTGACGGGCGCGCATTTTCTCATGCATGGCTACTTAGAAATCGCTATCAATATACAGGCGAAATCAGAGCGACAGGACACTATATGCCGGACCAGGTATTTTATTTATCACGTGTCGGTATCAATGCATTCAGTCTTGAAAAAACTGAAGACCTGCCTGCAGCTTTGTCTACGCTAAATGACTTTACAGTCAGTTATCAAAAATCCACCAATTAAAATATAGCCAGGTGGGCATCATCATGCCCACCTGGCCTTTTCACATCCTCGGCCCCATCCAGCCCTCCGCCAACCGACTCGATCATCCGGGTGTTATGCTGCGAATACGCTTCGTTCAAACATAAAATCGCCAGCGTATCTTTGAGCGCCGCCAATCTGTACTGGCAAAATTTTTCAGAATTTTTATGGCTTTAAATTTTGGCATAAAAAAACCGCCCTTTAGGCAACGCCTAAAGGGCGGTTTTTTATCAGAATATCAAACCAGACTAATGATTATCTATGCATGATGCTGATGCCTTTCAATAAGGTCAGTGCTTCATGTACTGCATAATCTTTGAGCTCCAGGATTTCTTCTTTAACCTTTTCCGTCTGCTCTACATTCGTTTTCTCATCTTTACGTTTGTTGCCATTCGTTAAATGATGCGACAAATCTGATTCTTTCACAGGCGTGAATTCCGACTTATCCACTGACTCCAGTTTTACACGAGCCAAAGCAATATCCGGCTCAATACCCTCAGCCTGAATAGATCTTCCTGAAGGGGTGTAGTACCGCGCAGTAGTCAACTTAACTGCCGCGCCATTGCTTGTAGGCAATATAGTCTGAACTGATCCCTTACCGAACGATTTCTCACCGATGATTACCGCTCGTTTTTGATCCTGCAAGGCTCCGGCTACGATCTCAGAAGCCGACGCAGAACCCGCGTTAATCAGCACGACAATTGGCGCGCCTTCGATAATATCATCAGGAGAAGCATTGAATCGCATCTCAGAATTCTCAATACGCCCTTCTGTATAAACGATAAGCCCGCTTTTAATGAACGCATCGCTCACTTCCACAGCCGCATTCAATACGCCTCCGGGGTTATTTCTTAGATCCAGCACCAATCCTTTTAAATTGCTCGCATTTTCCTTTTTCAGGTCGGCGATAGCTTCTTTAAGGCTTTCTCCGGTTCTGGATTGAAAACTGCTGATACGCACATAGCCATAGTCTTTTTCCAGCATCCGGCTTTTTACACTTTTAACTTTTATTATGTCTCTGGTTATGATTATTTTCAGAGGCGCTTCCTCCCCTTCTCGCACAACCGTGAGTAAAATCTTGCTGCCCGGCTCACCTCGCATGATTTTGACTGCATCATTCAAAGACATGCCTTTAACCGGCTGATCATCAAGCCGGACAATAAGATCGCCGGTTTTTATACCCGCTCTTTGAGCAGGCGTATCGTCAATTGGCGAAACCACTTTAACGAAGCCGTTTTCCATCGTTACCTCTATACCCAGGCCGCCAAATTGCCCTGTAGTACCTTCCTTTAACTCCTGATACTCTTCTGCAATGAGATAGGCCGAATGAGGATCAAGCCCAGATAACATGCCGCGAATCGCATCTTCCAGTAATTTTTTATCAGAAACAGGTTCTACATAATCCCGCTTGATCCGACCAAAAATTTCCGTGAATGTCCGCAAATCTTCGAATGGCAGTGCTTCAGTATCAGTGGCAACCTCTGCATTATCCCGATCAGCAAAGACGCTGCCACAGGTGCCTACCAAAACACCCAGCATAATGCCCAGGAACAATATAAAAACGCTCTTCTTTTTTAGCATGTATCTTAAAACTCCGAATACGATTTCCTAAAATATTATCCAATGATTAACTAACTTGATCCTGGCTTACTTTCCGACACCATTCAAGAGGATCGACCGGCTTGCCTTGCTTGCGTATCCCAAAATATAACCCCGGCTGGCTACGCCCGCCACTCTGCCCTACGGAAGCGATAATCTCACCCGCTTCCACCCATTCACCGACACGCTTGTAAAGACTCTGATTGAAAGCGTAAAGGGACATATACCCCTTGCCATGATCAATGATAGTCAACAAACCGTAACCCCGGAGCCATTCCGCATAGACGACTTCTCCTTTGGTGACGGCATGTATTTCGGTACCTTCTCGAGCCTCGATCAATACGCCATCCCAAAGCCCCTCCGAGCGCGGGCTGCCGAACTTCTGCGCCAACCTCCCCTCGACTGGCCAAGGCAATCGGCCTTTGAGTAAGGAAAAGTCACCTTTAAGTTTGGAAAAATCCGCCTTAATTTCAGCAGCTCCATCCTGGTCATCAACCGAATCGCTCTTAAGAGCCAGAAGATCTTCTTCATTTCTGGCAGACCCTGCCTGGTCGGCATCAAGAGCGAACTCATCGGTTCTTTCTCCCTGCAATGAGGCAATCAAAGCCATCAACTCATTTTCGCTTTCTTTCAAGCTATTTAATTGCTGTTCATTTGAGGAAAAATCCCGACTTAATTGCGTCAGTACATCATTTCTCCGTTTTCTGACATCAGCCAAAGCTGTTTGCTCTGCCTTCTTTTGTTCCAGTTTTTGTTCTAAAAGTTCAGTTTCTTCTATTTTTTGTTTATCCAGCTGACTCAGATGCCTCAAGGCCTCGTCAATGTCCGCCAGTTTCTTTAAGCGAGCCTTATTAAGATAATTGTAATATATCATCATCCGGCTTGATAAGGCCGGGTCTTGCTGATTCAGCATTAGCTTCAGCTTTTCTTTTTGCCCCATCGCGTAGGCTGCTTTTATCTGACCTGCCAGTTCTTTATTATGTTTTTTTACTTCGTCCTGATAGTTCTGTATGTTCAGCTGGGTCTGACTCAGATTTTGCCGCTTCTGATCAATTTGTTCTTGCAGCTCTTTCAATAAAGCGACTGCCTCTCCATATTTTCTTTCAATGTCTGCCAATTGAGCGTTTAACGTATCTTTTTCCTGCTGGATACGTTCCATATTTTGCTCGACGGCCCTGATATCAGATTGAACATCATCCAGTTCCTTGCTTTTTTGCGAAACATCGGCTACAGCCTGACTTATAAATGCGCTCAGCAAAAAACAAAAAACTATCTTTTTTCTCATTCACAGGTTAAACAGATTTAAGAAGCGATCTACCAGTCATTTCAACGGGTTGCTCAATGCCTAAAATAGCCAGCATAGTCGGCGCCAAATCAGACAAACTGCCGCCAGAGGCTAATGGCTTGTCGCCGCCTACATAGACCAGAGGCACTGGATTGGTAGTATGAGCGGTATGAGGCTGCCCTGTCTCTTTATCAACCATCTGTTCGATATTACCATGATCAGCAGTCAACAACAGGAGTCCGCCCACTGTCAGCAATGCGTCCACTATGCGCTGCAATGAAGCGTCCACGGCTTCAACCGCCTTAATGGCTGCGTCGATCACGCCGGTATGCCCCACCATGTCGCAATTGGCATAGTTGCAGATTATCACATCGTATTTTCCGCCCGTAATGGCTTCCACCAAATGATCGGTCACTGCCGGCGCACTCATTTCAGGCTGCAGGTCATACGTTTTGACCTTGGGAGACGGCACTAATATTCTGTCTTCTCCAGAAAAAGGCGTATCTATGCCACCATTCAGGAAAAAAGTGACATGTGCATATTTTTCAGTTTCAGCCAACCTTAACTGTCTCATGCCTAAATTGGACAGCACTTCTCCCAAGCTATTCTTTATATCAATGGAAGGAAAAGCCACGTCGAAATCAAAATTCTGATGGTACTCGGTTAAAGTTGCGAAATAGCCCTTATGAGGTTCATGGCTTCTGTCAAAAGCATCAAAATTTATTTCCGTTAAAGCCCGGCTGATTTCACGCGCACGATCCGCGCGGAAATTCATAAAAACAATGGAATCATCAGGGTCCAGAACTATGGGCTGATGATTGCCCCCCAAAACAGCAGTCGGGGAAACAAACTCGTCAGTTTCTCCTCTGCTATAAGCCGACTCCAAACCCTCCATGGCCGAATCGACATAAAAACTCGCCTCGCCTTTTGCGATTAAATCATAGGCGCCTTTTACGCGCTCCCAACGATTATCTCTATCCATGGCATAAAACCGTCCGGTAATCGAGGCTATGCGTCCCACGCCCAATTCAGCGAATTTTGCTTCCAGCAATTGCAACGATGACGCGGCACTCTTAGGCGGTACATCTCGCCCATCCAAAAATGCGTGCATATAAATTTTACTCAAGCCGCGCCTGGCGGCGAGTTCAACCATCGCCAGAATCTGGTCCTCGTGACTGTGTACGCCGCCTGGAGACAATAAACCCAGGATGTGTAACGCCTTGTTTGACTCTTTAGCGATATCTACGGCTCGACAAAGCACCGGATTTGAAAAAAAACTGCCGTCTTTTATGGCATTATTGACCAATGATAAATCCTGAGGCACATAACGACCGCTTCCGATATGAAGATGCCCCACTTCCGAATTTCCCATTTGCTCGTCAGGCAGTCCCACGACATTTCCGGAACAATTCAGCAAAGTCATGGGATAATCGCGCTGCAGTCTATCCCAGCAGGGCGTATTAGCCATTGCAATCGCATTATATTCTTTGTCCTGCGAATAACCGAACCCGTCAAGGATCAGTAATACCAAAGGCTTTGGCCGATTTAACATTCTTTATTTATCTCCGTACGCTTAAGCAGAAACTCACTGCAACCGACTGCTTTTAGACTCGCAATCAGTGGAAATGTTGTTTTGTTTCTTCATTACCCAAAATGATTGAAAATGGGGTATCATTTTGTTAGATTTACTAATTTTTTGATTTGGCAACTTGATAAAAATTCGCAAGCAAGTCGTCATTATAGTAATACACGTTAATAGATGTGTATAAATAATTCTTCGTGGGTTCTTTTTTTAGAATTAGACTCAGACAACCCAGCAACATTAAGCAGTCCTATGGAAACTAAAGACGAGTACATTTTATATAATGACCCCGACATCACCAAAGCGGCGCGCTGCTTAAAGGCAATGTCGCATCCATTGCGTTTGAAAATTTTGTGCGTGCTTGGCACTAATTCAGTCAGCGTGCAAGATATTGTAGAACAGGTTGGAACCAGCCAGAGCAATATTTCCCAACATCTGGCCATTCTTCGGGAAAAAAACATTCTCGGCCATAAAAAGGAAGCCAACCGTGTTTATTACTACATCGACGACGAACGCATGCTGCAGCTTATCAAAATGATGCAAGACGTCTTCTGTTCCATCAACTGATTTATTTTCCTTTCATTTATTCAACACCGATTTATTATGGACCGCTATTTAGAATTCATTTTAAATCACTACATCTTATCTCTTGCGCTGGCTGTAGTGACCTATTTATTAATACAGGAATTTTTTGACACGGCATTCAAAAAATTCAAGTACATTTCGCCTTTATTGGCTGTCGCCAAAATGAATGACGGCGAGGCTGTTGTTATCGATGTGCGCGAACCGAACGAGATTACTCAAGGTCATATTGAGAACGCCATCAACACGCCTTTAAGCAAACTGCCGGAACATCTCTCAAAACTGGCGCCGCACAAGGGAAAGCCTGTTCTTATAGCCTGCCAAACTGGCGCACGCGCAGCTTCTGCCGGCAAAATACTGAGCAAGGCAGGATTTGAACAGGTATTCGTCATTACCGGCGGCATGCAGTCCTGGGAAGGCGATTATAAATTACCCATAAAGATACCCGGCAAAAATAAGGCTGCCGCCTGATTTTTTAAGCAAACGGCTTGTGCAAACTCGTAAATTTCACGATTACTCTATAAAACTAACCAATAATTCCTCATGGCCGAAGAAAATAAAACCGTAGAAAAACAATTTTCCATTCAAAAGATCTATACCAAGGATATTTCTTTCGAGACCCCAAATTCACCTAAAGTATTTATCGAGAAATGGGAGCCTTCCGTCGACTTCAATCTCAGCACGCATGTTGAAACGTTGGAGAATTCGCTTTATGAAGTAGCGCTTACCATTACCATCACCGTTAAAAGCGGCGATACAACAGCTTATCTTGTTGAAGTCAATCAGGCCGGCATTTTCGCCTTGAATGGCTTTAACGACCAGGAAATGGGCCCGATGGTTGGCAGCTTCTGCCCCAACATCCTTTTCCCTTATGCGCGGGAAGTCGTTTCCGATCTCGTGGCAAAAGGCGGTTTTCCGCAATTGCTGCTGGCGCCGGTAAACTTTGACGCATTGTACGCACAACACCTGCAACACGTACAAAATCAAGCCCCCAGCTCTGAGTCCGTCAACTAAGCCGAATATGAATAAAAAAATATCTGTTCTGGGCGCCGGCTCCTGGGGAACGGCGCTTGCGATTCTGGCTGCCAGAAACGGTTGTCAAACACTGTTATGGGGCCACAATCCGGATCATATCGCAAATCTGGTAAGAGATCGGCAAAATGCCCGCTATCTGCCTGGCTTGCCTTTTCCGGAAACGCTTTCCGTGACAACGGACTTGGCTGAAGCTGCTGCATTCAGCAACCTGATACTCGTTTCAGTGCCCAGCCATGCCTTTAAAGATACGTTGATCAAGCTCAAGTCTTATGTATCCGATGATGTAAAAATTGCCTGGGCTACCAAAGGCTTTAACCCGCAAACAGGCGCATTACTGCATGAAATAGTGGCTGAAGTCTTTTCTGCACAAACGCCTGCAGCCGTCCTTTCAGGCCCTTCCTTTGCACGCGAGGTTGCCGCCGATCTGCCCACCGCCGTCACGATCGCATCATTTCAGCCGAACTTCGCCAACCAATTAGCCGATATTCTGCACAGCGGCCGTTTCCGTGCCTATACCAGTTCCGATCTGATTGGCGTGGAAGTAGGAGGCGCTGTAAAAAACGTTCTAGCTATTGCCACTGGCATTGCCGATGGCCTTGGTTTTGGCGCCAACACACGGGCAGCCTTGATTACACGAGGACTCACCGAAGTCATCCGCCTAGGCGTCAAACTTGGCGGCAAACAGGAAACCTTCATGGGTTTGGCTGGCTTGGGTGACCTTATTCTGACCAGCACAGACAACCAGTCCAGAAACCGGCGCTTTGGCCTGGCTTTGGGTCAAGGCAAAGACAGAGCGACGGCAACCCGGGAAATCGGCCAGGAAATTGAAGGCGTTTCAGCCGCAAAGGAAACGTTCCTGCTGGCTCAAAAATATGGCATAGAGATGCCTATCACTGAACAGACCTATAAGGTTTTATACGAAGGCTTGCCGCCACTGACGGCAGTGGAGAATCTGCTGGCGCGCGAGCAAAAATCCGAGTCTTAATGCCGCCCTCACAGGAACAGCATTAAAAATCAATTGACAGTTCATCCACTGACTTTTATCGCACCGCCCTGCTCATCGGCTGAGCAGGGACCTCTACTTTATCAGCGCGCCTGAAAAAGACATCTGCCGCCAAGCCTCGTACAAGACAATTGATACGGTATTGGACAAATTCAGGCTCCGGCTTTCCGCCCTCATAGGCAAATACAGGCGCCTGTCGGTAGCAAGTCCCGCCAGAACAGCCTCAGGCAAACCTCTTGTCTCAGGCCCGAACAAAAAAACATCCCCGGACTGAAAAGCCGTCTCACTGTAGACTTGCCGCCCCTTGGTAGTCAGCGCAAACAAGCGCTCAGGCCTGACGCTATCCATGAAGGCGGCCAGGGAATCATGTTCCCTGACATCAACCCACTCATGATAATCGAGACCCGCACGGCGCAGTTTTTTATCATCCAATTCAAAACCCAGCGGTTTAATCAAATGCAGTTGAACGCCCGTATTCGCGCATAAACGAATAATATTGCCGGTATTCGCAGGAATTTCCGGCTCATACAAGACGATATGAAACATCTTAATCTTTATTGCCTACGCTGACCGGCGTCAGTTTCCAGATATTGTCATTGTAATCGGCAATCGTCCTGTCCGTGGAAAATTTACCGCTGGCCGCGCAATTCAGGATGCTCATGCGAATCCAATGATCCTTATCCCGATAAGCATCTTCCACACGGTTCTGGGCATCGACATAGCTGCGGAAATCGGCAACAGTCTTCCACGGGTCGTGCGGACTTTTAACCGATGCAATGATATCGTCAAAGATGCCCGGTTCGAACTGGTTGAAGTGCCCGCACTCCAGCAGATTCATAACACGCTGCAGATCCTCATCCTGGCTGATGATTGAAGCAGGGTCATAATGATGGCTCAATTCTTCAATCTGCGCTTCTGTCAAACCGAACAGGAAGAAATTCTCATGCCCGACTTCTTCCCGAATTTCGATATTGGCCCCATCCAAAGTACCAATCGTCAAAGCTCCGTTCATCATGAACTTCATATTGCCGGTGCCCGAGGCTTCCTTGCCGGCCGTTGAAATCTGCTCTGACAAATCAGTGCCCGGACAGATTTTTTCCATGGCCGACACCCGGTAATTAGGCATGAAGACCAGCTTCAGCTTATTGCCAATATCGGGATCGCTGTTGATGACATGGGAAACATTATTGATCAGCTTTATGATCTTTTTCGCCATGTAATAGCCCGGTGCGGCCTTGCCGCCGATCAACACGCAGCGATTGGTCCAGGTTGCCGTGTCACCGCGTTTAATGCGGTCATACAGATGAATGACATGGAGTACATTCAGCAATTGACGCTTATACTCATGAATTCGCTTTACCTGCACATCAAATAAAGCATCCGCATCCAGATCGATATCATGTTCCTGCTTTTTATAATTGATGAGCCTTTCCTTGGCATTTTGCCGGACCTGATACCAGCGTTCGCGGAACGTCTTGTCGTCGGCAAACGGCTTCAGATTTTTCAATAAAGACAAATCGGTCAACCAGCCATCGCCTATGGCTCCCGTAATCAACTGCGCCAGTTCCGGATTACAGCCCGCCAGCCAGCGGCGCGGCGTTACGCCATTGGTTTTATTGTTGAATTTCTCCGGCCAGAGCTCATAAAAGTCCCGAAACAAGCCTTGTTGCAGCAACTTTGAATGCAACTCGGCAACACCATTGACTGAATAGCTGCCGACTATCGCCAGATAGGCCATTCTGACCTGTTGTTGAGGGCCTTCCTCAATCAGCGACATGCGCGCCAACCGATCTATATCGCCGGGCCAACGTGCCGATACTTCTGCCAGAAAATGGGCATTGATATCAAAAATGACTTCCATCAGGCGGGGCAATAATTGCTTGAACAAATCAACCGACCACCGCTCCAGCGCTTCCGGCAAGAGCGTGTGGTTAGTGTATGCCATCGTGTTGCGGGTAATATGCCAGGCCTCATCCCAGTCCAGGCCGTACATGTCGATCAGCAGACGCATTAATTCCGCAACCGCTATGCTCGGATGGGTATCGTTCAATTGAAAACAATTTTTCGCCGCAAATTCCGAGAAATCGTTGCCGTGCCGTCCGACCCAGTTGGCAATCACATCCTGCAAGCTTGCCGAGGCAAGCAAGTATTGCTGGCGCAAACGCAGAACCTTGCCGTTTTCATTGGCATCGTTCGGATACAGCACCATGGTGATATTTTCGGCCGTATTCTTGGCCGCAACCGATTCCGCATAATCGCCGGCATTGAATTCCTGCAAATCAAACTCTTCCGTTGCCGTGGCCTTCCATAAACGCAGCGTGTTGACTGTGCCGTTCTGGTAGCCAGGAATCGGCGTATCAAACGGAACAGCCAATATGTCATGGGTATCGACCCAATAAACCTTTTTATTGCCGAGCTCATCGGTATGGGTCTCAGTGCGTCCGCCGAATTTGATGCGATGTGTATACTCAGGACGCTCAATCTCCCAGACATTGCCGTTACGCAGCCAATGGTCCGGTTTTTCCACCTGTTCTCCATTGACGATATCCTGGGAGAACATGCCATATTCATAACGCAAGCCATATCCGGTCACAGGCAGCTGCAATGTCGCGCAGCTGTCGATAAAACACGCCGCCAGACGCCCCAGGCCGCCATTGCCGAGACCTGCATCCGGTTCGCTGTCAATCAGTTCTTCAAGCTCCAGCCCCAATTCATACATGGCGTTATCGACTGCATTATTAATGCCTAGATTAAGCATGGCATTGCTTAATGTACGTCCCATCAAAAACTCCATGGACAAATAGAACGCTCTTTTGCAATCCTCATCCCTGTATGCATTATAGGTTTCCTTCCAGCGCACTATAAGCCGATCGCTGACAACCATAGCCAGCGCTTCATAGGCATAATGCGGCGATTTGCAATGCTCGTCTCTGCCAAGCCTGTGCCCGTAATAATGCTTAAAATCGGCCACCAAGTGTTCTTTATCCATTCCTAAGTCCGGAAGCGTAGTAATGGCTGGAGCGGGTTTACTTTTCTTGAAACTTCTATTCGGCATAATTCTTAATACTTGAGGAATTTATATGAAATCGATGTTAACCATTAAACACACCCTGATCAAGCCTCGGCCTCATGGGCATGGTTATTTTTAAGGGATTTTTCAGATCAGCAGGAGCTTAGCTATTTATAACAAAATGGCCGGAGAACCCGGTAATATGTTATTCGAACACATTATCCCGGGTTCTCCGGCCAGTTTGCCTAACTGCCGGAAGCGGTTTATCTAAAGAATCAACTTAACTTGCCATGACATTGCTTATATTTCAGGCCTGACCCGCAAGGACAAGGATCATTACGACCAACCTTATCGCTGGCACGAACGAAAGGCTGTGCGGGCTTCTCCTCTGGCGAAACTTCCAGTGGCGGCTCCTCCAGAGCCGAAGCCTCCGCATGCTCGAAATGCATCTCTTTCGGCGCCTGCATCTGTTCGTCAAGAGCCTGCACATCTTCTTCCTGACGGACCTGAACTTTTGCCAAAATAGTGATGACTTCATGCTTTATATGATCGAGCAGCGCAGTGAACATCTGAAAGGCTTCACGCTTGTATTCCTGCTTGGGATCTTTTTGCGCATAGCCTCTCAAGTGAATGCCCTGACGCAGGTAGTCCATCGCGGCCAGATGTTCTTTCCAGCTGTTATCCAGTACTTGCAGCATGACTGATTTTTCAACATGCTGTAAGACTTCCTTGGAAATCTGCTGTTCTTTTTCTTTATGGTTTTGTTCCAGAATATCGATAATGCGATTGCGCAAGACTGCTTCTTGCAGAGCCTTATCTTCATCAAGCATTTTTTGCACCGGAATTTGAACGTTGAACTCCTGATGCAAATGTTCCTCCAGACCTTTTATATCCCACTGCTCTTCCATAGTCTTAGGCGGAATATACTGTGTAATGACGTCATTGACGACATCTTCGCGTATCGCTGAAACAATATCGGAAACGTCTGCCGCCGCCATCAGCTCATTACGCTGTTCATAGATTACTTTACGCTGGTCATTGGCGACATCGTCATAGGCAAGAATTTCCTTGCGAATATCGAAGTTACGCGCTTCGACCTTGCGCTGGGCATTTTCGATGGAACGCGTTACCCAGGGATGCTCGATTGCCTCACCGTCGCCCATGCCTAATTTCTGCATCAGACCCGCTACACGCTCCGAGGCGAAAATACGCATCAGATCATCTTCCAGCGACAGGTAAAAACGTGTAGACCCCGGGTCGCCCTGACGTCCGGAGCGCCCCCTTAACTGATTGTCGATACGGCGCGATTCATGACGCTCCGAACCGATCACGTGCAGACCGCCGCTTTCAATAACCCGCTCATGCCTGTCCAGCCAGGCGCCGCGTATGCTTTCCTTTTCGTCCTCAGCCGCATCCTCACCCAAAGCGGCCAGCTCCGCCTCCAGATTGCCGCCAAGCACGATATCGGTACCGCGTCCGGCCATGTTGGTCGCTATCGTGACGGCGCCGGGCATACCTGCCTGCGCAACGATATGCGCCTCGCGCTCGTGCTGTTTGGCATTGAGCACTTCGTGCTTGATGCCCTGCTTTTTCAGCAACCCCGACAACCGTTCCGAGTTCTCGATCGACGTCGTGCCGACCAGAACCGGCTGTCCGCGCTCGACGCAAGCCTGGATATCTTTGGCTACGGCTTCATATTTTTCGCGTGCAGTCAGATAGACAACATCGCCCAGATCCTTACGGACCATAGGTCTGTGTGTGGGCACCACGACCACTTCCAGGCCGTAAATCTTGTTCAGCTCGAACGCTTCCGTATCAGCCGTACCGGTCATGCCCGAAAGCTTATGGTACAAACGGAAATAATTCTGGAACGTAATCGAAGCCAACGTCTGGTTTTCATTCTGGATTGTGACCCGCTCTTTCGCTTCAATCGCCTGATGCAAACCTTCGGACCAGCGCCGACCCGGCATGATACGGCCGGTGAATTCGTCGACAATGATGACTTCGTTATTGGCGACGATGTAATCGACGTCTTTTTGAAACAGCACATGCGCTCGCAACGATGCGTTCAGATAATGCATCAGGCGGATGTTGGCCGCATCGTAAAGACTGCTGCCTTCGGCCATCAGGCCATGTTCGACCATCAAACGCTCTATGCGCTCATGGCCTTCTTCAGTCAAATAAATCTGGCGGACTTTCTCATCGACCGAGTAATCGCCTTTCTCGCCCTCTTTTTCCTGTTTGGTCAGGAACGGTATGATCTCATTGGTTTTGACATAAATCTCGGTGCCTTCCTCGGTAGGGCCGGAAATGATCAGCGGCGTCCTGGCTTCATCGATCAGAATCGAGTCCACCTCGTCGACGATGGCAAAGTGCAGATCGCGCTGAACTTTCTGCTCCAGGCTGAACGCCATGTTGTCGCGCAGGTAGTCAAAGCCGAATTCGTTGTTGGTTCCATAGGTGATATCGGATGCATAAGCCTGGCGCCGCTCACGGCTGTCAAGCTGGCTGACGATGACGCCGGTCGTCAATCCCAAAAAGCCGTACAGGCGCCCCATCCACTCGGAATCGCGCCTGGCCAAATAGTCATTGACGGTCACGACATGCACGCCGCGTCCTGGCAACGCATTCAAATAAGCTGCCAGAGTCGCCATCAGGGTTTTACCTTCACCGGTTTTCATTTCAGCAATTTTGCCGTCATGCAGAATCATGCCGCCGATCAGCTGTACATCGAAATGACGCATGCCAAAAACGCGTGTGGACGCCTCTCTGACTGTTGCGAATGCCTCAGGAAGCAGGTTATCGAGCTTTTCGCCTTGCGCCAGACGGTCACGAAACTCCTGCGTTTTGCCTCTTAGGGCTTCATCAGATAATTTTTCGTATTCAGAAGCTAATGCATTGATCTTTTTGACCAACTTCCTTTTGTTCTTTATAAGCCTGTCGTTACGGCTCCCTACAACTAATCTAACCAGCTTACCGAGCATATTTTTTTCCGGTGTTGTATTTAGTAAAAAATTGATTCAAAGCGTTGGATTATATACTGTCTAATTTTTTAGTTACAGTTAAAAACACCCTTAAACTATGGGGTCAAAACTTTGAATATCAACAAGGAACATTTACGGATTGATCTAAAAGGTTTCGTTCAAGTGCCGGGATTCCGCCCTTTTGTTGCGCCCCTTACCCGGCAGCACGAGCCAGAAGGCTGGGGATTGCCAATACCAGCAGGAGCTTAACCATAGCGATTGAGGGTACTCCCTAACAGCAACAGACATTCCTGCACAATCTGAAGCATCAGGCCCGCCGTTGGCCGAAATAAAATCGCTGCCCGGTATCGCGACCCATCAGGATCGCGTGCGGTATATTTTCGATTCAGCCAGCCGATTTCATCGCTCATCCGTTCATCCGTTGCTGCCACTGCGGCCCTGGATATAGCATCATGCACCGGCAACAACCATGAAAAATACCGGCCAAATTATCGGCCCGTCTGCCGATGCCGATCTTTTAATACACAGAGGTCAGACCAGTCCTGATAGAATTAGCTATGACAACTGGGCAGCATTTCGAAAGCAGCGAGACCACATTACCCATCAATGCCGATGGCCAAAGCGCAAGCAGAAGAAACGCTGGCGAGCTTGTGCAGCCATCCGTTAGTACCCGTCCTGCCACATAGGACAGGCAAAATGCGCACACGCACAAGGTCTAACTGCGCTGAGAACGATGCTGAACATCCGCTGCATTTTGGACTTATTAAGCGGCGAACAATTGCTTAGAATATGCCGAACTTACTTTTTTGATTAATTTAATAACGACTAATACTCATGAAAATCAGTTTTATCGCCTCGCACGGAGGCTCTTCCGCCAGACATATCATCGCCGCCATTGAGCAAAAAGCCTTGGCCGCCGAATTGGGCGTGGTCATCACCAACAATTCAGATTCAGCCATATTGCGCTGGTGTCAGGAACAGCATATCCCCGTGCATCTGATCAATGCCAAAACGCATCCCGATCCGGAAAGCGAAGACCTGGCGATTATGAACACGCTGACTGAGGCCCAGACCGATCTGGTCGTGCTGTCGGGCTATATGAAAAAAATCGGCCCGCATACGCTGACGCGCTTTAACGGGCATATCCTGAACATACATCCGGCGCTATTGCCGAAGCACGGCGGCCACGGCCTCTACGGGGATCGCGTCCATGAAGCCGTGCTGAAATCGGGCGACACGGTCTCCGGCGCCTCCGTGCATCTGATCAACGAGCGCTATGACGAAGGTCCCGTACTCAAGCAGAGCCATGTACCGGTTTTGCCTGACGACACGGTCGCTTCTTTGCGTGCCCGCGTACAGGCAACGGAAGGCGATCTCTACTTGGAAACGCTTAAGGATATCGTTGAGGGAAAGCTGTAATGCGCTCGACTAAAGCCTTGATCAGAAAAGCAGCCTTGGCTTTTTTGATTGCCGGCGGCGCAGGCATGCTGCTGCCCGGTTGTGAAAATAAGCCAGCCTCAACTGATAAAAACGGTCTTACCGGCCTAAAAAGCCTAACAGGTGATTTTGAAAGCCGACAAAGCGATGTTCAAGACTTTACCGACCTAAATACCCTAACTGACGCTTTCGAAAACCAGCGCAGCAACATACAAGTCAGACAAGCCGGCACGATTGTCAAAATACTGCCGGACGATACCAACGGCTCGCGGCATCAGCGCTTTATCGTGCGGTTAAGTTCCGGCCAGTCCGTATTGATTGCGCATAACATCGATCTAGCGCCCAAAGTCGAGGGCATCAGCGAAGGATCAATGATCAGCTTCTCCGGCGAGTATGAGTGGAACAATAAAGGCGGCGTCATTCACTGGACGCATCATGATCCGCAAGGCCAGCATGAAGGAGGATGGCTAACCTATAACGGCAGGAGATATGAGTAGCTTGCTGCTTTAATAAACGGGCATAAAAAAGCCGTAGCAGCCTTTTGACTGCTACGGCTTTTACGCAAATTAGATGATAGTTACTTCTTCTGCTTGCGGGCCTTTTTGGCCTTGAGTCACAACAAACTGTACTCTTTGGCCTTCATCAAGGGATTTAAAGCCGGAGCCGTTAATGTTACGAAAATGAACAAATACATCAGGGCCGTTTTCTTGTTGAATAAAGCCGAAGCCTTTTTCAGAGTTAAACCATTTAACGGTACCGGTAGTAGTGGAAGCCATAATTGCAATCCTATTAAAATAAAAATTAGTAATTTAGCCTGTTAAGGCCGGTGGAGCTGGGAAATGAAGAATTACTTAATGATAAACAGGACGAGCAACTACAGAAGAACTTCGTAAAGATAAACATGCGGTAAATCGTATTTCGAGCTAACGGTCATTCTATATGGGCATTCCAGGCATGTCAATTTATTAAATCAATCTTTTTCCAGATAGTCAGCCGCTTACGACGCCGACTTGATATTCCGGGCCAGCCGATCGAAGAAATAACCGCCTTTGGCCGCCGATAACTTGATGATCTGAAAGGCTGGATTAATCTGTCCGGCATATTGAGCGAGCCCTTCATGATCATATTGAAACCAAACCGCAAGGCGGCCGGATCTACAAAAGGACAACTTGCCGATTTCCAGTATCATCCTGGTGGCCTGGCTTTTAGCATGTTTTTTCCAGCGTTTCCCGCACATTTTCAAGCAATGACATCTCATGCATGACTCTCTTCCTTGCATGACGTTGCCTGCCGCCGCCAAAAACCGAGCGCCGGATTATTCAATAACAGTGCCGCAAGCTGACTGGCCTGCGTTAAGCAAACCTCAGCTTCCAGGCTCAATCCGGAGCCGAATTCGAATTGCTGCGCTCTAATGCTCAGCAGGAAACACGGCGGCGGCGTTTGTTTCTTGACATCCTGATACACGGCCAGAACCGCGGAAGGATTCAGTGCGTGTGTGCTGTAGCTTTTGTCGCGTGCCGGACTGAGTTCGGCAAAATCGAATGCTTTCGCGCAGGATACGGACGCATCGACAAACAAAACCAAAGCTCTGTTCTCAAGATCCAGCGCATGTTCGATCTGCAGCTGAAAATCGGATAATATATCGATATTGTCCAGGTCCAAATGGGATTCAACGAACTCCAGCAACAGCGGCCCCAGGGCATCGTCGCCGCGGCTGAGATTCCCATAGCCGAATAGCAGGACCGGCTTAACCATCCAGGTTATGCTCGAATTCACCGTCGCTGTGCCTGACCAGCCTATCGATCAGCTTGCCTTCTACATCGATCAATTCCAGCTGCAGCGGCATTTTTCCGACGGCATGCGTCGCGCAGGACAAACAGGGATCATAGGCGCGAACGGCGACCTCCAGATTATTTAACAACGGCTCCGTCAATTCCTGACCGGACAGATACTCTGACGCGACCTGTCGCACGGACTCATTCATGGCCATATTGTTGCTAGTGGTCGAAACGATCAGATTCACCTTGGTGACAAGACCGTCTTCGTTGGCACGGTAATGATGAAACAATGTGCCGCGCGGCGCCTCGATCACGCCAATGCCTTCACAGCGTTTCTCACCTTTCGCAACCAGATCGTGGCTCATGATTTCAGGATCGTTCAGCAGTTCCTTGATGCGTTCGGCGCAATGCAGGGCTTCGATCATGCGCGTCCAATGATAAGCCAGCGTGCTGTGCACCATGGCTTCACCGCCGTACGCCTTGAATTCCAGCCGCGCAGTTTCCGCTAACGGCGTATCGATGTAATCGCAGTTATTGACGCGAGCCAAAGGACCTACGCGATACCAACCGTTCTCCTTGCCCAGCGCCAATAGATAAGGGAATTTCATATAGCTCCATGAACGTACTTCTTCATGGATATAGTCGTTATATCGGCAATAGTCTACATGATCGATGATGGTCTCGCCTTTATCGTTCCTGGCGCGCA
This sequence comes from Methylobacter sp. BlB1, assembly GCF_015476545.1. GTDB lineage: Bacteria > Pseudomonadota > Gammaproteobacteria > Methylococcales > Methylomonadaceae > Methylobacter. The sequence goes on along the minus strand of NZ_JADMKV010000001.1, from coordinate 168,034 downwards.
AGCCGCCATGATAAAGCTCCAGCGCGCCGTCAGGCCTGGTTAGGCCCAGATAATTACTGCGTATCGCGGCAAACTGATCGTAATACGGCAGGTTGGAGCCGTGCACCTTTTTAACCAGTTCTACTGCGCCTGCCGCCCAAGCTATTATCTGATCGATATCCTGCAGCAGGTAGTCACGCTCTGTCTGAGTCAAGGACTTGTTCATGCCGCCGGCAATGGCCCCCGTCCCATGTATGCGTTTGCCGCAGATCATGCGGATGACTTCCTGACCGTATTTGCGCAGCTTGATGCCCTGCAGGCCGATATCCGGATAGGCTTCCAGTACGGCCACAATGTGGCGCTTATTGAGATCGCTTTCAAAGCCGAACAGCAAATCCGGACTGGCCAGATAAAAGAAATGCAAGGCATGGGACTGCAGCACCTGCCCGAAGTGCAGCAGGCGCCTTAGCTTGTCGGCGGCAGGCGGCAAATTCTGCGGATCAACGCCGACCAGTTGATCGATGGCCTTGCCGGCGGCCAATTGATGGCTGATCGGACAAATGCCGCACAGGCGCTGCACGATAACCGGAAACTCCCAGTAAGGCCGGCCCTGCATGAAACGCTCGAAGCCCCGGAATTCGACGATATGCAGCCGGGCCTGTTTGACTTTGTTGTCCTGATCCAGCAGTAAGGTGATCTTGCCGTGCCCTTCGACGCGCGAAACCTGATCGATGGCAACGCGCTTCAGGTTTTCCGGATTTTCGGCCGTTTCCAAATAATCGTACATAGGCATCTAGTCGTAGTGGATCAATTCATAAGGCAGTGCAGGGTCGCGCCCTTCCAGCAGATCGGTCAGGAATTTCCAGAATACATCAGCCGCAGGCGGGCAGCCCGGTAGAAAATAGTCAATCTTGACGACTTCATGCACCGGATACACCTTGTCCAGTAACAAAGGCAGCTCGGGATCATTGGGGATATGCGGGTTCTCGACGCCGATCCCGTCCAGATAAGATTCCCCCAGACATTCTTCCAGCGGCACATAATTTCTATAATTGGGCAGGCCGCCGTTAATGGCGCAGGCGCCGACAGCTACCAGAATCCTGCAGTGCTTGCGAAATTCCCGTAGTGTATGAACATTTTCCGAGTTGCACACCCCGCCCTCGATCAGACCTATATCGCAATCGGTGCAGCGCTTTATATCGGTAAGCGGCGAGCGGATGAATTCAACCTGATCAGCCAGCTGCACTATGCGTTCATCAATATCGAGCAGCGACATATGGCAGCCGAAACAGCCTGCCAGCGACACGGTTGCTACTTTGACTTTATCCGTCATGATTACCCCGTTCATAATCCAGACTGGTTTCGGCAATGGTCTTGTCGTCAAACAGGCGCTCGCCGATCGGGACAGTAAATCCGGTGCGTTTGATCAGAATGGCCCCAGTAGGACAGATATGCGCGGCCCGATCATTGACGTCCAGATCGGTGTCCTTTAACAGGCCGCTCTCGGAATTGAAAATCAGCCGCTTGTTGATGCCGCGGCCGCTGATCGCGAACACGTCCTTGCCATCCCTATGACTGGCACGCACGCACAGCGTACAAAAAATGCAGCGGTTGCGATCGACCAGCACATCGGGATGCGAAGCATCCAGTTGACGCGGTTGAAAGAAGTGCAGGAAATGGTTGTCGAGCATATTCAGGTAATAGCCGACGGCCTGCAACTGGCAATTGCCGCTTTTTTCGCAGCCCGGGCATAAATGATTGCCTTCCACGAACAGCATTTGTGTGATTCTGCGCCGGCTGTCATTCAGTTCCCTGGTGTCATTGAGTATTTCCTGCCCTTCCATGGCCGGGAATGTGCAGGCAGTGCAGGACCGGCCATTCACGGAGACCGAGCACAGCTTGCAGCTGCCGTGCGGCGCGTATTCCGGATGATGGCACAAATGCGGGATATAAACGCCGGCCGCAGCCGCGGCCTCCATAATGGTCTGCCCCTCTTCGAAAGGGATGGTCTTGCCGTCAATCGTAATGGTTTTAGTCATGATCCCCCACCTGAGATAAATGAGCCGCGGCATCATCGCGCTGAGCCAGGCGTCTGGCGATATCCAGCGCCCCATCCAGATCAAATCCCGGCTCGTAACTGATTTTCTTCAATTTGTTCTGATACAGCTCAGGATAGCGCTCCAAAGTCGTCAGCACCGGATTGGCGGCCGTTTGCCCCAGGCCGCAGTGACTGTAGCCCTTGATCAGCCGGCCCAATTCTTCAAGGGCCGCGACATCGCCGGCCGAGCCATGCCCTTCATGAATTTTAGCGACCTGCTTCCTCAATAACGAAGTTCCAACCCGGCATGGCGTGCAAAATCCGCAGCTTTCATGCGCAAAAAAGTGCGTGAAGTTATGGACGATATCGAAAATGTTACGGCTTTCGTTAAAGATAATGACTGATCCGCCGGTTGCCAGATCCTCGAAAGCCAGCTTGCGGTCGAATTCCTGGTTGGAAATAAACGTGCCGGAAGGACCGCCCATCTGCACGCCCAGCACATCCATCGCACCGCAATCATTCAATACCGTCTGAATGGTTGTGCCGAACGCATATTCATAGATGCCGGGTCTGGCGCAGTCCCCGCTGATGCTGAGAATTTTCGTACCCGCTGATTTCTCCGTTCCAACCTGTGTGAACCAGTCGGCGCCATTGACGGCAATCGCGCTCGCGGCAAAAAATGTCTCGACATTGTTGACTACCGTCGGCTTGCCGAGATACCCGTGCGTAACGGGATAAGGCGGGCGGTTGCGCGGAATGCCCGCCTTGCCTTCCAGCGATTCGATCAGTGCCGATTCTTCACCGCAGATATAAGCGCCAGCGCCGAGGTGGATGTCGATATCAAAATCCAGCCCCTCCCTGAGAATATTGCTTCCTAGCAGGCCAGCCTGTCTGCGTTGATGCAAGATTTCCTGTAAACGGTCATAGAGGTGCAGATACTCGCCGCGCAAATACAGGAAGCCCTGCCTGGCGCCGGTAATCGCTGCGCACAGGGTCATGCCTTCAAAGACCTGATGTGCAAAGGAATTCAACAGCACTCGATCCTTAAATGTGCCGGGCTCGCCTTCATCGGCGTTACAGACGACATAGCGCTCGCTCTGAGCTTCACCGGTGCAAAACGCCCATTTCATGGCCGTCTTGAAACCGGCTCCGCCTCGGCCTCGCAAACCGGATTGCTCAATTTCCGCCAGCGTGGCTTTCAGACCTCTTTTAAAGGCCGCTCTGAGCGCGGCGCCTTGCATAATGGGCTGTTTTAATAAAAGCCCTGGCTTGGCTACAGTGTCGTCGACATAGAACAGATCAGCCGGCCACGCAGCCAATGGCTCCCGGCGATTGATCAAATCAGCGATCCGGTCAATCCGGTCCCGGTCCAGACGGGTTAAGGCATAGCCGTTAACCATGCCGGCAGGGCCCTGATCACACATGCCCGTACAGGAGGTGTTATCGAGGCTAACCAAGCCGTCTTTACGCACCGCGCCGACAGCCACGTTCAGTTTTTCTGCCAAATAACCGGTCAGGTCTTTTTTGTCCCGCATGTGGTCGGTAATGCAATCGCTGATCAGCAGTTCATACTGCCCCCTGGGGGTCAAGTGCAAAAAGCTGTAGAATTCGACTACGCCGGTGATTCGCGTCCGGGGAATGGACAATAATCCGGATAACTGTTCTATCGCCTGTTCCGGGATATAATGGTAGCAGGCCTGAATCTCTCGCAGGATCTGAAGCAGCTGTTTTTCCTGGTTGTTGTGTTTTTCTGCAAGATCCTGAATGAATTGTTTCATTTTATCCGCCTGGTTGCGTATTTACAGTATGAGAAAATGAACTTCTTTGTCACTATATGATAATTTCTTAAATAATCCAACATTCCTGTAAGAACCTTTTCACACATACATGGCTAAAAAACCAGTCGCATTTAAAGCGGCGCTATCGTTTCCAAACCGGGCCATTGCCCATTTTTACAGCCGGATCGAGCAGCAACGTCAGATTCTGCAACACATTCGAGAGGCACTGCCGGAAGCCTTGGCAAAACAGGCGCGCTATTGCGTAATAAACGATAAGAAATTGCTGATTTATACGGATTCTGCGGCCTGGGCATCACAGTTGCGCTTTTATAGCCAAGCCATTCTTGCCGCTGTTGCGCCAATCACGCGAGAACCTGTCGCCCTTATGCAGGTTAAAATCCTTACCGAGCAGAAAAGCCTTTATGAAAAACCCATCAGGAGAGCCAATGTGCCAGCAAAGGACAAAATTGAAATCATCCGGAACCTGGGCCTAAATGTTCCGGATAATCAGTTGAAGCAGGCGTTGCTGAAGTTAAGCGCAACGCTGCAGCGGCTATCCGACGATGCCGGATAGCCCGAAGCGGACTTTATGCAGCGGACCGCGGTGATTGCGCGGAGCGCATGAAGGAAATCGGCGCGTCTTCTTCTTCATCAAACGTAACCATTTCCCACGCGTCTTTATCATTCAATAAAGTACGCAATAATTTGTTGTTCAGTCCATGCCCGGACTTATAACCGGTAAAGGCACCGATCAAACTATGCCCCAGGAGGTACAGGTCGCCGATCGCATCAAGAATTTTGTGCTTAACGAACTCATCCGCACAACGTAAGCCATCCTCATTGAGAATCTTATCGTCATCCACCACGATGGCGTTATCGAGACTGCCTCCCAACGCAAGATTATTTTGCCGGAGCATATCGATATCCTTCATGAAACCGAAGGTTCTGGCTCGGCTTACTTCCTTCACAAAAGTCGTGGACGAGAAATCCATTGTTGCAGTTTTGACGCGCTCATCAAATGCCGGGTGCTCAAAATCGATGGTAAACGTCACCTTAAAACCCTCAAATGGCTCGAAAGCCGCCCATTTATCACCGTCTTCAACTCTGATGCTGCGCTTTATGCGAATATACTGTTTTGGACTATCCTGCTCCTCAACCCCGGCCGACTGTAGCAAAAACACAAAAGGGCCGGCGCTTCCGTCCATGATAGGAACTTCCGCAGCACTGACATCGATAATCGCATTATCGATGCCCAATCCGGCAAACGCCGAAAGCAGATGTTCTATGGTTGAAATTTTTACGTCACCTGCAACCAGCGTTGTTGAAAGCATTGTTTCGCCGACATTTTCCGGTGAAGCATCAATGACAACCGGCTCATCTAAATCAACGCGGCGAAATTTAATACCGGTATTCGGTTCTGCAGGGCGTAAAGTCAAATACACTTTATCGCCCGTATGCAGCCCTACGCCTGTAGCCCTGATTGTATTTTTTAAAGTTCGCTGTTTAATCATAAAATAAAGGACGCCGAATTAAGGGGCAAAACAGGAATTCTACCACAACCAGGCCAAAAAAGAGATTAAGTCGACTTTCCGTCTAGTCGGCCTGCCGTCTCAGGAAAGCCGGAATATCCAGATAATCCAGATCGATATCTTTTTTAGGTTGCGCTCCGAACCGATTTTCCCTGGTTTCAGGCCTGTTCTGGCGTATGACGGTCGGTTTATCGAGTACGCCATAGTCGACCTCGCCAGCCGCCGCTTTCTGTACCAGTTTAACCGGCCCCCCTTTAGCTGATGACGCCGCCAATCCCATGCCTGTCGCGACGACAGTGACCTTAATTTCATCGCCCAGCTCAGGATCAATAGCGGTGCCGATCTTGATGATTGCATCTTCGGAAGCAAACTCATGGACAATATTACCGACTTCGTCAAACTCGGCAATACCCATATCGGCGGCAGAAATATTGACCAGAATGCCTCTTGCGCCTTGTAAATTGATATCTTCCAACAATGGGCAGGCAATGGCTTTTTCAGCCGCTTCGCGGGCACGATGCTCGCCTGTTGCCGATCCTGTCCCCATGATCGCGGCGCCCATGCCGGCCATGACGGTTCTGACGTCGGCAAAGTCCACGTTGATCATGCCCGGATGCACGATGAGTTCAGTAATGCCTTGCACCGCGTCCAGCAATACGCCGTTGGCCGCCTTGAATGCATTGACCAGAGAGACGCTGCTGCCCAGTACCCGCAGCAACTTCTGATTCGGAATCGTGATCAATGAATCGACATATTGCTCGAGTTCTTTAATGCCTCTTTCCGCAACCGCCAACTTTTTCTTGCCTTCGAACAGGAAGGGTTTAGTCACGACCGCCACAGTCAGAATCCCCATACTTCTGGCAATTTCTGCAATAACCGGAATAGCCCCCGTACCGGTGCCTCCGCCCATGCCCGCAGTCAAAAACAGCATGTCCGCGCCTTCAATCACTTCTCTGATGCGTTCCTTATTTTCTTCCGCCGCCTGTCTTCCGATATCCGGATTAGTGCCTGCGCCAAGGCCTTTAGTCAACTCAACGCCCAACTGGATAATCGTACCGACATTCAATCTTCTCAAAGCCTGCGCATCGGTATTCGCACAGATAAACTCCACACCTTCAATGTGACTGTCAATCATGTGATTGACCGCATTACCGCCACCGCCGCCAACACCAATAACTTTGATATTGGCCGTTTCAGTACACATATCCATTAATTCATATTTCATTTTCGCTGCCCCTTAAATAAACCCTACGAATACTAAAAATTACCCTGAAACCAACTCTTTATTTTTAAAAACAATCCAGAACTCTCGGAATCAATGATTCTGTCGCCGCTCTGATGCTCTTTTCCATACATTAATAAACCGACCCCTGTTGAGTGAACTGGATTTCTCACAACTTCGGTTAGTCCAGTCACATTTTGCGGGATACCCATGCGGACCGGCATATGAAAAATTTCTTCCGCCAGTTCGATCAATCCCATCACTTTTGAACTGCCGCCGGTCAAGACAACTCCGGCGGCAATCAATTCTTCATATCCACTGCGCCTCAGTTCCGCCTGTACCAGCAGCATCAGCTCTTCATAACGTGGCTCTATAATCTCTGACAGACTTTGCACCGAAATCTTGCGCGGAGCCCTGTCGCCGATGCTGGGCACTTCAATGACGCCATCAATATTGGCTAATTGCGTTAATGCACAGGCATATTTTTGCTTGATCTCTTCCGCATTGAAGGTGGGCGTGCGCAAGGCAACGGCAATGTCATTGGTGACCTGATCGCCGGCTATCGGAATGACGGCCGTATGTTTGATCGCGCCATCGACAAAAATAGCGATATCCGTAGTGCCGCCGCCGATATCAATCAAACAGACGCCCAGTTCCTTTTCATCTTCGGTCAGCACCGAATTGCATGACGCCAACTGTTCCAGCACAATATCCTCAACCTCAAGCCCGCAACGGCGGATACACTTGATGATATTCTGGGCGGCGCTGACGCTGCCCGTGACCATGTGAACTTTCGCTTCCAGACGTATGCCTGACATGCCGATAGGCTCTTTAATGCCCTCCTGGAGATCAATGACAAATTCCTGCGGCAGAATATGAATAATCTTCTGATCGGCAGGGATAGCGACTGCGCGGGCGGAATCAATGACCCTGTCGATATCATATTGAGTCACTTCCTTGTCTTTGATCGCCACGATGCCATGAGAGTTAAGACTTCTGATATGGCTGCCTGCAATGCCTGCGAATACGGACCTGATCTGGCACCCTGCCATTAATTCAGCCTCTTCCACGGCCCGCTGTATGGATTGCACGGTCGATTCAAGATTAACGACTACACCTTTTTTCAGTCCGCGCGACGCTGTTGAGCCGATGCCTATGACTTCTACTCTGCCTTCACCGGTAAGCTCACCCACAATAGCAGCGACCTTGGAAGTCCCAATGTCCAGTCCGACTATTAAATTACGCTCTGTTTTTTTCGCCATTTTGTTTACTCTGTGTCGCCTTTTCTAATCGCCCATCTGTTTCGTTTTCGGGGTTTGCAATTTTTTTCCAGTCAATTTCAGCAGTTCCGGGTTTCCATGAAACGCCATAGCCATTGGGATATCTCAAATCAACCACAGCCATTGCATCAACCTGCTCTGGCCCAAATACGGCCAGCGTCTTCAAGAAACGCTGCAGTTTCTTTAACGGCTCATTTCGTCCCAGCAGTATCTCCATACCGGTTGCCAGCCTGATTTTCCATGCCCACCGGTCATCGATGCTAAACTCGGCCAACTCCATAGACTGATCCGCCAGCACTGTTTTAATGCCCTTCATTATTTCCAGAACTTTCCTGTGTTGCTGCTCCGGCCCTACAAGCATAGGCAATGTCTGAAATTGTTCTACATTCTTCGGAGTAAACAATTCGCCTCTTTCATTCAACAGGCTGTGTTGCCCCCATCGTACATAAGGTTTCCTTTCATATACTTTTATGTCAATCGCATCCGGCCAGACCCGTTTAACCGTAGCGGTCTGCACCCATGGCAGTTGCGCGACAGCTTCGTGTATCGCCTGCATATCCGCTGAGAAAAAACTGGTCATAACCAGCGGCTGCAGCGCCGTTTTTATCTCATCCTTGCTAAGGTATTGAAAGACGCCTTCTATCCTGACGTATTTAATGGGCATCGTGTCGGAGCCGTAGCTCTTGACATCCTGCCTGTACAGCCAGATCAAACCTGTCAGCAATAATGCGGCCGCCAGAATTCTTACCGCGTATTTATTCATTAGCCGATACTGGTTTCCAATATCCGCCAAACCAATTCATCAAAATCAATGCCGGCCTGTTTAGCCGCCATCGGCACCAGACTGTGATCCGTCATGCCCGGTACGGTATTAATCTCAATCAATTGATATTGTCCGGCATCATCGACAAACACATCGAGTCTTGCCCATCCTTTAACGCCTAGCACCTGGCTGGCTTTCACGGCCAGATCACGCAACTGCAACTCGTCGTCCTGGTTCAAGCCGCATGGACAGTGATATTGAGTCGTGGTGGCCTTGTATTTCGCTTCATAATCATAAAACGCATGCGGCGTTTCCAGGCGTATGACCGGCAATGCCTCGCCGTTCAATACACCAACCGTATATTCCTTGCCTGCCACCCAAGACTCCGCATAGACATCGCAACGGAATTCTGCCGCCGTTTTCAGCGCTCTTTGCAGCTCATCGCGATTGGATGCCTTGCTCATGCCTATGCTGGAGCCTTCCTGAGCCGGCTTCACAATAACCGGGAAGCCCAACTGTGCTATGCAATCGTCCAGATCATGTTCATCTTTCAGCAAGAACCATTTGGGCGTGACCAATCCGTAACCCTGCCAGCACAGCTTGGTTCGGAGTTTATCCATACTCAATGCCGAGGCCAGAACGCCGCTGCCGGTATAGGGGATGCCCATCACATCCAGAACCGCCTGAAGCACGCCGTCTTCACCTCCCCGTCCATGAATGATGTTGAATACCCGGTCAACCTTAAGCCCGGCCAGTGCTTCTACGGGATTGCCTGTCACATCAATGGCGATTGCATCAATGCCTTGGCGCTTTAAAGCGTCGTACACGGCGGCGCCGCTTTTCAATGAAACTTCTCTTTCAGCGGCAGCCCCGCCCATCAACACGGCAACCCGGCCGAATTCTCGCGCCTCTTTAATCTTCAACGGCTTCATAATGCTACGCCTACCATACAAACTTCAGTCTGCAACTCAACCCCCTGACTTTCCATTACTTTAATCTGAACATAATTAATTAAGGCTTCGATATCGGCAGCCGTCGCCGTGCCGGTATTAATAATAAAATTCGCATGTTTTTCCGACACGCAGGCGCCGCCTATGGCATAGCCCTTTAAACCGGTCTGCTCTATAAGCCTTGCCGCATAGTCGCCTTGCGGATTTTTAAATACCGATCCGCAGCTCGGCTGGTTGGTCGGCTGCGTTTGCGCCCGTTTTTCCAGCAAACCTTTTATGCGCTGCATACTCTCTGCTGTGTCGCCTTGCTGCAGCGTTAGATGCGCCGCCAGAAACCATTCATCGTCACAGCCTTTCACCGAACGGTAGCTAATCTCGAAATCCTCAGGCAGCCGGATATGAACCTGGCCTTTCGAATTCAACATGTCCACGCTTTTAACAATATTCCAGGTTTCGCCGCCAAAGGCGCCGGCGTTCATCTTCAGGGCGCCGCCCATCGTTCCTGGTATGCCTGCCAGAAACTCGGCACCGACAAGTCCTTGCTCCGCGCAGAAGCGCGCCACATGCGCGCAAGGAACGCCGGCCTCGACATAAATCGACCCATCCGGGGTCAATCTCATTTCTTTCAACCGGCCTTTGGTATTGATGACCGTGCCGCGTATGCCGCCATCCCTGATCAGCAAATTGCTGCCCAGTCCCATCCAGAATACTGGTCCTGAAGCTGTGCCTTCCACATTAGACAGTTCCGCTATGAAATTTATCAAATCCTGTCGATCAAATGGCATATATAACCGGTCAGCCGGTCCGCCGACTCGCCAGCTGGTATATTTCGCCAGTTTTTCGTGATTTAACAATCGCCCTTTCATCGCAAGATCCAATCTTTCTTCTTTCAATCCTGACAAGTTATTGACCCGAAAGCGTCCGATAGCAGCTGCGGCAATTGCGTGGCGACTTGCCCCACATTGCCGGCCCCCATTGTTAAAATCACGTCATCAGGCTTTACGATGCCGGCCAGTATTTGCGGCAGATCTTCCCAGTCTTCGACGAATACCGGATCAACCTGGCCGCGCAAGCGAATAGCCCTGCTTAATGCTCTTCCATCTGCGCCGGGAATAACCGCTTCTCCTGCCGCATAAACATCCATCAGAATCAGTACATCAACGGTAGAAAGGACTTTGACAAAATCCTCAAACAAGTCCCGTGTACGCGTATAGCGGTGCGGCTGAAAAATAACAATCGAACGTCTGTCCGGCCAGGCCTGCCGTAAGGCTTCCAGTGTTGCGGCAATCTCGCGCGGGTGGTGGCCATAGTCGTCAACGAATGTCAGCTGCCCGCCGGCGATTTCCAGATCGCCCTGAATTTGAAACCGTCTGCCGACGCCTTTGAATGCGCCCAGGCTGTTGATGATCGCCTCATCATCGACATTCAGATGGGTCGCGATGCTGATAGCCGCAAGCGCATTGAGCATATTGTGCCAGCCGGGCATGTTCAAGGTGACCTGCAGCGGCGGATGATCGCCCCGGCGAATCACTTTAAAAGAAGTATGCATGCCTTCCTGTTTAATATTGATTGCTCGCACATCGGCATCGGCATGCACGCCATAAGTGGTTACCGGCTTGGAGATGTGCGGCAGAATTTCTCTGACGCCTTCGTCATCCATGCACATGACCGCCAAACCATAAAAAGGCAAATGATGCAGAAACTCAATGAACGTTTCCTTCAATCGCTGATAGCTGCCTTGGTAAGTCGCCATATGATCCTGGTCGATATTGGTGACGATTGCCATCATCGGCTGTAAATACAGGAATGACGCATCGCTCTCATCGGCCTCGGCAACCAGATAATGCCCTAGCCCCAGCTTGGCATTGCTGCCCGCGCTGTTCAGCCGGCCGCCGATGACGAAAGTCGGATCGAGTCCGCCCTCGGCCAGCATGCTGGCTGTCAGGCTGGTCGTGGTGGTTTTGCCGTGCGTGCCCGCTACGGCAATGCCGAACCTGAAGCGCATCAACTCGGCCAACATTTCCGCCCGCGGAATCACCGGTATTCTGTTCAGATACGCTTCGTCGATTTCCTCATTGCTGCGGTCTATGGCGCTTGAGGCAACAACCACATCCGCTTTTGCAACATTTTCGCGCTTATGTCCGATATTGATGGTTACGCCCAAGCCGGCCAGCCTTTGCGTGACCGAGCTTTCTTTTATGTCCGAACCTGAGACTTTATAGCCCAGATTGGATAAAACTTCTGCGATACCACTCATGCCGGTACCGCCTATGCCGACAAAATGTATCCGGTCGATTTTGCCTAACACCTGGGTCGGCATCTGTACATTAGGGAAATTCATAAGCCGGCCTCGGCCATGCAATAGCCGGCAACGACTTCAGTCGCATCCAGGCGGGCGCATTGTTTTGCAGTTCTACTCATTACATCCAGTTGTTTCAGCATTCTTGTTATTTGTTCTGCCAGCGTTGAGGCATTCAAGTCTTTCTGCATCAAGCAGATTCCGGCGCCGGCATCGGTTAAATAGCGGGCATTCGCTGTTTGATGATCGTCAATGGCATGCGGCAGCGGTACAAAAATAGCCGGCACCCCCAAAGCTGCGACTTCACTGACGGTCATCGCGCCGGCCCGGCAAATCACCATATCAGCCCATTGATAGGCCGCCACCATATCATCTATGAAAGCGCTTACGTCAGCATTAATGCCCAAAGCTTCATATCGGCTTTTGACCTGCTCGAACATGACCGTGCCGGTCTGGTGCTTGATCTGCGCATCTTTCAGTTGCCTGACCGCTTCCGGAACAACCTCATTCAATACCTGGGCACCCTGGCTGCCGCCCACGACCAGGATATGGACAGCCTGATTGCTCCGCCTGCCGCGGTCATCGAGCCGGTTTAAAAACTGTTTCCGAAGTGGATTGCCTGTGCATTCAGCCTTCACCTCCTTGTTAAAACTGTCGGGGAAAGCCTCCAGTATGCGATTGGCTATTTTTGCCAACAGCCGGTTTGTCGTACCGGGTACACGGTTCTGCTCATGAATGATCAAAGGTATGCCCAACAGTTTTGCCATCAGTCCGCCTGGCCCTGCAACAAATCCGCCCATGCCCAGCACCACGTCGGGTTTACGTCGCCGCAAGACTCGTAATGCCTGCATGCAAGCCTTTGCCAATGTCAATACGGCTTTTAATTTGGCCATGATGCCTTTGCCGCGCACGCCCGAAACCGACAGCCAGTCAATCTCAATGCCATTCTCGGGAACGACACGGCTTTCCAAGCCTTTCCGCGTACCCAGCCAGCTGACCTGCCAGCCTTTTTCCGCCAGCGACTGTGCGACCGCCAAGGCCGGAAACACATGACCGCCGGTCCCGCCGGCCATGATGACTATGCGCTTGCCCATTCCGACTTTCCTTTAGGCCTGTTGGCATTAATTTCATAAACTTCGCTCTGCACGCGAAACAGCAGCGCCACCGCGCAACACATAATCATCATACTGCCGCCGCCGTAACTCATCAGCGGCAAAGTCAGCCCCTTCGTCGGCAAAATGCCCATGTTGACCCCCATATTGACGAACGACTGAAAACCAAACCAGATGGCCAACCCATAGGCAACAAAAGCCGAGAATTTTTGCCCTGCCTTTTCTGCCTCGACAGCCACCTGAAAAGTCCGCCATATCAGTAACGAAAACAAGCCGATGACAGTCACTACGCCCAGCAGCCCCAACTCTTCGCCAATCACTGAAAACAGGAAGTCGGTATGCGCTTCCGGCAAATAGAATAATTTCTGTATGCCGCTGCCGAGTCCCACGCCCAACCATTCGCCGCGCCCAAAAGAAATCAGCGCCTGCACCAACTGAAATCCCGTATTCAGCGGATCGGCCCAAGGATTCATGAAACTGGTCACCCGGACCAGACGGTAAGGCGAAAAATAAACCAGCAAGACGGCCAGCAAGGCCACTACGGCCAGCAGAATAATGAATTGCGACAATCTGGCACCGGCGAGAAACATAATGCCCATGGCGATGCATAAAATGACTACCGACGAACCAAAATCCGGCTCCATCAGCAATAACAGGCAAGCCAACGAAAACAGCGCCAAAGGTTTTACAATCCCGTAAGCTGACTCGCGCAAAGACTGCTCATGCCGAGTAACATAGCCCGCCATATAGATAACGGCGAAGAATTTAACGACTTCCGACACCTGTATGCGCAAACCGCCTAATGACAACCAGCGTACGCTGCCGTTGACCCTTATGCCGAGGCCGGGCACCAGCACAATCACCAGCAACAGCAAGCCCGTTATGAACAGCCACGGCCCCCATTTTTCCCACGTTTGCATGGGCACCGCCATAACGCCGGCACCCAGGAATAATCCAAGGCCGATGTGTATCAGCTGCCTGATCGGATAATGCAGGCTGTCATCGGCCATTTTTACGCCTAAATGCAATGATGATGACGTCACCATTATGAAACCGATCAGCAGCAGGCTCGTACACGTCGCTAGCAACAACGGATCAAAATGCAGTCGCCTGGTCCGCGGCGTTTTCGCGCGATCGCTCATGCAACCAGCTCCAGCACCGCTTTAGTGAATTTCTCACCGCGATCCTGATAATTTTTAAACTGATCAAGACTGGCACAAGCTGGAGAAAGCAATACGCTTTCACCGGCATCTGCAAGATTGGCGGCAATCTGCACCGCCTGAAAAATATTTTCAGCAGAATAAACGGGTACACAGCCATTGAGCGCCTGCTCGATCAGTCCCGCATCCTTACCCATCAACACGACACTTTTGGCTTTTTCTTTGATGACGGGCATCAGCTCATTCATATCGGCTCCTTTGGCATCGCCCCCGGCAATCAGAATGACTTTGCGGTCATACCCCTGCAAAGCCGCCACGCAGGCACCGATATTGGTTGCCTTTGAATCATTGACCCAAGTGACGCCGCGTATTTCAGCGACGCGCTGCATGCGGTGCGCCAGCCCTTTAAATTTCTGCAATGCCCGGCACATGGCCTGCTCATCCAATCCGACAGCTACGCCTAATGCCAGAGCGGCCAGCGCATTTGCCGCATTATGCCGACCTTCAAGCGGCAATTCGGCCAGAGGCATCAGTGTCGTGTCATTGTGCATCAGATATTCCTTGCCGTCTTTTGCTGCAAGGTAAAAATTCGCCTTCATGCTGTTGATAGAAAATGTGAGCACTTCTCTGTTTGCATCTTTCATCGCATTGACAACAGGGTCATCAACATTAATGACCATAACGCCATTGCCGTCGAAAACCCTGCGCTTTTCCACAGCATAGCCGGCCATATCGGCATGCCTGTCCAGATGATCCGCCGATACATTAAGCACGGTAGCAGCCGCTGCATTGAAAACAGTGGTTCTTTCCAGCTGAAAACTTGAAAGCTCCAGCACATACAGTTCCGCATCCTGCTCTAGCAAATCCAGAGCCGGCGTCCCGAGATTTCCGCCTACGCCCACGCGTTTGCCGGCTTCTTTCGCCATTTCGCCGAGCATGGTTGTCACGGTGCTTTTACCGTTGGAACCGGTAATCGCAACAACTGGCACATCAACAGAGCAGGCAAACAGATCAATATCGCTGACGACTCTCGCGCCATTGGCAATGGCTTTGACAATAGCGTTCTCATTAAGCGACACACCGGGACTGACGACCAGATGCGTAGCCACCTTAAAAGCCGCTTCATCAAATCCGCCGGTAAAAACCGCGGCGTCAGGCATCTGCTGGGAGAATTCCTCCAATAGCGGCGGTTTAGCCCGGCTATCGACGATAGCGAACTTAATGCCCAGATTTTGTAAATAACGTGCCGCTGAAATTCCTGTTACGCCAAGGCCGACCACTAAAACCTTGGCGCTGTGTGGATCCAGCGCAAAATTCTTTTTTAACAATTCTGTAATCGCTGTCTTATCCATTTTCTTTATCTCAATTTCAAAGTTGCCAGACCGATCAGCACCAAGATCACGGTGATGATCCAGAAACGTACGATAACCCGAGGTTCGGGCCAACCTTTCAACTCAAAATGATGATGAATCGGTGCCATACGGAAAACGCGTTTCCCTGTCGTCTTGAAAGAGGCAACCTGGATAATCACGGATACCGTTTCCATGACGAAAACACCGCCCATAATCATCAGCACAACTTCTTGTCTAACAAGTATTGCCAATACGCCTAAAGCTCCGCCCAGCGCCAGCGCGCCTACATCGCCCATAAACACCATCGCGGGATAAGCGTTAAACCACAAAAAACCCAATCCGGCGCCCACCAAAGCGGCGCAAAATACAATCAATTCCCCGGCATTAGGCAAATAAGGAATCGCCAGATATTCGGCAAACGTCACATGCCCGGACAGATAGGCAAAAATTCCCAGCCCGGAAGCCACCATGACGGTCGGCATAATGGCCAATCCATCCAGACCGTCGGTTAAGTTAACGGCATTGCTGCTGCCGACAATGACGAAATAGGCCAACACCACATACATCCAGCCCATATCGAGCATGACGCTCTTGAAAAAAGGCACGATGAATTGCGTTTCCGCCGGCAGCACGGCTGTTTTGTACAGAAAAACTGCGGCCACCAGCCCGATGGCGGACTGCCAGAAATACTTAGCTTTAGCCGATAAGCCGTCACTGTTGCGGCGAACCACTTTCCGATAGTCATCGACGAATCCGATAACGCCGTAGCCCATGGTGACCAGCATGATGACCCAGATATAGCGATTGCCGAGATCGGCCCACAGCAAAGTACTGATGGCAATCGCCACCAAAATCAGGGTTCCGCCCATGGTAGGAGTGCCCGATTTTTCATAGTGCGTTTGCGGACCGCATTCACGAACACTCTGCCCGATCTTGTTGCGGCTTAGTTTTCTGATCATCACCGGCCCGACGATGAAGGAAATCATCAGCGCAGTTAATGCTCCGAGAATGGCGCGAAATGTCAGGTAATGAAAAACCCGAAAGCCGCCTTCGAATGTCATTAAATAATCTGCCAAATAAACTAACATCTTCTAAATCCTGAAATTTTCAACCAGAGCTGCAGCTACATTTTCCATGCGCTGCGCTCTCGACCCTTTGATCAAAACCGATTCGTTGCCTTTAAGTTCTTGTTTTAATGCATCGATCAGCTCATTCTGGGTCTCAAAAAAAGTAGCTCCCGGGCCAAAAAGCCGCACAGTATTTCGGGTATCGGCACCTGTAGCCAACAGACGCACGACTCCACTGGCTTTAAGCAGTTCGCCCATTTCTTCATGTATTTTTTTGCTCTCCGGCCCCAATTCGCCAAAAGCCCCCAGGACAACCCAGGGTTCGCCTGGCATGCCTTTCAGCACCTCCAGTCCCGCCTTCAGTGAGGCAAAATTCGCATTATAGGTATCATCGATGATGATGTTGCGCTGCCGGCCCATCAGCGGCTGTAAACGGCCCGTCACCGGTTTTACGCCTTCCAGCCCCTGCTTGATCTGTTGCAGGCCTACGCCTAAAGCCAGACAGGCCGCCGCCGCCGCAAGCGCATTAAGGACATTGTGCCGTCCTGCCAGTTTCAAGTTCACATTCAGAGAACCCTGAGCCGTGACTAACTCAAAACCGGTTATAAACTCGGCAGAAGCTGTACCACTCGAATCGGAACTCTCATTAGTGCGGATTTCCGTCCTGATTGCCCGGGCAGTCACGTCGGCTCCGTCATTTAAACCGAATGACACGGTTTTTCTGGCTCCGGCTATGGCTTTCCAATAGTCGAAATAGGCATCATCGTGATTCAACACGGCAATGCCGTCATTTTTAAGCGTCTGGATAATTTCGCCCTTCGCCCGCGCGACACCGTCCAGACTGCCGAAACCTTCTATATGTGCCGCACCTACATTCGTGATGATCACGACATCGGCTTGGGCATGGGTGCTGGTATAGGCAATTTCTCCGGGATGGTTTGCCCCCATCTCGACCACGGCATAGCGATGCCGTTCTTCGAGCCGAAGCAAAGTCAAAGGCACCCCGATTTCATTGTTCAGGTTGCCCTGAGTAAACAATACCGGATCATTGACGCCCAATATGGCTGCCACCATTTCCTTGACCGTCGTTTTGCCATTGCTGCCGGTCAGGCCGACTACCGAAACTGATGCCTTCCGGCGCCAGGCGCCGGCCAGTTCAGCCAATGCCAGACGTGTATCATCGACGACTATATGAGACATTGTCGGCGCGACTCCTTTATTCACAATGGCCGCGGCGGCTCCGGCCTGCTCGGCCAGATCGACGAAATCATTGCCGTCGAAGTTGTGTCCCTTGATTGCCACATAGAGCTGTCCGAGCTTGATGGCTCTGGTATCGATACTGACCGATGAGATGGCTGTGTCCTGCCCGACGAGTTGTCCGTGCACACAGCGGGCAATATCGCTTAATCTCATCGCCATCATTGCGCCGCTCTCGCTTTTAATGCGTCAATCACCGCTTGATTGTCGCTGAACGGTATTTTTACACCATTGATCTCCTGATACTGCTCATGGCCTTTACCGGCAATCACGATACAATCGTTTGCGCCCGCACTAGCTATCGCTTTTTGTATCGCCTGTTCTCTGTTTTGGATCACTTCAACCTTACCTGAACTGCAACCAGCCAATATGTCATTTACTATATCGAGTCCATTTTCATAACGCGGATTGTCATCCGTAACAATCACATAGTCTGCCCGATGTTCTGCGTAGGCTCCCATTTGCGGACGCTTGCCGATATCTCTGTTGCCGCCGCAACCGAAAACCACCCATAAAGCCTCTTTGCAATGCTTCCTGACGCTGGATAACACCTTGTCCAGCGCATCCGGCGTATGGGCATAATCGACAAAAATCAGAGGGGCATCCTCTCCGCCCAAGCGCTCCATGCGCCCGGCCACCGGCTCGAGGCGCTTCAACCTGTCAGCAGCATCTGTCAATGTAAGCCCCATCGCCAGCATGACGGTCAACACGGCCAGAACGTTCTCTACATTGAAATCGCCGTATAACGGCACCTTGACGCGCCGCTGCTCGTGCCGCCAACGCACGTCAAACTCGATGCCGCCGGCTTGATGCAGGATGTGTTCTGCATTCACGTTTTCGCCGCGGCCTTCTGTTTTCCCTTTGGCGCTAAATCCCCATACGGCAGCCGAATCAGGCGTTGCGGCTATAATTTGTTTGCTGTACTCATCGTCCAGATTCACTACCGCGAAAGCCAGTCCCGGCTTGTGCAATAATGCCAGCTTGGCCTCGACATAAGCCTCCATCGAACCGTGATAATCGAGGTGATCGCGGCTGATATTGGTAAAGACGGCGCCTTTAAAACGTACACCGTTAACGCGGCCCTGCTCCAAACCGTGCGACGAAACTTCCATTGCAACCGTTTGTTTTTTAGCCTTTGCCAGCTCAGCCAGTATGTGCTGAACAGCCAGGGCGTCGGGCGTCGTGTTAAGGGTTTTATTGAGCCTGCCCCACTCGCCCCAGCCCAGTGTCCCGATAATGCCGCAGTCATCCATAAGCTGACTTAAAAACTGACTGCACGAGGTTTTTCCATTCGTTCCGGTAATACCGATAACATCGAGCCGTTGCGATGGGTCACCGTAAAAACGCGCGGCGATTTCACCCAACCGCAATCCCAGATTGTCAACCGGAATGGCTGAAATATCGCCGCCCCCTTCCGCCAATTGCCTACCCTGCCCGGCCGGGTCAAAAATCACAGCACAAGCGCCATTTGCAATAGCCTGAGCGACATGCATCAATCCGTGCTGCGCAGACCCATTCAGGGCAATAAATGCATTGCCCTTGACTATCGCTCGGCTATCCAGCGCCAAACCCGTAATCGTCAATTCATCGTCGACGAGCGAAAGCCCCGCTAATAAATCCTTCAGCTTCATGTTCATGAGGCTTTCTGCGTCAGCAGCACCGGCATGGTGTCTTCCTGGTCTGGCGCTACGCCCAGCACTCTCAATGCGCCAGCCATGACTTTGGAAAACACCGGAGCGGAAACTATGCCACCGTAATATTGACCGGCGGAAGGTTCGTCAATCATGACCACGATAATCAGCCTAGGGTCGCTAGCCGGCGCCATGCCAGCAAAAACAGCCTGATAGGCTTTATCAACATAGCCTCCGGCCCCGGCTTTTTTTGCCGTTCCGGTTTTACCGGCGACTCTGTAGCCATCGACTCTGGCCTCATAAGCGGTGCCGTCTTTCGTAACTACGGTTTCCATCATCGCCCTGACGCGCCTGGCGGTCTTGGCTGAGAACACGCGCCGCATATCTTCATCTTCATCCCGTTTCAATAAACTGACCGAATGCAGAATGCCATCGTCGGCCAGTGCCGTATAAGCTCTTGCCAATTGCACAGCGGTTACATTCAAACCGTAACCGAACGACAAGGTCGCCTGCTCAAAAGGATGCCATTTGTGATAATCGAGCAGACTACCGCTGGCTTCACCTGGAAAACCGGCTCCGGTCGCCGTCCCAAACCCGAGTTTGTCATATAGGCCCCAGAAATAGGCCGGCGGCATTTCCAACGCCATCTGACTAACCGCCACGTTGCTGGACTTCTTCAGCACGTCTGTCAAAGTCATGGTGCCGTAATTATGCACATCCTTGACCAGATGGCGTCCGACCCGAAACATGCCGTTGGTTTCGAAAACCTCATCGGGGCGGACGTAACCGCCGTCCAAAGCCGCCGCGACTACTAAAGGCTTAACTGTCGAACCCGGCTCGAAGACATCCGTCATTGCCCGGTTCCTGTATAAGCTTTCTTTTAGATTCTTGCGGGTATTCGGATTGAAAGACGGCTGATTCACTGCCGCCAGAATTTCTCCGTTTTTTGCATCCAATACCACTAAGGTGCCTGATTTGGCTTTATGCATGTCAACGGCCAGCTGCAATTCCCGATACGCCAGATACTGGATGCGCTGATCAATGCTTAACTCTAGATTTTTTCCCGAAACCGGTTCTTTAATATTTTCAATGTCGTCAATAATGCGACGCTGCCCATCCCTGATGACCCGCTTGCTGCCCGGAGTGCCTTTCAAGGCTTTTTCATACCCTGCTTCAAGCCCTTCCTGCCCGATATCGTCCACATTGGTGAAGCCCACCAAATGCGCCGAAACGCCGCCCGTAGGATAAAAACGCTTGAATTCGCGCTCGAAATACACACCGGTCAGTTTTAACTCTTTTACCTGATCCGCCAATCCGGGATTGATCCGGCGAGCGATATACGCGAATTGCCGCGTAGTATCCTCTTTGAGCAGTTCGGTTACTTTGCCATCCGGCAGGCCCAACAGTTTTTCCATTTGCCGGACTTGATCTTTCGCAGCGAACTTAAGCTCCTTGGGATTCACCCATATGGATTGCACAGGCGTACTGATTGCCAAAGGTTCGCCGTTTCTATCTTTGATCATGCCTCTATAGGCCGATACCGATACGTCATCCACCTGCCTCATATCGCCCTGGTCTTTCAGAAACTGTTTATTCAGTACCTGCAGATCAACCGCTCGTCCGACCAATACCGCCATACAACTCATCATGAAAACCATGACGAACTTTCTTCTGCCGGAGAAATCGCCGGTTTGCGCGCTTGTTTTCCTGTTGTCTTGAAAATCTAACATTTACGGTTTTATGTAAATAATCTTTTCCCGTAACGGCATGACCAATTTCAATTGCTCCCGCGCGACTAACTCAACCCGATTCTGTTCCGTTAAAGTCGTCAGTTCCAACTGCAACTGTCCCCATTCCACTTCATACTGATCCAAGGCTCTTTCCTGTTTCTGAATCTCGATAAAGATCAGTCGCGAATAATATTTGCTATAAATCACCGCCAGCGCCGATACCAGAAGCATTATCAGCAGAACCGCCATACCTACAATCCGATTCGTCGCCACTTAAATTCTCTCTGCTACCCGCATGATTGCACTGCGCGCCCTAGGGTTCTGCGCAGTCTCCTGCTTACCGGCTTTTAACGCCTTGCCTACTTTTTTAAAAAGGCCTTTATCAATATCGGCTTCCTTGACAGGCAGCTTGCCGGGATCATATTTAGCTCCGGACTCGTCCCTGATAAAACGCTTTACGATTCTGTCTTCCAGCGAATGAAAAGAGATCACTACCAATCGTCCGCCCGGCTTCAGAACCCGCGCCGATTGCTGCAGGACGTCTTTTAACTCATCCAATTCCCTGTTGATTTCAATGCGTATGGCTTGAAAGGTACGCGTTGCAGGATGCTTATGCTTTTCTCTGATCGGCACGGCCTCTTCAATAAGCGCGGCTAATTGTCCGGTAGTTGCCACAGGCGATTGGGCTCGTCTTTCGATGACAGCCCTGGCTATGCGTCGCGCGAAGCGTTCCTCGCCATATTCGAACAAAACCTTGACGAGATCCTGCTCATCAACAGTCGCCAGCCATTGCGCTGCCGATACTCCGGCATTCCCATTCATGCGCATGTCCAAGGGTCCGTCGCGCAGAAAACTGAACCCCCTTTCAGGATTGTCCAGTTGAGGGGATGACACACCCAAATCCATCAGAATCCCGTCGACATGCCCCGCCAGACTTTCGCTGGTGACTATGTTTTCCAGCTCGGAAAAACAGTTATGTATCAACTGAAATCGCTTATCTTGAAGCATGGCCTTTGCATATTCGGAGTTAACCGCATCAGCGTCGCGGTCAAAAGCCAGCAAGCGTCCGGATGGACCTAATTGTTCCAAGATCCCCTGACTGTGGCCGCCTCGACCGAATGTACAATCCAGATAGATGCCGTCTTGTTTAATCGCCAACTGTTGCAGAGCTTCCGCAAACATAACGGGCAAATGTTTCACTAACAAATCTCCCGTCTTAAAAGGATAATGACCCTAGATCTTCCAACCCTTCGTCATCATCGCCATTGAGCCATTCATTTTCTTTTGCCGTCCATGCCTCTTCGTTCCAGATTTCAAACTTATTAAGCTGGCCAACTAAAACAATTTTCTTGTCCATGCGCGCATACGTCCTGAGTTTTTCCGGCAACAACAACCTCCCTTGCCCGTCCATATCGCACTCGGAAGCATTGCCAATAACGAAACGTCTTAACTTGCCGGCCATTTTATTCAAGGTAGGCAATTTACTGATCGTTTGTTCGAGCTTTTCCCATTCAGGCAGTGGATACAGCCATAAACAGCCGTGTTCTCCGACACATCGCTCATCCACGGCAACTGTCACAACCATCTGACGATCGCAGCACTCCTGCAATTCCTCACGATAGCGTGTTGGAATGGCAAGACGCCCTTTATCATCAAGCGTGATTGAGCTGATACCTCGAAACAAGATTTACCTCGAATTCCCAAAAAAACCATTTTTTTCCACTTTTCACCACTATAATTCACTATAGTTTTCAAACCAGCTTGAGTCAAGGAGGATTTCATTAATAATCTTTCTTTTTTGACAATGACTTACGTAACCTTGAATGTCAGGTTGAAACGCATAAAATACCTTCAAATAAATCTTATGCTTTATCAGAAAGTTAATTGATATTATGGTAGTAATACTTTAAACGTAAGACACCTTAAGCTCGGCAGGCTTTATCGGTGATAGCAGGAAGAAATGGGAAGGAACTGCGGCAATATTTACCGAACATTTTCATACAACTTCAACTTCAAAAATGTTTATGAATTCAACCTCTCGAAAATTTGAGGCTTAAACAAAAGAAAGAGTCAGCCTGTAAGCCGGGTTCTGTCTAGAACAGCCATTCATCTGGGCTGCAAGTCACCTTGCAGCTCAAGCAATCTACCCAGGAACCGCGCGGGCCACGCGTCTGTTCCTCTATTTGATCTTGCTCCGGGTGGGGTTTACCCTGCCGCTCCTGTTACCAGTTGCGCGGTGCGCTCTTACCGCACCTTTTCACCCTTACCAGCCACGAAGGCTGGCGGTATATTTTCTGCGGCACTTTCCGTAGGCTCGCGCCCCCCAGGCGTTACCTGGCACCCTGCCCAATGGAGCCCGGACTTTCCTCCATTTTATCTTGCGATAAAACAGCGACTGTTCAGCCGACTCTTTCAATGCATAGTTTACCACACTTGTTCACTGACTGCCTCGACGAATGATATTAACGGATAACCTAAGTGCTTTTACGTATTGCTTAATCTGTCACACTTATTCAACCAGTACCTTGACGAATACCATTAACGGATAAACTAAGCGTTTTTACTTATTGCATATCCAGCGCGGCCTGGTATAGCAATTTTTTTCTAACGCCGGTGATTTCCACAGCCATCGCGACGGCGGTTTTAATAGAGCATTCCCGCAATAACACAGCCAGCAGTTTCTGCTGCTCTGGGGTAATAATCTGTTCTTTTTTATCCACGACCGCACCATCGACAATGACAACGAACTCGCCCTTTCTCATATTTTCGTCGTTCTCGACCAACTCCAACGCCTTGCCCAAATGAGTCTTTACAATGGTTTCATGCAGTTTGGTCAATTCTCTGGCAATGACGATCTGACGATCCAACGGCAATACTTCTGCCATGTCTTTTAACGAGGCCAGAATCCGATGGCTGGACTCATAAAATACCCAGGTGGTCGGGCACATCAGTTTTTCATGAAAAAACGCCTGCCGCGCCGATGAAGTTCTGGGCAAAAAGCCTTCGAAAGAAAATTTCGTAACCGGCAGTCCTGCCGCCGACAATGCGGCGATCAATGCGCAAGCGCCCGGCACCGGCGACACTTCCAGCCCCGCGTCTTTCACCATGCGCACCAACGGCATACCCGGATCGCTTAGCAGCGGCGTACCGGCATCTGAAACCAGCGCGATTGATTGACCCTGTCTCATTTTTTCCAGCAGACCGGCCGAAGCCGTATCCTCATTGTGCTGATGCAGTGACACCACTTTATTGCTGACGCCATAATGCTGTAACAGCATTTTGACGTGCCGGGTGTCTTCCGCGGCAATTAAATCAACCTGTTTTAATATTTCCACCGCTCTAAAGGTAATATCTGCTAAATTACCTATTGGCGTAGCAACAACATATAATTTGCCGCATTGACTTGACATTGGACTTTCTCACTTGAAAACTTCTGATTTTAAGATACGGCCAAGGTATAAGCCGCTATTACTCTATGTCTCGCTTCCGGTCTTATGGCTTTTTTCCGGCTGCGCCATGCTGCCTGACAATAATGTCCAGCCTCAAGGGCAGACTACCCCTGTCATGCAAGCCCCCCTAACCGAACCGGCACCGCCATTATACCAGCAACCTGCCAGCGAACTGTCTCCCGAACAAAGCCAGCACCAACTGCAGGCTATTGACGCCCTGATTCAAGCCGGCAATCATGATACAGCGCAAAAACTCGCCGATGACCTTGATCCTGCCGCCTTGTCTGTCCAGCAACGCGGCCAGCTGAATCTGATTTATGCCCAGATTGCGCTCAATGTCGGTGAGGCCGAACAGGCCCTCGGCAGACTGGAGTTAATTCAAGCCCAGCAGCTAAGTCCGGAAAATAGAATCAAATATTTTCAATCACAGGCCTTTGCGTTTTCATTAACCGGCCGCCTGCTGGATAGCGTCAGATCCAGAATCGAGTTGAGCAAGTTATTAAACCCGCCTGATGAGCGCGACGACAACCATGCAGTCATTCTTGAAACATTAAGCCTAATGCCAGAACCCGCCTTGCAGGCGCAATCGCATGAGGCAAAGGATGAACTGGCCGGATGGCTATCCTTGGCCAGCGTATTAAAACTAAAGGAGCAAGACCCAGCCGCTTTTGATGCCGGATTGGCAAAATGGCGCGAAATTTTTCCAGGACATCCGGCCAACTCTTACTTACTGAAAAACAGGGCCGAAAACGCAGACAGACAGTCCCTATCGATCGCCGTTTTACTTCCCGAATCAGGCCCTTTCGCTCAAGCCGCCAAGGCCATACGCGCCGGTTTTATGGCCGCCTACGCTCGCCAGGACAGCAATGGCTCAAAACCCACTGTCCGCTTTTACGATACTGAACAGTCAACCCCAGCCGACTTATATAATCAGGCGGTCACTGACGGAGCGGAATTCATTGTCGGCCCGCTAAATAAAGAACACATTCAAAGCCTTGCGGACTCTGTTGCATTTGACGTTCCCGTACTGGCTTTAAACCACATTCCGGGACTGCTGAAACACAATCTCTACCAGTTCGGCCTCAGCCCGATGGATGACGTTGAACAGATTTCCCATAAGGCCTGGCTGGACGGCCACCAAAAAGCCTTATTGCTGATTCCGGAAAACGATCAGGGCAAACGCATAGCCAATTTTTTCACAGAAAACTGGCAGGGAGTCGGCGGCTCAATTCTTGAGTTGCAAAGCTATAATCCAAAGTCCACCGACTTTTCCCCAGCCATCAAAAAGCTGCTAAATATCGATGAAAGCGAGGGCCGCTATCATAAAATTAGCCAATTGGTGCCCTCATTGACCTATACTCCCAGGCAACGGCAGGATGCCGATACACTCCTGCTAAGCGCTTACACTGGCGAAGCGCGCCTGATCAATCCGCAATTGCAATACTATCAAGCCGGTAATCTGCCCATTTACGCGTTGCCGGCTGTCTACAGTGGCCAGCCCGATCCGGCGCTGGACCAGGACCTCAACAAGATAACATTTTGCGATACGCCCTGGCTGCTCGGCTCCAGCCAGGACGGCCTCAGCATGAGCGCTCTGCAAGACATCTGGAGACAATTTACCAGTCCTTATTTGCGCCTGATCGCCATGGGTATCGATGCCTATGGCCTGATCGACCAACTGGATAAGCTCGACATCGCCCCCTACTCCGGAGCCACCGGAATCTTGTCACTGATGCCTGACGGGCGCATTAAACGCGAACTGGCTTGCGCCAAATTCATGGATGGACGGCCTGAACTGATCGACACTATCAATATATCTCCCACGCATGAAAATCAGCCCACGCAGGCATTGTTGCCGATGGACGAGCATGCTGAATAAAATCAAAGCGAAAGCGACTCACTTAATCCGCGGTGAAAACGCCGAAGAGCAGGCCTATCGTTTTTTGCTCGCCAAAGGGCTCGAACCGGTTTGCCGCAATTTCCGCTGCAAGCAGGGCGAACTCGATTTAGTCATGCTCGATAAGCAGACACTGGTGATCATCGAAGTCAGATTTCGCACATCCGATAAATACGGCAGCGCGCTCGAGAGTGTTACACAAAAGAAACAATCCCGTATAATAGCGGCAACTCATCATTATTTATCAGCCAATAAGACAGACAGGCCTATTCGTTTTGATGTTATCGCCATTTCCGGCAATGGCACTATAGATTGGATACAAAACGCCTTTTAACCCTGCAATTTCAATGAGCTTACAAGACCGAATCATCAATCATTTCTCCGACAGCATTCAGACCAAACAGGATGCCATGGCCGGCCTCTGCGAGCTTATCGAGTTTGCCTCGCAGCGCATGGTCGCCGCCTTACTGAATGACAAAAAGATATTGTCCTGCGGAAATGGCGGCTCGGCGGCCAATGCCCAGTTTTTGTCCTCGGCCATGCTCAACCAGTTCGAGCGTGAACGCCCCTCATTGCCGGCCATTGCCTTGACCACGGACACGGTTGCCCTTACGGCCATAGCCAACGCTTATCATTTTGATGAAATTTTCGCGAAACAAATCCGGGCGCTCGGACAAGGCGGCGATATCCTGGTCGCATACACCGACGCCAGCGATGCGGCTAATTTATCCAAGGCAATCACTACCGCACACGACAAAGATATTTCAGTCATTGCCCTAACCGGCCATGACGGCGGCATGATTGCACCGTTATTGAATGAAACTGATATAGAAATTCGCGCGCCGTCAAGCTCAACCGCACGCATACAGGAAGTACACCTGCTGATTACACACTGCCTGTGCGACTTAATCGACCATCAACTCTTCGGCGGCTAATCCATGAAAAATCATCTGTTGCTATCTCTGCTGCTCGTTATCGGCCTGTCCGTGAACGGTTGCGCGACAACCGGCAAACCAATCAATGAACGCCGCCACGGCGATATCGTATTGATGGATCAATCCATAGAAGCCAATGCATCCCAAGCATTAAGAGCCGATGAAGAAATAGAAGAGAAAAGCCACGTAAATGTCACAGCTTACAATGGCATAGCCCTGGTTACGGGTGAAGCCCCTAGCGCGGGCTTGCGCAATAAAATCATTGCCATAGTCCGAACCATTCCTAACATAAAACAGATACACAATGCCGTACTGCTTGCCAAGCCCAGTTCAGAGCAAGCACGCGCTAATGATGCGATAATTACCGCAAACTTGAAAGCAGCACTGGCTTCCATTAATACGATACCCGGATTCAACGGCACAGAAGTCAAAGTAGTCACCGAAAACGGTGTAGTTTACCTGATGGGGCTGGTGCACAAGAATGAAGGCGCGGCAGCCACAGAAGCGGCCCGGCAGACCGCTGGCGTCAGAAAAATCGTCACAAAATATGAATATATTGACTGAGGCGATTGCCATCGGCTTTAACGCGGCGCTGGACCAATACCACAAAATTAGCCGCTCGGCGTAGTCCTGTCACTGATCTGCCTTACAACTTTTATTCAGCGCTTTCCGCATAAAGCTCGCTGCTGCCGTCCATATCGCCGGTCTGGACATATAACAGCGGCTGGCCTTGATTCAGCGCCGCTCCGCCAACGACTCTGCAGACCGCGATTTTGTGATCGCCCGCCTCAGTATAATGACTGACTTCGCAGTCAAAATAAGCAAGGCTTTCGGATAATATCGGCGCTCCGGTTTTGCCTGTCAGCCACTGATAACCGGCCATCTTGTCTTTGAGGCCGGAGCGGCCGAAATGCTCGGCAATGGCCTGCTGATCCTGCCCCAGAACATTGACGGTACAGATGCCGCCCGCCTGCAGCAGCTTATAGGAATAATGCTGGGGATTAATGCTCAACGCCAGCAGCAGCGGATCAAAAGAAACCTGCATAACCCAAGCCGCCGTAAAGGCGTTTTGATGTATTCCGTCACTGACGCCTATGACATAGATGCCATGACTGATTTGCTTGAACAGCTTGTCAGGATCTTCAATCATTGCCGGCTACCAGTTTAATGCGCATCGACAAGTCAACGGCGCGGACATTTTTAGTCAACGCGCCGATGGAAATATAATCGACTCCCGTTTCGGCAATCGTGCGTATATTGTCAAGGCCGATATTACCCGACGCTTCCAGCTCTATAGCCCCGGCATTCAGCGCTACCGCTGCCCGCATGTCTTCGAGGGTAAAATTGTCCAACATAATGCGATCGGGCTTGGCCGCGATAGCCTCTTCCAGCTCCTGCATGGATTCAACTTCCACTTCGACAGGAACCGATGTTTTGGCACGCGCGCTCTGAACAGCCTTGGCTATGGAGCCTGCCGCCATAATATGATTTTCCTTGATCAATACGCCGTCATACAGCCCAATTCTATGATTATGGCAGCCGCCACAGGCAACCGCGTATTTCTGTGCATTCCTGAGTCCTGGCATGGTCTTGCGGGTGTCCAGCACTTTACAGCCGGTGCCGGCGACAGCTTCCGCGTATTGCTTGGCGACTGTTGCCGTAGCTGACAAAGTCTGCAATAAATTCAACGCGGTACGTTCTCCCGTTAACAGGCTTCTGGCCGGACCGCTGAGCCTGCAAAGGAGCGTGTCTTTATCGACCTTATCGCCTTCACTCACTAGCCAATCAATGTTGACGCCGGGATTTAATGCCTTGAATACCGCATCAAACCAGGCACGGCCGCAGAGCACCATGGCCTCACGGGTAATGACCTCGGCTTCTGCATGCGTTGTTTCGGGAATGATTTCCGCTGTAATATCGCCCGAACCGATATCTTCATCAAGAAAAGGTTTTACTTCTGCGATTTTTGATTGTTCTGTCATAACCTGTCTAATTTGGAAAGCGCTTGTTCTACGATGGATCTCTCATCCAAGGTTACAATAGCCGCCTGCCCTTGTCTAAATTTTTCAGCCAATTCATGGACTTTAACTTCAAGCATTTTTGCGCCATTTTTGCCGACAAACAGCATATTTTCCGTTTCCGCACTTTTCCATATCAGCTTGCCCCATTGCCGTTCCAACTCGGAACCGAAAGCTGCCCAGCTGTTTTCAAGTATATCTTTTACCTGCTCGCTCCACTCATCCACGATGACTTCAGGCTTGATGCTCGCGCCCTGTTCCACAACCGGACTGGCTTTAACAACACTACCCAGCTCTCTTTTTTTATCTTTACTATCCATCAGGATGATATGCCGTACCGCAAGATCCTTAAAGAAGCGTGACTGTGCGTTTTTATCGTATGAAATTCGATCCAGTCCGTATCTCAGTTCTTTGATCATGCCGGGCAAAAATTTTAATATCCGTTTTTTTTCATCATCATCTCTCGGAGGCAATACGCTGACCACCAACTCTTCCATGGCCCGTACCGATTTTATCCAAAGTTCCGGCTCTTCATTTCTACGCACGTGATCGACCAGCAAAACATGTTGCCAGACATCATGCAGAAAGTCGGCTATGACTGCCGGCAATTCCTTTCCCTGTATGCTGTCATCAATAGTCTTGGCTACGACTTTTTTGCTCAGCTCCAGCGATTCTTTATTTTGCATTAACTGTCTGGAGCGATCTTCAAGAATCTGAACCCGCTGCTTTTGTTTTTCCAGATAACGCCCAAAATCGCTTGCCTCATTTGCCCAATGAACATGCCCAGATCCATTTTCTCTGGTTATAAGCTTTATGACGTCGACAATGCGCTCGTAAATCAGGCGGTCACTATGATCAGCCGGATTTAAAAATTGCCCGGCAGCAAACAAATCATTCAATAAGCGCCTGACAGGATTCTCTATACCGGTAAAGACGCTGTATTGTCCCAATGCAACCGCAGCCCAAGGTATTTCCAACTGGAGCAAGGCGGACTTTACAGTGCTTGTCAGCGTATCGTCACTGTTAATTTCTCCAAAAATCAAAGCCGCTAAATCCAGAATATCTTCATCGCATTTGGCCAATGCCTTGATATCACCGCTGAAATTTAGCTCTTCAAGCTTTTTAATGACTCGCCATTTCAGCGGGCTTCCGATCTCCCGATCAGCATCCTCGAAAGCATAAAGCTGACCAAGAATTTCCAGCGCGTGTATTATTTCAAAATGCTCATAGGTGGCTGCACTTTCGGATTTCGGAATTAAATCATAAGCTGACGGGGTGTACATTGAACGCCACCGATCCAGTTTTTTCTGTAATATCTGAAAATCTCGGCTTATCGATTCACTGCTTGCGATAGAAGGTTCAGACGCTTCCCTAATTTCACTGACATCGTATGAGACTATTTCACACTCTGAATCGAGCCGCCTGGTCAATTCGCCGTAGATAAAGCCTAGCTGGCTAAACACATGATCTTCAAATGATTTATAGACAGCAACCCGAAACTTGGTGGTTAATTTCAGTGGATTAATCACCTCGGCCAAAGCATGAGCCAGATTTGCCGGTGAAGCCGGATTATTACGGTCAGAAAAGACTTGTTTTCCCATCTTGATTGAGAGTTGCCTGTTCATCTGATGCAACTGCCCTTGAAAAGAATGCTCGCAGTCGCGGATAATGGAAGCAACTACATGACTTTCCTCTACCATAGCATCGCTAGCCAGCGAGGCAGAGGCCATATTTATTTTCTGATCCGGATTTTTTACCGTCTTTTGAGAGGTAAAATGGAAAGCATCGCTCACCTTAAGTAAGTAATTTTGCTTTATTTTTCTTCGAACCGCCTGAACGTGCTCCAACTGCTTTCTATAATCCGTTTTCTCGCGATCTTTTCCTGATTGCAGCCCGAATTCGAAATCAATCCGCATACAGCAATCATCCACCAATGGCTCGATGTATTGATAAAAAATCGATCTGAATTTAGCTAGAATTTCGGCATCATTCGATGTGCTTTTGCTAATGTCTGTGTATTGCCGTATGTTCATAGCCATGTTTCTTCCGCAAAATAAATGATCAGTCTTTGCCAAACCAAGACTATACCTAAATTATTATTTTGACAGATAATACGCATTTTTATCGTGAATTCTGTGCTCTATTTCCGTTTTTTCCCCTATAAATTTCATGAAAATAGATAGTCATTGGCTGACTGACATTACCCGTCTCCTTTCGCCAAACTTTGACGCAAGAACCGATGCTACGGATATTTCCTTACTAGTCATACACTGCATCAGTCTGCCGCCGAGCGAATTCGGCACGCCTTATATTGACCAGCTCTTCTGCAATCAGCTCGACCCGGACAAGCATCCCTATTTCAGAGACATCTATCAGCTGACGGTATCCTCACATCTATTGATCAGGCGGACGGGAGAAATCGTGCAGTATGTACCTTTTGACAAGCGCGCCTGGCATGCCGGGAAATCGGTTTATGAAGGCCGGGAGAGGTGTAATGATTTCTCCATCGGCATAGAACTTGAAGGCACCGAGCTGATCGAGTACACAGACGCACAATACCTGCAACTGGCGGCAGTGATTCGCCTGCTGCTTGAGACCTATCCGCAGCTATCGACAGATCGCATTACAGGACATAGCGATATTGCGCCCGAACGAAAAACCGATCCGGGCGCATCGTTTGATTGGCAAAAACTGTTCAGTTTATTGAATACCTAATAGCCCGGCGGCGATCTATGCCTGTTCAGCATGCTTGGACTGCCCAATGCCAAATGATTCGGCAAGCATCAGAACCACGCCCAGCGTAATGGCCGAATCGGCGATATTAAAGGCCGGCCAGTGCCAAGAATCATAATACACATCGAGAAAATCGATAACATAACCATACAACAACCGGTCAATTAAGTTACCGATCGCACCACCCAGAACCAGCGCCAGCGCGGCAGCCAGCAAGGTCTCATGTTTTTTCAATCTGGCCAGCCAGACAGTAATGCCTACACTGATCACAATGGCTAACCCTGCAAAAAACCAGCGCTGCCAGCCGCCCGCTTCGCTCAGGAAGCTGAAAGCCGCTCCGGGGTTATGCAGATAAGTCAGATTAAAATACGGCATGACCGGGATAGACTCGTAAAGCTGCATCGAACTATCGATGATGAGCTTACTGCCCTGATCCAGAGCTATTGCCAATAATGACAACCATAACCATTTCAACATAGTACTCACGCAAATTGTCGGTTTTCGCCAGCGCCAGCCACGTTTTCAACGCAGCGACCGCAAAGTTCAGGGTGATCGGCATGCGACCCCACATCCTGACGTTGATGCCAACAGCGCACGCATTTTTTATGCCCGGACACAACAACTTTTAACTTGACGCCGTCAATCTCGGTTTGAACGGCATCATCAGGACAAACCTGATCGGCCATTACCGTGGCATTTGAAGTAATAAAAACAAAGCGCAGCTCATCGGTCAAGCGGTTCAAAGCATCAAAATAATCCGCATTGCAATACAGTTCGACCTCGGCATTGAGCGAAGCGCCTATCTCTCCCTTCGCCCGGCTCTTTTCCAGCTCTTTACCGACGACAGTTCGGACAGCCATGACTTTCTGCCAGAACTCGCGGTTCATCGCAGCCTCGTCGTCCAGTTTGCACAGGCCTTGATACCAAGTTTCCAGAAATATCGATTCACTGCGCTCGCCGGGCATATAATTCCAGATTTCATCGGCTGTATAGCTGATGATGGGCGCGAGCCAGCGAGTCAGCGCTTCCAGCACGTGATACATGGCCGTTTGAGCAGAACGTCTGGCCAAACAATCTTCTTTGGCCGTATATTGACGGTCCTTGATGATATCCAGATAAAAGCCGCCCAGATCGATCACGCAAAAATGGTGCACTTTCTGGAAAATAAGCTGAAACTGATAGCTTTCGTAAGCGGCCTTAACTTCTTCCTGGAGCGCATAGGCCCTATCCACGACCCAACGATCCAGGGCCAGCAAGTCCTTCGCCTCGACCAGATGCCGGGCAGGATCGAAGCCGTCCAGATTCGACAGCAGGAACCGGGCCGTGTTTCTCAAGCGACGGTATCCGTCCGAGGTCCGGTTAAGGATTTCATCGGACACTGACATTTCGCCGCGATAATCGGTCGACGCTACCCATAAGCGCAAGACGTCGGCGCCCAGTTCCTTCATGACCTCCTGCGGCGCGATCACATTGCCTCTGGACTTGGACATTTTCTTGCCTTCCGCATCCACAGTAAAACCGTGTGTTAACACGGCTTCATAAGGCGCCACATCATTCATGGCCGTCGAAGCCAGCAGCGATGACTGGAACCAGCCGCGATGCTGATCTGAACCTTCCAGATACAGATCGGCCGGGAAAGCCAATTCCTGGCGTCTCTCCAGAACACAGGCATGGGTAACGCCGGAATCAAACCAGACATCCAGCGTATCGGTCATTTTCTCGTATAATGAAGCTTCCTCGCCCAGCAACTCTTCCTTCTCCAGTTCAAACCAAGCTTCTATGCCTTTTTGCTCGATGCGTTGAGCCACTTGCTCGATCAGTTCAGGCGTGCGTGGATGCAGTTCGCCGGTTTCTTTATGGACAAAAAAGGCAATTGGCACGCCCCAGGTGCGCTGGCGCGAAATACACCAGTCAGGCCGGTTTTCCATCATGCTTTCAATACGCGCCTGACCCCATTCCGGAATCCAGGCTACCCGCTTGACTTCATTCAGCGCCTGCTCGCGTAAGCCGTTTTTATCCATCGAGATAAACCATTGCGGCGTAGCCCGGAAAATAATCGGCGTTTTATGGCGCCAGCAATGCGGATAACTGTGCAGGATGGCTTCCTCATGCACCAGCTTGCCTTTTTCTTTGAGCACCGCCACCACATGATCATTGGCACTGAACACATGCTCGCCGGCGAACAGTTCGGTATTAGGCAGAAAAACGCCATCGTTGCCGACCGGATTGTCGACCGGCAAACCGTATTTTTGGCCGACCACATAGTCGTCCTGACCGTGCCCTGGCGCCGTATG
This sequence comes from Methylobacter sp. BlB1, assembly GCF_015476545.1. GTDB lineage: Bacteria > Pseudomonadota > Gammaproteobacteria > Methylococcales > Methylomonadaceae > Methylobacter. Next base: position 133,561 of record NZ_JADMKV010000001.1, on the reverse strand, counting down.
CACGGCGCCGGTGCCGGCATCGGTCGTGACATGGTCGCCGAGGATAATCGGTACCTGACGGTCATAAAAAGGATGTTGCAGCAACTGATGTTCCAGCGACGCGCCTTTGCAATAGGCAATAACATGGTAGTTTTCGACGTCATAGCGCGACATCGCATCCTTAAGCAGGACTTCAGCTATGACCAGGCGCTCTTTTTTGCTGTCTTTCTCGCACTGAACCACGGCATAGTCAAGATCGGGATTCAAGGCAACGCCCTGGTTGGCCGGCAGTGTCCACGGCGTCGTGGTCCAGATAACGACCGATAAAGGCCCCTCGCCATCATGCTCGGGGACATGATGGCAGCTCGCCATAAACGCTTCTTCATCAATAACCTGGAAACGCACATCGATGGCCGGCGAATGCTTGTCTTCGTACTCGACTTCCGCTTCGGCCAGCGCCGAGCCGCAATCGGTGCACCAGTGCACGGGCTTGGCGCCCTTGGTCAAATGCCCTTTGGCGCTGATTTTTCCCAATGCACGCACGATATCGGCTTCAAAGGCATAATCCATCGTTAAATACGGGTTATCCCAATCACCCAGTACACCGAGACGCACAAACGCTTCTTTCTGAATATTGACCTGCTTGCCTGCATACTCGCGGCAGGCCTTGCGAAAAACCGCCGGAGATACTTTAACGCCGGCCTTGCCGACTTTCTTTTCCACCATCAATTCGATAGGCAGGCCGTGGCAATCCCAGCCCGGCACATAAGGCGCATCAAAACCGCTCAGCGTTTTCGATTTGACAATGATATCTTTCAGGACTTTATTGACTGCGTGGCCGATATGAATTTCACCATTGGCGTAGGGGGGGCCATCGTGCAGAATGAATTTGGGACTGCCGGCAAACTGCTCTCTGATTTTGCGATACAGGCCGGCCTCCTGCCATTTATTTAACCGCTCCGGCTCGCGTTGCGCCAGATTGGCCTTCATCGGGAAGGCAGTCTTAGGTAGATTCAGTGTTTTTTTATAGTCCATCGTCATACGTTTCTTAATTCAGCAAAAATCTTTTTAGTATTCGCCACATCTTTTACGATCTGAGCCTTAAGTTCATCCAGCGACCGGAAACGCATCTCATCCCTGATCTTCCGCTTAAAATGCACTTCCACGTAACGCCCGTAAATTTCTTTATTAAAATCAAACAAATGTGTTTCCAATATCACTTTTGAGCCGCCATCGACCGTAGGCCGCGTCCCGACATTCGCTACCCCTTCGAATTCTTGGCCGTCTATGCCGGTCATGGTAACGGCATAGACGCCGACCACAGGCGTATTTTTTCTAAACATACGTATATTGGCGGTCGGATAACCGATCGTCCTGCCCCGCTTATCGCCATGCGCAACCCGTCCGCATACGGAATAACAGCGTCCCAGCAGTCTCTCGGCTTTAACCAGATCACCGGCGCCCAGCGCGTCCCTGATCAGGGTACTGCTTACGCGCTGACCGTCTACATAATAAGATCCGGTATCTTCAACTTCGAAACCGAACGCCTGGCCTTCTTTCTTCAGCATGGCAAAATTGCCGCGCCGGTCTTTGCCGAAATGAAAATCATCCCCGACAACCAAATGCTTGATATTCAGTTTTTTGATTAAAATATCCGAAATGAACTGTTCGGCGTCACAATTGGCAATCTGTTGATTAAAGCGCAATATCAGTAAATCATCAACGGGCAGCTTTAAAAACTGGATCACTTTCTCCCGCAAGCGCATCAATCGGGACGGCGCATTTTTTCCCAGAAAATATTCCAGCGGCTGCGGCTCGAAAATCATCACGATAACCGGCAGACCCAGCGCCCTACCGCGCGTCGCCAGATTATCAATCACGGCCCTGTGGCCTAAATGCAAGCCGTCAAAATTCCCGATAGTCAACACACAACCGTTTTCCAACGGTTCCAAATGAGACAGGCCTCTAATTAAACGCATGAATGTGACAAATCAAAATTCTTTATTCTATCATGGGTAACTTCATGAGAACTCAAAACATAAATCCGGCGAAATGCATGAATCCGACAAGAAACCCTAGGATTTCAGCAAAGCGCTATTGCAATACGTTACTGTCATGCCAGCCGACTAAATGCTTGAACCTTAAACCGGTCATGACTAATGTCGACGCATAAATTGCACACCCTATCGCAATCCATACGATCAAATTGATGACTCTGTCCATGGAATCCCACTGCCCCCATTGACTGACGTCAACAGAATAATACAAGGCGGCTGCCATTACCGCACTTGCCAACAGTATCCTGACCAAAAACAATGCCCATCCTTCGGCCGGCCGATAAACCTTTTCTTTCAACAGTTTGCCAAGCAGTAAAAAAGCATTTAAAAACGCGCTCAGGGATGTTGCCAAAGCGATCCCCGCATGCGCCATAGGAAACATCAGCGCAGCGTTTAAAATGATATTGGCGGCAATAGCATATAACCCATAACGGACCGGCGTTTTCATATCTTGCCGGGAAGTGAAACCAGGCGCCAACACTTTAATCAGAATAAATGCCAACAATCCGGCTGAATACGCCATGAGGCTCTGCCCGGCCAACTGCACATCGTCAGCGCCAAATTCCTTGTATTGAAACAGTGTCGATAAAATCGGTTCGGCCAGCATCAGCAGCCCGACCATGGCCGGCATGCCGATCAATAAAACCAGGCGCAGCCCCCAATCCAATGAATTCGAAAAAGCCCTCGCATCGTCGGCGGCATGATTTTTCGACAAGCTCGGCAAAATAACTGTAGCCACGGCAATGCCGAAAATACCCAGCGGAAACTCCACCAGACGGTCTGAATAATACAACCAGGAAACGCTGCCGGCGCCTAAAAACGAAGCCATCAATGTATCCAGCAGCAAATTGATCTGCGTGGCTGAAACGCCGAGAATCGCCGGCAGCATGAACCCCATCATGCGCTTGACGCCTACATCATTAAAATCGAATCTCGGCCGCGGGAGCAGACCTAAGCGCATCAAGGCCGGCATCTGAAACAACAATTGCACTACGCCGGCTATGAAGACTCCCCACGCCAATGCCACAACCGGCTCGGCCATCAGAGGCGCCAGCCAGATTGCGGCAGCGATCATGCAAATATTCAGCAAAGCCGGCGTCAAGGCCGGAATGGCAAACTTGCCGTGCGCATTCAAGACACTGCCTGCAAACGCCACCGACGAGATAAAAAACAAATATGGAAAAGTAATCCGCAGCATCTGCACGGCCAGTTCATGCTGAGATCCTTGCCAGATAAAGCCGGGAGCGAACAAAGTAATGAGCGCAGGTGCAGCAACCATGCCGAGAATCGTGACCAGCATTAAAACCAGTACCAAGCTTCCGGCCGTCCTGTCGACGAATTGCTTTAACGCCGCCTGGCTGCCGCGCTCCTTTTGGTCTGATAGCGCTGGAATAAAAGCCTGGGCAAAAGCCCCTTCAGTAAACAGGCGCCGCAGAAAATTCGGAATTTTAAAGGCGACAAAAAATGCATCGGTTGCCGGATTAACGCCGAAAAGCCGCGCTATCAGCATGTCCCGGACAAACCCCAATAGACGCGAAATCATGGCCATACTGCCCACAACGGCAGTTGATTTAAAAAGCTGTCCGCTCAATACTGCTCCTCGCTGTTAATTCATTATTTTTTTGACAATGATACCATTTAAAAAGATAATATGCGGTCTTATTAACTCACATAGCAAAAATCGAGAAATTATGGCTAATACAGCACAAGCTAAAAAGCGTGCGCGACAAGCGGAAAAAAGCCGTATTCGCAACGCAGGACAACGCAGCAATTTACGCACGTTCGTAAAAAAAGTTATTGCCGCAGTTAACGCGGGCGACAAAGAAAAAGCGCAAGCCGCCTTCAAGACCGTTGTGCCCATTATCGATTCAGCAGTAAACAAAGGCCTTATCCACAAGAATAAAGCCTCACGCAGCAAAAGCAGACTGAATTCAAAAGTAAAATCTATCGCTTAATAAAAGCTTTAGTCTTACTAAATAAAAAGGCCGAACTCCCACGAGTTGCGGCCTTTTTATTTGGCCGCCTTACAGCAGCACCATATTATCGCGGTGCATCATTTCCGAATCATCGGCATAGCCAAGAATAGCTTCAAATTCGGAACTGCTCTTGCCGGCAATCAACTCTGCGTCCGCCCTGCCATAATTGACAAGCCCCCGGGCGATTTCCTGACCGCTTTCATCCACACACGAAACCAGCTCGCCGCGTTCAAACCGGCCCGACACTGATTTAACACCAACAGCCAGCAAGCTCTTGCCGTCACTTTTTAAAACCCTGACTGCGCCTGCATCAAGAACCAGCTTTCCTTTGACCTGCAACTGCCCGGCAAGCCAGCGCTTTCTGGCCGCCAAAGGCTCTATGTCCGGCAATAAATACGTCCCCAGATTAGCCCCGGCAATCACCGACGTAATCACATCCTCAACAACACCTGCCGCAATCACGGTAGCAGCCCCCGACCTGGACGCCAGGCGCGCCGCACGAACCTTGGTAAACATGCCGCCTCGCCCCAACCCACTACGGCTTTCGCCAGCCACCACATCCAAACGACTGTCATTAACACTGATCTCGGAGATCAGCTCTGCCTCAGGATACAGACTGGGATCGGCCGTAAACAACCCTTTCTGGTCCGTCAGAATGATCAGCAGATCCGCCTCCACCAGATTCGCCACCAAGGCGCCCAGCGTATCGTTATCACCGAAGCGGATTTCTTCGGTTGCGACCGTATCATTTTCATTAATGACCGGCACGACACCCATCTTGATCAGCGTCAGCAGAGTGCTTCTGGCATTCAAATAGCGCTGACGATCCGATAAATCATCGTGCGTCAGCAGCACTTGCGCCGCATGCAGTCCGTGTTGCTGAAAATTATCGTCAAAAACGCGCACTAACCCCATCTGACCGACCGATGCCGCCGCCTGCAGCTCATGCAATGTTTTAGGCCTTGTTTTCCAGCCTAGACGACACATGCCTTCAGCCACCGAACCCGAGGAAACCAGCAGCACTTCAATTGACTGCCGCCTTAGCGCAGCCATTTGCCTAACCCAAGCCGCAATAGCCGGCTTATTGAGGCCTCGGCCGCCATCCGTCAACAAAGAACTGCCTATTTTGACGACAATTCGTTTGGCTTTCGCAAAATCACTCCTGCTCACTTTCTTCTCGCCGATGCTGTTCCAAAAATTCCATGATGGCAAACATTAATTCTCTAGTACCATCCCCGTTAATTGCCGAGATTTTAAAGACCGGCCCCGACCAGCCAAGCTCATCAATAATTGCCTGGCAATGCTCACCCACTTCCTCATCAAGCAACCTGTCTACTTTATTGAGCACCAGCCAACGCGGCTTATGCGCCAAATCATCGCTCCATTTCTCGACTTCACGGATAATCTTGCGCGCCGCCTCAACCGGCAAATCCGAACTTTCATAAGGCTCAACATCAACCAGATGCAACAACAGGCGCGTCCGCGACAAGTGCTTGAGAAACTGCAAACCCAGCCCCGCACCTTCAGCCGCCCCTTCAATCACACCCGGAATATCGGCAATCACAAAACTGCGCAGATCATCAATCCTGACCACGCCAAGATTAGGATGCAACGTAGTAAACGGATAATCAGCGACCTTAGGCCGAGCTGACGATACGGCACGGATCAAGCTGGATTTTCCCGCATTAGGCATACCAAGCAAGCCGACATCGGCAATCAGCGTCAACTCCAAATGCAGCCTGCGATGCTCGCCCTCAGTACCTTTGCTGGCATATTGCGGAGCGCGGTTAACGCTGCTTTTAAAACGGGTATTGCCGAGCCCATGAAAGCCGCCTTTGGCCACCAGCAGCGTCTGGCCGACTTCGGTCAGATCCCCCATCTCCTCACCCGTTTCCGCATCGGAGACACGCGTGCCCAAAGGCACCTGCACATAGCAATCATCACCTTTTTTACCCGTGCAATTGCGAGCCATGCCATTCTCGCCGCGCTGCGCCCTGTGCACTGAGTGATAGCGAAAATCAACCAGCGTATTTACATTTTCAGCCGCAACCAGATAGACACTGCCGCCATCGCCGCCATCGCCGCCATCAGGCCCGCCTAACGGCACATATTTCTCGCGACGGAAGCCGACCTTGCCATTGCCGCCATCACCCGCTTCTACACGAATTTCCGCCTCATCAACAAATTTCATAAATCACGCCGCCGCATTTAAAAACTTACTTACCGATAAAAACAAAAAAAGCCCCACTATTAACGAGCGGAGCTTTTTTAGACAACCATACTACCGCTCTGTGCGGCTTGTAAGTTTTATGCAGCAACTACACTGACAAATTTACGGCCGTTAGGACCTTTAACCTGAAAAAGCACTTTACCGTCAGTTGTTGCAAACAATGTATGATCTTTTCCGCAACCGACATTGTCGCCTGCGTGAAAATGCGTTCCACGTTGGCGCACAATAATGCTGCCCGCCGTCACAACTTGACCGCCAAAACGTTTAACACCCAATCTTTTTGCATTAGAGTCGCGTCCGTTACGCGTACTACCGCCCGCTTTCTTATGAGCCATCTGTAACTCCTAAATATTAAGCAGAAATGCCAGTAATCTGGACTTCTGTATAGTATTGACGATGCCCCATGTGTTTCATATGGTGCTTACGTCTTCTGAATTTAATAATCTTAACTTTTTTATGCCGACCTTGAGACAAAACAGTCGCTGTCACTTTGCCGCCTTCGATGAAAGGCAAGCCAACTTTAACATCACCGCCTGACTGAACCATCAGCACTTTATCGAATTCAATGCTGTCGCCTGTTCCAAGCTCAAGTTTTTCTATTTTTAAGGTCGTACCTTCTTCTACTCGGTACTGTTTACCACCTGTTTGAATTACCGCATACATCTGCGCAAGCTCCATCAAGCATTAATCTGTTTAAAGTGAACAGACAATTTTATTTTTAAAACTAAGTCAAGTCAAATTTAAAATCAACCGACCCCTAATATTCTCGCAATAAAATAACACAAGAAGGCTATTGACACCACTATAGTTTATTCAATAGCATGGGCGATTAACTTTGTATTAAGTTATAATAGCTTAACGGCTTTGTATTTCATAGCTATCATCATGAAAAATAACCTAAACACGCAGCACTAAATAATGGCATCACAATCCACATCGAACGCATCAGCGCCCATTGATTTTAATTCGATCAAGAATTTAACCATCTCTGAAGCCAAGGCGGTCGACCAGCTCATCATTAACGAGTTAAGTTCCGATGTTATCCTGATCAATCAGGTCGGCCATTATATTATCGGCAACGGCGGCAAAAGACTGCGCCCGATGCTGCTGCTGCTTGCAGCCAAGGCTTTGGGCGATGTCAATAGCAATCATCTGGTGCTCGCCGCCGTCATTGAATTCATCCATACCGCGACACTGCTGCACGATGACGTGGTTGACGATTCAGACCGCCGGCGCGGTAAAGAGTCGGCCAATGCGGTCTGGGGCAATGCCGCCAGCGTCCTGGTCGGCGATTACCTCTACTCCAGCGCCTTTGAAATGATGGTGCGCACGGGCAATATGCGCGTTATGGAAATTCTGTCCAAAACGACAACCGCCATTGCCGAAGGCGAGGTTCTTCAGCTTTTGAACTGCAATAACCCCGAAACCACCGAAGAAAAATATCTCGAAGTCATCTCCAGAAAAACCGCCATCCTGTTCAGCGCCGCAACCCGATTGGGCGCCGTTATCTCCAATGCTTCCGAAGAAGTGGAGGAGGGCTTGGCCAAGTACGGCCAACATCTCGGCATCGCTTTTCAACTTATCGACGATGCGCTGGATTACAAGGCCAATCAGGAGGAATTAGGCAAGAATCTCGGCGACGACCTGGCCGAAGGCAAACCGACTTTGCCATTGATTTATGCCATTCAGCACGGCGATGACAGTGAAGCCAGCATCGTGATCGATGCGGTCAAGAACGGCAATCGTGATGCCTTCAGTGAAGTTTATGCCGTCGTAAAGAGCACTAAAGCGATTGATTATACCGAGCAGCGCGCCGATGAAGAAGCGCAAAAAGCGATCGATGCATTAAGCATCCTGCCCGATTCGGAATACAAAAACGCACTGATTCTATTGGCTAAGTTTTCCGTTCAACGCAATTATTAATGCCAGAAATGGCAGGGCTGTGCTTAGCTTCTAAGCACAGCGTCGGCGCATACAGCCTATCAATCTTATAGATCAGATTTGAATTTATCGACCAGACCGGTGATACGTTCAACCCTCCGACCAACAGTCGCCACGAACACTGCCTCATCAGCTACCAGTTTGACCGTTTTTCTGGCCCGGGTGATAGCCGTGTAAAGCAATTCCTTCGTCAACACTGGATTAACCCCATCAGGCAAAGCAATCAGCACCTCCTCGAACTCAGAGCCCTGGCTTTTGTGTATCGTCATCGCAAACACGGTCTCGCAATGCGGCACGCGCGCGGGCAGATATTTTTTGACGCTGCCATCGGCCCGCTGGAAGAACACCATCAGTTTTCCTTCCTGATCATTGTCAGGCAGACAGATACCGATATCGCCATTGTAAAGCTGCAAGGCAGGATTGTTCTGCGTGACCATGATTGGCCGCCCGACATACCAAAGCCCAGATACATTGATCAATTTTTGCGCAACGAGTTTTTGCTCGACCAGATGATTGATCTCGGCGACGCTGTTTTTGCCATGCCGGTTGGCGCATAGCACCTGAAAGTGACTGAAGGCGCGATAGATTTCGTCAAAGGACGCTGCGGCCTTGATCAGTCGCAGATAGTCGGTCTGTCTCCCCGCCACATAATCGACAGGATCCTGGTCCAGCAGCGTTATATTTTTATCCCCACTCTGCAGCGCCTGCCAGGCGACATCAGCCTGCTGCTGATTTACGGCGGTCGCCAACTTCTTGATGTTCTCGTCAAACCGGTGCGATTTCTTCAGTTCCAGCGTGCAGTCCGGCAAAATCGCCGTCAGATCAGCCAGCACGGCTCCCGATTCGACCGAAGCAAGCTGATCCTTATCGCCAAGCAAAATCAGGCCGGCGCCGGGCTTTAGCGCATCGGCCAGCTTGCTCATCAGCGCCAGATCGACCATGGACGCCTCATCGACCACAACCAGATCATGAATCAACGGCTTGTCGGCATTATGGCGAAAATATGGAGACGGCGGCATGGCGCCCAGCAAGCGGTGCAGTGTTGTCACTTTTTCAGGAATGAGCCGCTTGACGGACTCATCACATGGCAGCGACGCTTTGTTAATGCCTATCGATTCCTGCAGACGCATGGCCGCCTTGCCAGTCGGTGCCGCCAAGGCGATATGCAGAGGCTCTGAGGCCAGTTCCTGCATTAAGGCCAGAATCCTGACCACCGTCGTCGTCTTGCCCGTACCGGGTCCTCCGGTAATAATGCAAAATCCCCGCGTAAGCGCCATCTTAGCAGCCTCTCGCTGCCAGTCGATTTCATCGGACAGCGCTGGAAAATAACGGTCCAGCGCGGCCTCGAGGCCTTCTATAGATGGCTTTGCCTGCGCCATCGCCTTGATCTGTTTTGCCAACCGGCTCTCATAATCCCAATAACGATGCAGATACAGACGGTTGTGCTCAAGCACCAGAGGCAGCGTCCCGGCAGCTTGGCCTGATACGGCCGCCAACCCCGAAGCCCGCACCAATGCGCAGTCGCTTTCTGCCAGTTGAATGCAGCTGTGACCCTGGCTTTGCTCATGCGACAACTGCCTGACCAGGCTTTCAAACAGTGGCTTTTCCTCAGTGCTGAGCTTGCACCGCTGCCCCAGAAAACGGGCGAAAGCACTATCCAGCCGGCTATAGACTCTTTCCTGATCCTGCATCTTATTCTCCGAACAATGCGGCCAAGGCCTCGATCCTGGCCAGATCCGGCCGGTCCTGATAAACCCCGCTCATGGCCTGCTCAGGCTGCATGCCGCGCACAAATAAGTAACGGACGCCGCCGAAGTGACGCTGATAACTGTAATCCGGCAGGCGTTTTTGCAGATAGCGATGCAGCACCACGGTATAAATCCAGTATTGCAGCCCATAATTATGCTCGAGCATGGCCTGGGCCAGGGTTTCATTCTCATAATCGGCAAGGCTGTTGGTCTTGTAGTCCATGATGTAATAAAGGCCGTCATGCTCACAGACCAGATCGATAAAACCGGTCAGATAGCCGCACATCTGCTTGCTGTTCAATGGCTGAAAAACCGGCGTATCGAGAAGGATTTTATTGATCCGGCTAACGTCGACCGGCTGCATGGACAAATAGAACGGCATCTCTTTCAGGCAGCGGCTTTCTTTCAGGTTCATCAGACAGAAAGACGCATCCATATCGGACAGCGGCGTCGTGACGACGGCTTGCAGCAACTCATCAATCAGCTCCGGCGTTTCCAGCCTGAGGCCGTAACGCTGGCAGGCCTGATTGCGCAGTTTCGAGATATCCTTGCGCCGGGCCAGATCGGCAAACGCCACATTCTCCAGCAGCTCGTGCACGACATTGCCGGTATGCGCGCCGCGCGGCAATGCCAGCTTGTCCTTTTCGGGCTCCGGATGCTGCACCTCGCCGGCCTTGTCTTCAGGCAACTCAGGCGCATCGTGCAGTCTTAAATTTGACAAGGCTGTATAACTGCTCATTTGCCAGCTCGTATATAACGGCCTTTTCCGTTTTTTGGGGAGCAAATCGCACGGCGCAAGCCGCCGCTGATAACTGCCGGCTGTCAGGCACGGCAGTTCCAGTAATCGATAGTCAAACGAACTCGACTGGCATAAGGCGACAAATTTTGCCTGCTGCGCAGCAAAGTCGGCATCGGCAAAATCCAGCAGCCAGGCCATGGCCGAATCATTGGCGGCTTTCTCTGACCTGACATCGGCCCAGGCGATGTAGCAGCGCGATTTGGCCCGCGTCACGGCCACGTAAAACACGCGCAGATCCTCGGCCAGCTCTTCGGCCAGCGCCAGCGCCTTGCGCCGTTCGAAATCCTTCGAGCCCAGATCGACGGTCACCCGGCCGCTGTCATGGCATTTGATCAGCCGCGTTTCGCTGCTCAACCGGCCGCTGCGCTGCCACAGATAAGGGCAGAAAATGACCGAATACTCCAGCCCTTTGGAGCGGTGCATGGTGATGATTTTGACCGCTTCCTCGTCGCTCTCGAGCCGCAACTGCTGGTCATCGGCGCTGCTTTTGTCCTGCTCCGCCTTGGTAATGGCCGCTTGCAGCCAATCCAGCGTTTTATTGATGCCCAGATGCTCATCGACGGCAGCCTGCTGCACCAGCTCGATCAAGTGATGCAGATTGGTCAGACGCCTTTCGGCCATAACCGTGGTGGATAGGTGAGTCCGGATGGCCTCCTGCGCCAGCAGATGCTGCATCATGACCATCAGGCCTTTTTGCTGCCAGTCCTGGTAATAGCCCAGAAAACGCGCCATGCGCGCATCCAGCTCCGTCTCGCTGTTGACCAGCTCATAAAGCGCCCGACCGTCCAGGCCGAACCAGTTCAAGGCCAGCGCCTGCTTGAGCAGGGCCATTTCGCCCGGATGCGCCACAGCCTGCAACAACACATATAAATCCAGGGCTTCCCGTGAGGCAAAAACAGATTCGGTGCTGTTCAATACCGATGGCACGCCCACACTGCGCAACGCCGTTTGATAATCGCGGGCCTGCGTATTGGTCCGCACCAGAATCGCGATATCTCTGGGTTCGAGCTTGCCGGCCATAACATCGTCATTGATTTTCCTGGCCAGCGTATAATCGCCGCTCAGCAATTGCAGAATTTCATTGACGGCCGCGTTTCTGATCTCATCGGCCGCCTTGCCGGCGGTCCAGTAGCCCGATTTGGCATCGCTTGGCGGCAACTGCCACAACACCATCGGCGCGAGAGCCCGATCGGCTTGGTACAGTGTCCGCTCTGCCGCCGGCACGGCCGCCGCTACGGCATTGAACGCCAGATCCTCGAGCAGAAATGCCCGCTCGCGCTTGAACAACGTGTTTACGGCATCGACCAGCTCGGGGTGCGAACGCCAGTTCCTGCCCAGCGTGAACTGATGCCGAGCCTGTTTTTGCGCCGCCAGATAGGAGTAAATATCGGCGCCGCGGAATTTGTAGATCGCCTGCTTGGGATCGCCGATCAGATACAGGTAATGATCAGGCGATGCAAACAGCGACGAGAAAATAAACCATTGGTCCTGATCGGTATCCTGGAATTCATCGATCAGCGCGACTTTGAAGCGCTGCCGGAGTTCGGCGATCAACAGCTCGCCTTTATCGCCATGCAGAGCTTCCGACAGGCGCGTGATCAGATCGTCGAACGACATGACATTCATCTGCCGTAGCCGCTTGTCCAGTTCCAGGTGCAAGGTTTCCAGCAGGCTCCGGCGCAAGGTCAGAGTAATAACGCCCTCCGCCTCGGCCAGCGCATTGAAAGGCGCGGTATCGATCGCCAGGTCGGCCAGATAGCCGGCCTTCTTATCGCCTCTTAGCTTGCGGCCGTCCAGCCCTTCCATGAGCCCGTCTTCGGTCAGAACCGCCAGAGTCTCGGCATCGGGCAGCTGCGCCGTCCTGCCGTGCAGCCAATCGCTGAGCGCCTGGATATGCTGTTCAAAGCTATCGCAATAACTCGACTTGAACTTACCGTCGGCGAAGCTGTTTCTCATAACCTCCACACAAGCATCCAGCGCATCCCTGGCGGACGCGGCCAACTGCCTTAATTCGGCCAATTGATTATCCAGACAAGCGCCTGACGGATAAATGTCGACATGAGCCGGAATGAAATCGACGCTGGCCAGCAGCTCGTGCGGCGTTTTATAGTCCGCAGTCAGCACGGAAACTTCCCAAGCGGAACGTTTGTAGATCTGCCGGCGCCAGAAATCGTCTGCGCAGGCTTGCTTAATGTCGGCCAGGTCGCTGGTCAATTCGGCGTCGAACAACTGCCCGCTTTCCAGCGCATGCTCTTTCAGGATACGCTGGCAGAAACCATGTATCGTGAAGATGCCGGCCTGATCGATATCCAGCAATGCCCGCTCCAGGCGCTGCCTGACCAATTCTGGCTCTATGTCGAGATTATCCAGCCACGCGACTACATTGCTGTCCACGTCATCGAAGCGTCCGTCCAGGACCCTTTTGGCTTCGGCCAGCCTGGCGCGCACACGCGATTTCAGCTCCTCAGTCGCCGCCTTGGTAAAGGTCACGACCAGCAGCTCTTCGATCTTCATGTCCTGCTCGACGACAAAACGCAGCACCAGCATGGCGATGGCATAGGTTTTGCCGGTCCCGGCGCTGGCTTCTATCAGATTGACGCCTTTGAGCAGTTCGGTTTGCACCGGGTTGAAATCATGCATTCTCATTATCCGATAATCACTGGCCATGCGTTGCCGCCCAGACATCCTGCAGCAGCGCCTGGCATTGCCGTTCGAACGACTCGCCCAGCACCCGCGCCATATCCTCGGCATTGTGGTAAAACCTTCTGAGCTCCGGCTCATAAGGCTGTTCAACGGCTCTGGCCAACTGTTCCATGGCCGTATCGAGCGCCGATTTGGTCGTGCGGCTGCTGGTATTCAACTTATGCGCCTGCCTGACGTAGGCCAGAGCCGGCTCGACAAAGAACGCATCAGGCTGCTGTTGGCCCAGCCGGTAAATCTCTATCAGTTCGGGCAGATATTCGGGTTGGCAATGTTCGGGCAGAAACAGCAGATCTTCATCGGTGCTGAGCAGACAGGTCGCCTGCGGCTCCAGACGATTGATGATCAGGTGATGCAGCCAGGCGTTGATGAAATCCTTGCCTTTCAGATCGGCGTAACGATAGAACAGGCTGCCATTCTGATAGCGGTTGCCCAGCTTGCCGATCAGGCGATAGCTGCCGACTTTGATGTCGACGGGCAAATCGTCCAAGGCCGGGCCCAGATTTTTCTGCTCGATGCGCTTGACGAACTCAGCGATCAATTTCTGCTGCCGTTCAAACTCGAGCTCGCCCGGACTGCCGGCCAGCCAGCGGCCCTGCGCCTGCAGTTTTTTCAGCGATGCGGAAGCGCCGCTTAACTGCTGCTGTATCCAGTCATGGTGGATGGCATAGCCGTCCAGCTTGCCGATTTCAAAGGGTTCGCGCTCTTCGGCCTTGGCTTCCATGCCGCCAAAGCGCAGATCCAGCTGCCGCCGCAGGAAATGGCGCTGCGGATGCTGGAAGAAGGCAAACAGATCGCCCAGATCGATCACCTCGCCGGCTTCGGCTTCAATAGCGCCCTGCCACCATAATTGCGGCTCCTGTCGGGCCGCCGACAAGGCCTTGGCCGTCGCGCAGTCGGCCGCCGAAAAGCTGAACAGCTCCGATGCGCCGTCGAAATAGCGCGGGCTGAACGGTTGCAAGGGATGCTTCGTTACTAGCTCGGTCAGCCCGTAACCGCCCTCGAGCACGTCGAGCAGTTCGCTGATGATGACGGATGGCGGAATGGCATCGTTCTGGCTGATCGACTGGCCGATATAGGTCATGATCAGGCGTTGCCGTGTCGACAGCAGGATTTCCAGAAACTGATAGCGGTCGTCCGCCCGGCGCGAACGGTCGCCCTTGCGGAAATGCTGGCCAAGCAAATCAAAAGTCGGGGCGCGGTCGATTTTGGGGAATTCGCCGTCATTCATGCCCAGCAGCGCAATGACCTTGAATGGGATCGAGCGCATCGGCAACATCGAGCAAAACGTCAACTGGCCACGCAAAAAGCCGTGCGAAGATTTGCGCTCGGACATCGTGCCTTCCAGCCAGCTGACGATGACTTGCAGCTCGACATCATCATTATGGACAGCCGCCACATCGGCCGATAATTCGACCAGCAGTTCGTTAAGCTGCTGGCGCTCAACCGGATCGGCGCCCTGCAACAGTTGATCGGCATAATAATAAAGCTGCGCACTCCAGGCTTTCAGCGTTTTAGCCTGCTTCAGTTCCGCGCTGGCTTGAAATGCCAGCTGCATGAATTCACACAGGCCGCCCAATGCCTGTGCCGATGAGCCTTCGATATCGCAGTAAGGCAGCACGTCATCGATAAAGTTGTCATCATCACCAACCGCATAGCCCATTAATAACCGATCCAGCGCCGCCTGCCAGGTATTTCCACCCGATTCGGGCAATCCCAGTTCCTGTCTGTGCTTAGACGATTTGCCCCAGCGTACTTCCGTGGCGCGCACCCAATGCTTGATCAGTTCCAGATCGGTTTCGGACAGTCCAAAGCCCGGATAGACCACCGGCTGTTCCAGCAGGTCCAGTACGCTTTGCCAGCCGAAACGGCTCTGGCTGAGATTCAGGAAGCGGATAAAAGCTTCCAGGGCATTGTTGCTCACGCGCAGGCTGCGGTCGGCGATGGCGTGCTGGATGTCGTCGAAGACGGCCGCGATGAACGGCTCATAGGCTTGAATGTCGGGCGCCATGACCACGATATCGCGCAGTTCCAGCGTCGGGTCCTGCTCCAGCGCCAGTAGCAGCTCGTTTTTCAGAACTTCGATCTCACGCATACGCGAATGGCAGGCATGGATACGGATCGAGTCGTCTCTCTGCAGCGCTCGCTTTTCCGGCGCATTATTCAGGATATCGTTTTGCAGTTGCTGCAGATTTGTGCGCGCGTCGTTGAGCTCAAAACTGGCTGGTTCGAAATCGAACTGCATCTGCTCCAGAATCATGTCCTGGAACTCGCGGCCCTGCTGGCCCAACGTTGACAGCAACGGGTGCCCGGTGAACGTTTCCGATCCGACGCGCTGACGCCTGCTTTCGATATCGGCCCAATACTCCCGTGCCGGATTCAGCAGAAAAAAATGCACATCGCAATGCCTGGACAGCGCCTGCAGATAGCTCAGAAACAAAGGCGGCATGGTATTGACGCCGAACACGGACACGCGCTCGGGCACGGCATCGCCGAAAGCATCTTCTCCGGCATTGTTCAAACGCTCGATCACATCCAGCCACAGCGAGCCACGGTGGCCGACGCCGATCTGCCCGGTGACCAGCAGCCAGAGCGCCCGTTGCCAGCGCTCCGTTTCGGACTGGTAAAGCAGTTTTCCCTGATGCCAGAGCTCCAGCATATCAGGCCGCATCATCTGGTACTGGTCGAAAATCTGCGCCAGCTGCTGCGCCAGTTGATAGCGTTTGACGGCGAGATTCTCCCCGGTCAGATACTGTTTTAACGCCTTGAATTCATGCCCAAAGGCATCATCCTGTAACCGGCGCAGCAAGGCTTCAAACCGCCAGAGCATGACGTTACGCTCGAAAACCGTATCGCTGAGCGACAGGTTGACCTTTTGAGCCAATGAGCTGAAAAAGCGGTTCGGAAACAGAAACTCATAGTTGCCCCAGACCTTGAATTCAGTCGCCAGTTGTTGTGACAGCCAGCGCTCCATGCCCTGGCTCTGGATCAGAAAAACTTCCTTGGCAAAAGGCGATGACAGCGGCGCGTTTCCGATCACAGCGCTCAGATGCGCCACCAGATTCTCGGTTTTATTGGAGCTGTGCAGGATGAACATGGGAATTTTTACCAGTCATGAATCCCGGCCATTATACACAGGCTGAGCCATATTCTGACTGTAAAACCGCCTTGCCATCAACACAATCAGATCGTGTCTTTTCGCGTAAGGCTTGGCGCGGCACGCCATATCGGCGTCCGCCTGATTTGACTCATCCTGCCGGTCTAGTGAAACCGGCCATAATGGCAACCGGCGAGGATGAGTAAAGTGAATTCTGAATAGTGCAGGACAACAAAATTTGCCCGCGCATCAGCTTAAGGTCTAAAACCACGAAGGACACGAAGCAACCATCTCGTTAAAAACTTCGTTCGCTTCGTGCTTAATTGACCTGCACTTTATAAGCCGAACAGCTAGCTAATCTTTCAGATTAACTAGCCCTTCAAGCAGAAGACGCACTTTCTGTTGAATGATGCGTGTGTTTTCAGGCCCCATGCGCAGCATTTGCTTGTGCACGGGACTTGCGTTTTCCAGCTCGCTGTCGGCGTATTTGTAAAGCACTCCAGGCTGCACAAGGGGAATGGGCGCATCTATGGCTGGCGCCGCCAGGATTTCCGCCCCGGCCTTGGCAAGAATATCTTCCAGCTTGTATTCCGCAGGATAGCCGAACTCGGCAAAGACCTGTACGAATAGCGGCCTGAACTTCTTGTAAACGGCCAGCGCCGCCTCGACATCCAGCGCACTGATCGCCGCCGCCAGCTTGTCATAGCGCTGATAGCTTTGCCGGCTCATGAACAGGTTCTCATCGGGAGCAAAACGCTCGCTAGGCTTGAGGAAACGCATATGCTTCTCAAGCCTCAAACCCTGCGAGAAATCGTTGGCGATTGTGATATATTTTCTGATCAGCTGGTCGGTATTGAGCCATTCGGCAAGCCCCGGCGAAATCCTGATCATGTCCTCGCGTATCTGTCCGTCACTATTGGCGAGATCCGGCAGGATAACCCCCTTTCCCTGTCGGGACTCTTCGGCAATGTCCGGCACGATGTCGGCATCGGGCGCCTCCATGTCTGGCCCTGTCGGAATCGGCGCCTTTTGTGCATCTGTTTTGGTATCGGAAACCGGCGGCAGCGCCAAAGGTTGCGTTTGCGTTTGCGGCTCAGTAATATCGGCAGGTCGCTGCAGATTGAAATAAAACCAGCCCATGCCCGCAGCGATAATCAAAACAAGCACCAGCCAAATCAGGATGTTGCTGGATTTTTTTGGTTTAGTTTGGCCGTATCGCCCCATAGTTAAGACCTTCTTTCAGTTGTGGGTTAGAATAATTGACAATTTTTTTAAAGTGCCCAAGAAGTCAGAATCGTGTATCAACAATACTTTCATTTTAGTGAATTACCGTTTTCGATAGCGCCTGATCCGCACTTCATGTTCATGAGCGCGCGCCATCAGGAAGGTCTGGCGCACCTGCTTTACGGCATCAATATGGGCGGCGGTTTCGTTGCCCTGACCGGTGAAGTCGGCACCGGCAAAACCACGCTGTGCCGATGCCTGTTGCAGCAGTTGCCCGTCAATGTCGATATCGCTTTGATCTTAAACCCAAAACTCAATGCCGTCGAATTATTGGCCACGATCTGTGATGAGCTGAGCATCGGCTATGACAAAAACCGGCAAACGCTGAAAGACTTCATCGACAAGATCAATCAATACCTGCTCACAGCCTATGCCAACGGCAGGCGCACCGTATTGCTGATCGATGAAGCCCAGAACCTGAGCCTGGAAGTTCTGGAGCAGGTCCGGCTGCTGACCAACCTGGAAACCAGCAAGACAAAACTGCTGCAAATCATTCTGGTCGGCCAGCCCGAACTGAAGCAGTTACTGAGCCAGAAGGACTTGCGCCAACTCAACCAGCGCATTACAGCCCGTTATCATTTGCTGCCGCTGTCGCTTGATGAAACACGGGCCTATATTCATCACCGCTTGGCCGTCTGCAACGGCAACCCCGACCTTTTCAAGGACCGCGCCGTTCGCAAAATTTATCAATTTTCCTCAGGCATTCCCAGGCTCATCAATATTCTCTGCGATCGCGCCTTGCTCGGCGCCTACGCGACCAATGCCCATGCCATTACGCCCGACATCATTACGCGAGCCGCCCGGGAGACGCTGGCGCTCAAAAGCCCTCATCGCCAAGCTAAAGCAGCGATAGCGCTGGCGCTTTTCGGCAGCATTGCCGCAGGCATTTATTTTTTCAGCCAGCATCAGCCTGCAGACCATCAGGCCAAGCTCGTATTGTCAGGCCAATTTCCGGCACCGGCTTCAAAGCCGGCCATAAAAAGCCCGCAACCGGCGCCCAAATCTGAACCCGTAGCGCCGAAAGCCGAAGCGAAGACTTTTAACGCCTGGCTTGAAAATCCGTCGCTGTCGCTGAACTCGGCCATGATCCAGGCGCTCAAAGCCTGGAAAAAAGCCGTGCCGGCCGATAACCGGGCCGATTGCCATTATATGGAAACGGTGGGCCTTCGCTGTCTGTTCGACAAGGCCAACTGGAAGGATATACTGGAACTCGACCGCCCTGCTATTTTGGAGTTCTCGTTAGCCAATGAGAAAAAACGCTATGCATTGCTAACCGGTGTCCGCAAGGGCCAGCCTGTCATCCGCTTTAATGACGATTTGACGTTTCCGCTGGCCGACGTACTGAGCTTATGGGACGGCTATTATCTGATGCTCTGGCAGCCGCCGCGCCCGGATATGGCGGAAATCGTCCCGCAGCAGACATCGGCCAACGTGCTCTGGCTGCGCCAGCAGTTAAGCGCCGTAACGGGAACCCGCACCAGTGTTAATGAGCCGATGTTCTTTGATGAGGCGCTTAAAAAGCAGGTGATTGACTTTCAGCGCCTGCATCATTTAACGGCTGACGGCATAGCGGGCGCCCGCACCCTGATTCACTTGGACAACAGCATCGGCGCCAAAGACTCGCCACACTTGGAGATCATGGATTAATATGTCTTATATCTTGAATGCACTGCGAAAATCAGAGCGGGAACGGCAAGCCATCGAGCCCGATACGGTAGCAAACAGAATCCTTATTCCCCAGCCGCCGCAACATCAGCGCTCCACCAAACTGATCGCCGCACTGATCATAAGCAACCTGATGATTCTGGCTTATTTCCTCTGGTTCACGCAGAAAACGCAGCCTGTCGTCGCCTTGCCGCCAGCCGATACGCAGCCCGCTGCGCCTATAGTTAAGCCGCCCGTAGCACCGCCGGCTGAAATAATGACGCCCAAGCCCGAAGCCAGACTGCCTGAACCTAAAGACGCATCGATTGCCGAGATCATCGAAGCCAGAACTGTGCCGGCCTCTCAGCCTCCGGCCAAACCTGTCGTTGCCAACAAACCCGTCGTTGAGCCTGTTAAACCGGCGGTTGCGCTGCCGAAGCCGGCCCCGCAAAAAGCCGAGCCGGTCAAAAACGCGGTCATTAATCCTGAGCCGTTGCCTGCCAAAATCAGTAAACCGGCGCCTGTAAAACCGATCGAGCCTGTCGTGACGGCTGTTGCCAAACCGGCCCCGGCCGCGCTGCCGGCAAAGGACGACCTGCCTTTCTTGAATGAGCTGCCTGCCGAATTTCGCCGCACGGTGCCTAAGTTGCCTATCAATGTCTTTGTCTATTCACCGGCGCCTGCCGAACGTTTTGTCATGATCGACATGGTCAAATATACACCGGGCCAACTCATCAAAGACCAGCTGGAACTCAAGGATATACGGCCCGACAGCCTTGTCGTCAATTACAACAATCGCCTGTTCAAAATCAAGCGCCCTTAAGACTTAACGCCTGTTTCGGATGCGCCTTTTTCTGGCGCCTCCAACAATGCATATTGCAAGGTGCGGATTCATTCGCACCTGAACCGTCCTGTCTTAGGCTTTGGCAGCCTTTTCAAGTAAAGCCCTGTTAAAGCCTCTGTCACAAAACCTTAAACAAACCTTCATTTTTTTGTCACAAAAGAGTTTTAGTCTTTGCCCCGAAGGCAGGAATTAATTCAAAAGGAAAATCCGCGATCGTTCGGCTCTGCGCCGACCGCGGCCGACTTTTGCAAAACGCCGAGAGGACAAGAAAATGAAACTGCTCTATTCGATACATAAGTACGATGTGTTCATGCTCATCTGGCTGATTAATGTCAAAATGCACGGCTCATTGGCAAAATTCAGCCGGTATGTTTCAAAGACCGGAGATGGACCGCTGTATCTATTGGTCGCCGGCTTGCTATATTGGCGGCAAGGTATTGAAAGCCCTCTGCTCCAGGCTATTTTTCTGGGCTTTTTGCTCGAAAGACCAATCTATTTCATAGTCAAAAACAGCCTCAAACGTAACCGTCCGGCCGCAGCACTGCAAAATTTCCATAGTGTCATCACGCCTTCTGATCAATTCAGCTTCCCATCCGGCCATACTTCCGCAGCCTTCATGATGGCGACGCTGATCGGCTATTTTTTTCCTGCCCTAATGATTCCGCTTTATTGCTGGGCGGCCCTGATTGGTTTCTCGCGCGTCGTGCTGGGTGTTCACTTCCCGACTGACACGCTGGTCGGCGCCATGCTGGGCATCAGCACGGCGCTTTTCAGTCTGGGGCAAATTATTCCATGAGAATTTTCTATGGCGTACAGGGCACCGGTAACGGCCACATCACTCGCGCACGCGTTATGGCGAAGGAACTTTATGCGGTCGGCATGGAGGTTAGTTTTCAGTTTACCGGCCGTCCTGCCGATAAATATTTCGAAATGGCGATATTCAACAACTATCAGGTGCGTACCGGCCTGACCTTTAATACCGACAAGGGCCAGGTCAATTACCTAAAGACCGCCTGCAAAGCCAAACCGCTGACTTTCATCAAGGACGTCAGGTCGCTGGATTTGAGCGCTTACGACTTGGTAATCAGCGATTTTGAGCCGGTTACTGCCTGGGCGGCAAAAAAACAAAAAAAGACCGTTTTAGGCATCGGTCATCAATATGCATTCAACCACAAAATCCCCAAGGCGGGTTCCAATCCTGTCGCCAAAGAGATCATGAAATATTTCGCGCCGGCCGATGTCGGCGTCGGCCTGCACTGGCACCATTTCGGCCAACCCATTCTGCCTCCCATTATCGACACGACCGGGACGCCCGCCAATACCATCAAGAATAAAATTATTGTTTATCTGCCTTTTGAAGACCAGCGCGAAGTCATCAGGCTATTATCGCCTTTCAGACAGTTTATCTTTCATGTCTATGCGCCGGAAACCGTGCAGTCTGAATTCGACCATATCATCTGCCATCCGCTCTCCCGCGAAGGCTTTCAGAAGAATTTACAGGATTGCGCCGGCATCATCAGCAATGCCGGCTTTGAACTCGCCAGCGAATCGCTGAGGCTAGGCAAAAAGATTCTGGCGAAACCGCTGCACGCGCAGATGGAGCAGATCTCCAATGCCGCCGCCTTGCAGCAGCTGGGTTACGGCTATGTCATGAACGATATGGACCCGGCGGTAATTGAGCGCTGGCTGCATGATGATCATGCCGTCCAGATCACTTATCCCAATACCGCCAGGATACTGGTTCAATGGATTCAGGACGGCATGCCGGAAATGGACAAGGCTTTTGTCGATGCCGTCTGGAACAAGGTGGAAGTGCTGCAGGTTCAATTGGGATAAAACCTATCTCTTCAGTTCAGCTACTTAACGATCAGGCTGTTATTGACCATTTTAACGCCGCTTACCGCTCTCGCCCGCTCAACTGCTTTGTTAGCGGCTTTTTCGGAATCGACAAAACCGCTCAGTTGTACGACCCCTTTAAATGTCTTCACGTTAATATCCAGCACTTCCAGGCTTGGGTCATTGAATATGGCCGTTTTTACTTTGGTCGTAAGCACAGCATCGTCAAGATACTCGCCGGTGCTTTCATGCCTTCTGCTTCCCGCACAGCCGGCAAGCGATAACACCAATAATACAACTGATAAAAAACGTATTATCAAACTGAATTGATTCATCATATGTTTATATAACGTCGATAAATAGATAGGGTTTTAGCCGTTAATTATAACCCGCATTAATTAAGATATTATTTCATATACTATAAAAATATCGCCCAGCGTTTCATTTCCATGTTTTTCATAAATGAGCCGGAAATTTTAATTAGGCTTATTGTCTCTGTAAAAAGCATATTTTAATAAAAACAAATCTTACGGCCTTTAAACTATTTTTTTAACCATGGAATCCCTCGACAAACGCCATTCCGAGCAGTTTCTTCAGCAGCACCTGCAGCGCGTCATCACTTTGCTGGAAAAACAGCATCGGGAAGAATCATTGGTGCAAAAAGGCCCTGCAAGCCGGCAGGCGTTAGTCGAGATCGCCCGGCACAAGCAGCAGCAGGCCCTTTTACAGGAAGCGTTTGCCCAGCTTCATCCTGCCGACATCGCCTATATTCTTGAGTCGCTGCCGCTGGATCAGCGCCGTACAGCCTGGAACGCTATCAGAACCGATATTGACGGGCAAGTGCTGCTGGAAGTCTCCGATGCGGTGCGGCAAACGCTGATTGCAGACATGGGGCCCGAAGAGCTGGCCATCGTCGCCGGCAAGCTGGAAAGCGACGAGATCGCGGACCTTGCTGCCGACCTGCCTCAAAATGCCATACAGCGCATTCTGAAGTCTCTTAATCGCAAAAAACGCAAGGATCTGGATGCGGTTCTGGCCTGCCGGGAAGATCAAGTCGGCTCGCGCATGGATTTTGGCACAATCAAGATCCAGGACGATCTGACCCTGAAAGCCATAGCCGACTATATCCGCAAGCGCGGCAAACTGCCGGGCCATACCGACAAATTGTTCGTCGTGGACCAAAGCAATAAAATAAAAGGCGTTTTGCCGCTGCAGCGATTATTGACCCATCCGCCCAGCCAGCAAGTAGCGGACATTATGGTGACCGATTTTATCGCTTTTTCAGTCGATCAAAATCTCACCGAAGCCGCCCGGGCTTTCGAGCGTTACGACCTTGTCTCGGCGCCGGTCGTCGACCATGATGACCGATTGCTGGGCCGGCTTTGCGTCGACAGCATCGTCGATTATATCCGAGAGGAAACGGACGAAGACCTGCTGATTCAGGCCGGCGTCGAGGAAGAGGAGGATATATTTTCCAGTGTCTGGAAGAGCGCCAAAAACCGCTGGGGCTGGCTGCTGATCAATATCGCCACGGCCTTTGCCGCAACGCGCATCATCGGCCTATTCGAAGACACGATTCTGCATCTGGTGGCGCTGGCCTCGCTGATGCCGATCATCGCCTCGACAGGCGGCAATACCGGCAACCAAACCAGTATGCTGATCATCCGCTCACTGGCGCTTGGGCAGATTACCCGGGCCAATGTCCGTCATCTGATCATGAAGGAACTGAGCCTCGCCATCTTGAACGGCACGCTGCTGGGCAGCCTGGTCGGCGGACTGGTCTGGCTGTTCTATCAGAATCAGGACCTTGCCCTGGTCATGGGCATCGCCATGTTTATCAACCTGCAAGTCGCCGTCTTCGTCGGCCTCGGCATCCCTTTGCTGCGCCACAAGTTCGATAAGGACCCCGCAGTCGGCACCAGCGTCATGCTTACTTTCATCACTGATGCCATGGGTTTTTTTATTTTCCTGGGGCTGGCCAGCGTATTCCTGCTGGACCGGCCTTGAGCCGGACTCCCAGCGATTCCAAAGCCGCCTTTGTTATTTCTATACTTTTCCGACCAGATCGGCGACCACGTCATGCAGACCGCCGGTCACGGCGGCCAGAAACCCGTAATCCAGGCGTTCGATGGTATCCTTGGACTTATGGTAATAAGGATAGCGCAACGGGGCTGTATCCGTGACCATGATCGCCGGATAGTCCTCCTTCCAGAAGGACCAATGATCCGAACTCCAGGCGCCGGGAAAATTGGACGGCAGCGTGAACGTTTCGCAAGGAACCGATGCATTTCGCCGGAACGACTGCGCGGCGTCAGCAAGGAGTTCACGCGAACGGCGATTGCCGACCAGCGCGATAAAATTGCCGCGGGCCGGAGCAAACAGTCCGAACAGCGACAGATGCTGGCTGCCAAATTTTTCGGACCGGTAGGCGATTGTTTCAAGGCAGATCATGCCAACCACGCTCTCGCCGCGCTCACGGCAACGCGCGGCGTACACCCGGCTGCCCATCTGCCGGGTCCGCAGGAACGGTTTCTCTTCATTGGTGAAGGCGACAAAGCGCAGCGTACGGCCAATCGTCTCATGCGCGAACGCACGGGCCAGCGCGAGCAGCGCGGCGATCCCGGAACCGTTGTCGTTAGCCCCCGGCGACCGGCGATGCGTATCATAGTGAGCCCCCACAATAATCACCTCTTCCGGAGCAATAAGGCCGCGCACTTCGACTTCGATATTGGCGAATAATCTTCCCTTCGCCTCGTACTCCTGCCGCGCGGGAGTATAGCCCGCTTCGCGCAGCCATTGTTCAATGAGTCCTGCGGCCTCAACCAGCTGCGGATAATGGTAGACGTTGCGCGCACCGATATCACGGGCAAGCCGTCCGATGTCTTCGCGCAGTCTTGCAGTGTACTGATCTGATGCCGTCATGTTAGAAGTCCCTCCTAGTGAAGTACAGTGCGCCCATTGGCAATCAATGCTCGGCGCCCTATGAATGCTTGTTCTCCCAATAACAAGAGCGTCTACCGAGTTTAATGAAAGTTTTTAAATCCCGCGGTAGCCCGAAGTGATCGGATAGCGCCTATCGCGGCCGAACGCTCTGGGCGTGATCCGAATGCAGGGCGGTGACTGCCGGCGTTTGTACTCGTTTCTATCGACCAGGCGTATGGCTCTCTCGACATCTTCGCGCCGGAAACCGGCCGCGATAATCTCTTCAGCCGACTGATCCTGTTCCACGTACCGTTCCAGTATCGGGTCCAGCACGTTATACGGCGGCAAGGAATCCTCATCGAGCTGATCGGGCGCCAACTCGGCCGACGGCGGTCGAGTGAGCACGCGTTCGGGAATCACATTGGACAGTGAATTGCGATAGTGCGCCAGCTCATAGACCAACAATTTCGGCACATCCTTGATCGGCGCAAAGCCGCCGGCCATGTCGCCGTATAAGGTCGCATAGCCGACGCTCATTTCGCTTTTATTGCCGGTCGTCAGCAGCAGTTTGCCCGACTTGTTGGACATCGCCATCAGAATCACGCCGCGGCAGCGCGCCTGGATGTTCTCTTCGGTCGTGTCCTTGGCCCTGCCGGCGAACACACCAGCCAGCATGTCCGTGAAGGCGCTGACGGCCGGTTCTATCGGGATCGTATGGTATTTGACGCCCAGGGCTTCAGCCTCCAGCGCCGCATCTTCAAGGCTCATGGCCTGCGTATAGCGCGACGGCATCAGCACGGCTTCCACTTTGTCAGCTCCCAGCGCATCGACGGCCAAAGCCAGCACCAGCGCCGAGTCGACGCCGCCTGACAGGCCCAGGATGGCGCCCTGAAAGCCGTTCTTCGCGACGTAATCCTTGATGCCCAGCACCAGGGCCCGGTATTCACTGGAGACCTCGTTGTACAGCGGCGCACAGGTGCTTTTCAGCGGCCGATTGCCTGCAAATTCGACCACACTGACTTGCTCGCTGAATTCCTCGGCCCGAAATACGACTTCGCCGCTGCTGTCGACCACAAACGAAGCGCCGTCGAAGATCAGTTCATCCTGTCCGCCGACTTGGTTGACATAGACCAGCGGCAGCTGCAGCGCCTTAACTTGATTGACGATGATGTCTTCGCGCTCATGGATCTTGCCGGCATGGAAAGGCGAGGCATTCAGGGTCAGGACCAGTTCGGCGCCGGCGTCTCTGTTCCGGGCCAGGATGCCGGGATGCCAGACGTCCTCGCAAATCGTGATGCCGATCGTGATGCCTTTTAATGTAAGCAGAGCGGTCTGATCGCCTTCGAAGAAATAACGCTTTTCATCGAACACGCCGTAATTAGGCAGGGCATTCTTTCGGTAGCGCACTAGAACAGCGCCATCGCGCAGCACGGCCGCGCTGTTGTAGAGCTTGCCCTGATAGTTGTCGGGAAAGCCCAGCACGACATCAATGCCGGCCACCTGCGCGGCAATGCGCTCGACCGCGCGGGCCGCATGCGCAATAAAATCCGGCCGCAGCAACAGATCCTCGGGCGGGTAACCGGTCACGGACAGCTCGGGAAAGACCACCAGATCGGCATGCAGCCGGTCCCGGGCATGAAGAGCTGTATCGATAATCTTGGCGGCATTGGCATCGATACCGCCGACCAGTGGGTTGATTTGAGCAAGCGCTATTTTTAAAGACATGTATGGATTAACAATAACTGAGGTTGAATATTTGACTGCAAAAACGGCAAAGAAATCTGTAGACGTACGAAATCAGGCCTATAGGCTGATCATAACAAAACCTTATTTGGCAATGACACCGGTTTCTGACTTAACCACCTGCTGTACCGGCACGCGCTTTTGCAATGCAATCAGGAACAGACCGGCTCCGCCGGCGGCCAGCAGATGTTTGAGCGAGTGCCCGCTCAAAAAGCGCAGGTGCTCGTAGATGACCGCATCGCCGGCTTCCGCCAGTTTAGCTGCAACATAGATGCCGACGATGCCCCACAAATAACCATTGCCGGAAAGCCGCGGCTGGCAGAATACCAGCATGACCGGAATCAGCAGCATGGGCAGAAACTGAACCAGGCCGTAAAAGCGCAAATCGCCGAGCCCCTGCTGTTCGCTCCAGTGCCAGTAAATCACCGATGCCATGCCGATCAGGATCAGCGGATAGAGCAGCCGCCTGCCCCATTCAATGGATAGGAACTCGCCGACTATGGCTGAAAACAGCGCCATAAAGGCTATCGTCATCGGCAGTCTATCCCAAACCAGCGTCCCGTTGTCAGGATTTAAATGGTAATAGCCCGATCCCAGACCAGTCAGGCCGACGCCAATGAAAAACATCAAATAAGCCGAGCGCAATTGCGGCAAGCCGCCATCAAGCCGGTTGATCATGATCTGCCGCATGCCCATCAAACCGACGATCAAAAAAGGCAGGCTGGTCATGACATTCCAGAAGTTGGGAATGCCCAGAATCTGCTTCTGATCGCCGAAATCATGATAATTCAGATCCTGCGGTATCTTAGGCACCAGCGTGAAAACCGCAATCAACGCGATAATAGTGAACAGAACGATAAAGCTTCGGACTGATCGGTTCATAAGCTGTCCTGGCGTGCTTCGCGTACCGTGTTGTCTATCATCCGTTCGGTCGTTATTGCAGACAGCGCTGCATCGCCACGCCGATGTCGGCCGGTGAATTGACGACTTCGATGCCGGCCGCCTTAAGCGCGGCGATTTTGCCTGCGGCCGTGCCCTTGCCGCCCGTGATGATGGCGCCGGCATGGCCCATGCGCTTGCCAGGCGGCGCCGTCTGGCCCGCGATATAGGATACGACCGGTTTCGTGACATGCGCCTTGATATAGTCGGCCGCATCCTCTTCCTCGCCGCCGCCAATCTCCCCGACCATGACGATGCCGCGAGTCTGTTCGTCCTGCTCGAAACGGCTGAGCACGTCGATAAAGTTCATGCCGTGAATAGGATCGCCGCCTATGCCGACGCAGGTGCTCTGCCCCAGCCCTTGTTTGGTCGTCTGGTTGACGGCCTCATAGGTCAAGGTGCCGGAACGCGAGACGATGCCAATGGCGCCCGGCAGATGGATATGGCCCGGCATGATGCCGATCTTGCATTGGCCCGGCGTAATCACCCCAGGACAATTCGGCCCGATCAGCAAGGCGTCGGTGCCGGCCATGGCGGCCTTGACGCGCAGCATATGCAATACCGGAATGCCTTCCGTGATGCAGACGATGATCCTGATGCCGGCATCGACGGCTTCCAGAATGGCGTCGGCCGCATAAAAAGGCGGCACATAGATCATGGTCGCATCGGCGCCGGTCTGCCTAACCGCGGCCTCGACGGTATCGAAGACCGGCAGGCCCAGATGCGTGTCGCCGCCGCGGCCCGGCGTCACGCCGCCAACCAGCTGCGTGCCGTACGCCAGCGTCTGTTCGGAATGGAACGTGCCCTGCTTGCCGGTAAAGCCCTGGCAAATCACTCTGGTATGCTTGTCGATCAAAATGCTCATGCGGCCTCCGCTAAGGCGACAACTTGCGCTGCGGCAGTCGCCAGATCTGTTTCTGCAATCAAATTCAGGCCGGAATCGGCCAATAGCTGGCGGCCCGCCTCGGCATTGGTGCCTTCCAGCCGGACCACGACCGGCACCTTCACATGCACCTCTTTAACCGCCGCCAGAATGCCGCGCGCGATAATGTCGCATTGCACGATGCCGCCGAAGATATTGATCAGTATGGCTTTCACCTTGCCGTCGGACAGTATCAGCTTGAACGCTTCGGCGACTCTTTCCGGCGTCGTACCGCCGCCGACATCGAGAAAATTGGCCGGCGCGCCGCCATTCAGCTTCACCAGATCCATGGTCGCCATGGCGAGACCTGCGCCGTTGACCATGCAGCCGATAGTACCGTCCAGCGTGATGTAATTAAGCCCGTATTGCTGCGCCTTGTTTTCTTTTCGGTCTTCCTGGCCCGGATCGCGCATGTCCAGAATGTCAGGGTGCATGGCGACGGCGTTGTCGTCGAAATTAATCTTGGCATCCAGCGCCAGCAACTGGCCCTGCTCGGTCAGTATCAGGGGATTGATTTCAATCTGGCTGGCATCCTTAGCCAGCAGCAGCTGATACATGCCGCGCATGATGGTTTCCAGCGCCTTGATCTGCTCGCCGGCCAGTTGCAGGGCGAAGGCGATTTTCCGGCACTGATAGCTTTGCAGACCCGCTGCCGGATGGATTTGCAGCGAGATGATCCGTTCCGGCGTATCCCTGGCGACAGCTTCGATATCCATGCCGCCGGCCGCGGAAGCGATAAACAGGATGCGGCTGCTGACGCGGTCGACCAGGGCGCTCAGGTAGAATTCGCTTTTGATCGGATAGATTTTCTCGATGAGCAGCCTCTCGACCGGCAAACCGGCACTGTCGGTCTGCGCGGTTACAAGACGCTTGCCCAGCATATCGCGGCTGAAGTCCAAGACTTCCTGATGGCTATGGGCCAATCTTACGCCGCCAGCCTTGCCGCGGCCGCCCGCATGCACCTGAGCCTTCACAACCCAGCCGCTGCCGCCCAGTTCTCTGGCAACCTGCCCGGCATGCTCGGGGGTATCGGCCTGATGGCCCTCCGGGACGGCGATGCCGTAATCCCTAAACAACCTTTTTGCCTGGTATTCATGAATGTTCATTTATCGCTCCTGGTTTGACCGGCAACGACCGGAGGGTATTTTCTCAAGCCTTTGCATCGATGCTATGATGGTTCAGTTCAATCCGATCCGCCAGTAAAACTGGGGAAATCTGCTATTCTAACCAAGTCCCTGCAAAACGCTATTGTTAAAACCATCCATGTCAGATAATACGCATGAGACCATTTTTCCCTGCCCGTTCTCCAAAGGCTACGGCATTCCCGCCAAGCAAGCCTGGCTGCTACTGAAGGTTTTCCTGACTTACCGTTTTATTCTGGCCACGCTGTTTATCGTGTTATTTCAAGGCCAGATAGGGCCCTCTTCGCTTGGATCATACGACCGCCAACTCTATATTTACAGCAGCCAGAGCTATGTCATATTGTCTGCCGTCTCCAGCATCTGCATAGCTTGGCGGCTGACCGGCTATACGCTGCAGGCACAGCTGCTTATTTTTACCGACATCATCATTCTCACATTGCTGATGCATGCCTGCGGCGGCATCAATAGCGGCATAGGCATACTGCTCGCCGTCTCCATCGCCTATGGCGGTCTGTTGATCGGCGGCCGCTGCGCGATGTATTTTGCCGCTGTCGCCAGCCTGGCCGTCCTGTCCGAACAG
Organism: Methylobacter sp. BlB1; assembly: GCF_015476545.1. Taxonomy (GTDB): domain Bacteria; phylum Pseudomonadota; class Gammaproteobacteria; order Methylococcales; family Methylomonadaceae; genus Methylobacter. The sequence goes on along the minus strand of NZ_JADMKV010000001.1, from coordinate 103,178 downwards.
ATTTATGCCGATCAGGCCGGCCTTTTTGAAAAAACGTCTTACATATACGCCGGCATGCTGGGAGCCTCGTTCTTCACGATCGCCCTGTTGTCCTATGTGCTGGCGAAGCGCAGTGAACAGACGGTGCAACTGGCTCATCAGCAAAAACAGACCATCACGCAACTGGAAGAGTTGAACCATTACATTATCCAGCATCTGCAGTCGGGCATCATCATCGCCAATAAAAAACAGGCTATCCAGATGGCCAACGAAGCAGCCTTGCGGCTGGCCAATCTGCAAGCCATGCCGACCACGCTGGCCGATATTTCGGAACAGTTATGGCTGGCTTTTCAGATCTGGCTCAACGAGCCTGAACAGGCAATTGCACAGCTGCAACTGCCGAACCGGTCCGAAATTCATATCCGTTTCATGCCGCTGCCGACGCAGCAGGAATGCCTGTACCTGATCATGTTTGAAGACATCGCGCTTTATAATCAGCGCCTGCAGCAAAGTAAACTGGCATCCCTGGGCCGGCTCACGGCCAGCATCGCCCATGAAATACGCAATCCGCTGGGCGCCATCAGCCATGCCGGACAATTGCTGTCGGAAAACCCTCAGTTATCGGCCCAGGACAAGCGCCTGACCGAAATCATTCAGACCCACGCCGGCCGCGTCAATCGCATTATTGAAGATATCCTACAGCTTTCCAGGAGGAACGCGTCGAGGCGAAAAAAAATCCAGTTGAAGCCTTGGCTGATCGATTACCTGAACAATTTTATGCTCGATCAGACTATCGCTGCCGACACCTTCAAGCTCTCTGTAAGTACTGAACCTTTATACGCCCTAATAGACCCCGATCACTTAAAGCAGATTCTGGACAATCTATGTCTGAATGCCCTCCGGTACGGCAAACCGGAGCTGGGAAAGATCATACTGCAGGCCCGCATCAGCGGACAGGCGCCGTGCATAGAAATCATCGACAACGGCTCCGGTCTGTCTCCTGAGCAGATCTGTCATCTTTTTGAGCCCTTTTTCACGACTTCGTCCAGCGGCACCGGGCTAGGCCTTTATATTTCTCGGGAGCTGGCAGAACTCAACCAAGCAAAATTGAGCTATTATTTAACGGAAAAAAACCGGAGTTGCTTCAAGCTCTGCCTGCCCGATGCGGAAAATAAGTTAATAGAAATATGAAAAAACCACTGACATTGATTGTCGATGATGAACCCGATATCTGCGAGTTACTGGAAATAACCCTTAACCGCATGGATATCCAGACACACTGCGCCGACAATATCGGCAAAGCAAAAGCCCTGCTGCAACAGCATCCGTTCGATCTTTGCCTGACCGATATGAAGCTGCCCGACGGCAATGGCCTTGATCTGCTGGATCATATACACTCGAATTGCGCCCCGATGCCGGTTGCCGTTATTACCGCGCATGGCAATATGGATACGGCGATTCAGGCCATGAAGAAAGGCGCTTTTGATTTTGTCTCGAAACCGGTCGACTTATCTGCGCTCAGGCAAATGGTGAGCAGTGCGCTGAAACTTGCCAACGCCACAACATACCCCGCCAAAGACAGGCGAACCCGGCATCTATTGCTGGGCGAATCGCCGGTCATGTGCGCCATCCGCAGCAAAATAACCAAGCTGGCACTCAGCCAGGCTCCGGTTTATATCAGCGGCGAATCCGGCTCGGGCAAGGAACTGGTCGCCCGGCTCATCCATCAGCAGAGTTCGCGCAGCGACAAGCCTTTTGTGGCCATAAACTGCGGCGCTATTCCTCATGAACTGATGGAAAGCGAGTTCTTCGGCCATAAAAAAGGCAGTTTTACCGGCGCGGTCAGCGATAAGAAAGGCCTGTTCCAAGCTGCTGAAGGCGGCACCTTATTTCTCGATGAAATCGCGGAACTGCCTCAATCCCTGCAGGTAAAACTGCTGCGCGCCATTCAGGAAAAGAGAATACGCCCCGTCGGCGAACATCAGGAAATTCCCGTTGACGTCCGCCTGCTCAGCGCCACCTACCGCAACCTGGCCGATATGGTCCAGGCCGGCACGTTCAGGCAGGATTTGTACTACCGCATCAACGTCATCGACCTGTATGTGCCGCCTTTGCGGGAGCGCGCCATAGACATACCCATCCTTACCGACCACATATTGACGAAGCTCACGCAAGCTGGCGGCCTGAACAAACCTGCAGTGTCGGCCTCGGCCCTGTCGGCATTGCAGCAATATCATTTTCCCGGCAATGTGCGCGAGCTTGAGAACATTCTGGAACGGGCTCTGGCCTTGTATGACGGCAAAAGCATCGAAATCGACGACCTGAACCTGCCGGTAGGCGCGCATGTCATCGCCGACTCGCCGGCTTATGACCCGGCTCAGGGATCGCTGGAAGATTATCTGGAGCAAATCGAACGCAAGGCGATCGTCATCGCCCTGGAAGAAAACAAATGGAACAAGACGGCCGCCGCCAAACAGCTGGGGCTGTCTTTTCGATCCTTACGCTATCGTTTGAAGAAACTGGATCTGGATAATTAACCGGCAACTGAACCACTGCCGGTTAGCCCAGGCGGTGTTAAGCCTGATATTTATCCATGGATGCCAGCTTCGCCATAGCGCCTTTTATTTTCGCTTCGGCAGCGGCATCCAATTCATTATTCTTGTAAATTTTATCAAGCAAACCTTCCGCTACCAGCGCCTCTTTTACCCAACGCTTGGTAAAGCGGTAATTGCTGTGGGCTGAAACGACTTCTCCCGTAGCCGGATTGCGCACTTCGCCTTTGCCCGCCTCTGGTGCTGGAGCAGCAGCAGGCTTCGCAGGAGCTGCTCTTCTGGCCGCCGCTGCAGGTCTGGCCGCCGCCCTTCTCGCCGCCGGCGCTTCTTTCTGGGGCGCCGCCGCGGCCTGTGGCTGCACCGCCGCTACTTCCTGCTTTTCAGATTTTACCTGCGGCACTGTCGATTTAGCCGTAGCCCGCTGATCGTTTACAACCGCATAAACGACATAAGCCACGAAAATAGTAGTTAATATAAACAACACTTCAGCCATAACACCTCTCCACCTCTTAAGTTAATTTTTATTATTTTATTGCCCTGAAATAAGCGCAGCCTGTAGGCGGGCAAACCAAATCGCTAATTTCGGAATATACCAGAAGCCGGCGAGCAGGGTAAATACCAAATACGCATAAACGCGGGCTTTTCGGCACTTGTCGCTAACTCTGAACGACTTGCCAGCAAGCCTGGGCTTTGGCTAATTTGGGCAAATCCTCGCGCAAGCCCATGGCGTAATGGTTGAAATACGCTTTCACGACAGCCGTGTGGTTTACCCAGTTCATGCCAGCCGAACGCAGGCCAATAAAGGGCGGCGATGACACTTTATAGGTTTTGTTGAGCGCATCCATGCTCGCCATCATCATCAGATTGTCGCCTTTACGCCAGCGTTCGTAGCGGCGTAAATAAGCGGAACCGGACAATGGCCGCCGCTGCTGTTTGGCTTCAATCACCAGCTCGGCAATCGCCGCCGCATCCAGCAGGCCGGCATTTGCGCCCTGTCCGGCCAACGGATGCATGGCATGGGCGGCATCGCCAACCAATGCGAGATGCCGGTCGGTATAACGGTTGGCATATTGAAACCGCAAAGAAACCGCGGCCCTGGGCCCTACTGCCAGCATTTTGCCCAGAATGCCGCCCGAGGCCTGTTCCAGCGCCTGGAGGAAATCGGCGTCATTCAAGGTCAGATACTTTTTTGCCGTTTTCGTGCTCAAAGTCCAGACAATCGAACTTTGGCCGTTGTCCAGAGGCAGAAAAGCCAGCGGCCCTTCTTCCAGAAACCGCTGCCACGCCGTTGCCTGGTGGCTTTTTTCGGTCGTGACCGTGGCGACCAGTCCCTCCTGATCATAATCCCAACCGGTCACGTCTATGCCGGCCATTTTTCTCAACGCCGATTCGCGCCCGTCGGCGGCAATCACCAGCTCGGCTTCAAGGCGGCGGCCATCTTCCAGCCTGATCAGCCGGCCGTTATCGGTCAGCTGCATGTCGGCGACTGCCGCCGGCGTTAGACAGACCGCCGAAGGTAATGTATCGAGCACGTCCCATAAGGCCGCGACCGTCACCCTGTTTTCGACCAGATGGCCCAGTTCGTTGAATTCGGTATCGGCACAGTCAAAATGCAATTCGCCGTCGCCGCGCGCATCCCATACACGCATATCCCGGTAGGCGCATACGCCGCGCTGCACCATGCCCGGCCAGGCGCCGAGCATTTCCAGAATATTCTGCGAGGCTTTCGTCAACGCCGAAACACGGTTATCGATCGGCTCTTTCGGCCAGTGCCGTTCAGGATTGCGCCTATCCAGCAGCGCCACGCTGATGCCGCCGTGCGCCAGGGCACAGGCCGCCGCCGCACCCACCATGCCGCCGCCGACGACGATCACTTCATAGCGTTCAGTCATGATTATCTCCTGCTGCCCAATCGCGGCATGCGGCCGACGAGCCCCATAGCCTGCCGGGCCAGCAGCGCCTTGGCCGCCGGTATATGATCGAGCAGCGTCAAGCCGATATTCCTAACCAGGGCCAGGGCCAGCCATTCATTGGAAAAAATCCGCACGACATTGTCGGTAAAGCCGATAACAAGGTTGTGGTCTTTTTGCCGGACCTTAGCGTAGCGATTTAAAAAATCGGCCGCGCCGATATCCTGACCATCCCCCTGCTGCTCGATAATCATTTCGGCCAGCGCCACAACATCGCGCAACCCCAGGTTAAATCCCTGACCCGCCACCGGATGCAATTGATGAGCGGCATTGCCGATAATGACCGCCCGCCCTGAAACCATTTTTTCCGCACGTATCAGCGACAACGGGAAAGTCCGCCTGGGAGCGGCTAAAGCAAGCTCGCCCAGTCTGTAACCGAAGCATTCCTGAAGCTCGTTCAGAAAGTCTTTCTCGCTGCCGGCCATCAACGCCTTCGCATCTTCATCGGTTCTTGTCCAGACCACAGCGCACCCGCTGTTGCCGCTCGGCAGCAGCGCAAGCGGCCCGGAAGCCGTAAAACGCTCATAGGCGGTATTGTTATGCGGCACGGAGGTTTTAACCGTAGTGACCAGCGCCGTCTGCCCGTATTCAGTGGCTTTCTGGTCGATGTCCAACAGTTTACGCACCGATGACTGGCCGCCATCGGCGCCGACCAGCAATTTAGCCGACAGGCTGAACGACTCATCGCCGCGTTTCAGGCTGACATGAATGGCATCCTCGCCGGACATCAAGCCGACAACGCGGGCCGGACAAATCAGCTCGATATTGGCCTCGCTGGCAAGCCGGGCCACATGCGTTTCAATGTCGCGCGCCGAAATCACATACCCCAGCGCATCGACATTTTCCTGTTGCGCAGACAGCCGGGTCTTGCCGAAATGGCCGCGATCCGAGATATGGATGTTTTTTATCGCCGTGGCCGCCTGGCGTATGCCCTGCCAGATGCCCAGCGCTTCCAGCATTTTTACCGTGCCGCCGGCCAAGGCCAGCGCTCTGTCGCCGGCCGGGGAGGCATAAAGCTGTTCGCGCGTATTCACTTCGATAATGGCCATGCGCAAGCCGGTGTCTTTCAGCGCCAGCGCCAGACTGTTGCCGGCCAGACCGCCGCCTACAATGAGTAAATCATAATCCTGTTGCATCAGCCCGCCTGCATCAACGCTTCAATTTCTGCTATGGTTTTGGGCACGCCGGCCGTCAAAATCTCGTGTCCTTGCGCCGTGACCACCAGATCGTCCTCAATCCGGATGCCTATGCCGCGCCATTTCTCATCGACAGTTTCACAGTTCGCCGGTATGTACAGCCCCGGCTCTATGGTCAGCACCATGCCGGGCTCCAGCAACCGCCATTCCTTGTCGACCTTGTAGTCGCCCACGTCATGCACGTCCATGCCCAGCCAATGGCCTATCCGGTGCATATAGAACTGCTTGTACTTTTCGTTCTTGATCAGCGTGGGCACGCGGCCTTTCAGCAGTCCCAGAGATACGAGGCCTTTCGTCAGCACCTCAACCGAGGCCTCGTGCGCCAGATGCCAGGGCACGCCGGGCTTGATCTGTTCGATAGCGGCCGCCTGCGCATCGAGAACCAGCTGGTAAAGCTGCTTCTGCGGCTCGCTGAAACGTCCCGAGACCGGGAATGTGCGCGTAATGTCGGCCGCATAATGATCGCACTCGGCGCCGGCATCGATCAGCAGCAGGTCGCCGCTTCTTAATTTGTCCGAATTTTCGGTATAGTGCAGCACGCAGGCGTTTCTGCCGCCGGCGACAATGGAGGGATAGGCCACCGAGCGCAAGCCGCCCTGAATGAAATGATAAATAAGTTCGGCTTCTATCTGATATTCATACAGGCCAGGCTTGCAATTCTGCATGGCTTTGACATGGGCATGGGCGGATACTTCCGCCGCGCGGCGCATCAGCTTAAGTTCTTCAGGGCTTTTGAACAGGCGCATTTCGTGCAGTATATGCTCCAGCGAAACCAGTTCGCCCGGCGCTGTCACGCCGGTTCTTGATTGGCTGCGGATATGGTTGATCCATTCCAGCAACCGATGATCCAGATCCGAATCCCGGCCCATCGGATAGAAAACCTTGCCTTTGTCTTCCAGCAGGCCCGGCAGGATCTCGCCCAGATCATCGATAGGGAAAGAGTCGTCGGCCTCATAGTGCTGGGTGGCGCCTTCAAGCCCGGCATGGGCGCCTTCCCACAACGCTTTGGTTTCGTCGTATTCGCGGCAGAACAGAATGTATTCGCCCTGCTCGCGGCCAGGTATAAAGACAGCCAATGAGTCGGGTTCATTGAAACCGGTCAGATAATAAAAATCGCTGTCCTGCCGAAACGGATAATCGACATCGCGGTTACGGGTCCGAACCGGGGCGCTGCCTATCAGCGCGATATTGCCCTTGCCGATCCGCTGCATTAATTGCTTTCTTCTTTTTTTGAATTCGCTTTGCTTCATTTGCTTGTTCCACCGCCTAATGAACAGTGCCGTCGGTATTGATATTTAACTCATCCCGCAGTAATAAAACGGCGGATCTCAGGTATTCAGTAACTTCCATATAGGCATTCTCGTCTTCCTCGCCTTCGGCTTCTTCGTCCAGCTTGGTAAATTCCGTAATATCCTTCAATATTTCGGAAACATCATTGGGCCAGCCTTTTGCGGTGTACACGGAACCAATGCCGAATAAAAATCCCTGGCACCAACGGCTCAATGCCTGAACACGCTCATACAGGAAAGCGTCATCGTCAGGCAAAAACAGGTCAAATTCAAACGCTTGACTAGCCAGCAATGTCCGGGTCTGCTCGAATAACTTCATCAGAGCCGCCCTGTCTTCATCGCTCAAATCGGTATCGTCCTTAAACAGTTCCTTCAGCCAAGGAGCGCTCTCGGCCTGGCCATTGACGCACAATATGCCTGTCGCCATGCCATGAGCCTCGGCAGCGGAAACATCCGCGTCGTTATGCTCTAATATCGTATTGATTACCTGGTAAACCATGACACCCACATAATAATTTCACTACTGCTAAAAAAAAAATACTGCTTATGCTACCATTGATCCCCGACTTGGATAACATTTGTTCTTCTTGGCTCCAGGGCGACTGACTATGAGCAGTATTAGAACATATCGCCGATAATCCTAACTAAACACGCGGCTGATTATTTGCAATGATGTAGTTAACTACTATGACGAATTCAGAAACAACTCAATCCTTAGAATTAAAAGAGCTCGAAGATAAACTGGACAAGCTTATCGAACAATATAATTCGGTAAAAAACGAAAACAGTTCCCTTAAAATCAAGCAGGAGTCCCTGGTCCGGGAAAAAGCCAAACTGCTTGAAAAAACCGCCCTGGCCAGAACCCGGGTTGAAGCTATGATTACTCGTCTGAAAGCAATGGAGCAAGGTTCATGAAAAAAAATCCTCAACCGGTATCGCTTACTATCATGGGTAAAGACTATAGGATTGCCTGCGATCCTGATGAGAAGGACGATTTGATCCATTCAGCCCAGGAACTTGATCAAAAAATGCGCAAAATCAGGGATTCCGGACGAGTCAGCGGCGCGGACAGAATCGCCGTCATGGCAGCGCTCAACCTGGCGCACGAATTGCATGTGATGAGAAAGCAGAATGCCATGCTGACTCAGAGCCTCAATGAAAATCTGGCTAATATGCGTCATAAAATAGAAAACGTTTTAGAAAATCCTGAAATACAGTAAAATATTAGTTTGCATCTCCTGCAGCGTTCGAGAGTGTACTGGGTGTTTCCTGAACCTATTTTTACCCAGGGGGCAGATTACGGTGATGGTGTGCATGCCCGCTCTATACGGGAAGCCTGATTTACCGATCACGTCCCCACTTGAACCGTTGGTTCAAGGACGAAAGTGCATTACGGCGCAGGCGGGAGATGCCTTTTTCTTATAAAAATCCCCATGAATTACTGGCTAATGAAATCCGAACCGGATGCGTTCGGCATCAATGACCTGTGCAACAAACCCGACCGGACCGAACACTGGGACGGGGTGCGTAATTACCAAGCCAGAAACATGATGCGCGATGAGATGAAACTCGGCGATCAGGTTTTCTTCTATCATTCCAACTGCGATGTGCCGGGCATTGTCGGCATTATGGAAGTGGTCCGCGAAGGCTATCCGGACTTTACCGCTTTCGATCCCGATGACAAACATTTCGACCCTAAAAGCGATCCGGCCCAGCCGCGCTGGTTCATGGTTGACGTCAGGCATGTCAGAACACTGTCCCGCACCATTACTCTCCAGGAATTAAAGCAAAAGCAGGAGTTGGCCGATCTTGCGCTGGTAAGACGCGGCAATCGCTTATCGATCATGCCGGTCTCCCAACAGCAATGGGATTTTATACGCTCACTGGAATAACCGGCAGTGGCGACACAAGGCGGCCACTGACTGCCCGTGCTAGCTATGCCTCGATAACGGCGCCATCCGATTGTTTGTTTTTCACCTCGCTGCCCCCCGAGAACAGGCGATAGGCGGGATTATCGGTTTCCTCCTGATAAGCAAAACCCAGCCCATCAAGGCATTGCTGGAATTCCTTGCGCTCCGCTTTCGGCATCTGCACGCCCATCAGGACCTTGCCGAATGCGGCGCCATGATTGCGGTAATGGAACAGGCTGATATTCCAGCGCCCGCCCAGCGCCGTCAGGAAATTCAATAGCGCGCCGGGCCTTTCCGGAAACTCCAGGCTGTAAATAACCTCATTCAGTTCACGCGGCGCATGGCCTCCTACCATATAACGCACGTGCTCTTTAGCCAGATCATTGGTGGTCATATCGGTAACCGAAAAGCCCTGGTCCTGTAATTGCAGGATTAAATCGGCCCGATCCGATTCAAGCCCGCTGCTGGAGATGCCGACAAAAACCTGGGCCAGTTTGGGATCGAAATAACGGTAATTGAACTCGGTAATGCTACGTCCGCCCAGCATGCGGCAGAATCGCAAAAAGCTGCCCGGCGTTTCGGGGATGCTGACGGCCAGCAGGATCTCGCGATGCTCGCCGACCTGAGCGCGCTCGGCCACATAGCGCAGCCGGTCGAAATTCATATTGGCGCCGCTATCGATGGCGACCAGTGTTTGCCCGGTTATCTTCTCGCGCTCGACATATTTCTTCAGGCCGGCAATACCCAAGGCGCCGGCAGGCTCGGCAACCGAGCGCGTATCGTCAAAAATATCCTTGATCGCGGCGCAGATTTCATCGGTATTGACGGTAACGACTTCATCAACATAATTTTGCGCCAGGCGGAAAGGTTCTTCGCCGATCTGCTTGACCGCCACGCCATCGGCAAACAGGCCGACCTGTTTAATGGTGACTCTGCGCTTCGCTTTCAGAGCCCGGTTCAGGCAATCAGAATCATCGGGCTCCACGCCGATGACCTTGATCTCCGGCCGCACGAATTTGACATAAGCCGCGACACCGGCAATCAAGCCGCCGCCGCCGACCGGCACAAAGATCGCATCCAAGCCGTCGGTCTGCTGCCGGAGGATTTCCATGGCTACCGTACCCTGCCCGGCGATGACGTCGGGATCGTCATAGGGATGGATGAACACCATGTCTTTTTGTTCGGCCAATTCCCTGGCATGCGCATAAGCCTCATCATAGGCATCGCCGAACAGCACCGCTTTGGCGCCTCTGGCTTTCACGGACTGGACTTTAATTTCGGGCGTGGTTTTCGGCATCACGATCAATGCCTTAATGCCCAATCTTTTGGCCGCTAGGGCAACGCCCTGGGCGTGATTGCCGGCTGAAGCGGCGATCACGCCATGCGCCCGCTCCTGCTCGTTCAGCAAGGCCATCTTATTGTAGGCGCCGCGCAGTTTAAACGAGAACACCGGCTGCAGGTCTTCGCGTTTCAAATAGACGTTGTTGCCCAGGCGCTCCGACAGCGAGGATGCGAAATCCAGAGGCGTTTCTACGGCAACATCGTAAACTTTGGCGCGTAATATTTTTTCTATGTATTTTATCGGCATGTTTGAAAATGGGCTGAGATCTTCTTTAACCCGGCTATTATCCCATACTATCCACTTAAGGTGCGCTGGCTATAGCCATTAATACGTTTTCGTTACCTCTTCAGTTTGCGGTATCTCATAAATGCCGGTCAATTTGCGTCTGAACTCGTCGGTAATCAGTCGGCCGTCCTGCCTGCTTGTAACAACGCGCGGGGTAATCAGCACAACCAGTTCTGTCTTAACTTTCTCTTTTGTCGTCCCGCCGAACAAGGGGCCTATTAAAGGCAGCTTATATAAAAATGGAATCCCATCTTGATTATAGGTATCGTTCTCATCGATCAAGCCGCCCAGCACAACCGTTTCTCCGCTGTGTACCGCTACGTTACTGGTAATTTCCCGGCTTTGTATCGTAGGCGAATCGATATTACTGGCCGTCGTCTTCTGCGGTCTTTCAACGCTTTGCTCGATATCCATAATCACTAGACCGCTTGCATTGACTCGGGGCTTAACTTTCAACTTCACACCAGTCTTGCGCTGCTGAATGCCGCTGGTTTGCACGAGACTATTAGCGTCGAAAGATTGGCCTGAAGTGGGAAGAGCAGATGACTGAGACGTTCTCAACGGTATTTCATCACCGACTTGTATTGAGGCTTCCTGATTATTCAGCACCATCAACGACGGCGAAGAAATCACATTAAGCTTATTGTCATTAGCCGATGCATTTAATACGGCGCGTACATCTCCCGAATCACTGAGAAACGCATAGCCAAAGCCACCTGATACTGCACCTGCGGCAATATCCCTGAGCGATGTCCCTTCCGCCTGCGCTTCCGCTAATGATCCTCTTATATTTGATCCACTCGTGTTAGTATTAGTAATGACATGATCGCCACCCACATTATGATGACTTAAAAACCATTGAATACCGTACTTTAAACTGTCGGTCAGGTTCACCGATACGATGGTCGCATCGATCAAGACCTGCAGCGGCATAACATCGAGCTGAACGATAACGGCGCGAATCTTTTCATATTCTTCCGGCGTCGCGACAACGACGATCGAGTTATTGATCTCATCGGCAATAATTCTGACTTCCTTACTCACCTCGGCAACGCCGCCGCCTTCTGATCCCGCAGGTTTGCTGAAAGCCGCTTTTGCCGCCTCCTGCCCCTGCTTATTGGTGATTTCAGCGGCTTTTTTTCCGGGAGCAACCTTTGCGCCTTTATCTTTCTTTGTCGATGCGCCGGTAAAAATTTCATTCAATGTCGCCGCCAATTCTACGGCATCGACATTCTGAACCTTATAGACATTCACACCGCCGCCGGTAGCCGTAGTCGACCGGTCCAGCCGCAGTATCCAGCTTTCAATGTCTCTTAAATAAGAGGCCTGGTGCGTAATGGCCAGGATGGCATTCAACCGTTCGATTTCTATAAACCGGAAAAAGGTGCTCTCATCTTTTTCAGTTTTATTAAACACGGCATCCAGCTCTTCAATAACCTGCTCCGGCGCGGCATGCACTAAAGGAAAAATACCGAATGAACGCCCTCTCAAGACATCGATATCGAAAGTGGCGACCATATCCATAATACGCGCCAGTTCATCGGCCGTTCCGGAAACAACCAGCAGATTGCGCATGCCGTCGACTTGCAGGATGGTTTTTTCCTGCACCAGCGGCTTGATTACTTCGGCGATATCCTGTACGGCCACATTCCTGATCGGTATGACCTTCACCTGGTAACCGGCCGCGCCAGCTCTTGCAAAGTCGGTGCTGTATAACGCCTCTGCCGCGGGCTCGATATGATAAACGCGGCCGTCCTTGACCAGCGCCGCATTATTCATGCGCAGCAACATCTCCAGGGTAGGCAATAATTCTTCTTTCGTTAAAGCCTGGGTGGTCTGCAGCGTCACCTTGCCGGCCACCTTGGGGCTCAATACATAGTTTTCACCAAGTATGTCGCTCAGAATCACTTTCGCCACTTCGCCCAGGTCGGCTTCATCAAAGTTCAGGCTGTATGCGCCTTCGCCCCGAGCTGCGCCCCTGCCCGGCTGCGTTGCCGTCCGCGACACGAACCGTTCCGTTCCGGGATAGAGCTCCGCCGCCGGCCGCACTTTTTCACTGGGATGCGGCTTGTTTTGCAAGTGTTTAAAAACGGCTCCTTCCTGTTCCTCCGGCTGGTCCGTACGTATTGGCGGCAGCGGTTTTTTAACGGCTACCGGCGGCCCCATAAATTCGCAACTTGACAGCGAAAGCCCCAGAACAACAGCCCAGGAAGCTTTTTTTATTTTTTTTATATTATTCTTCATTTTCGCTATTTCCTGACGTGTCTTCCGCTTTGGGCGCCTCTGCTTTAGGCGTAAATGCGTTGGGTATGCTTTTTTTCTTGGGTAATTCTTTTAATTTTGGTTTTCTTAGCATAAGCTCTTTTTGATGACTTCCTTGCTTGAGTACGACTTTGTCTGTATGAATCTCGGCCAGTGTCCAGCCGCTGATATCATCGCCTTCAGTTATTTTAAGGTATTTTTTTTCCGTGGCTGGTGCTTTATCACGGCTGAACAAGGCTGATAACTGTTTGCCTTTCGTATAGACACCCGTTAGCTGCCATTCAAAACTATCGGAACCTCCAACTGCGGTTGCTTCTTCAACCTCGACCGTTTCTACAGGTCTCCGCCCTTTGATGAATAAGGGCCGTGTGACCAGATCAGCGTATTTGTCCTCCGGTTGTTTCGTCAGCACCAGGCTTGGCAAGTCGCCTACTTTGTAGGGTTGGGTTTCAACGGATGTAATCGATTTCTGCAGTTGCTTTCTGGAATGCTTCGCATATAACCACTCGGCAGTAATAATCAACAGCAGGACGGTACAAACGGAGGCCAATAATTTAATTAATTTAACATTCATCCTGGCGGTATTCTCATGAAACTAACGGCCTGAAAATTCACATTCAATTCATTGCTCGATTCAATCTGTCGGGTTTTCCTGTTTCTTATGCCTCGCACCGGCCTTATATCGATCTGATCGACGATGATCAGCGGCACCGACGTTTCCATTTTGTACAACACTGAGCGCAGCTCTTCAATAGTGCCGGTCATTCTGACTTTGACCATAATGCGGCTGAAGCCATCCTTATTGCTGACAGGAAGCGCCTGAGTACTGGTCAATTGCCCGCCTGCATCGACAATCGCCTTTTTAATAAACTCCTGTACATCCGCGGACGCCAGAGCGCCAGTCCCTTGAGCATTAAAATAACCTTGGGACAAATGCTGGGCTTTTATTTTATCCATGCCTTCAGTGACGGCGTCTTTCCTGGCTAAAATCCGCTGGTACTTCTGGAGCTTGAAAACCAGCGCATTCTTGGTTTCATGCAGTTCCATACCCTTGCTGACAATGGGCGCAATAACAACGACACCAAAAATCACTATCACAGCCGCCAGGAGGCCTACCGCAATCCAGCGCTGGGTTTTGTTATACGCCGCCATTAATGCCTCCTGCTTTGGTCACATCCACGGTGATCTGAAACCGTTCAAGCCCGCTGATTTTGTCTTGCGTAACCGGCGATACAAACCGGACGTTATCAAACAATGGCGAGGCTTCCAGAACGGCAATCAAGGCAGAAGCGGACGGCGACTCCCCTTGTATCTGCAGATGCCCATCCGAATACTGCGCATAGGTCAGCCAGGTGTCATCCTTTATTAAAGCGCTCAACGCATTCAACATGACTACGACCGATGGCGCCGAGCTTTTGACATCAACCAGCCGGCGCGACTCTTCCACCAACGCATCGATTTCCGACTGCGAGGCATCGATTTTACGCGCCTCTTTCTCTATGCCTCCAAGCTGTTCGCTTAATGCATTGACCGCCCGGTATTCAAACCAGACCGGCAAAGCTATAGCGGCTATCAGCAGGACAAATACCGCGCTGATCAAGGCTCCATGAACCAATGCAGCGTTTTTGTTGGTTTTCTCCCTGAACTGCTCCGGCAGCAAATTGTAAAAATCATAGTCCTGCTCAAGATCATTGGCAGCATCCTCATAATCGGCAATTTTGGGCGACAGGCCCAGCGCGCTTACATCGTCATAGAGCGCCTCAAGTACTTCCCGCGGAGTCAGCACCAGCATGACATTGATTTGCCCGGGCTCATGGGCGTCTGCCAGAGGCTTAACGGCAAAATAGACCTGCTCCGGTTTGAACGGTGTATAACGGTCCAGCTCATAGGAAACAACCTGAGCCAAGTTTTCCTTTGCTGCCAGAGGCAGGGTCAATTCTTTTTGAATAGCATCCTGCCGGGTCAACCTGATAACGACATCAGCCTTGGCAAATCTTTCGTCTCTGGCTAATAGCGCCTTGACTTCCGCCATATCGGGTTCATTTCGCTCCAGCGTGGCTATCGGCTCTACTTTTCCGTTGAGGACATAGGTCATTTCCAGGTGGTGGTTGTCTGGTCTAACCAGAATAATGCCCCGCTTCTCGCTGACGAGCTGCTTGATTTTTTCCGGTACCAAGAAACTAAGTTCTCGCGCCCACCAGCGAAAAAACTTCTTGAAATCCAGTTCAATTGTCGAATTGAGGTTCAGCATATTCTGTCACTAATAATTCGCTCATTTCATCAGAGAATAATGAGTCATTGCCTGCGTAGTTGCGTTGCCATTTCAAAATCTGAAACGGCGAGGATTGTTGGTCCATGGATTGCTGTCCCGCGGATTGTTGACCAAAGGGTTGTTGGCCAAAAGGCTGTTGACCAAAGGATTGTTGTTCACTGTTTGATCTTGCTATTATCGCGTTTATTACAGCGGTTGAGCCGTCATCCAGCTGCGCTTCGGAAATAATGGTCACCGCCCCGCTGTCTGTGGCTGGAGCCGCACTCTCGCCAGTCTCTTCCAAAGAAGATGATTCATTAAAAGGTGATGCCGACTTTAAGGCATCGACCGAACGCTCCCGCCTGGCTTGCATATATTCGTCTTTCGCCGCTTCGTCCAGGTCCGGCAACACCTGCAAAACTTCCGGAGACGCCAGCTGCAGATTGACCGTAGACCCTCTCGAATAAACGGTGATCAAACCCTGCAACCAATCATAAACGCTTTCGTTCATGCCCAGCACCAACTGCAATTCCTCGATGTCCTGAAAAGGTTTGTTTCGGGGCTGATAGTTTAAACCGGCATCCTGATATTCTTTCTTTTCCGCGCCGTCCTCGCGCACCAGGTCATCTTCATCGCGCCAATCGAGAATGGCATTGACGAGCCCAGCCTGCTGACCTTCATCAATGGGGGCATGACTTACCAGTGCCTGCAACACTGCCTGATCGGCCGTGTTCAGATCTATTTTGCCGGTTTCGGATAAAAGCCGTATACGCACTTTGCCACTCTCGAAGTTTATTTGATAAACACTGCTGTCTGCCCGCCAACGCCTGCCCGCATCGGGAATCAACATCATCATTTCCGCTATGGCAATCCCCGATTCCGCCACGGCCATGGCCTGCGCGTTATTTTTGATGCCTTCAATAATGGCAGCTTCCCTGCGCATAGTCAGCGCAAAACTGCCTGCCATGATAGTCAATAGGCTCAATATCCACAAAACAAGAACCAGCGCAAATCCCTTCTGCCTTACCTGCTTCCTGATGCGTATCACTCTGTTACCCCTGAATCTTCTGCACCACCTGTTAAGGTGCTCGAATCACCGCCCACCTTAAGTTCGATGACCATATCCGGCCAGTAAACTTCATCTTCCCGCTCGATCTGGATTTTTACCAGGCGCGGCAAGGCATTTTTGTTGAGCCATTCGTCCCGCCATTGGCTCTCGCCGGTTTCCTGATCCGGACCAAAATAAGACAAAGCAAAATGACTCACATGCTTTATCAGGACAGCCTCCTCCTTTTGCCATTCCTCGCCTTCGGCAAGCGGAAAAAACGGCGTCAACGTCACTTTTATTTCAGCGCCGTCGTTACTGTTCCCTTGCGGCCCTTCATCCTGCACTGCCAGGGAAAACAGCTGCAAGCCCGCCCGCCCGGCACTGGCGGGAAATACGGAAACAAATTGCAAGGATTGCGCATCGCCTTGAAAAGACAACTTACTCTCTTCTTCCGTAAAGTCATTCTGTAAAGATGACTCATCTTTCGCAAAGTCATCCTTTAAAGGTTTGGCGGCCGATAGATGCTGTTGAAAAAAATTGTAGACGACAGCCACTTCATTGACTTCGGCGATTTTCTTTTCGCCCATTTCCCAGCTTTGGGCACAAATTTTCAGACTGCCAAACAGTAGCACAACCATAACGCTTAGCAAAGTCATTGCGATAAGAACTTCGATAAGCGTAAAGCCACGCGATGAGTTACATGGCGAATCACCAGAAAAAGCTCCCTTTTGCCTCCAGCTTCTCATAATGCTTTATTGACGAGTCTTAGGTTGGTTAATTCAATCTGTCGCTCGCTCGCCTGATCATCGCCCCAGGCTACCATGACGTTAACCTTGAAAAGCAATATGGGTAACGTTGCCGAATCAAAATTTTCAATCGTCGGCGTAAAAGGACTTACTGAAACCAGCCAACGGTATTTTTCATTTTCCACTCCCGACCTTTCTCCTGGCTGCAACGGTGTTTCCACCCCCGTTTGAACCATTAACGATTCGGCGATCTGCACAGCGGCCGTGTATTCATCGGCCACAGACGCCGTATTGACGCCCCCGGAAAAAATCTTCAGTAAAATCCCCAGCGAAAGCGCCAGTATTGAAAACGCAATCAGGATTTCCAGCAGGGAAAAACCTCGTTGTTTACCCATGCGCACCTTCGCTGGCATCTTCAAGCTCAACCTGGCCGGTCAGCCAATTGATATCGATGCGCCATTTGGAACCGCCCCGCTCCAGCGTAACTCTTCCGCCTGTCGACGAACCGTCGGCAAAAAAGCGTATATTACCCTGGCCTTCGCCGGTTAATTCGTCCTGGGCCGTGACCAGCGAGAGATCGATGGACTCGGGAATCGTAAAAACCTTATCCCGGCCGCTTACCTGATAGCTGTTATCGCCAAGGTCAAGGGTGACGGTAGTCTGCTGATGGGAGAGCAAAGCCTGTCCTCTTGCATAACGCAACGCCGAAACAATATCCCTTGCCGCGGCGCGAAGCTGCGTCGATTCGCGTCCTGATGACAGATTGAACGCGACAATTGAAAAACCCAGAATGATGACAAAAAGCACAACCATTAGCTCCAGCAGCGTAAATCCTTGAGTCCTGGACAATGCCCAATGAGCGGGGAGACGCAAGCCCGCCGCTCTTTTTGAGCTCAACCCTGAGCCTTCAGTTTTATGCATCATTCCCAGCTTGCGATATCCTGATCTTCGCCTTCGCCGCCTTCTTTGCCGTCTGCGCCCAGCGTGTAAAGATCAAATTTGCCGTGTTCGCCCGGAAATACATAGTGGTATTCCTGCTGCCAAGGGTCCAGCGGCATTTTGGCTTTTTGCAGATAAGGACCGTTCCAGCGTTTTGCACTTTCAGGCGATTCGATGAGTGCCTTCAAGCCCTGCTCGGTCGTCGGATAATTGCCCAGATCCAGCTTATACATGTCAAGCGCGGCGGACAGATCTTCAACTTGAACGCGGGCCGCTTTGGTTTTGGATTCGCCCATGTGTTTCATGACTTGAGGCCCGACTATGCCGGCCAACAGGGCGATAATGCCCAGCACGACCAATAATTCAAGTAAGGTAAAGCCAGTTTCTGTACGTTTTCTATATTGTTTCATCGTAAAAAAATTTTCCATTAAAAAGCTAAGTCATTAACACTCAAAATCGCCAGCAGAATCGACACGATAATACCCGCAATCATAACGCCCAAAGTGATTATCAAAGCCGGCTCAAGCAATGCCAGCATACGCTGTATCGCTACTCTAAGCTGTTTATCATAAATAGTTGCCACGCGCAGGAGCATTTCTTCCAGCTTCCCTGTTTCTTCGCCCATTTTTATCATCTGCATGGCCATTTTAGGCAGTACGCCTTTTTCCAATAAAGCGTCCGACATGTTCCTGCCCTGCTTTAACTGCTCCTCGGCATCGGCACAGACCTCGGCCAAGGCCAGGTTGTCGACAGTCTCACGCGCTATCGCCAAAGCAGTCAGTATAGAAACGCCATTGCCCAGCAAAGTTCCCAACGTGCGGCTGATGTTGGCGGTTTCCTTGTTCAGAATGATGCTGCCGAATAAAGGCATGGCCAGAAAGCGCCTGTCCCATGCTTTCTTGGTGACCGGGTCGGCCAGTTGAAAATTCATATAGCCGTAGGCGACAACCATGAGGAGCGCCAGTATCCACCAGTAGCTTTGCAGCCATTCAGCCAGGCCGACCACGATCTGGGTCGGTACCGGCAAAGCCTTGCCGGCGCTCTCAAACATTTCGGTAAATTGCGGCACGACGAATGTCAGCATTACAAACAACGACGCCAATGACATCACCAACAAGATGACCGGATAAATCAACGCGGTGCTGATCGTATCCTTCAATTCGCGCGAACGTTCCAGATAATCCGCCAGCCGCGTCAACACTTCGCCCAGGCTGCCGCCCGCCTCGCCCGCACGGATCATATTGATATAAAACTTGCTGAAGACTCCGGCCTGCTTCTCCAGCGCATCGGCCAGGGAGGAGCCGCCTTTCACTCTTTCCAGAACCCGTCCGAGCAGCTTGTTCAGGCGCTCGTTGTCAGCCGTCAAATCCATCAATACCGACAGCGACCGGTCCAGAGGCAGGCCGGACTCCAGCAAGGTCGCCAATTCGCTGGTCAGCAGACCGATCTCTTTCTGGGACAGGCGCGACTGTTTGGCTCCCAGATTGAATCCGAGGAACGACCTGGCGGTGGCCGGCGCCACGCGGATCGGTATGTAACCTTCCGATTGCAGGGCCGCGATCAGCCCTTGCTCGTCAGAGGCATCGCGAACGCCTTCCTCAGTCTCGCCCAGACTGTTGATGGCTTTATAAGAAAACAAAGCCATATCAGCCTTCCGTTGTGACGCGCATCACTTCTTCTATAGTCGTGATGCCTTGCAAGGCCTTCTGCAATCCGTCATCGCTCATCGTGACCATGCCCTGTTCGATAGCCAATTTCTGAATGGTGCCGGCTTCTTCATGCGCCATGATCAGTTTACGGATCGGATCCGTCATCAGCAGAAATTCGATGATAGCCAGACGTCCGCGATAGCCAAGCCCGCCGCAGGCTGAGCAGCCGACCGGTTTGTACAGTACGATATCGCCTTCCGGCATGAAACGCCGCAAATGCCTGTCCTCGACAACGAGAGGCGGTGCGACATAAGGTTCCTTGCATTCCGGGCACAGTTTTCTGACCAGCCGTTGCGCCAATATGCCATTCACGGTGGAAGTGAGCAAATACTCTTCCAGCCCCATATCCAGCAAACGCGTTACACCGCCGGCGGCATCGTTGGTATGCAGCGTCGATAACACCAAGTGCCCGGTCAGCGCCGACTGCACGGCAATTTTCGCCGTCTCCAGGTCACGCATCTCACCGATCATGATGACATCGGGGTCCTGACGAACGATAGAGCGCAACGCCGCGGAGAAAGTCAGACCGATCTGTGGTTTGGCCTGAATCTGGTTGATGCCCTCCAGCTGATATTCCACCGGATCTTCGACCGTGATGATCTTGCGCTCGGACGTATTCAACAGCTTCAACGCCGCATACAGCGAGGTTGATTTACCGCTACCAGTCGGACCGGTAATCAGGATAATGCCGTGCGGCTGCGCCAGAACATCGATGAACTGTTTCGAATGCCTGCCGGAAAAGCCCAGGGACTCGAAATCGAATACGGTGCTTTCCTTGTCGAGCAAACGGATGACGACGCTTTCGCCGTACATCGTCGGTATGGTCGACACACGCAGGTCCAGCTCCTTGCCGAGCATTTGCACCTTGATGCGGCCGTCCTGCGGCAGCCGGCGTTCGGCAATGTTCAGCTTGGCCATGATCTTGATGCGGGAAATGACGGCAGCTGTCGATTTAACGGGAGGCGCATTGATATCCTGTAAAACGCCGTCAATGCGCAGCCTGACTTTCAGGGCTTGCTCGAACGGCTCGATATGGATATCCGAGGCGCGCATTTCGATGGCGCGCTGCATGATCAGGTTGACCATTTTGATAACCGGCGCTTCGCTGGCCAAATCCTTTAAATGCTCCAGATCTTCCTCGCCACCGGTATCTTCGAACTGAAGATTATCGACAATCCTTTCCATCTGCGACCGGCCTTCGCCGTACTGGATTTCCAGCGCCGCATCGATTTCCGACAGCAGGCCGACCTTGGGAATGATCTCCTTGCCAGTCGCCAGCCTCAGCGCATCGATCACAAACTGATCTTCAGGGTCCATCATCGTGATGGTAATGGCCTCGTCGCTGTTTTTGATGCCGATCACATGGTTCTGTTTTAAAAAACGCAATGAGATACTTTCCGGCAATTGCATCTCCAGCGGATACTGATCGGCTGTAATCTTCTCGAACCCGCCTGACTCGACAAATGCGTCGGCCACATCGAGTTCCGAGCACAAGCCCAGCTTCACTAGCAGTTGAGGCAGATTTTCCGAAATGGCCGTTTTTCTTATGCGCTCAACTTTGTTCAGTTCACCGGACGAAAGTTTGTCCCTGGTCTGTAACGTTTTCAATAAATCATGGTATGCGGTTGCTTGCTCTGTCATATAAATTCCATCTGCCGCCTATCCCACCTGTGCTTGCGAGAATAAAGCCTTGCTATTAACTAAACCTGGCACCTTTATAGGTTTTCTTATAAACCAACTGTGACTCGGTTTTCAACCTTTAGTTCCACAACTGCACTATTATTTCTGTGATTGAGTCACAGCCTCAATAAAGTTCTGGCCTTGCCGATAATCTCCTGCTCGCTGATCTCTCTGATCGAGTAATCCTGCTTGTTCAGTTTATAAGGATTGACGCTTGATGCCGACTTCACCACTTTGTTGATATCGGTCTGATAGACGCGGCTGACCGGCGTCGGGCCGAAAATCGTGATGGATGGTCTATTCAAGGCCCAGGCCATATGTGTCGGCCCCGTGTCATTGCCGATCAGCAGGTCGGCCTTGGCGATCAATGCCTTCAGGCTGTTTAAATCCAGTTTCGGCATGACGTTGATAAAGCGCGACTGCGAGGCCATCGAATCGGCGGTGTTTTTCTCCTGCTCGCTGCCCCAGATCACCAGACAATTCTGCTGTAACGCCTCGGCTATCTTTATAAATCTGTTGGCCGGATAGTTTCGGCTTTCCCAGGTTGAGCCGATGACCAGCACGATATTGAGCCGATCTTGCCGCAAATAAGTATAGAGGCTTTGATCTTCATGATCGAAAAACAAAAACGGCTTTTTGGTCAGGATTTGTTCCCTGCTGATGCGGATGCCTAAAGGCTCCGACAGCACCGTGGCATTCCTGTCGATAGTATTAGCATCATAGGCGCAGGCCACTTTGACATCGTAAAACCAGGAGGCTGCTTTCTCCCTGACCGAGTCGGCATCGAAGCCGGCGACGCGCTTGCCCAGGAATCTGGCCGTAACCGCCGATTTAATCAGACCCTGTGCATCAATAACCAGATCGTAGTTATTTACAGCATAACCGCGAATTGTTTTAAGCTGTCTGAAAACAGACATCTTGTTGTTTTTCAAGGATTTCAGGTTGACCGTCAGGACGTTGTCAATATCGGGATTGTCCTTCAACACGCCGGCAAAGCGCTCTTCCACGATCCAATCTATCCGGCTGTCAGGCAAGGCGGCCTTGATGAATTGCAACGCCACCATGGCATGGACAATATCGCCCAGCGCGGACAGTTTGACAATGGCGATTCTCACTATATCTGACCTTTAATCCACTGCGATCAGATCAAGCACCTGGTCGGGCCGGATTTCAGTCAGACAGCGCGTATGGCCCAACGGGCAGTCGCGCTTGAAGCAGGGCGCGCAATCGAGATTCAACGAGACAACCTGGGCTTTTTTATTCAGCGGCGGCGTAAAGCCAGGGTCCGAAGAGCCGTATATCGCGATGACTTTCCTGTCGAGCGCGGCGGCCACATGCATCAGTCCCGAATCATTGGTCACGACAGTACTGGCCAGCGACAGTAAATCGACCGCTTCGGCCAGCGAGGTGCGGCCGCTGAAATCAGTGCACAGTCGGCCGGCTTCCTGATTGATGGCTTCCGCAACGTCTTTGTCCTTGTCGGAACCGAACAGCCAGACCTGCCAGCCCTGAGCGATTTTTTGCCGCGCCACCTCGGCATAATGGCCGGCCGGCCAGCGCTTGGCAGGGCCGTATTCGGCGCCGGGGCACAAGGCCAGGATTTTCTCCGAGCGGGTAAGGTTGAATTTTTCAATAACGCGCTGCCGCCTGTCCGGTTCAACCATGATCCGCGGCGCCGGATATTCGGGCGGCAAGACTGCCGCTTTCGGCAAGCCCAGCGCCACAAACCGCTGAACGGTCATGGTCAGCCGTTTTTTATCCAGTTTGCGGGCATCGTTGAGCAATCCCCAGCGGCATTCCCCAATGTATCCTGTGCGCCTGGGAATGTCGGCAAAGAAAGGTATTAAGGCCGACTTCCAGGAATTGGGCAACAGAAAGGCTTGATCATAACCTGCCGAACGCAGCTGCCTGCCCAGTTTTATGCGATTTATCAGGCCGAATTGCCCGCGCTTCAGCGGCATGGAGATGGCCGTTGTCACTTCAGGCATGCGTTCCAACAATGAAAATGTCCATGCCGGGGCCAATACATCGATTTGGCAATGCGGATCAGCCTGTTTCAGCGTGATGAACAGGCTTTGCGCCATGACCATGTCGCCGACCCATGAGGGACCGACGACCAGGATCTTTGTGATGTTACTTTTAGGCAACGGGAGTCAGCCACTCGGCATGATCGTCCCGACGACCATGCACATAGTCAAAATACAGGGATTGGAGTTTTTCTGTGACAGGACCGCGGCTGCCAGTACCAATAGCCCGTCCGTCCAGTTCTCTGATCGGCGTGACTTCGGCAGCGGAACCGGTAAAGAACGCTTCATCGGCGACATAAATTTCATCGCGGGTAATGCGTTTTTCGATCAGCTCGAAACCTTGTTCTCTGGCGATCGCGATAATCGTATCGCGGGTAATGCCTTCCAGCGCCGAGGTGGTTTCCGGGGTGTAAATCTTGCCGTTGCGCACGATGAACAGGTTTTCGGCACTGCCTTCGGCCGCATAACCCTGATGGTCCAGCAACAAAGCCTCATCGTAGCCGGTAGCCAGCGCTTCCTGCAATGCCAGGATGGAATTGATGTAATTGCCATTGGCTTTGGCTTTGCACATGGTGCTGTTGATATGGTTTTTGGTATAGGAAGACGTGCGGATACGGATGCCTTTTTCTATGCTCTCCGCGCCCAGATAGGCGCCCCATGACCAGGCCGCGACCATGACATGGACTTTCAGGTTGTCGGCCCGAAGCCCCATGCCTTCCGAACCGAAAAAGCACATACTGCGGATATACGCGCTGTCCAGGTTGTTTTTAGCGACCGCATCACGATGCGCCTGGTTGATTTCGTCTTTGCCGAAAGGCATTTTCATGTTCATGACATGCGCCGAACGGAACAAACGATCCGTGTGTTCCTGCATTCTGAATATCGCTGTGC
Organism: Methylobacter sp. BlB1; assembly: GCF_015476545.1. Taxonomy (GTDB): domain Bacteria; phylum Pseudomonadota; class Gammaproteobacteria; order Methylococcales; family Methylomonadaceae; genus Methylobacter. Next base: position 79,102 of record NZ_JADMKV010000001.1, on the reverse strand, counting down.
CTCTTTTCGTATGATAGGCTCTCAGACCTTCAAATACGCCCAAACCGTAATGCAAGGTATGCGTCAACACATGGACTTTAGCTTCCCGCCATTCAACCCATTGCCCATCCAGCCAAATAACGCCGTCTCTATCGTCCATCGTCATTGTTTATTCTCCACCATTAGTGTTTGTAATTACTTAATAATTATTCCATAAAATCGTGCCACATCTGTTCGACCTGCGCCTTCATTCCGGCAATTTCAGCTTCATCGATAATGGCGCGATCGCCCTGTAAAACCAGTTTATGACCATAATCACGATATGCGCAGTAGATGGCTTTAAGCGTTTCCGCCTGGTCTTTAGTCATAAAACCCTGCGCCTGCAAACCGTCCAGCAGCCTGACATTATCTGTATAGGTGGTCAATGCGACGTTTTTCGACGCCTGATCTAAAACGCCGAATTGTACTATAAACTCAATATCCGCAATACCGCCTTTGCTTTGTTTTAAGTCAAACTTGTCCGCTTCGCTCGAATCCAACGCGGCGCGCATCTTTTCGCGCATTTCGCGGACTTCCTTTTTCAACTGCTCGGTATCACGCGGCAAACTCAGGATTCGGCGCCGGATCGCTTCATACTGCTCTTTCAGCCGCCGATCGCCGGCAATGAAGCGCCCCCTGACCAGCGCCTGATGCTCCCAGGTCCAAGCTTGGTTTCGTAAATAATCTTCATACGCATTGACATGGGTAACCAAAAGCCCTGAATGACCGCTGGGCCGCAACCGCATGTCAACCTCGTAAAGCACGCCCGACAACAATTTGGTATCGAGAATGTGCCGGACTTTCAGTCCCAGGCGCCCGTAAAACTGCGTGCACGGAATCGGCTTCGGGCCGTCGGTCAAGGCATTGCCGTCTGCACAGTCATACAGGAACACCATGTCCAGGTCGGAGCCATAGCCAAGCTCGATACCGCCCAGCTTTCCGAACCCGAGCGCGGCAAAGCCTATCGCCTTGTCATTGCTGCCGGGCGGGTAGCCATGTTTTTCGGTCAGCATCAGCCAGGCACGCTCGACAACATGTTCGACGATGCTTTCGGCGATATAAGTCAGATAATCGCTGACCACCATCAGCGGAATAACGCCCATGATATCGGCCGCCGCGACCCTGAGCACATTCAACTGCTTGAACTGCCGTAGCACGATCATCAGCTGCTCCAGGTCCTGAATCTCGATTTGCGCCAGCAAAACCCTCAGTTGCGCATCAAGATCGGCTTTTTTCAGCGGCTCGAATAGCGAATGCGCATCAAGCAACTCATCAAATAAAATGGGATAATGCGCCAGATAATCGCTGATCCAGGGGCTTGCCGACGACAGGCGGACCAATTGAGCCAGCGCTCCCGGATTCTCAGCCAGCAGCGACAAGTAAACATTCCGTCCGACGACAGCTTCAAATAACTTCAGAATGCGCTTCAAGGTTTCATCGGGGTTGTCGACCTGCATCATGGCTTCTATCAATTGCGGCATCAGGCGGTCAAGGACACCGGCGCCTTTGGCTGTCAGTTTTCTGACGGCCAGCGAATTTTTAAACGCCTTGATGGCGGCCAGCATCTCATCGGTCCGCTCAAAACCGTACTTGCTCAGGTCGTCTGCCAATTCGGCGTCATCGGCTGTGCAGTTCCAGATTTTCCGGCTGATGCTGTCGGCATCAGCCTGTTTCGACAGCGAGAAGACCAGACCAAACACGGCATGTACCTGAGCTCTGACTCGGTCCAGATCGGCTTTAAATGCAAGCCAGGCGGGATAATCCAGCGAATAGGCCAGTATTTCCCGCACGACCGGATCGGTAGGCAAATCATGCGTTTGCCGGTCCTGATATGCCTGAATATGGTTTTCCACCCGGCGCAGGAAACGATAAGACGCAATTAACTGCTCGGCGTCCCTTTGAGTCAATAACTCCAGTTCGCCGAGCCGCTGGAGAATATCCAGAATGCCGCGCTTCTGCAGCGACCGTTCACTGCCGCCGCGAATCAACTGAAAAGCCTGTCCGATGAACTCGACTTCGCGTATGCCGCCCGGCCCCAGCTTGACGTTTTCCATACGGTCCTTGCGTTTCAGCTCCTGCATAATCTGCAACTTTAACGAACGCAATTCCTCAAAAGCGCCGTAATCGAGATAACGCCGATACACAAAAGGCTTCAGCATGGCTATCAGTTGCGCACCGGTTTTAAAGTCGCCCGCAACCTGGCGGACTTTGATCATGGCGTAGCGTTCCCATTCCCGAGCCTGGGTTTGATAGTAGATCTCCATGCCGTCGAAATTCATGATGATGGGTCCGCTGTCGCCATACGGTCTGAGCCGGATGTCCGTCCTGAACACAAAGCCGTCCACGGTCATTTCATCGAGCACCTTGACCAAACTCCGGCACAGACGAGTAAAGAACTCACCATAAGTGGTTTCCTTGCGATCCGGCAGGACGCCGTCTTCGGCATAGGCGAAAATCAGGTCGATATCGGAAGAATAATTCAGCTCGTAGGCGCCCAACTTGCCCATGCCCAGCACGATCAACTGCTGTGGACTGCCGTCAGCCAGCAAAGGCGTGCCGCGCAAGTCGCAGGCTTTCTGATACAGGAAGTCCAGCGCATATTGAATACAGGCATCGGCCAGCAGCGACAATTCAAGCAACGTTTCATTCAGCTCAGCCCAGCCGGCCAGATCGCGCCAAGCGATCCTGATCATTTCCCGCCGACGGAAACGGCGCAATTCAGACATCAGCGAGGCTTCGGAATCGACTGCCAGCTGTGCCATTCGGCTATGATAGCCCTGCTCGTCATAGGCGATGAACAGATCGTTGGAATTCACCAGGTCGACGATGATTTCCGGCCGGCGCGTACAGCTTTCCGTAACAAAATCACTCGATCCCCAGACCTTGACCAGTGAAGCCACGAATTCCGGCGCTGCCTGAAAAGTTAGTTCCAATTCGGAAAGCCGTCCGCACCATGCACTCAGGGATGATGTTACGTTAGCGCTTAACGCTTCGGGTAATGCTTCAAGTTCAGATTCAAGAAGATTGATAAACGACATGCTCGACCCACAGACCTGGAAAACCCACATGATAACCAATCCGTGAACGGATGCATAAGATGTATTTGTTTGAAATGCCCTGAGAATATCAAGCCAACACGCAGAGCGTGACTATGATCGGCAACGGATCCAATAAGTTGTCTGATTTGAACGAAGCATTATTCACTTTCTCAACCAGCGCATCCTTAATGCGGCGCCCGGAGACCAGACATTTTTGTCTTTTTCAATGACGTCAGAGCCTGCCTTTCCTCTATGCCATAAATAACGGGATTATGAGCCTGATGAGAATAAATCAAAAGTCATCGGCACCCTGACATTCAGCTTAACATCCTGCGAATCGTCTGTCGTGCCTATTCCGAGCGACAAGTTTAAAGTCGTTTTGGGGGTGTACTTGAAAGAATAGCCAACCAAGAGTTGTCCTATATCCAGTTCGCTGTCACTCACTGGCGCACCGTTAATGTCAGATCTGAAGACATGTTTGTGCGAGTACCCCAGACTGAATGATGAGCGTTCATTAAGGCCAAAGCCCATGCCGAAGCTTAAGCCTACCGCATCGCCCGGATCAAAGTTGCCAACGGCCTCGCTCGTCTCGGCGTTATAACTGTAACTGATATTCCCGAAAAAAACGGCCGGGTCCGAGGGGTACATCGCCGTGATGCTGGGCTGAATGCTGAAATAGCCTACGCCTGTCGGCAACTCGGTCGGAAATTGCGCTCCAGCTACGCCTTGAGCCATTGCATATTCCACGTCAAACGGGCTTGTTCCTGTCGGAACCGTTGCCACCAAGTTGCCTACGAGAATCGGCCATCCGCCGGAACCGCCGCTAAGCTGATAGCGGGCAGCGAATTCCAAATCGCCTATATCAGTTCCAGTCGCATTGAATGTTTCATCAATACCTGCGCCACTGTCCGCAGGACGTGAACGTTGCGTGTCTTCACGGTAGACATAAGGTGCTTTGAACTCCAGTTCAAGGCGATCCGTAATGCCATACCGCGCGCCCAAATTGCCGATAAAACTGTGCCGTTTAATCTGTCGAATATCGATGAGGCCGACAGTAATAGCGGGGAAAGTATATGCATCCAGAAAAACCCTGTTGTTATCGATATAAGAGTATTCCAATGAAGGCTCGAAGACGAGATTTCCCTTTCTGGTTAACACGCCGCCGACAGTCTCGCTCAAACGAGGAAGTTCAGGCGGTCTTGCTTTTTCTTTTGTTTGCGGAGGTGCTTCGCCAACAGGTTTGGAAGGAAGCGGATTTTGTGATTGCATGCCGGCATTCATTTTCGCGGCCACTACAGGCGGCTTGGCCGCCTGATTGACCGGTGCCGGCTTAATTCCGGCTGCCGGGTTTGTTAAAGAATCGAGACGTGCCTTTAACATCTCGATTTCCTTACCCTGCTCAGTAATGATACGCCGCTGTTTCTCGAATTCTTTTTGCTGCTCCAGAAAAAGTTTTCGGTATTCCTCGATGGAGCTCTCCTGGTGCCTTGCGTTTTCGGCAAAAGCTTCGCTATTAAGCAGCACACCTGAGCTAAAGACAAATCCGTTAAGCACTCCCACGAGAGAAAATCCCACACCCCCAATTTTATCTAGCTTCATTTACTTCATTTCCATTATTTCACTGACAAGAATAAATAACAGCCCTCCCCTGATTTAATAAACGGCTAACCACTTCAAGCGCTAAAAACTGCAATCGGTAATTAATGAAGAACTGCCTGACTAAAACTACGACTGGAATGAGCCCCCTTGGATATCGGCTTAACGTTTATCTATGAAACGTTGAGCAGACTGTGAAAACCAATTTTTAAATAGTTATTATTATTAAAATATGTTTTTCTTTTTATATTTCATTACATATTGACGAACAATATATAGACGAACAATTAGTGATATTACTTAAGTAGATTTACTTATTGGCTGATGAAATGCCAACGGTAAGCGCTTCAGGAGAATTCGATATGCCGTGTAAGTGCGAATTTACTTGTGCCCCTTGCGGGTATTCGCAATGCCTGTCTATCTCGAGTGTTCCGGGTCGAATACCCTAAAGAGCGCAAGTGAATTCGACCCTGCAACCACGCAACATCGGTTATTAATTTGCGATGAGTGAAATGGTGTTTGGCAGACCGGGAACAAGTGTTGAGATATTTGAGGGCAGATTTCGCAAGGTGATGTTAATCTCAGTAATAGCGTTGATGATCTGATTGTCCAGATTATTCTGGATAACAGAGTGCAGCCCTGAATCAGTCAATATTTGTGATAAGTTTTGTAAACCGCTCTGAGAAAGCGCAACGTTGCTCGGTAACTGAAATACAGAGGAAAAAGATTCCTTGCCATTCAGATAAATTGTTTTTTCCAGACTGACATCAATCATCATGCCATTCGGCAAAGTGAAGCCGCCGCGTGATTCGGCCAGCTCGGCATCGGATGCGGCTTCCCAATTAGCAAGTGGGCTGTCCGCCTCTGCCGTCAGATCAGATGCCGGCGCTTGAGAGGTGAAGCCGATCAATAGCCAAACTGCAGCTGCGGGGAGTTTTCGGTAACGATTAAATCGGTAAGCTTTCATCTTAAATACTCCTGAATCAAGCTGTTAAAAATCCCAATGCCCCGGCTGCAGCAGATTGAATTCCCCCAAGCTGGCTCGATCGACTGCCGATCCTAATGGCGCTTTAATCTGAAGTTCCCAATCTTCCTGAGCCTGAAAACGTGCCGCCGCCCTATTCGGTTGATTATGGATTACAAAGAGAATACGGTTGCCCCACATTTCCTCGAACTCATCGCGAGGGATCGTTTTCACGCCTACGGCTGGATCACCAACCAGAACCTCACGCTCATTGAGCCCTTTTATGATCACGAAATGCAGATAGCCCTTATTGTCGATAATAGTAATTGCCGGGGCCTTGGCTGCGATCAACTGATCCAGTTTGATTTTATATCCGTCAGCCTGATAGCCCCGCCTCTCCAGATAAAACTTCATATCCAATAACGAAAATCCCTTCTTCTGTATCAACTGCTGATCGCCGTTGTTATACATATCGGCAAATACACTTTGTTCATCGACCACATCGTCATAGTGATAAGTCAACAAACTTGCCAATGTTGCCGAGCCGCAGCTGAAATCATATTGCTGCTTGTAAACGGTCTTGAACCGGCGCTCTGCAAAACTCGTCACCGGTATATTGTAGTTTCCGGCTCCCGCGAGACCGTTAAAATCGATAGATCCGGCATAACTGTTCAACGCAGGCAGCATAAAAAAGATGTACATAACGATCAATCGTTTCATACCGCATCCTTCTCAATAAAAAAGCTCAAGGCATGATTGTCACATTCACGATAGTCGCATCCTGAATAAGAACATTATTGCCTGTATTCTGAATAACCGAGTTTATGCCGACAGCGTTAGCAAATGCGCCACTGTCAATAACATTGTAACCGGTGACCGTATTATTGGCTTCGTTGCCGCTTAACTCCGCCTTCAGGTTCATGCCATTAAGTGTTAGGTAATCTACACCGCCTTTTCCACGCTCATTGTCCAATTCATCCTGCATTGCAGTTTCGGCCTGCGAAAAAGCCAGCCCATTCCGGTCTTCAGCAGAGCCGGCAACCGCTGCCTGGCTTGAGATCATTACGACAAGGAGAGTCAATAAGCCACCCTTTAAAATCGTGTCCATCATATTCTCCTGATTCCGTTATTTTCACTGTGTCAGTAAAAGCCGGTAAGCAGCCATTCACTCATCGGCAGGCTTCATTAAATGAAGCTAAGCTATAGCTTAAACAGCCCTCTTACCGATTGACGTTTACGTTGCCTTGAACAGAAATCTGCTGTTGAACCAGTGCGTTGTCGCCAAGGTTTTGTACGCTCTGGTTAATGCCGGCTGTACTAACGAATGAACCGGCTATGCTGTTGTTAGGTGTAACAGAAGCAAGCGCAGTTATAGAAATGGCAGTTGTACCGGTAACAGAACCGGCCAGGGTTGAGTCATTAACCTTATAGTTAGAGGTTGCATTTCCGTCTATAGCTGAAACAGAACCATCACCGGCTGAGGGCAATTGCGCTTTCACGCCAATAAGAGCAGGGTCCGCCCATGCATTTGAAACTGAGCCCAAAGCCAACAGGATGCCTGCAGTTAAGATTTTTTTATTGAAATGTTTCATATCATGACTCCTTACGAGATAGAAGATCATCAGATTTTTCTGATGTATTTGAATGAACTAGAAAAATCAGAATGACATTTGCAATCCCTCTAGCTCAACACCTACTTTAATTTCATTCACGCTAACCTTAAATTTCCATAGAACCGATTCAAACAATACCCAAAACCTGAAGAAACGCTTGAAGCAATTGAGCTTTTTCTTGCTGCTAAGGTTTTTTATTGGATGGGGTTCCAGCTCCATATGAGATAAAAAATCATCAGACTTTCTCTGATGCACTTGGATCAGCCAGAAAAACCGGATGCTGCTCCGGCGAAGCTACCAGCTCAACCACGGCTTTAGTTTTGATCAAGCTGACCTTAAATTTCCATAAAACCAATCTCAAAAAATACTCATAATCTGAAAAAATACTTATGCATTGATAAAAGGTTCATTATTGTTTGATATTTAAATTTAAGATTGGCGCAAACCGAATACCTTATATATCCGGAAGAAGCGAACAAGTTAATAGACCTGTTCCGGCGTTTTATTTAAGGATCAGAGAATCTCTTCGGTTTTGGAGTTCTCTTTGATGATAATAAGAAGGAAAATGGTAGATATCGCGAATTTGCCCGTTTTTTAATAAATAAAAAACAAAAATCAGCTGGATTTTAAAATGGGCGGCTAACCAGTTTCATTGTTCGTTTGATTAATGGTTCATTTTCGTTCGATATTCAGCTCAATCAGCGCCATGATTTTTGCAATCTGAAAAATAAGCGCTTTTATCACTCATTCATATATTGCAGGCTGTGCTGAGCATGATATGCCCTTAAGGAGTTCTTGCGCCCCAAATTGTCAGCCCGCCTCAATTCGAAGACAGGTGGTTGAAATTAAATTGTTTTTTGCCGTAAATGAAAGGAATAGAGGAAGTCGATCAATGATAAGGGCAAGCAATTTGATCTCGAGGATCGCTGGGTGAGGCCTGGCCTATTTGAAAGGTTCTGCCGGATTGAACATGATTTAGCGTCGTCGACGAACCCGCTTCATTATCCAGCCTGTCTCTCGAGCAATATGATGCTCGATCGCAGGCTAATATTTATCCTGAGCCCAGTCTATCAGACAGATAAATGCGCTGGCAGCACATGCTATGGCCGTGCAATTTAATTTTCAGCAGGTTTTTATTGGGCCACAGGGGCAATGGCTGTCCCTGGCCATGCGACCAGATTGTCATAATTTTCTTCCGGGGCTTTTGTTTCAGCAGAAGAGCTCACATCAAGCCTGTATCCGAAGCCCTTGACGGTCAGAATCCATTGCGGGTTATCAGGGTCTTTTTCAATCTTTTTGCGCAGCAGGTGCATGTATTGATAAAGATCCGACTTTGTCGCGCGATTATTTCCAGGCCAGAGATGCTGAATGATTTCTTCGGCCATTAGTACGCGATCAACATCCCTGGACAGCAGCTCGAACAATTCAAATTCCTTGCGGGTAAGGTCAATGTTTTTCCCATACAATGAGACAGTTTTAAATCGCCGATCAATTTGAAAAGGACCGACTGTTGTGCCGTGATCGCCATTGCCATTTTTCGGCATCGGTTCATATTGTGCCGCCTCTAACAGATGCCCTGATGCATCCCCCCGATAAGATGCCCTTCGATCGGCCGTGGAGCGCCTTTCCTGAGTCCTTCTTTCACTGTGCACATGAGCATGCTGGATGAATTTCTTCAGCAGATAGCCATCCAATTGTTCAACAATGAGCTGCTCATCAAAAAAAGCCTCTATCCATGAGTCTGGTTTACTTTCAAGTGCATCACTATAGTCCTTGTCCCCTAATGCGCACACGGGTATCTGGTGAGCGAAGCTCATCGCTTGCAATACTAACCAGTCTTCTTTTTTCAATGAAGATACAGCCCACTGCATATCCAGGATAATCAGATCCAGGTGGTTACTAAAGACTTCCTTATTGATGGTTACAGCATCGGCCAATTCAAGAAAAGTAAATTGCTGCGCATGGCAGTAGCCTTTCAGCAAGCCCCGATAATAATGATCCGTACTAATAAACAAAATTTGCAAATTTGCATTCATATTTAATCTCACGTTTCGTTAAAGCCACTTCACTATCTTTAAGTTCAGATACTTATGGAAAAAGACTGACATGTCTTTCGCTCTACTACTAAGCTTCAAATAACAACGCAAAAAAAGAGATGCTTATAAATAAACCCGGCACTTGCTGGACTCTCAATTCGCTACGGCCCAATTAACCTGTTTGCCTGGGAATCATTAACAAATTTGTACGAAAATAAAATCGACATGCCAATTCAGAAAATACTCTGATTTCCATCATAACTATCCTTTGCATGTGTTATGTTTGCGCTCACCCGAACTCAGCTGGGAATACTTGTGTATAGCGATCATAGCTGAAACTTATCAACAAAATAATCAGTACTATTGCTTATTCATGCCCAACATTTTTATGTTAAAAAAACAGATATAAGTACATATAATTATTGATTTTTCAGGCCAATAAAGTATTTGCGGCCGCGAAGGTCGAACCACTGTTTGAGTCATGGGCCCTGCATTTTTAAACTTACAAAAACTACAGAACTCTTATGGACAGAGAATAGACTTTGACCCCGACTAAAAAATGAGATTTAGATTACTAATTTTAATGCTGTCAGCGCTCATTTCATTTAATGTCGCCGGCAAAAAACTTTATAAATTTCAGGATGAGCAAGGTACGTGGCATTTTACTGATCAGCCGCCCAAGACCAGCCAACAGGTAACTGTCAGGCAGATGAAGGTGGCGAGCAAGCAGCGGGTCTGGCTGTTGAAGTCCGGCGAAGGACGACAGCCAAAATATTATGTTCGCAACGATTATGCAGGTCCCGTGGAAGTCGAAGTCAATTTTGCCGAACAGAAAAACGTCCGTGCGATGCCTGAACTGCCTCAGCGATTTGTTATTGCGCCGGGAGAATCGGATACACTTTTTGAAATAGGCGGCATCAATGAAAAAGAATCCTCGGGATATGCTCTTCAATACCGTTACACGCCCGGCAGCCCTCTGCCACAGTACACGGCTAGGGAAAGCTATTTGCCGCCGATTGCGCCTGATGCCTCGTTTCAAATCTCGCAGGCCTTTGGCGGCAGTTTCAGCCATACCGATGCGCAGAACAAATATGCCGTCGATATCGCCATGCCGATAGGCACGCCTGTTTACGCAGCCAAAGCAGGAATGGTCATGGAAGTCGACAATGACTTCTATAAAGGCGGCATTGACGAAACCTATAACTCAAAAGCCAATAGCATCAGGATTTTGCACACTGATGGCTCCATGGCGGTTTATGCCCATCTGGAAGAGGATAAAGCCCAGGTCTATCCGGGCCTGAAAGTGGCTGCCGGGCAATTGATCGGTTATTCCGGCAACACCGGCTTTACTTCCGGCCCGCATTTGCATTTTGCCATACAGATTAATAAAGGCATGACGTTGGCTTCCGTGCCTTTTGTCTTTTTGAACAGCATGGGGCACGCTGAAGAGCCGGTCGCCGGAGCCCGGCTTAAAGGCGTTGCGGCCTCCGTAGCGGCTAAATAATCTTGCTGCAAGGGCGACCTGCCGAGCCGCCTTTGCTTGTTCGCGCCTTAACGCGTACCAAACACAACAATCGTTTTGCCGTGCGCGCTGATCAGTCCTTTATCCTCCAGTTCTTTTAACACGCGCCCGGCCATTTCTCTTGAACAGCCGACGATGCGGCTGATTTCCTGACGCGTGATGTGCAACTGCATGCCATCGGGATGGGTGATGGCATCGGGCTCCTTGCAAAGATCCAGCAGAGTCCGGGCGATTCGTCCTTCCACATCCATGAAGGCTAAATCGCAGAACTTGCGATTGGCGGCCAATAACCGGCCTGATAATTGTTCGCCTAACATGAAAAGCAGGTCAGGCGCATACTCGAGCAGTTCTTTTTTCAGCGCCAGGCGGAAACGGTCATAGCCTATTTCAGCCAACCGGCATTCACTGCGCGTTTTAATAGTGACTTTCCTCGTTTCTACTCCCTTAAAAACACCAATCTCTCCTATAAATTCATTTTTGTTAAGATAGGCCAGAATCAGCTCATGCCCATCGTCATCTTCCACGCAGACACTGACCGATCCTTCCACGATATAATACAGCCGATCCCCCGGATCTCCAGGCCTGATAATCGTGGCTTTGCTCTGGTATTTTTTTTTGTGGCAAAGATTTAAAAACTGCTCCAACGCCCTTTTATTGGAGTTTTCTTGGGAAATTAGTGTCATATTAAAAACTCATTCAATATCCATGTTGTATGTACGCCTTTAATAACAGTGCAGGATTTTAACAAAAAAATCAACATTGAAGCTCTGTCAATTGCATATTATATGCTACTCTATGCCACATTTTTTTAACCGGGGAAAAAAATGCGAGCGACAGTCAAATGGGTTGACGGAGTGATGTTCGTCGGTGAATCCGGCAGCGGCCATGCTGTAGTCATGGACGGCCCGCCTGATCACGGCGGGCGCAACATGGGCATACGGCCAATGGAAATGCTCCTGCTGGGGGTGGGCGGCTGCTCATCATTTGATGTAGTGCAGATTCTGCAGAAAGGCAAGCATGACATCGTTGATTGCGTGGCGGAAATCTCCGCCGAACGGGTCGATGCCATACCTAGCGTGTTCAGCAAAATTCATCTGCATTTCGTTGTAAAAGGCCGTGATTTAAAACCAGCAGCGGTCGAGCGGGCAGTCAAGCTGTCTGCGGAGAAATATTGTTCTGCATCCATCATGCTGAGCAAGGCGGAGGTGGAAATCACCCATGATTTTGAAGTTATCGAGGTTTAACCATTTTGAAAAAGTTGCAATTACAAGGCTTTAACAATTTAACGAAGTCTCTAAGTTTCAATATATACGATGTATGTTATGCCCCCGCCGAGCAGCAGCAGGCTTATATTGAGTATATTGATGAAGCCTATAATGCCGATAGACTGACGCAAATCCTTAAAGATGTTGCGGAAATCATCGGCGCGCAAATCCTCAATATTGCCCATCAGGACTATGAACCGCAAGGCGCCAGTGTGACGATGCTGATTTCGGAAGGCGACCTGCCGCCGCCGCCCAGCATGAACAGCCAGTCTCCAGGGCCATTGCCGGATACCGTGCTGGCGCATCTGGATAAAAGCCATATCACGGTACACACGTATCCTGAAAGTCACCCGGATAACGGCATCAGTACGTTCCGCGCCGATATTGACGTGTCGACCTGCGGCCAGATCTCGCCGCTGAAAGCGCTCAATTACCTGATCCACAGCTTCGAGTCCGATATCGTCATCATGGACTATAAAGTACGCGGCTTCACGCGCGACATTTCCGGCAAGAAACATTATATCGATCACAACATCACGTCGATCCAGAACTATATTGCCAAAGACACGCTGGAAAGCTATCAGATGATAGATGTGAACGTCTATCAGGAAAATATTTTCCACACCAAGATGATGCTGAAGGAAACCGAACTGGAAAATTACTTGTTCGAAAAGGAAAGCGATTTATCGGACGATCAGAAAGCCGAGATCCAGGAAAAGCTGCAAAAAGAGATGTTCGAAATCTTTTACGGCCACAATTTCCAGCGCAACTACGACGAAATCAAGCCATAATTCCGATGGCCGGCAAGGGCGATTGCCCTTGCCGGCTAGCGCCATCCCCTCCCATGCTCCATGCACCTCATTAACCATCGCATGGAACTAATCCTGGCCAGCCCCGCTCAAATATCAGAAATAACGGACATGACCGTTATGTTTGACTCATATTGTTTGAATTTAAAAGCCGCCATCTGAAGCATTAGGCCAGCGTGTCGAAAAAGACATAAGCCGCATTTAGTACAGGCGCGCCGTATCAGCCGGTAAATTATTGATGTTTTCGCGCGTTTCTTTCCTCAATAATGGCAGAGTACTCATCCGGTTTCGGCCGGTACAAGAACATGCCCAATGCCGACAGGCCGGTAAATATATACAGTGTATTGAAATCATCGCCCAGCATGAACATGACGAAACCGAAGATTCCCACACTTTCAATCAATGCCATTGAAACGATAACAGTTAGCAGATAACGGTTTTTGCTAGAATCATCGCCGGGCATGGTTTGATTCAGCCGCACTTGAATATGCCGTATCAGATTGGTTAATGGAAAAGTGATGATGGCGGCGGCGTATAAAATCGTTCTGATCAGTTCCCGTTGATTTTGCGGCAGAGGCTGTTGCAGTTGTTCTCCGAAGCTATGACAGACAACGATATAAGCCACCAGCATGGCAAACATGATGGCGACTACCGTCCAAGGCAGGATAAGATCGGATTTTGATTTTTCGCGTTCAACTCGGTCCAGCATTTTGTTTCCCGATTAGGTCAATAAATGGCAAATATGATAGCAAACCCTACTACATAGGCTTACATTTGTATCTAACACACGCTTACATTCCAGAAAAAGTGCTATAGTCCCTATACGTAATTTTTCTGGCTAAGTCCGCTGCAATGAAAACATTATTAAATTATAAAATCCTCGATAAACTGGGCGAGAGCATGCATGCCGACGTGTTCAAAGCGTATGCCCTGGATGATCAGGACAAACTGCTGGCTGTTAAGAAAATCAGGCCGCAATTTTGCAACGAAGATGCAGCCTCCTACATACGCCAGCAGATCAACCAGCTCAGCGAACTTGAACTGCCTCGCAGCATTATTCCCGAACTCTATCATCCCGCTATCGACACCCTGTGCCTGATACAGCCGTATATTGAGGCCCAGCCATTGAGCCGCTGGCTGGAAACCCATGCCGCTCCCGATCTGACGACGACACTTAACATTATCATCGCCATCGCCGAGCAATTGGAAGCCATCCACAAGGCCGGACATATACACAAGAGCATAAAACCGACGAACATATTGATCGAACCGGAAACGCTGGCCATCCAGATCATCGATGACATCAGGGTGCTGGATATTAACCAGCTCAGCCATTTTATCTACGAAGATCATTTTCGCGTACAGACGCTGCCGTATCTATCGCCCGAACAAACCGGCAGGATCAAGCATTCAGTCAATTATACGACCGATCTGTATTCGCTGGGCATGCTGTTCTTCGAATGCCTGACCGGCAAACCGCCTTTCCTGTTCGAGGACCCGATTGCCATCATTCACTCACACCTTGCGGAAACACCGGCATTCGCGCACGAATTAAACCCGGCCGTCCCCGAAATCATCAGCAAAATCGTCGCCCTGCTATTGGAAAAAGCGCCCGAAAAACGTTACCAAACCGCGGCCGGCTTGATAGTGGACCTGAAATACTGTTTACGGGGAATACAGCAAAACCGGAACATCAACAGTTTCATCCTGAAGCAGAAGGATTACAGCAACCGCATTACGATTCCTTCGTTAATGGTCGGCCGTGAGACGCAAAAAAAACAACTGCTCGACGAGTACAGCAAAGTCTGTGCCGGCGTGTTCCGCGCATCGCTGATTTCAGGCTTGTCCGGCATCGGCAAAACGCGGCTGATTCAGGAATTGCAGCTGCCAATCGTTGCCCATGCCGGCTATTTCACGTCCGGCAAGTTCGACCAGTTCAAAAAGCACATCCCTTACAGCACGCTGACCCAGGCTTTCAGCCATCTGATAAAAACTTTCCTGACCGAAGACAGGGAACGTATCGCCTATTGGCGCCAGCGCATCAGCGAGCAACTGGGCGATAACGGCCGGCTGATTACCGATCTGGTTCCCGAACTGCATCTGATCATCGGCCCTCAGCCGGAAGTGCCGGATCTGCCGCCGATTGAAGCGCGCAACCGGTTCAATGACACGGCCGAAAAATTCCTGGCCAGCCTGATTTCAAAAGAGCATCCTTTAACCCTGTTTATCGATGACTTGCAGTGGTGTGACGGCGCCACGTTCGATCTGCTCGAGCGGATTTTCGACAATGCCACGGACTATCCATACCTGTTCTGGATAGGCGCCTACCGGCACAACGAAGTCGACAGCAGTCATCGGCTGATGCGCCTGATACACAGAGTCAAACAGGCGCGCCGGCCGCTGCAGGAAATCCGTCTGGATGCGCTGGGGCTTAACGAGGTCAACCAGATGACCGCGTATATCCTGAACACCTATCCGTCCAGAACCGAAGACTTATCGAAAATCATCTACCAGACCTCGGCCGGCAATCCGCTGTTCGTCAATGAAAGTCTGCGCTGGCTGCATACCTACAAGCATTTGCACCTGACTGAGAACGGCGCCTGGACATGGGATGACGAACAACTGCGCCATACCGCCATTCCCGATTCGGCGCTGGACTTGTTCAAGGACAAAATTGCCAAGCTACCGGAGCGCGTTCGAGAACTATTGAGCATTGCCGCCAGCCTTGGGGCGCGGTTTGATGCATCCGATCTGGCGTTGACAACGGCCATGACGCTGCCGGTCCTTTATCATGCCTTGACGCCGGCATTCAACAGCAACATTTTACTCAGGGAGAAGGACCAGCTGCTGTTTTTCCACGACCAGGTCCAGGCGGCGGCCGCCAGCTTTCTCGATGCCGATAAGAAACAGCGCGTACATTTACAGATTGCCAAGGCGCTCATCAGCGCCATTCCCGAAAACGCCGACCTTGAGACCCTGCACAATCTGTTCGCCATCGTCGAACACCTGGCTAACGGCCGGGAGCCCGATCAAAGCACCGAAAGCCGTATTGAAGAGGCGAAGTTCAATTACTACGCCGGCATCGCAGCCATGAAAGCGCTGGCGATGGACAACGCCAACTATTTTTTCCATCAAAGTAAGAGTCTTTACCCTAAAGAAAGCTGGGATACCGATTATGGCTGTTTGTTCTCGCTGCACAAATATCTGGCCAGGACGGAAATGGCACTGGGCAACCAGCCGGAATCGGAGCAGATCCTTAATACATTGATCAGTCGTGCAAAAAGCGATATCGACCGCATCGACTGTTTATATGAACAGACGACCGGCCTGTCCTCGATGGGCAAGTTCGAACAGGCCATCGCCCTGGGCAATCGCGGCCTGGCCTATTTCAACCGCGCCATTCCCGAAAATGATGATCTGGCGCTGGAGCGGGCGGCCGCGATCATCAAACAGATCCATCAGGGCGATACGGATATCTGGCAAAAAATCCTCGATATTGAACCCAGCAGTGATAGAGCTACTCAAATTGAAACCGGCATCTACAGCGAGCTGATCCCCGATTATTATCTGGCCGGCATGGTGCCGCAGCTTTATTTGTCGGCGATTCAATCGACGCAGAACTGTCTGGCGGGCGGCGTTGATGAATCGGTCATTTACGGTTTCTCAATGGTGGGTTTGTATCTGCAGCGCCAAGGCCAGTATGAGCTGTCTTTCCGCTATGAAGACCTGGGGCTGGCCCTGGCGCACCGCTATCCCGACACGTTTGGCGCAACCAAAGGCATTAACGGCATTTTATGGACCAATATGCATAACCGCAGCGATTCGGCTTATATTATCGAGCAGTGCCAGAAAAACATTCACCGCGGCAAAAACTGCGGTGACTTATACAATGCAGGCCTGTCCTACGGCCCGTATATCTGGCATTTGATCCATCAAGGCGCTCACTTGCGGCAAGTGATCGACGTGGCCGAGGAATGCATCCATTTTTCCAACAAATTCAATTTATCCTTGTCCCTGGGGCTGGCCGAAAGCGCGCTGGCCGGCTGGGCGGATATGATGAATACGGGGCGGACGCCCTTCAGTGAACAGGTCATAGCCGCCAAACTCAACAAATGGGAGAGCGACAAACACGTCGTTTCGATAGGCGGCTATTATTCCCTGAAAGGCATCAGCAGCCATTACCTGGGCAATTATGAACAGGCGGCTGACTACCTGCATCAGGCGGAACCTTATCTGCGCGGGCTGAGCGACAACATCCTCAATCGCCTGTGGTATGTATTTCGCTATGTCAACGGACTCAGACTTCATAAGGTCATTCCAGCCGAAGAGCAAGAGATGCTGGATCTCTGCCTGGAACAGGTGCAAACCTGGGCCGCGCTAGGGCCGATCTTAAAGCCTTACCTGACCTTCATGCTGATGGAGCAGGCCAATCATGCCGGCGATTTCAGCGAAACGCGCCGCCACTGTCTCGATGCGATCGACCTGTGCAAACCACAGCATTTCACCTTGTTGGAAGGCTTCCTGAATGAGCGGCTGGGCCAGATACTGATAGAGACCCAGCATAGCTACGCCACTTACTATTTAAACCGGGCAGCGGGCCATTACCATGACTGCGGCGCGGAAGTCAAAGTCAGGCAGCTGATAGAAAACTACGCCATTACCTTTCAGCCCGATGAGGGCCTGTCCGCCGATACCTCGCTCGCGCAGATGCTCGACGTCAATTATTTGCTGCTGGCGACGCGCACCATCACGCAGCAGCAGGACTTGAACGGCTTGCTAAGCGCCATTCTGCAATCGATCATGGAGCGGCTTGGGGCCAAAACCGGCTATCTGCTCATCGCTGAACCGCAAGACCTGGTTGTATTGGCCAAAGGCATCAAACATGGTTTCGTCGATGTACAACTTCGAGGCGACCCAAACCTGAGCACTGATACCTTAAGCATGGCCATTGTCAACTACGTTTTTCGCACCACTGAAATGCTGGTTATCGACAATGCTACCAGCGAAGGCGATTTCATAGCCGACAATACGGTACAACATCAACACCTTAAATCGATACTGTGCGCGCCGTTATTGAAGCAACAGCATGCCCTGGGCGTCTTGTACCTGGAAAACAACCTGATCACCTCCGCATTCACGCGCGAACAAATCGAACTGACCCGATTATTGACCGCGCAAGCGGCGATCGCGCTGGAAAATACCCTGCTGATCGAGGAAATGAAGCGCAGCCAGGTACAGATACAATCCCTGAACGCGGATCTGGAGCAGCGCGTTGAAGAACGCACGGCCTCGTTGAATAGCGCCAATGAAGAATTAAAGCATTTTGCCTACGTCGTATCTCATGATCTGAAAGCGCCATTGCGGGCCATCAACCAGCTCTCAGGCTGGATCTGCGAGGATTACGCCGACGCTTTTGACGAAGACGGCCGCGAGCAAATGGCCCTGCTGCGCGATCGGGCCAGACGCATGCACGACATGATTGACGGCATTCTGCAATACTCCAGGGTCGGCCGGGTGGCGGAGCCCGAGGAGCGAATCGATTGTTCGCAGTTGCTGGCTGAAGTAATCAGCCTGATCGCTCCGCCCGAGCACATCGAAGTGCATATTCAAGCCGATTTGCCGGTCATCATCGGTGAAAGACTGAGACTGTTTCAGGTTTTTCAAAACTTGTTGGATAATGCCATCAAATATAACGATAAGGACAAAGGTATTATCTCGGTCACCTGCATGGAACAAGATCATGACTGGCAATTTTCGGTAACCGACAACGGTCCCGGCATCGATAAAAAATATCAGGAAAAAATATTTCAATTATTTCAAACTTTAAAACCTAAAGACCAGTCAGAAAGCACAGGTATTGGTTTAAGTGTGATAGAGAAAATTGTCACGACATGGGGCGGCAAAATCTGGCTTGAGTCGGAAGTAGGAAAAGGAAGCTCATTTATTTTTACCATACCTAAAAGAAAAGAATATGAATAGCATGCAACCCATCTTGCTCGTTGAAGATGATCAAGTCGACATCATGACCGTGAAGCGCGGTCTAAAAAAACTCGGCGTCGTCAACAAACTGGTTACGGTCCATAATGGTGAAGAAGCCTTGCATTATCTGGAAACTTCGGACGAAGAGCTGCCCTGCATGATCCTGCTGGACATCAATATGCCCAAAATGAATGGTCACGAATGCCTGAAGCAACTGAAGAGCCATCCTGCCTTCAAAAACATCCCCGTGGTGATGCTGACCTCCTCGCTGGAGCAGCAGGATGTCAACCAGAGCTTTGACCTCGGGATTTCCGGCTATATTCTGAAACCTGTCGAGTACGATCAGTTCATCGACGCAATTCAGGTACTCAGTTCCTACTGGACCCTAAAAAAATAAGTCTCATGGCGGACATAAAACTGTTATTAGTCGAAGATGACCTGACCGACCAGATGAGCTTCGAGCGCTTTGTCAAACGCGAGCATCTGCCTTATGACTATGACATTGCTGGCTCCGTGGCGGAAGCGATCGAGGCTCTGCAAAAAAACGACTATGAGATCATCCTGGCCGATCACGGCCTGGGAGACGGCACGGCCTTCGATCTGTTTGCCTTCATCCCCGAAACGACCTCGGTCATTTTCGTGACCGGCAGCGGCGGCGAGGATATTGCCGTCAGGGCGCTCAAGATGGGGGCCGCCGATTATCTGACCAAGGATCTTAGCGGCCAGTATCTGAAACTGATATCGGTCACCATCAATAATGTTTTAAGAGCCAAGGCGGCTGAAAAAGAGCTGGATGACTACCGCAACCGGCTCGAGAACCTGGTCTCGGAACGCACGGTTGAACTGCGCCAGGAAATCAACGATCGCCAGCAGGCTGAAGAGCAACTAAGGCGGGAAAAAGAACGCGCGCTGATTACGTTAAAGTCCATAGGCGACGCCGTCATCACCACCTCCAGAAACGGCATTATCGAATTCCTGAACCCGGTTGCCGAGAAATTGACCGGCTGGCGCGTAGCTGAAGCCAGAGGCCGCGTCATCGACGAAGTCTTCAATATCTACAATGACATCACGCGGAAACCGTTGCCCAATCCGGTCTTTCGCGTTCTGGCCACCCATGAGACTGAATTCGTCAGCCACGATACGCTGCTGATCAACCGTTACGGCATTGAATACTCGATTCAGGATTCCGCCGCCCCGATCCTTGACAAGGACCGCCAGATACAAGGTGTTGTCCTCGTATTCAGCGATGTCACGGCATCGCGGCGCCTGTCAAAAGAACTCGCCTATCAGGCCGCGCACGATCCCTTGACAGGACTCGTGAACCGCCGTGAATTTGAAGTCCGGCTCAACCGTGTTCTGAAAGCCAGAAACCACGGCGAAGGCGATTTTGCCTTCTGTTATCTGGACCTGGACCAGTTCAAGATCATCAATGACACCTGCGGCCATACCGCCGGCGATGAACTGCTCAAGCAGGTCACGACCCTGCTGCAGCACGAAGTCAGAGTACGCGACACGCTGGCGAGGCTGGGCGGCGATGAATTCGGCATCCTGATGGAGCACTGCACGATCGAACAAGGCGAGCGGCTGGCTAACTCGCTGCGCGAAATCATCGCCAATTACCGGTTCAGCTGGGAGCGCCAAAGTTTCCGCATCGGCGTCAGCATCGGCTTAATCGCTATCGACGAGGAATTCCATTCGCTCAACGACCTGCTCATGATCGCCGATGCCTGCTGCTATGCTGCCAAGGATGCGGGGCGCAACCGCGTTTATGTGTATCAGAAGAACTCCGAGGAAATCCTGCAACGCTCCGGGCAAATGCACTGGATCGCCAAGCTCAATGAAGCGCTCGATAAAGATCATTTCCGGATCTATAAACACCACATCAAAAGCACCCGCGAACAGGATGGCGAGCATTACGAAATCCTGGTCAGAATAGAAGACAATAACGCACTGATCCCGCCCGGCGCGTTCATTCCGGCAGCCGAACGCTACGGCTTGATGCCGAAAATCGATCAGTACATTATCGCGAAGACGTTCGCCTGGCTTGCCGATAACCCCGATCAACTGGCCCAGCTGTCGCTGTGCACAATCAACCTGTCCGGCCATACCCTGGGCAGCGAGGGCATTCTGGGCTCCATCACGCGGCAGCTGGATTATTACGCCCTGCCGGCCCATAAGTTCTGTTTTGAGATCACCGAAACGGCGGCGATTTCCAATCTGAACATGGCGACCACGTTCATTACCACGCTAAAGGAAAGCGGCTGCCAGTTTGCGCTGGATGATTTCGGCAGCGGCCTGTCTTCATTTGCTTATCTGAAAAACCTGCCGGTCGATTATTTGAAGATTGACGGCATCTTTGTCCAGGATATCTGCAACGATGAAATCGATCTGGCCATGGTCAAATCCATCAATGAGATCGGCCATCTGATGGGCAAGCAAACGATCGCCGAGTTTGTCGAAAACAAGGATGTTTATGACAAAATCGCAGCCTTAGGCATTGATTATGCACAAGGCTACTGGATCAGCCAGCCCGTCCCACTGGAGACCCCTTATATCGCCGAGCCTTTTATCGATGCGACTATTGACTCTCCTTATACGCGCGAATCAGCGCCATAAAAGCCAGGAAATCATAGAGCCCGTGAATGATGATCGGCGTCACCAGGTTTCTGTCGCCGCCGTAATCGAGAGACCAGCCCAGATAAAGCCCCACCAACGCCGCCAACAGCGCATAAAGCGGCGTCACGGCATGCACCAGCCCGAAAATGATATTGCTGCCGATCAACCCCGCGGTCATGCCCCACGACGACTCTATCCAGGGCTGAATCACGCCGCGGAACAAAATCTCTTCGGATACGCCGGCAATCGCCGCCAGCATAAACACATCGGCCCAGTGATAACGGTGCAGCCCGGGCCCCAACGTTTCAACCAACAATCGTCTGATGTGCGCCAGAGAGTCTATCTGCAACTGTTCCAGCGCCGCGAACATAATAAATAACGGCAGCGTTCCCAATATGCCGTAAGCGATCGCGCTTTCCGAAAAGCGCAGGTTTTCAAAAGGATCGATACCGGCAATCCAGCCCAGAATGACCGCGACTATGATCAGCGACGCTTCAAAGTAACAGGCCTGTTTGTAGAAAGTATCGGGATTGAAAGAGGTTTTAGCCATCGGTGCGATTATGAATTAAGGATAAGCCATTCTAACCAAAAATAGTTAAAATAGCTGTCCTGATTCATTTTCGTTTAATGCCATGCAGTGTTTCATTTATAAAAGCCTCAAAAAAGAAGACCTTTATCTGTATATCGATAAAAAAGACGATTTCTCGAAAGTGCCGGAAATGCTATTCAACAGCTTCGGAAGAATGACTTTCGTCATGGAGCTCGAACTGACGCCGGAACGCAAGCTGGCCCGGGAAGATGCCGGCAAGGTTATCACCAGCCTTAAGGAAAAAGGTTTCTTCGTGCAAATGCCGCCGACCAGGGTAGAGGCGCCGTTAAAAGTCCAGTAAGCGTATAAAACCACGAAGAACACGGAGAACACGTACCCGCGCCCTTCTTGGTGAATAATCAATCTGCTTAAGCTGATGGGGAGGATTACGCCCAAAACCAACCGCAATCTTAAGTTTTCGGCAAGGTAACGCCAGTCTGCCCCTGATACTTGCCGCCCCTGTCCTTGTAAGAGGTTTCGCACACTTCGTCGCTGCCGATGAACAGCATTTGCGCGACGCCTTCATTGGCATAGATTTTGGCTGGCAGCGGCGTGGTATTGGAAAACTCCAGCGTCACATGACCTTCCCATTCCGGTTCCAGCGGCGTGACGTTGACGATAATGCCGCAACGGGCATAAGTCGACTTGCCCAGGCAGATTGTCAAGACGTCGCGCGGAATACGGAAATACTCGACCGTGCGCGCCAGCGCAAACGAGTTCGGAGGGATGATGCAGACATCGGACTTCACATCGACGAAACTGTTCGAATCGAAGTTTTTCGGATCGACGATGGCCGAATTGATATTGGTGAAAATCTTGAATTCATCAGAACACCGGACATCATAGCCATAACTGGATGTGCCGTAGGAAATGACGCGCCCTTGCTCCGCATTTCTGACCTGACCGCGTTCAAACGGCTCGATCATGCCATGCTCTTCCGCCATGCGGCGTATCCACTTGTCCGACTTAATGCTCATGAACTACCAAATACCTAATTGATTTAAAAAGACTAATTTTCACACAGACAGATAGTCGGACGCAAGGCGGAAACAGCCAGCCAACGGCCAACGCCAAGCCAGCATTCAGCCGCAGGGTACGCACTGCGTACCTTTTCAGAGCCGGGATGAGTCGAGAAAATCCGAAAGGTATGCGGTGCGTACCCTGCAGAACTGCCAACGCCAAGCCAGTGTTCAGCCTTGCACTGCCTAATCAAGTATTTTGCACGACAATATTAGGGAACTTACTGCTGAAATCCTTGGCTTTCAGCGCCAGTTTGGCAGCGGCCTTGCGGGCAATTTCCCTGTAGATCTGCGCCGGGCGTCCGTCGGGATCGGCCGCGACCGTCGGCCGGCCGCAATCGGCGAACTGGCGGATAGTGATATCCAGCGGCAGCGAGCCCAAAAAGTCGACCCGGTTTCTCTCGGCCATGGCCGCGCCGCCGCCCTCGCCGAAAATGGCTTCTTCATGGCCGCAGTTGCTGCAAATGTGTATGCTCATGTTTTCAACGATCCCCAGCACCGGCACATTGACTTTTTCGAACATGCCGAGGCCGCGCTGGGCGTCGATCAGGGCGATATCCTGCGGCGTCGTGACGATGATCGCGCCGCTGACCGGAATCTGCTGCGCCAAGGTCAATTGGATATCGCCGGTGCCGGGCGGCAGGTCGATAATCAGGTAGTCAAGGTTGTCCCAATTGGTATCCTTCAGCAATTGCTGCAGGGCATTGGTCACCATCGGGCCGCGCCAGATCATCGGCTGGTCGGCGTCAACCAGGTAACCGATGGAATTGGTCTGCACGCCGTAAGAGACTTTCGGCATCATGGTCTTGCCGTCCTCGCTGGCCGGATAGCCGGACAGTCCGAGCATGGTCGGAATGCTAGGGCCGTAGATGTCGGCATCGAGAATGCCGACCTGAGCGCCTTCAGCCGTCAACGCCAGCGCCAGATTGACCGAGGTCGTGGATTTGCCGACTCCGCCTTTGCCCGAGGCGATGGCAATGATGTTTTTGACATTGGGCAACGGCTTCAACGCCTGTTGTACGGCATGCGCAATGATTTTTACCGAAACATCGACGGTCACATTGCCTACGCCGTCCAGTGCTTTCAGGTGCCGCTCGACGCCAGTCTTCAACTCTTCGATATAACTTTTGGCAGGATAGCCCAGTTCCAGTTTAACGCTGACGTTGGCCCCATCGATTGCGATCGCCTTCACCGTTTTTGCAGAAACCAGATCGGTGCCATTGTTCGGATCGATAAACGTACTCAGAAGATTTTCTACATCAGCCCTTTCGATGCTTGACATACTATGCTCCATGTTAGGAAAGTAAGGATACGAGCAAATAACCAAGTAATTTACTCTGGAATAGAAGCCATTTTACCGCTTTTCTCATATAATGCACATTTTAGCGTAGCGTTATTCAGCAGCGGCGCTATTTTATGCCATAATACACGGTTCGTTTTGTCTTCGTACTGCTTGGTATTTAATTTTATGTCGGATAGAAAAATTCTCGTCACCAGCGCTTTACCCTACGCCAACGGCCCTATTCATCTTGGGCATCTGGTTGAATACATTCAAACGGATATTTGGGTACGTTTTCAGAAACAACGCGGCAATCAATGTTATTACGTCTGCGCGGACGACACGCACGGCACGCCGATCATGCTGAGAGCCGACCGCGAAGGCATTACGCCGGAAGAGCTGATCGCCCGGATCGGCAAGGAACACCTGGCCGACTTCACTGAATTCGGCGTCGCTTTCGACAATTATCACAGCACCCATTCCGACGAGAACAAGACTTTTTCATCGCTGATTTACGCACGCCTGCGCGATGCCGGACACATCACCTCGCGCACGATTACGCAGGCCTACGACCCGGTCAAGAACATGTTCCTGCCGGACCGTTTCATCAAAGGCGAGTGCCCCAAATGCGGCGCGCCCGATCAATACGGCGACAGCTGCGAGGCCTGTGGCGCCACCTATTCACCAACCGAATTGAAAAACGCCATTTCCGCCATTTCAGGCGCAAAGCCGGTGGAAAAAGACTCTGTCCATTATTTCTTCAAACTCGGCGATTTTGTCGGGCTGCTTCGGCACTGGACCAAATCCGGACATTTGCAGCCGGAAGTCGCCAACAAGCTCGATGAGTGGCTGGAAGCCGGCCTGCAGCAATGGGATATCTCGCGCGACGCGCCCTATTTCGGCTTCGAGATTCCGGACGCGCCGAGCAAATATTTTTACGTCTGGCTCGATGCGCCCATCGGTTACATGGCCAGCTTCAAAAACCTGTGCGAAAAGCAGGGTATCGATTTCGACGCCTTCTGGAGCAAGGACAGCGACGCCGAGCTGTACCATTTCATCGGCAAGGACATCATTTATTTCCACGCCCTGTTCTGGCCTGCCATGCTGAGCGGCGCCGGCTTCAGGACGCCCAGCGCCATTTTCGCGCATGGCTTCCTGACTGTGAACGGCGAGAAAATGTCCAAATCGCGCGGCACGTTCATCAAAGCCCGGACCTATCTGGACTATTTGAATCCCGAATACCTGCGCTATTATTTCGCCGCCAAGCTGAGCGCCGGTGTCGACGACATCGACCTGAACTTTGACGATTTCAGCCAGCGCGTGAATTCCGACCTGGTCGGCAAGGTCGTCAACATCGCCAGCCGCTGCAGCGGTTTCATCAAGAAACGCTTTGACAACAAACTGTCGGCACACTGTTCGGAACCGGCCCTGTTCGCCGAATTCGCCAAAGCCCATGCGCAAATCGCCGAGTTTTACGAAGCGCGTGAATTCGCTAAGGCCATGCGCGAAATCATGGCGCTGGCCGACAAAGCCAACCAGTACATCGATGAGAAAAAGCCCTGGCTGATCGCCAAGGAAGAAGGCAAAGACAACGAGCTGCATGAGGTCTGCTCGATGGGCATCAACCTGTTCCGTATGCTGGCCGCCTATCTGAAACCGGTCATCCCGGCGCTGGCGTCCGAAGCCGAGCAGTTCCTGAACATCGCCTCGCAAACCTGGCCAGCCGATGTGCAACCGTTGACAGACCATGCCATCAACGACTTCAAACCGCTCATGACGCGTGTTGAGCCAGATAAAATCGCGGCCATCATCGAGGCTTCCAAGGAAAGCCTGGAGAAAACCGCCGAAGCGCCCAAAGCCCGTACCTGCGAGCCGATCGCCGACACGATCGAGTTCGACGATTTCGCCAAGCTGGATCTTCGCATTGCGCGCATTGTCAAAGCCGCCCCTGTCGAAGGGGCCGAGAAACTGCTGCAATTGACCGTCGATATCGGCGATGAGACGCGCAATATCTTCGCCGGCATCAAGTCGGCCTATGCGCCGGAAGACCTGGAAGGCAAATTGACGGTCGTGGTCGCCAACCTGGCCCCTCGCAAGATGCGTTTCGGCGTCTCGGAAGGCATGGTGCTGGCGGCAGGCCCCGGCGGCAAAGACATATGGGTGCTGCACCCCGACGAAGGCGCGCAGCCGGGCATGCGCGTCAAGTAATTGAGTAAGAGAGTTAGATTAGATATGTTTTGTTACCACTGTCAGGAAGCCAAAAAAAACGTTGCCTGTGACTCGGCCGGAATTTGCGGCAAAAAAGAGGATGTGGCCAGTCTCCAGGATTTGCTGGTGTATGTACTGAAAGGCTTGTCGTTTTATGCGCATCACGCAAGGCAACTGGGCATACGCGATGCCAGAAACGACCGGTTCACGGCTCGGGCGCTGTATTCGACTGTAACCAATGTCAATTTCGACCCGGCCGTTTTCGTATCCCTGATACAGGAGACCGTGCAGCGCCGAAACCATCTGCGCCACCAGTTCAACGCCGCGTTTGAAGAAAAGAACAGCGCGCCCTTTAGCGAGCCCGTGCCCGAAGAAGCTTCCTGGCACTATACGGACGTATCGGAAGCGGCTTTTGTAGCCCAAGGCGAAGCCGTCGGCGTCACGCAAATTCCTGCGCTGGATACCGACTGCCACGCCCTGCGCGAATTGCTGGTATACGGCCTGAAGGGTCTGGCCTCATTGATCGAACACGCCGAAGCGCTGGATGTTTCCGATGCCGAATTGTATGCCTTCATGCACGAAGCGCTGGCTTTCAGCCTGAAAGCCGACAGTTCCTTCGATGACCTCATGGCCATGAACCAGAGATGCGGCGAACTCGGCATGGCCGCTTTTGCCCTGCTCGACAAGGCCAATACCGCGCGCTTCGGCGATCCGGTCCCGACCAAGGTCTATTTCGACAGCTGGGACAAGCCGGGCATTTTGGTGTCAGGCCACGATCTGCGCGATATCGAAGACCTGCTGGAACAGACCGCCGGCACCGGCATCGACGTTTACACGCACGGCGAAGCCATTGCCGCGCACGCCTATCCGGCGCTGAAAAAATACTTCAATCTGGCCGGCAACTTCGGCGATGCCTGGCAGGAACAGCGGACCGATTTCCAGAAATTCAACGGCCCGATCCTGATCACGACCAACAGCATCCAGCAGCAAAAAGACAAGTACAAAGACAAAATCTATACGACCGGCATGGTCGGCTGGCCCGATATTCCGCATATCGCCGACCGCAAGCCCGGCCAGCGCAAAGATTTCAGCGCGCTGATCGAGCAGGCCCGGCAATGCGAGCCGCCCAGCCAGCTCAGCAACAACACGACGACGCTCGGCCATGCGCATCAGTCTCTGCACAGCTATCTGGACCCGATTGCCGCAGGCATCAAGGACGGCTCTATCCGCCGCCTGGTCGTGCTGGCCGGCGCCGACGGCCGGCACAAGGAGCGCCGCTATTATGCGCAGGTCGCAGAACTCCTGCCTCAGGACACGTTGCTCCTGACCGCGGGCGACACCAAATACCGCTTCAACACGCTGGCTTTCGGCGAAATCAACGGCATCCCGCGCCTGCTGGACGCCGGCCAGAGCAATGACTTTTATTCACTGGTCGTGTTCCTGAAAGATCTGCAGCAGGCTTTGGGCCTTGCCGACCTCAACGCGCTGCCGGTGTCTTTCAATATCGCCTGGTATGAACAAAAAACCATCCTGATGACGCTGGGCCTGCTGGCGCTGAATGTTAAAAACGTACGTCTGGGCCCGACCTTGCCGCCGTTTTTCACGGCCAGGATCAAGGACAGGCTGACCGAGCAATTTGCGCTGAAAGGCATAGATAAGGCTGAAAACGATGTCGTAGCGATGTTGGAGGGTAATTAAACAAAACCGTGATTGACCAAATAAACGCTTTACTGCCGCAAACCCAATGCGGCCAATGCGGTTTCAAAGGCTGCCGGCCTTACGCCGAAGCCATCGCCAGCGGCCAGGCCGACATCAACCGATGCCCGCCCGGCGGTGACGAAGGCATCGTCGAGATCGCGCGTCTGCTGGACGTACCGGCCAAGCCGCTCAATACGCAATTCGGCCAGCACAAGCCCAAACAGGTCGCATTTATTATCGAAGAAGACTGCATTGGCTGCACCAAATGCATCGCGGCCTGCCCGGTCGATGCGATTTTGGGCGCGGCAAAATTCATGCATACCGTCATCGCTTCCGAATGCACGGGCTGCGAGCTGTGCATCGCGCCCTGCCCGGTCGACTGCATTGTCATGAAGCCTGTAGAGCCGCAGCCAACGCTGGGGCAGAAATCCGCGCAGGCGCAAAAAGCCATGCGGCGCTATGAAGTGCGCAGTCAGCGCCTGGCCCAGGACGAAGCAGAAAAAGCCGAACGCGCGCGCAAGAAAAAAGAAGCCTTGCTCAAACTGAAAACGGCCAACATATGAACGCTGAAAAACGCCGCGCCATTTTTGATCGTTTGGCCGAAGCCATTCCCGAGCCCAAGACCGAACTCCAGTATACGACGCCTTTCGAGTTGCTGATCGCGGTCGTACTGTCGGCCCAGGCGACCGACAAAGGCGTCAACAAAGCCACGGCCAAGCTGTTTCCTGTCGCCAATACGCCGGAAGCGATCCTGGCGCTGGGCGTGGAGGAACTGAAGGACTACATCAAGACCATCAACTTATACCGAACCAAAGCCGCCAATATCATCACGCTCTGCCAGCAACTGCTCGAGAGGCATGAAGGTCAGGTGCCGCAAACGCGCGAGGAACTGGAAGCTTTGGCCGGCGTCGGCAGAAAAACAGCCAATGTCATGCTGAACACCGCTTTCGGCCAGCATGTCATTGCGGTCGACACGCACATCTTCCGCGTCGCCAACCGCACAGGCATTGCACCCGGCAAGAATGTGCGGGAAGTCGAACAAAAGCTCGAAAAATGGGTGCCCAAACTACATAAAAAAGATGCCCATCATTTATTGATACTGCACGGCCGTTATACCTGTATCGCCAGAAAACCGCTCTGCCCCAACTGTGTCATTCAGGACTTGTGCGAATATCCGCATAAAACGACTTATTAGCTAAAAACTCAGTGGCAGGAACTTAGATAAGGCTGTATAGTCTCTAGATGTTCAAAATTTGGACAAGCCGATATTCATCATTTGTTCATTTGTGCTTGATATCATAAGCTGCACTCGATGCTTATGATTCATTTTTTATAATACACGGGAGTCAATATGAAAAAAATTAATAAATCACCTTTCGCCGCGGCTATGGGGACCGCAGTCCTGTCTACTCTGGCGATAACAGCGGCTCATGCAGAAGCCAGCCCTTTCGCCATGAACGACATGAACAGCGGCTACATGCAATTGGCTGCAGCCGACACTGCCAAGTCCGGCATGAAAGAAGGCTCATGCGGCGAAGGCAAATGCGGCGGCGCCATGAAAGCAGCGCCTAAAACTGTGGAAGGTGCTTGCGCCGGCAATAAACCCGCTGCAAAGCCAGCCAATAAGGCGGCAGAAGGCAAATGCGGCGAAGGCATGTGCGGCGGCATGATGGAAGGCGGCAAAATGAAAAAAGGCATGGAAGGCATGTGCGGCGCTATGATGAAAGGCAAAGAAGGCGCTTGCGGCGCCATGCAAAAAGGCACTGACGCTAAAGGCACAGGCCAGCAAAAAGTCAGCCCTAAAGACGCAGCCGGCGAATAAGCCTTGAGGCAGGCACAACCCTGCCCTGACTGCCAAAAGAGGGCATGACCAACCGTCATGCCCTCCCGCTTTAATCCAATACACAGGTGTTCTTATGGACACAACGCTAAATCTCGTGCATGGCGCCGGCATGGGCCTGCGCCGATCCTTTTTAACTGAAATCGTCGAAAATCCGCCCGAAGCCGTCGACTTTTATGAAGTCGCGCCGGAAAACTGGATCACGATAGGCGGCAAGCTGGGCAAGCAGTTTCGGGCCATGACCGAACGCTTTGACTTTGTCTGTCATGGCTTATCGCTCTCGATAGGCAGCACCGACCCACTCGACGAGAAATTCGTGCGTGAAGTCAAAAACTTCATGGCCGAGCACCAGATCAAATTCTACAGCGAACATTTGAGCTACTGCAGCAACGAAGGCCATCTGTACGACCTGATGCCCATGCCGTTCACCTCGGAAGCCGTCTCGCACGTCGCGGCGCGCATCCGGCGCGTTCAGGACATTCTGGAGCAAAGAATCGCCATCGAAAATATCTCCTATTACGCCGCGCCGGGCCAGGAAATGTCTGAAATAGACTTTTTCAATGCCGTCGTTGCTGAAGCGGACTGCGACGTGTTGCTCGACATCAACAATATTTATGTGAACAGCGTCAATCACGGCTATGACGCCGAATCGTTCCTGAAAGCGATTCCGGCCGACCGCATCGCTTATGCGCATATTGCCGGGCACTATGTCGAAGCCGAGGATTTTCTGGTCGACACGCATGGCGCCGACATCATCGATCCGGTCTGGAAGCTGCTGGGCAAAGCCTACGAGCTTTACGGCGTATTCCCAACGCTGCTGGAGCGGGATTTCAACATTCCGCCTTTAAAAGAACTGGTAAAGGAAGTCCGCACCATCCGGTTGATACAAAACGCCTGGAAAAGTCAGCATGAAAAACAGTCAGCCTGAAACTGCCGGCCGCGTCGGCTTCAAAGCCAAGCAACTGGAATTTGCGGCTTATATCAGGGACCCCGAAAACAATCCCGCGCCGGCCGATGTCAAGGCTCAGCGCATGACCATGTACCGCGAGCTGTTCTTCAACAATGTCGAGAGCTTTCTGTCCAGCAGTTTTCCGGTTCTGCGCGAGATTCTTGATGACAAGCAATGGTTCGCCCTGGCGCAGGATTTTTTCGCCAGTCACCGCTGCCAGTCACCCTATTTTTCCGAAATCCCGGAAGAATTTCTCGATTACTTGCAGAACGAACGCGACAATCCTGAAGATTTGCCATTTCTGCTCGAACTGGCGCATTACGAATGGGTGGAAACCGCCTTGGCGATAGCCAAAGTGGAGGTGGTCGCCAATAGCCGCGATGACATCGACGCGCTGCTCTACAAGCGCATCGCCTTGTCTCCGCTGGCTTGGCCGCTGGCTTATCAATACCCGGTCCATCAGATATCGCCCGATTTCCTGCCGACGGTGCCGCCGGATCAACCGACATTTCTGATCGTTTACCGCAATATCGACGATGAGGTGCATTTCTCCCAGATCACGGGCATCACTTACAGACTGCTGCAACTGATTCAGGAAAATGAAGGGCTGACGGCTGAAGATTATTTAAAACAAGTGACTCAGGAAACCAATCATCCCGATCCGGCCCTAATCATGGAAGGCGGTCTAGCCATTCTGAAAGAATGGGCCGAAAAAACGATTATTACGATAATCGCCTAAAACATAGCATTAAAGGGGCGGATTGGTCCGCCCCATCAATATCAGCTTTTTATTGTTTTCTATTAAACAACTGTGGTCCTTTAGGCTGGGCTTTCTCCTGCAGACAGTGGTAAGCCGCATTTTCATACTTGATGACCAAAGACTGAGTGCTTTTATGCTCGGCAATAAACTTCTTGGCTTCATCGGCCGTCAAGTCTTTCATTAAGAAAGTCGCGATGCACATGCAGGCATCTTCGAGCCGCCCTTTGTCGGACTCTTTATTGATTGAATTTTTCAGCTCTCTCTCTACGCATTGGTCCGCAAACTGATGCTCGAAAGTATGTTTCTGAACATCGGTCACGACCACATCATGCGAATGGTCAAAAGGATTATGCACTTCGGCGCTGGCCGGCTTTTGTTCTTCCTTATCATCCGAACAGCCCGCCATAGACAATGCCAGAACAGTGCCGGTCAGGGCCGCAAAAAAGAGATTTCTTGTGAAGATAAACGTTTTCATAAATTTGAGTCGTAATAGTTAAATTTCTAATCGGCTATTCAGGCAACCGGAAAAACTTTAAGGCTGGCCACGATAAATCTTGAACTTTATCATTTTATGCAGCCTCGTTCTACTGATCATCGGTTAAAGAGTGCGATTCAGCCAATGCTCAGGTAAATGCCGCCAAGCGTTATTGCACCGCCGGCCAAACGCATCGCTTTTTCTGTACTGAGTTTTCTCAGGATAACGCCCATGGACATGCCGGCAACATGCAGCAATACCGTCGCTAACACAAAACCCAGACTATAGGGAACCGCATTGGCTGCCGATGGCATTTCAACGCCATGCATATAACCGTGGCACAGCGCAAAAACACCGACCATGCTCGCGCTGAACGCCAGAGGCATCTCAAAAGCACCGGCAACCACCGCGCCTAGAACCAGCACCGACATCAGGATACCCTGCTCAGCATAAGGCAGGGCCACGCCTGCAAGGCCGAGCATGCCGCCGGCCATCATCATGGCTACAAACGCGACGGGCACGGCCCATAGCGCCCGCCCGCCCTGCTGCACGGCCCACAATCCCACCGCAACCATGGCAAGCACGTGATCGGCGCCAGTTATAGGATGAATGAAGCCGGAAGCCCGCCCCATCATTTCATGGACGCCCATATGCGCCCAGGCAGAAACCGGCGCAAGAACGCACGATGTGGGAATAAACAACTGCAGGACTGATTTTTTCATGGCATTCACCTTTCTTGTAAGCGGCAGTTTTTTTATCGTTCAAACCTAATCCGAAGCATTTTAATCAGCCGGCCGGCCGCATGCCAGATAAAAAAATATTGGCATAAGCTCGCTAGCGCACATAACTGCGCAAAGTCGATACGTAAGCTATTAAAAAACAAAAGCGATCAGGAGAATGACATGACCACGACCAAGAAAGACCAGCCCGATAAAAATACGCCCCGCAAATGCGCCCATCCCGGCTGTAATTGTCCGGCGCGGCCGGGCGAACAATACTGCAGCGAGTTTTGCGAAAACATCGTCGGCTCCGATGTCTGCGGCTGTGGACATACCGACTGCAAACCCCATACCCATGCAGAGGCGGGAACATGAAAGAAAACGTCAGCGATTTTTTATTGCGCCGCTTGTCTGAATGGGGCGTCAAACGCATTTTCGGCTATCCGGGCGACGGCATTAACGGCGTGTTCGGCGCCCTGAACCGGGCTTCGGACTGGATGGATTTTGTCCAGGTGCGCCATGAGGAGACGGCCGCCTTCATGGCTTGCGCGCACGCCAAATTCACCGGCGAAGTCGGCGTCTGCGTCGCCACCTCGGGCCCCGGCGCCATTCATCTGCTGAACGGCTTGTACGACGCCAAGCTCGATCATCAGCCCGTGGTCGCTATCGTCGGCCAGCAAAAGCGCACCGCCCTGGGGGCCAATTATCAGCAGGAAGTCGACCTGGTATCCTTGTTCAAGGATGTCGCGTATGAATACGTGCATATGGTGTCGGCACCTGCACAGATACGCCACATGGTCGACCGAGCCATGCGCATCGCCCAGTCGGAACGCAGTGTCTGCTGTCTCATTATCCCTAATGATATACAGGAAATGGATGCCGAAAAACCGCCGCGCGCACATGGCACCGTCTATTCGGGGCTCGGCTATCAGGCCCCGCGCACTGTGCCGCAAGCCGAGGAACTGCAACGTGCTGCCGATATCCTGAACGCCGGAGAAAAGGTCGCGATGCTGGTTGGCGCCGGGGCGCTGGATGCTACAGCCGAGATCGTTGAGGTGGCCGAACTGCTCGGGGCCGGCATTGCCAAGGCATTGCTGGGCAAAGCCGCCGTGCCCGACGATCTGCCTTATGTGACCGGCTCCATAGGCCTGCTGGGCACCCGGCCCAGCTACGAAATGATGACCGACTGCGACACGCTGCTGATGGTCGGCTCGAGCTTTCCCTATTCCGAATTCCTGCCCGAGGAAGGCCAGGCGCGCGGCGTGCAGATTGACATCAACGGCCGCATGCTCAGCATCCGCTACCCGATGGAAGTGAATCTGATCGGCGACAGCGCCGAAACGCTCCGGTTGCTGATTCCGTTGCTGCATCGCAAAGAAGACCGCGACTGGCGTGAGCGAATCGAAAAAAACGTGGCTAAATGGTGGGAAACGCTGGAGGAGCGGGCCATGGAATCGGCCGATCCCATCAATCCGCAGCGCGTCTTTTCGGAATTGTCGCCGCGCCTGCCCGATCATTGCATCTTGACCTGCGATTCGGGTTCCGTCACTAACTGGTACGCGCGCAACCTGAAAATCCGCCAAGGCATGATGGCTTCGGTGTCCGGCGGCCTTGCGACCATGGGCTGCGCGGTGCCTTATGCGATGGCGGCCAAATTTGCTCATCCCGATCGGATAGTCATTGCGCTGGTCGGCGACGGCGCCATGCAGATGCTGGGCATGAACGAACTGGTCACGATCGGCAAATACTGGCAGCGCTGGCGCGACCCACGCCTGATCGTGATGGTCCTGAACAACCGCGACCTGAACCAGGTAACCTGGGAGCAGCGTGCGATGGAAGGCGATCCAAAATTCGAAGCCTCGCAGGACGTGCCCGATTTCCCTTATGCGCGTCTGGCTGAACTGATCGGCCTCATGGGCATACGCGTCGATCAGCCTGAACAGCTGGCCGATGCCTGGGAGCGCGCGCTCAGCGCTGACCGTCCGGTCGTGCTGGAAGCCTATGCCGACCCCGACGTGCCGCCTCTGCCGCCGCACATCACTTTCAAGCAAGCCAAAGCCTATGCCTCGGCCATCCTGAAGGGCGACCCGGATTCGGTTGACATTATCAAGTCCTCCATGAAACAAATTTTTTAAAAGCGGCTCTGTAGGGTACGCATCGCGTACCTTGCTCAATGCCAACAATTTTCAATTTTTAGAAAGGTACGCGATGCCTGCCCTACCTAGCTGCATTGACCAGCAGATGCTAAAGCGTTCAGTAAATCCCAAGCCGGCTATATCGAGCTGATGATCAAACTGGCGCACTTTGGCTCGTTTCCATTGTCATATAAAAAACAATGCGATTGCCCTGATGCTCTGCTGCCAACTGCCTAAGGACTGATTGAGCCGGCAAAATCCGGCCTTGAAAAGACAACAGTATTCTCTTGGCGGCGAGAAATCCTGGATACAAGGGGAACAACGAATGCATGCCAAGCCCACAAAGTTGTTTACGTTTGTAGAACTCGCGGTCTTGTCGCTGCCGGCATTTCTGGCACTTTGCCATGACGGAATTTTTTCGCGCCGCATGGCCGGCCCTGTCGTGCCAACGGCGGTGCTGACGACCTTGGCATCAGCTTCGGAAAGGATGTCATGATGGCCTGGATAACCCGACATTGGCGTTCTCTTCTGCTTTGGGGGCTCGGACTTTTTGCCGCGGGCGTTGCGCTTGCCTTCATTATCGCTTATTCCGGAATTTTCAACATCGCGGCGAGCGCGGGCCATCCCGCCTGGATGGAATGGTTTCTGCAGTTTGGCAAGGAGCGTTCGGTCAAAGTCAACAGCAGACCTATTGTGCCACCAGAGCTTGACTTTGCCGAACTGGTGCCGCTGGGCGCTGCGCACTTTCAAGGCACCTGCGCCATCTGCCATGGCGCGCCGGGGCAGCCGGTCAACCCGGTTTTCGATCATATGTTGCCGTCGCCTCCCGATCTGCAAAAGCATGTGCGCTACTGGAACCGCGAACAACTGTTCTGGATCGCGCGCCACGGCCTTCAGTTCACCGGCATGCCGGCCTGGAGCGGCGGAAACCGCGATGATGAAGTCTGGGCAGTGGTAGCCTTCCTGGAAGCCATGCCGTCAATGACCAAAACGGATTACCACCGCTACGCCAGCGGCCACAGCAAGACACCAAGCGCTTCCGCTCAGGAGTTTGTGCACGAGGGCCGGCCCAGGCTCGATCTCACTGCATGCAACCGCTGCCACGATACCGCTGACGCATCACCTACCAGCCTGCACATACCGCGTCTCGGCGGCCAGGATGAAGCTTATCTGAAAAGGGCGCTGCAGGAATATCGGGACGATTCCCGGCAGAGCGGCTTCATGGAACCGGTAGCGGACGATCTCGATGATGCGCAGATTGATCGTCTGGCCGCCTACTACGCCGCCTTAAAGCCTTTTCCTCACAAGCAGGCAGCGTCTTCCTCGCCGGAACTGCGCGAACTGGGCCGCCGTCTGGCCGAGCAAGGCGACCGGGAGCGCAGGATTCCGGCCTGTCTCTCGTGCCACGGCGGCAAGGGGCGGGAAGATTATCCGCGCCTGGCCGGCCAGTCCGAGCCATATATCAGGCAGCAATTGCAGATCTGGCGGCGGGGCGGCCGCAACCAGACGCCGCACGGCGCCATGATGTCCGTCGTGGCCCGGCGGCTGACGGATCAGCAGATTGAAGCTGCGGCGGCGTTCTTCGCGAACCAACCGCCGCAGAGCGGGCGCGCCCTTTCAGGCAGCGCAGAAGAGGCGGCGCGGCCATGATCCTCTTAAAACTGCTTCTGGTTACAGTGCTGGTGATGATAGCAGGCTGCGCGGGCGAGCAGTCGGCCTTCGTTGGCCTCGGGCCGGTCTCATCGCGCATTTCACTGCTGATGTGGATCATGTTCATTGCCGCCGCACTGATCACGGTGCTCATGTGCGCGCTGGTCTTCGTTGCCATCACCGGCTCCGGCAGTTGGCGCCAGACACTGACCCGGGAAAAAACCGTGGTGCTAGGCGGCATCGCCTTCCCGGTCGTGATCTTGAGCGCGCTGCTGATTTACGGCTTTTCGGTATTGCGCGTCGGGGAGAATCTGGTCCAGGCCGAAAATCCGGTGCGCATCGCCGTGGTCGGCGAGCAATGGTGGTGGCGCGTGATTTACCGGCACGACGATGGCCGCACGACGGAAAGCGCCAATGAAATCCGCATTCCCACAGGCCGGCCTGTTGAAATCGAACTGACGACGGCGGACGTGATCCACAGTTTCTGGCTGCCGGCTTATGCAGGCAAGGTCGATATGATCCCCGGCCACACCAACCGCCTGCATTTCATCGCCGACAAGCCCGGCGTCGTGCGCGGCCAGTGCGCGGAATACTGCGGCGGCGCCCATGCGCTGATGGCTTTTTACGCCATGGCGATGACGCCGGCCGACTATGATGCCTGGCTCGCCAAGGAAAAGGCCGATGCGAAGCCGGCACCCGACAAGGCAGGCGAAAGGCTGTTCCTGACCAGCGGCTGCGGCGGCTGCCATACCGTTCGCGGTACTCAAGCCAATGGCACGGTAGGGCCCGACCTGACGCATGTCGGCGGCCGGCTGTCGCTCGGCGCCGGCATTCTGCCGAAAACGCCGGAAAATTTTGCCCGCTGGATCGGCCGGCACCAGCAGCTTAAGCCGGAAAACCTGATGCCGCCGTTCGGCTTTTTTTCCGAAGATGAACTTCGGTCCTTGGCGGCTTATCTGAACGGTCTGGAGTAAGCGTCATGTTTAATTTCAGTAGCTACGATCTGGCGACCAACCTGTGGATCTTCGCAGCGGCCGCCGGCGCGGTCTGGATCGCCGGCACCAAGCTCATTGTTTATGCCGATGAACTGGCCGAGCGCTTCAGCCTTAGCCGGGCAGTGCTCGGGCTGCTGCTGCTCGCCAGCATGACCTCGCTGCCGGAAATCGCCGCCGGCTTCACCGCCGCCCGCAGCGGCTACCCCGAACTGTCCGTCAACAACCTGCTCGGCGCCATCGCCTTGCAGATAGCGCTGCTGGCCGTGGCCGACATGATCATCGACGAACAAGCGCTGACATCGATCATTCCCAATCCCATGGTGATGCTGCAGGGCGCGTTTAACGTCTGCCTGCTGGCTTTTGTCTCGATCACCGTGCTTGTCGGCGACGCGCCGTTGCTCGGCGCCGGCGTCGGGTCATGGTTGGTTTTTGCGGTGGCCATCTACAGTTTTATCAAAGTCCGTGAAGCCGACAAGAACTATCCCTGGGTAGCCAATGCCCCCGGCGCTCCTAATCTCGACAGGGAATACAGCCCGGATGCCGGAGAGCGCGAACGCCCGCTTGAAGACGACAGTTCGGCCTGGCTCATGACTAAAACGTTGCTCAGCGCGCTGACTATCCTGCTGGCAGGCTATGTCGTGGCAAGCGTCGGGGATGCAATCGCCAAACAAACCGGCCTGGGAGACTCGTTCGTCGGCTTCACGCTGGTTTCTGTCGCCACGTCGCTGCCGGAAGCGAGCACGGTATTTGCCGGCGTGCGCCATCGCCTCTACACGATGGCCATCTCCGGAATCCTGGGCACCACCGCCTTCAATGTGGCGCTGCTGTTAGGCGTTGACGCGCTGGCGGACGGCGAGCCGGTGCTGTCGCGCGTCGGTGATTTTACCGCGGTCGGGGCGTTGCTGGGCTTGGCGGCCACTGGCATCCTGCTGGTGGGGCTCGTCGAACGGGCCAACCGCACCTTTTTGCGTATGGGCATAGACTCGTTGGCCATTCTTATCGTTTATGCCTGCGGCATGTTTTTGCTCTATTCCATAAGGGGGAGTTAGTGGCAAATATCACTGAAGAACAACCTGCACTGCCCAACCGCTCGCCGCGGCCGCCGGGCGAGAAGGAAGAACTGCTGCGCATTTGGGAAACCCCGCCCGGCTGGCGCTGGATTACGGCGGTCAATAATACGGTCGTAGGGCTGCTTTATCTGGGCGCCGCCTTCGCTTTTTTCGTGCTGGCGGGACTTCTGGCGCTGGTCATGCGCACACAGCTGGCCGTGCCCGAGAATGAACTGGTCAGCCAGGACCTCTACAATCAGATATTCACCGTACATGGCACGACGATGATGTTTCTGTTCGCGGTGCCGGCCATGGAGGCGCTGGGCGTGCTGCTGCTGCCGCAGATGCTGGCCGCACGGGACCTGCCGTTTCCGCGCCTGAGCGCATTTGCCATCTGGGCCTATATCATCGGCGGCTCGGTGTTTTTCTCCACAGTTTTTTACGACCTGGCGCCCAAAGGCGGCTGGTTCATGTATCCGCCCTTGACGCTGACGGCTTTTTCGCCCGGCGACAATGCCGATTTCTGGCTGCTGGGCATCGGCTTCATCGAAATCTCGGCCATCGCGGGCGCCATCGAGATTATCGTCGGCACGTTACGGACGCGGCCGCCCGGCATGTCGCTCGATAAGCTGCCCATTTTCGGCTGGTCCATGCTGGTGTTTGCCGGCATGATCGTGCTGGCGTTTCCGTCCGTGATTCTGGCGACCATGTACCTGGAAATCGAGCGCTCGTTCGGCTGGCCTTTTTTTACCGCCGCGCAGGGCGGCGATCCGCTGCTGTGGCAGCATCTGTTCTGGTTTTTCGGCCATCCGGAGGTGTATATCATTTTCCTGCCAGCGGCAGGATTAGTGTCGATGATCGTGCCGACCATGGCGCGCACGCCGCTGGTCGGCTACAGGCTGATCGTCGTGGCGCTGATCGCCACGGCCTTCTTCAGTTTCGGCCTGTGGGTGCATCATATGTTCGCCACCGGCATCCCTTCGCTCAGCCTGGCCTTTTTTTCGGCGGCCAGCATGGCCGTAGCCGTGCCGTCCGGCATCCAGGTGTTTTCCTGGATCGCCACGATCGCCTCGTCCAAAGGCCGGTTCCGGCTGGAGACGCCGGGGCTTTACGTGCTGGGCATGCTGTTTATTTTCACGGTCGGCGGGCTGACCGGCGTCATGGTGGCCATGGTGCCGTTCGACTGGCAGGCGCACGACACTTATTTCATCGTCGCGCATCTGCATTATGTCCTGGTCGGCGGCATGGTCTTTCCGCTGTTTGCCACCTTTTATTACTGGGCGCCCATGGTCAGTAAGCGTAGGCTGTCCGAGCGGCTGGGGAAATGGTCCTTCTGGCTGTTCTTTATCGGATTCAACGTCGCCTTCATGCCCATGCATATTTCCGGCCTCTTGGGCATGCCTCGCCGCGTCTGGACCTATTCGGAAACGTCAGGCTGGGGAACTTACAACATGGTCTCCACGATAGGCGCTTATATGATCGCAGCGGGCGTACTGGTTTTCATCATCGATCTGATCCGCAACTTCCGGGTCGGACAGAGCGAGGAAATCAATCCCTGGCAGGCCGGCACGCTGGAGTGGCTGCCGACCGACCTGTATTCCACGCGCACCATTCCGCACGTGACCAGCCGCGAGCCCTTGTGGTCGCAGCCCAACCTGCCCGAGCAGGTCGAGGCGGGCGAGCATTATCTGCCCGATGCGCCAACCGGCTTCCGCGAAACCATTATCACGTCGACCATCGATGGCAAGCCGCAATACATCATTCAAATGCCCGGCAACGGCTGGATGCATTTCTTTACCGCCGTCTTTACTGCGGCTTGCTTTCTGTTGTTGACCATCAAAGTGGTGGTGCCGGCGCTCGTTTGCGGTGCCCTGGCCATCCTGTGCTGCCTGGCCTGGGTGTGGGAGCTGGACAAAGGACCGGGCAAGGGGCCAGTGCCTATCGGCGGAGGGATTGAGCTGCCCATCTACGTCACCGGCCCCATCGGCCACGGCTGGTGGGCCATGGTGATCCTGATGCTGGTCGCGGCCTCGCTTTACTTCGCTTATGTGTTTTCCTATCTGTATACCTGGAGCGTATCGCCGAAACTCTGGCCCGCCAGCGTGCAGGCTATGCCCGATTTACAGTGGCCGGCCTTGAGCGCCGCGCTGTTTGCCGCCAGCGCGGCCTTGTTTGTGATCGCGAACAGGACCTTGGCGGCGCCGGGCCGCAAGCATGTATGGACGCCGCTGCTGATACTGTCCGGCGCGCTGTTGAGTGTGCTGGCCGTGTATCTGGAATTCTGGTGCCAGTGGCAGGCCGGCTTAAGGCCCGCGGCTTCGAGCTATGGCGCCATGGTCTACATGGGCGGCATTTTAGACGGGGAGCTGGTGTTTGCCGTGCTGATTATGT
Source organism: Methylobacter sp. BlB1 (assembly GCF_015476545.1). Taxonomy (GTDB): domain Bacteria; phylum Pseudomonadota; class Gammaproteobacteria; order Methylococcales; family Methylomonadaceae; genus Methylobacter. The sequence goes on along the minus strand of NZ_JADMKV010000001.1, from coordinate 37,890 downwards.
CGCTGTTTGTGATCGCAAGGCATTTTACCGGCAAGCTCGACCGGGTGCGCGCAGCCACGCTGGAAAACACCAGTTTGCTGGTTTATTACACGGTAGGGCAGGCGCTTGTAGGCCATCTGCTGATTCATGGTTTCCCGAGGATGATTTTATGACAGTATCGAAGCATCCTTTTTCCGGCGAGTCTGTCGGCGTATTGCTGATCACGCTGGCCGGCCCTCTCATCTGGGGAGTACATTTCGGCATGGTCTACGCCCTCCATCACTTCATTTGCCTGCTGACAGGCAACAGCGCGGCCTTTTGGGCGCAGTCGGCTATCATCGCGGCCACCCTTGTAGCCTTGATAGCGTTACTGTTGGCCATCTTCAAGCCCGAGATCATGCAGAGTCTGGTCAGATACGAAACGGCGCAGAAGATCAGCCAATCGTTTCTGACCGGCGTCATGCGGCTCATGGCGCTGTTGTCGGTTTTCGGCGTGTTGTGGGCCGGCAGCGCGGCCTTATTATTGCCGGCGTGTGAGTCGATTGTATGATCGGTTAAAGGGCCCGGCTTGCTTTTCTGCCATGCGTTTTTTTCCTCAGGGCAATTTCACCGGCTCGCCCAGCACGTCCCGCATATACAGCATCTGCACCAGCACCATAATCACGACCGCCAATGGCGAGGCAAGCAGCAACCCCAGAATGCCGAAGCCGGCCCCCAGCACGAGCTGGGCAATCAGCAGCAGGGCCGGCGGCAGATCGACGACCCGCTGCTCGATAAAAGGTGTGATCAGATAGCCTTCCAGAGACTGCACCACGAAATAGAGGATGGCAATGTAGAGCACGGTCGTTCCGTCCTGGGACAGCCCGACCATCAGCGCCGGGATGGCGGCGATCAGCGGCCCGATATTAGGCACGAAATCCAGGACAGCGGCAACCAGGCCCAGGATGAAGGCAAAAGGCACGCCCAGCACCGCCAGCCCAATGCCGATCATTACGCCGACGATGAGCATGGCCGCGATCCGGCCGAGCAGCCACCAGCGCAGCGTATGCCCGAGCCGGTCAAAAGCCTCGCAGACGCGCTCCCTGCGCGCCTGCGGAAACAGATGCGCCGTGCCGTCGATGTAGGTTTTCGGATCAGCCGCAAAATAAAGGCCCAGCACGATCACCACCACGGCGCTGCCGAGCGCCCCGAATACGGTCGAGAAAATCCCGGCGATTTTTGCCAGTTGCTTGGAATCGGTCATGGAACTGCCCGCCCGGGACAGGGTGTCCATGAACGCCGGCCCCCATTCGTACTGTTCGAGCGCGCGGCGCAGTCGCTCCGGCGCCGACGGCAATTCTTTGAACAATCGGTAGAAGCCATCGGCGAGCTTGGGGCCGTACAGCGCCAGAATCAGCGCAAAAAGCCCCAGCAGCACCGCGACCACCAACACCAGCGACCAGCCCTCGGACAAAGGCGTGCGGCGGCTGATGAAGTCGGCCAGAGTGCGCAGAAACAGCGCCAGCAATAGGCTCGCGAAAACCAGCAGCAGAATCTGGGCCACTTGCCAGAGCATCAGCAGCAACGCAACAACCGCCGCGCCGACAGCGGCAATGATTAAAGTCCGTCTGGTCAGAAATCCGCTTGTACTGCGCGCCGCGGCGGCTGCTTTATTATCTGTCGTTTGGCTTCCGGGTATCCTGGCTTCATCCCCAGAATTCATGAACCCATCTTCCTAGCGAAGCCTATTTAGACAGTGGGTTTTTAAGTTGTAGATTATTGTCTACTGATTTGACGCCCTCAACGCGTTGCGCAACCTCTGCTGCCGCATTGATAGCCTCCTGAGAGTCTACAAAGCCGTTTAATTGCACTACGCCCTGATGTGTTTCGACATTGACGTCAAAAGCACTCAGCCTGGAGTCGCCGACTATAGCCGCTTTCACCTTAGAGGTAATCATGGCGTCATCCACATATTCGCCAGCAGTTTCCCCTCCTCCGGCTGCCATATCCATTCTTTCAGCCGCCATTGCCGTCCCATAACCGGCTATTGATGTCAATATCACAGCTAGAGCAAATGCTGAACAAGATTTGATTGTTTTCATAACTAATTCTCCAGATGAAACGATTAATGATGAGAGCTGATCATGGTTTATACCCGAATCTCAGGCAGCACAGATTTTTGGAATGAAACGGCAATGTATCGCCTGGCAGAGGCTATGCATCAATCTGAGCTATCAATTAGCGATATAACGGCCCATTCTGTTCAGATTTAAGAGCAAGCCATCTCCAAAAGAATCAGTTATTCCGACAGAAAAGCAAACCGGCCCGCCTAAAGGCTGGGTTTAATACATGATTTAATTAACTCTAGATCCGAAATCAGTTGCTGTCAGTTCGATGTCGAACATAAGGCCCGATAAAGCAGTAAAACTGATCCCGTAGAGTCCTGTGTCCATATCCCGGAACGCGAGAACCGAGTTATGGTCATAGAACACAGATTGATGGCTTTAACAACGGAGTGATAGACATGAACAATCTTGCAGGCCCCCTGCTCCGCCTTGCTCAAAGGCGACTGAAGCTCCTAATATAAACCGCGCCAGCCATGAGCATCGCTCTGTCAGAAAAGGAAATAGCGCCGCTTAACTATTTCCTGCACAGCTACGGCCCTGCCTCAATGCCGACCCTGCATCTGGGTTGGATATTTGCATCCATCGTAGTCGTGGTTTTTCTTATCGTTGCCGGACTCCTGGCAGGCGCTCTGCTTCATAAACGTCCGCAGAACAGCGGAAAAATTGACGATGCCGACAAAGGGCTGCAATGGGTTTATATCGGCACCGGCATCTCGACCTGCATATTGCTCGGCATGGCCATTTACGCGCTAATCACGCTGAACACAGTCGCTAGGCCACCGCAGGCCCCGGCCTTGACGCTGACCGTTACCGGCTACGACTGGTGGTGGAAAGTCGAGTATGAATACAATGATCCGAGGCTCAATTTTGTAACGGCCAACGAAATACATATCCCGGTCGGCGTGCCCGTTCTGGTGAAGCTGAAAAGCGCTGATGTCATACACGCCTTTTGGGTGCCCGTGCTGGCCGGCAAGACGCAGATGATTCCGGGCCTGATCAACCGGCAGTGGCTACAGGCCGATGCTTCCGGCGTCTATCGCGGCGAATGCACGCAGTACTGCGGGCTTCAGCATGCGCACATGGCATTGGAAGTGGTTGCGCAAAATCCCGCCGAATTCCAGCGATGGCAAACCGCTCAACATAGACGGGTAGTCCTGTCGCCTGCAAACAATACCGGCGCCGGCTGGAAAGTGTTTATGGAGCATTGCTCGGGCTGCCATTCGATTCGCGGCACCGAAGCCATAGGCGCCCATGCGCCCGACCTGACGCACCTGAAATCGCGCCGCCTGATCGCCGCCGGCACACTGACCAATACACCCGAGCACCGGGAGCGCTGGATCACCCACGCCCAGGAAATCAAACCGGGCGCACGCATGCCCAGCATGGTCTTGCCGCCGGCCGAGCTGACTGCGCTGTCGGCGTTTTTATCGACTCTTGATTAAGGAAGCCCGCTATGACAGACAGCGCCGACAGCCCTTTAATCCGCGTACCCGAAATGGGCTGCGCCCCGCTCGGTTCGGACGCCGAAATACGCCTGGCCGGCCTGTGGGAAACGGAGCCCGGCTGGCGCGGCTGGCTGTCGACGGTGGACCATAAAACCATCGGTTTGCGCTATCTGGCCACAGCCTTTATATTTTTGCTGCTGGGCGGCATCGAGGCGCTGATCATGCGCCTGCAACTGGCGCAGCCGGACCAGACTTTGCTGACGCCAGAGCAGTACAACCAGCTGTTCACGATGCACGGCGTGACGATGATTTTCCTATACGCACTGCCGGTGCTGTCGGGCTTTTCCAACTATCTGTGGCCGCTCATGCTCGGTTCGCGGGACATGGCGTTCCCGCGCCTCAATGCCTTGTCGTACTGGCTGTTCCTGTTCGCAGGCCTGTTCCTGTACGCCAGCTTTCCGCTCGGCCAGGCGCCGGATGGCGGCTGGTTCAATTACGTGCCGCTGACCGGCCGCCTGTACGACACCGGCCCCAACATCGATGTCTACGCGCTGGGCATGGTGCTGCTGGGCATTTCGACGACGGTCGGCTCGATCAATTTCATCGTCACGCTGTTCCGGCTGCGCGCGCCCGGCATGTCGATCGACCGCGTGCCGATCCTGGTCTGGGGCACGCTGACGGCGTCGGTCGCCAATGTCTTCGCCGTCCCCGTCGTCAGCCTGGCCTTCTTCATGCTCTGGCTGGACCGGCAGTTCGGCACGCACTTCTTCGATGTCGTGAATGGCGGCAAGCCGATGCTGTGGCAGCACCTGTTCTGGATGTTCGGGCACCCCTGGGTTTATGTGGTCGTGCTGCCGGCCATGGGCATCGTCTCGGACGCGCTGCCGACGTTCTGCCGCCGACCGCTGGTCGGCTACGCCCCTGTCGCGCTATCCACGATGGCGACCATGCTGCTCGGCTTCGGGGTCTGGGTTCATCACATGTTCGCCACGGGCCTGCCGACGCTGGCGCTGTCGTTTTTCGGCGCCACCAGCATGGTCATCTCGATCCCCAGCGCCGTCGCCGTGTTCGCGTGGATCGCGACGATCTGGCTGGGCCGCCCGGTCTTCAATACGCCGTTCCTGTTTTTCGCCGGCTTCGTGCTGCTGTTTGTGATCGGCGGGCTGTCAGGCGTCATGACTGCGGCCGTGCCGCTGGACTTCCAGCTTAACGAGACTTACTTCATCGTCGCGCATCTGCATTATGTCCTGCTCGGCATCAATGTGTTCCCGGTCGTGGGCGGCATCTATTACTGGTTCCCCAAGTTCTTCGGCCGCATGATGAACGAAACGTTAGGGAAATGGAGCTTCTGGGTCATGTTCATCGGTTTCAATGCGGGCTTCTTCCCGATGCACATCGCCGGCCTGCTGGGCATGCCTCGCCGGATCTATACCTATGCGCCCAATATGGGCTGGAATACGGTCAACCTGATCACATCGGCAGGCTCGTTCGTGTTCGCCCTCGGCCTGCTGCTGTTTCTGATCAATGTCTTGGTCAGCCTGAGACGCGGCGCGCCGGCGACGGAAAATCCCTGGCAGGCGTCGACGCTGGAATGGGCCGTGCCTTCGCCGCCGCCGGCTTACAATTTCGCCGTCATCCCTGTTGTCGCCAGCCGCCATCCTTTATGGGAAGACTGGCTGGACGAGGGCGCAGGCCGCTCCAGTCTCGAGACCGGCTATCTGCTCATGGAAGGGCGCGAAACGCTGGGCACGACGCCGCTCGATGCCAGGCCGGACGTCATTCTGAAAATGCCGGAAGACTCTTATGCGCCGTTCTTTCTCGGGCTGTTCAGCAGCCTGATCTTCGCCGGCCTGTTGCTGCATGCCTGGGATTTTGCCGGCCTGATGATCATGGCGTCCGGTCTGTCGCTGATTGCCTGGCTGTGGCCGAGCAAGGCCCTGGTTCAGCGTGTGCCGGCCGTTAAACCCGACAAAGGAGTCGCCCATGTCTGAAATCATTCAACTGGACAGGCCGCTGCCGGTCGGCAGTGAAGGCAAGCGTGCCGGCGGCTGGTGGGGATTGCTGGCCCTGATCGTGACCGAAGGCGCGCTGTTCGGGTATCTGCTGTTTTCCTACTTCTATCTGGTCTCGCAAACGCAGCAGCACTGGCCGCCGCAAGGCCTGCCGCAACTGGGCATAGCCAGCCTGAACACAGCAATATTGCTGGCCAGCAGCGTTTTTGTCTGGGCCGGCGAGCGCTGCATCCGGCGCCGGCAATTACAGTGGAGCCTGGCATCGATGGCCGTGGCCATTTTGCTGGGCGCCGGCTTTGTCATGATTCAGTTCAGGGAGTGGGGGCACAAGCACTATGACATGACGGCGAATCTGTATGATTCGCTGTACTTCACGATCACGGGCTTTCATCTGCTGCATGTCGCCGTCGGACTGGTGATCCTGCTGCTGTTGCTGCTCTGGACCGCGCTCGGCTATTTTGACGACCGGCGTTATGCTGCTGTCACGATCGGCGGCGTCTACTGGCATTTCGTCGACGTGGTCTGGCTGTTCGTCTTTACCACGCTGTATCTGACGCCCTACCTCTTTTAGGAGATGCCGTGTACGCCAATGCCCCTGCTTCATTTAAACGACCCGGCCGGGTAAGCACCCTGTACCTGCTGACGGCGCTGTTCGGCGCGCCGATTGCCTGGGTGGCGCAGCTGTCGTTAAGCGAGCCGCTGGCCGCCCAGGCCTGCTATCCCTATCAGATGCCGCTGCCCGAACCGGTCTGGCAAGGGCTGCTGGCCACGCTGGCTTTGATCAGCGGCGCCTGCCTGGCAATAGCCCTGCTGTCGGGCTTCATGGCCTGGACTTTGTGCCGGCAGACACGTGCGCCGTTACTGGAAGAGCGGGATGACCGAGCCCAGTTTCTGGCCAAATTGGGCGCCATGTCAAGCTTCATTTTCACCATGGCGGTGCTGTTTACGGCTTGTGCGGTCCTACTGGTGTCGCCATGCAGTCCCTGGCATTGAATCGCATGATAAGACTATTGCTCTGCATCTGTGGGTCGTTGCTGCCGGGCCTTGCCATGGCACAGACCAGCCTCGGAGCCTACCTGGCCCGGGCAGGCGATTGCGTGGCCTGCCATACGGCCGGAACGGAAGGTGCACTTTTTGCCGGCGGCCTGCCGATCAACTCTCCTTTCGGGATCATCTATTCGACCAACATCACGCCAGATCCTGAAACCGGCATCGGCCGCTACACGCTGGAGGATTTCAGCCGCGCACTCAGGGATGGCGTGGCCAAAGGCGGCAAACGCCTGTATCCGGCCATGCCTTATGCTTCGTTCAAGGCCATAAAGGACGACGATGTCCGCGCCCTGTACGACTATTTCATGAAGGAAGTGAAACCGGTCAGGCACCGGCCGCCCGAAACCCGGCTGCCCTTCCCGTTCAACCAGCGCTGGACGCTGTTATTCTGGGATATGCTCTTCGTCAACCATGAACGCTTTGAACCGAGCCCGGACCGCGATGCGGAATGGAACCGGGGCGCGTATCTAGTGCAGTCCCTGGGCCACTGCGGCGCCTGTCACACGCCGCGCGGGCTGGCGTTTCAGGAAAAAGGCTATGCGGAAGCCTCGCCTTACTACCTGACCGGCGCGGTCGTCGACAACTGGTTTGCCGCCAATCTGACCGGAGCGCCGGCCTCGGGCCTGGGCCGGTTCCCGGAAGAAGCCATCGCATCCTTCCTGGGAACCGGCCACAGCGATGTGGGCGTGGTTTTCGGCAACATGGTGGAGGTGATTGAGAACAGCACGAAGTATTTGCGCAATCAGGATCTCAAGGCTATTGCCCACTATCTGAAGTCCTTGCCGCCCCGGAGCGAAAAAGCGTCCTACGAGCCCGATGCGCCGGCCGTCGCCGTAGAGCTGTCGGCGATCGTAACCGGCGAAATCGAGCGGCCGGGTGTCGGCATTTATCAGTCATTCTGCGCCAAGTGCCATAAGGCAGGCGGCGAGGGCGAAGCGCGCAAATTTCCGAAGCTGGCCGGCAATCCGTCCGTGCTCGCCCGCATCCCAGCGTCGCTGATCCGCCTGACGCTGGAAGGCGGCGAGATTACGCAGACTCAAAGCGGCTCGAAATCAGAAAAGATGCCCAGCTTTGCCAAAAAACTGTCTGATCGCCAGATCGCCGAAGTCCTGAGCTTTATCCGCAACAGCTGGGGCAATGCCGCATCGCCGGTTACAACACGCGAGGTTTCGTTGCTGCGCGAGGCGTTGCGGCAGTGATCATTCAGACCTCGGCGTCAACTGCCGGAACCAACGCAAGCCGCACCAGCCGCCGGCGAGCAGATAAGGCAGGCCGCCCGGCACCCACATGATCAGGCCGGCCAGTTGCTGGTCCTGAAGATCGAGCCTGTCATCGTATAAGGGCGTCTGTGCGAAAGTCAGCAGAGCGCCGAGCATGCCCATATGCATAAACGTAAACAGCAGAGCCGGCAAGGCCGTTGCGCTGTGCCGGCCCAATACCGACCACCAGAAAAGGCCGGCCCCCAGCGCGAAGCTGGCATGTTCGACGAAATGCCATTTGGGATCAGCCAAGGCCAGGTTATAAAACTTTGGCGCATGCCAGAACCAGATCGCGGCGCCCTGCAAGCCGCCTGCCCAGATCGGGTAACGGCTTAAATGCAAAAGCGGCCTGAAGAGCCAACGGCCTGCCCGCCCCGTTGCCGCCAGCCATTGCGGCAACGGCCGCGCCAGCGCATAGAGCGGCGCGATCACGGCCATGATCAACAGATGCTGAATCATGTGCGCGGCCGAGCCGCTTCCGAGCCAGGGCTGCGATGGCCCGAACGAGGTCAATGCCGCGATCAGGCTGGCGCCTTGAAATGCCAGCCATCGGCCTGTTGCGGGCCGCACGCGCCGGGCTCCGATGCAATAGGCCAACCAGAGCGCAGCCAGCAACAGCCCGCTGGCTATGACCGGTAATCGTGCGCGGCCTGTTTCTTCAATCAGCCCATGCGCCTGAGCCGATCCCATCGTCATAAACATGACGGTTATCGGCAGCAAACCCCGCCGGCAGATCGCTTTTAGAATACGTGACAGCAAAAGCCTGCGCATGATTCTCCCTTTTCAATTGTTGAAACCAGTCTTCATCGGTTTTAAAGCCGAGCCTGTCTATCGGCAGCCGCTACCAGCCTAATCCAGGCAAAAAAGCGGGTCTGTGCGGCAGCATACGCATCTTGATCGTGATAACCCCTTCCAATCCCGGTCAAGTTCCCCTATCCTTTACGCCATTCAAAATTAACTTTAACTGAAAAATTATGACTGAAGCAGCTGTTTTATTTTCCGATGCCAAACGCGTCATTCCGGGCGGCGTGAATTCGCCCGTGCGTTCTTTCAGCGGCGTGGGCGGCACGCCTGTTTTTATCGACCGGGCCAGCGGCGCTTATATTTACGACAGCCAGGACAATCGCTATATCGATTACGTCGGCTCGTGGGGCCCTATGGTGTTAGGCCATGCCCATCCCGAAGTGATCGCAGCGGTCAAGGCGGCTGCCGAGAGAGGCCTGAGCTTTGGCGCGCCGACCGAAATCGAGACACGCATGGCCGAGTGCGTGACCGAACTGGTACCGTCCATCGATCTGGTCAGAATGGTCAGCTCCGGCACCGAAGCGACCATGAGCGCAATCCGGCTGGCGCGCGGCTATACCGGCCGCGACAAGATCGTCAAATTCGAAGGCTGCTATCACGGCCATTCCGACTCCCTGCTTGTTAAGGCCGGCTCCGGCGCCCTGACGCTGGGCGTACCGAGCTCGCCGGGCGTGCCGGCCGCCTTCGCCGAAAACACCATTACCCTGGCCTATAACGACAGCGAGGTGGTCAAAACGCTGTTCAGCGAGCTTGGCGAGCAGATCGCCTGCATTATCGTCGAGCCGGTCGCCGGCAATATGAACTGCATTCCGCCGGTGCCGGGATTCCTGGAAACCTTGCGCCAGGCCTGCGACCAGTACGGCAGCGTGCTGATCTTCGATGAGGTCATGACCGGCTTCCGGGTCGGCCTGCACGGTGCCCAGGGTTTGTATGACATTACTCCGGATCTGACGACGCTGGGCAAGGTCATCGGCGGCGGCATGCCGGTCGGCGCTTTCGGCGGCAAGCGCAAGATCATGGAATGCCTGGCGCCGCTGGGACCCGTCTATCAGGCCGGCACGCTGTCGGGCAACCCGGTGGCGATGGCTGCCGGCTTGAAGACGCTGGAACTGATCTCGCGCCCCGGCTTCTTTGAGGACCTGACGGCCAAAACCGAAAAACTGACAGCCGGCATGAAGCAGCGCGCCCAACAGGCCGGCATCGCACTGAGCACCAATGCCGTCGGCGGCATGTTCGGACTGTTTTTCACCGAAGCCGAGCGGGTAACGAGCTTTGCCCAGGCCATGCAATGCGACCAGAACCTGTTCAAGCGCTTCTTCCATGCCATGCTGGAGCAAGGCGTTTATCTGGCGCCGTCGGCTTTTGAAGCCGGGTTTGTATCCATTGCGCATACGGACGAGGACCTGAATCAGACGCTTGATACCGCTGAGGCCATCTTCAAACGTTTATAATAGAATGATAACCGCTCGCGGTTCGTGCCCAGATCTGAGTACGAACCCGGCGCTATCTATCGCCCCGCTCTGAAATCCGAGATGTAATATGGATTTGCTCAATAGCATACCCGCCTGGGTATTTGCCTTAATCGGTACTTTAATAGGCGCAGTCGTGATGGGCCTGGCCAATGGCCGCAATAAAACGCTTATCGCGCGGCTGTCGACCGATCTGGCTGTCGCCGAAGAAAAATTAAAGCAACTGCAAGGCCGTGAAGCCGAATTAAAACAGTATCAGCAGCTCCTGATGCAGGCCCAGGCCCAAAATGCCCACTTGCAGGCGCGCATGGACGAGCAGGCCAAGCATGCGGCTGAAAAGCTGGCGCTGCTGCAGGATGCCGAAGTCCGGCTGAAAACCCAGTTTGAGAATCTGGCGGGCAAAATCTTCGATGAGCGCAGCCGGCAGTTTACCGAACACAACAAAGCCAGCCTCGACCACATCGTGACGCCGCTGCGCGAGCAGCTGGGCGAGTTCAAGCAGCGCATCGAAACGGTTTACGACAACGAAAACAAAGACCGCATTTCCCTGCGCGAAGAGATCATTTCATTGCGGCGCGATACGGCGCAGATGAACCAGGAGGCGCTGAACCTGACGCGCGCCCTGAAAGGCGACAAGAAAGCCCAGGGCAATTGGGGCGAGATGGTCCTGGAAAAAGTGCTGGAACAGTCGGGTCTGCGCAAGGGCATCGAGTATGAGACGCAAGGCGCGTTCAGGGATGAGGACAACCGGCTGTTCAAACCCGATATCATCATCCGCCTGCCCGAGGGCAAGGACATCATCATCGATTCCAAGGTGTCGCTGCTGGCCTATGAGCGCTACTGTGCCAGCGAAGACGACCAGGAAAAGGCGCTGGCCTTGAAGCAGCACACGGACGCCGTGCGCGAGCATATCAAGAGCCTGAGCCAGAAAGACTACGCCAGCCTGAAGGGCCTGCGGTCGCTGGATTTTGTCCTGCTGTTCATGCCGATCGAGCCGGCCTTCATCGCCGCCGTCCAGGGCGATGAGCGCTTGTTCACCGATGCCCTCGAGCACAAGATCGTGATCATCACGCCGACCATATTGCTGGCGACCTTGCGCACGATCGAGAATATCTGGCGTTATGAGCGCCAGAACGAGAATGCCCGGGCCATAGCCGACAAAGCCGGCATTCTCTATGACAAAATCCGCGGGTTTGTCGATGATCTCGACAGGCTGGGCAGGCAGCTGAGCACGGTCAACGCGACCTACGACAGCGTCATGAATAAACTGACGCGAGGCAACGGCAACCTGATCCGTCAGGCCAGCAGTTTTGTCGACCTGGGCGTCAAGGTCAAGAAGACGTTTCCTAAAAGCATTACCGAACAGGCTGGGCTGGAAAGCGACGAAGCCGGTCAGGATGCCACATTTGAAAACTTATAAGGGCGACTAAAGTCGCCCTCACAGGCCGCGCAGCATTAGCTGAACGCTTCAGCCTCTCGCCTCGATTCCTTGATCGACCGCGCGCGCTGCCTGTTTTTCCATTCCCGGTGCTCGATCATGACCTGCAGCACTTCCTGCGGGTCATCGGTCACCTTGATTAAATCCAGATCTTGCGGCGAGATGGTTTCATACTTGATCAGGGTCGTTTTAATCCAATCGATCAGGCCGCCCCAGAACTCGGTGCCGAACAGCACCAGAGGCATCGGATATATTTTGCGCGTCTGCATCAGCGTCAGCGCCTCAAAGAGCTCATCGAGCGTGCCGTAACCGCCGGGCATGCAGATATAGCCCATCGAATAGCGCACGAACATGACTTTACGCACGAAAAAATAACGAAAATCCAGCGTGACGCTCTGATAAAGATTGGACCGCTGCTCCATCGGCAGATTGATGTTCAGGCCGATAGAGGAACGCTCCTGCAGATAAGCGCCTTTATTGGCCGCCTCCATAATGCCGGGACCACCGCCGCTGATAATCGCAAAACCGTTTTGCGCCAGCAGTTCGGCCACTTCGACCGTTTTCTGATAATAAGCATGATCGCGGCCAAGCCGCGCCGAGCCGAAAATCGACACGGCCTCGCACAGGCCGGACAGCCTGTCGAAGCCCTCGGTAAATTCGCTGATGATTCTGAAGATGCGCCAGGACTGGTCGCCTTTCATATCCTCGATAATGCCCGAGGCATCATAATGGTTCTTCCAGCAGTCCATCGCTTCAATCCCTCAGACTGTGGTCCAGGACATATGCGCTGAGCGCGCGCATGTCCTGGTCTTTGATATTGGGGAATTTCGGCATCATCAGCGAGCCGGCATGCACCTTGTGAGCGATATAAGTCGGCGTCGCCTTGTCGCTGTCCAGCGTAAACAGCTTGCCTGGCACGCTGTCTATCCCTTTGTTGTGACATTCGGCGCAGGCGGCCTTGAAGATCAGCTCGCCGCTGGCGCCGGATTCGGGCATATAGTCTCTTGTGCAGCCCGCTATCAGCAGGGCCGCACCGATCAAGGCCAGCTTATTGTTCATGACTGGCTTCCCGCACCAGCTCATGAATGATCCGGCCGCCCTGCAAGGTATGCGTCACGCGGCCTTTCAGGGTCTGGCCCCAAAACGGCGTATTGGCGCCCTGGCTTTTCCAGCTGTCCTGATTGACTTGCCAGTTCAGTTCCGGATCAAACACACAGACATCGGCGGAAAATCCCGGCGTCAGCGCTCCGCTCCTCAGGCGCAGGATCTGCGCCGGTTTCTCAGCCAGGGCCGCAATGCCCTGCGTCAGCGTGATGGCCCGTTGCGCGACGAGCGTCAGCATCAAAGGCAGCAGCGTTTCCAGCGTCGACATGCCCGGCTCGGTTTCCGGGAAGGCGCCGAGCTTGGCGTCGAGATCGTGCGGCTGGTGGTCGGAGCAGATGCTGTTGATCGTGCCGCCGGCCAGCCCCTGCCGCAGGTACTCCTTGTCCTCTTCGGTGCGTAGCGGCGGCAGGACATGATAGGCGCTGTCGAACGGCGCAATGTCGTTTTCGGTCAGATGCAGCTGATGCATAGCCACATCGGCGCTGACATCGAGGCCGTATTTCTTCGCCTGATGAATCCGGATGACGGAGCGCTTGCCGCTGAGCTGGCCGAAATGCACGCGGCAGCCGGTCAGCTCGGCCAGTTCCAGACATTGCGCCAAGGCGATGGTTTCGGCCGCTTCCGGGATGCTCGGCAGGCCATAGCGCGTCGCGAACGCGCCCTCATGCGCGCAGCCTTTATGGCCCAGCCAGTAATCGTTGGGCCGGAACATCAGTAGCAGGTCATGGCTGGCGGCATACTCCATGGCGCGGCGCAGAATCAGCAGGTTTTTGACCGGCTGATTGGCATTGCCGACCGCGATGCAGCCGGCCTGTTTCAGCGACAGCATGTTGCTCAGTTCGTTGCCCTCCAGTTTCTGGCTCAGCGCCGCGATCGGATAGATCTGGGCATAGCCGGCTTTCTCGGCGAGGTCCTTGACCAGTTCCGCGACCGCCGGCGTATCGATGACCGGCACGGTATCGGGTTGCAGGCATAGAGTCGTGACGCCGGCGCTGGCGGCGGCCGCCGTTTCGCTGGCGAACGTCGCCTTGCGGCTTTGTCCCGGCTCGCGCAGGCGCGTGCTCAGATCAATGAAGCCCGGGCAAATGATTTGACCATATGCATCGATAATCCGGTCGGGCCTGAAGCCGTCCGGTTCGTTGAGTACGGAAACGATCTTGCCGTCGGCAATATAGACGGAACCGACATGGTCGATTTTGTTGGCGGGATCGACGATGCGCCCCTGGCTGATTTTTATGCGGCTCATGATAAGGCTCCCTGTCTTTGCATGGCCATGGACATGACCGCCATGCGCACGGCGATGCCGTTGCTGACCTGCTTCAGGATAACGGACTGCGGACCGTCGGCGACTTTGGAATCGATTTCGACGCCGCGGTTGATTGGTCCGGGATGCATGACGATAGCATCGGGTTTGGCGATTTTCAGCTTGTCTTCGGTCAGCCCGAAGCATTTGAAATATTCGCTCTCGCTGGGCAGCAGCGCCGAGGTCATGCGTTCTTTTTGCAGGCGCAGCATGATGATGACGTCGATATCCTTCAAGCCTTCGTTCAAGTTGTGCGATACGGTCACGCCGAGCGTCTCCACATGCGCGGGCAGCAGTGTTTTGGGCGCGATGACGCGGACTTCGGCCGCGCCCAGAGTATTCAATGCCAGAATCTGCGAGCGTGCGACCCGCGAATGCAGGATGTCGCCGATGATCGCCACGCGCAGCCGCGAGAAGTCCTGTTTGATCTGGCGGATCGTGAACATGTCCAGCATGGCCTGGGTCGGATGTGCGTGCTGGCCGTCGCCGGCGTTGATGACGCTGATATGCGGCGCCGTGTGCTGGGCGATGAAATGGGCCGCGCCGCTGATGGCGTGGCGCACGACGAACATGTCCACGAACATCGATTCCAGGTTGCGGATGGTGTCGAGCAGGCTTTCGCCTTTCGAGGTTGCCGAGGTGGCGATGTTCATGCTCAGGACATCGGCGGATAGGCGCGTCGCGGCCAGTTCGAAGGTCGTGCGCGTGCGCGTGCTGTTTTCAAAGAACAGGTTGACGATGGTCTTGCCGCGCAGCAGCGGCACTTTTTTGACCTGTTGCTCGGACATGCCGGCAAAAGACTCGGCGGTGTCGAGAATTTCCGTCAGCAGGTTTTTGTTTAGCCCTTCAATGGTCAGGAAGTGTTTGAGCTTGCCTTCCGAATTTAACTGTAGATTATCAACCATGGATATTATGCCAATGCTTCCTCAATCGTTTGCACATGAATCGCCAGGGGCTCGGGGCCGGTCAGTTTGATGCGCTCATTGGCATTGAGCTTGATAACGGCGCCGGCGCAATCCGGGCTCAATGGAATCTGCCGGCCGTCGCGCTGGATCAGCACGGCCAGGACTACCTGGTTAGGCCGGCCGTAGTCGAAAATTTCGTTCAATGCGGCCCGGATCGTGCGCCCGGTACAAAACACATCATCCACCAGGATAATATCGCGGCCTTCGATAGTGGGCGGCAGATGGCTCGGCTTGACGTTCGGATTGACGCCGATTTGCGAGAAATCATCGCGGTAAAACGAGATGTCCAGCAGCCCCAGCGGCTCACTCAGCCCCAGGCACTGATGCATGCGTTCGGCCACCCAAACGCCGCCGGTACGGATACCGATTATCAAGGGATTTTCAAGCCGGCGTTCGATGATGACGCTTTTCAGCTCGGCTTCCAGTTTATTCAGTAATGCGGGAATTTCCAGATTATGCGTAGTCATGTTTTATTTATAGGGTCATTGAGCCAAGTTTGCAGGATCAGCTGGGCGGCCAGCTGATCCTGCACTTCCCAGAGTTTGGTCGCATTGACGCCGACATCATCGAACAGCATCTGTTTGGCTTCGAATGTCGACAGGCTTTCATCCTGCTGGTAAACAGGCAGGTGATAACGCCCCTCCAGCTGCCGGCAGAATTTTAGCATGCGCGGCGTTACCGGATTATCCGAACCGTCAGCCTGCCTGGAAATGCCGACCACGAGCCCGGCAGGCTGCCATTGCTGAATCAGCTTGCCGATGACATCCCAATTGGGCGTTTGATTGATGGAGCGGATGGTTTGCAGCGGGCTTGCCGTCCCCGTAGTCGTTTGCCCGACGGCGACACCGATCTTCTTATTGCCGAAATCGAAGCCCAGATAAGTATCGGCCCCCGATTTCGCTAACAGCGGGTCTTGTCTAGCCATGCCCGGCCGGTGTCGTCAGCAAATTGATATTAATGCCGATCTGGCTGGCTGCGGCGCTCCAGCGCTGCTCGATCGGCGTGTCGAATAAGACTTCTTTGCCGCAGGGCGTGTTCAGCCAGGCATTGTCCATCATTTCGCTTTCCAGCTGGCCTTCGCCCCAACCCGCATAGCCTAAAGCGATCAGATACTGTTCAGGGCCTTTATCAGTGGCAATAGCCTCCAGAATATCGCGCGAAGTCGTCAGTGCAATGGTGTCGGATACCGCCAGGCTCGAATCCCAATTGCCGCCGGGGCTATGGATCACGAAGCCACGCTCGATCTGCACCGGGCCACCGATAAAAACAGGCGCATCGGCCGCTGTCCCGGATGAGACATGGATTTGCATTTGCTTAAAAATCTCGCCCAGCTTCATATCCGCCGGCCGGTTGATGACGATCCCCAAAGCACCTTCTTCATTATGCTGACACAAGTAAGTCACCGTATGAAAAAAGTTGGGATCGGCCAGATTGGGCATGGCGATAATGAATTGATTGGTTAGATAGGTTGCTCCGTTCATGTGCCGTAGTATCCCGGGTTATGGTTGGCGCTGCAAATATTTATTGTGAAGTCATGCCGGATTCATCGGAGAATTTCCAGACTCTGGGAATCACCAGTACTTTGGTTTCCTTGAGCACTTCCGCCGGCAATGGCGGAAAAGGCGCACTCATTTTGACGATGTTTTTGGCGGCCTCGTCAAGTGCGGGATTGCCCGAGGACCGGTTGATGCGCATGCTGTAGATGCTGCCGTCGGCGCTGATGCCGACATCCATCGTCAACGTTGCCGAGAAATTTTTCTTGGCGGCTACTTCCGGATAGTTGAGGTTGCCGGTCCGCTCCACTTTGTTTTCCCAGTCTTTCATGTATTGCATGCCGATCGCTTTGTGAGCGCTCAATTGATTGACAAACTTTATCCCTGCATTATCGGCGCTTTCCTGCTTTTGCCTTATTTCGGTGCCTAATTGGGCGATTTGCTGCTGCAGGTCTGCGGCCGACAAACGCGGGCGCGGCTGCTGTTTCTTTTCACCTTCCTCAGGCTTGCTGGCCGCAACCACTTTTTTCTCGGCGACCTTTTGAACGACCATCTTCTTCTCTGCCTTGGGCTTGCTCTCAACTTCAGCTACTTTTTTGGCGACTGGCTTGGCTTCGCTCGCACCCTGGCTGGGAAGTTGCTGCTGGGGCGGCTCGGGCTTTTTGGTTTCTTCGCCGGAGCCTATTTGATTTTCCTGCGCCAGAAATTTTGCCTCTTTTGGGGCCTTTTTCGCCGGCGCATTGACCAGAACGATATCAATGGATCGGTGCACTTTTTCCGGTTTAGGCATGTCGAAACTAATGCCTAAAATAAGGACAATGTGCACGACAGCCGCCAGAAACAGCGTTATCAATAGTGAGTCGTTGTTGGACAGGGAGGGTGGAGGATCGAACATGGCTACCGCATTCATCGTTGTATCTTACCTTCAATATGATCCATCAACAGACCGGCAATATTAAGCCCAAACTGCCGGTCCAGTTCCTGCACGCAAGTTGGGCTGGTGACATTGATCTCGGTCAGCGTATCGCCGATCACATCAATGCCCGCAAAAACAAGGCCTTTTTCCCGCAGCGTCGGCCCGACCTGATTGGCAATCCACAAGTCCCTTTCCGTCAGTTTGCGCCCTTCGGCAGTGCCGCCGGCCGCCAGATTTCCGCGCGTCTCGCCCTGGGCAGGAATACGCGCCAGCGCATAAGGCACAGCTTCGCCGTTAACCAGTAGAATACGCTTATCGCCGTCTTTAATCTCCGGCAGATACTTCTGAGCCATGACATAGCGGCTGTTATAGTGCGTCATGGTTTCCAGGATCACGCTGAGATTGGGATCGTTCTGGCGCAAATGGAAAATGGACGTCCCGCCCATGCCGTCCAGCGGCTTTAAAATGATTTCTCCCTGTTCCTGCAGAAAATGCCGGATTCTGGCAGGCTCGCGCGCTACTAGCGTCGGTGCGCAGCATTGCGGAAACCAGGCCGTAAACAGCTTCTCGTTGGCATCGCGCAGCGACTGCGGCTTGTTGACGACATAAACCCCCATGTTTTCCGCGCGTTCCAATAAATAAGTCGCATAGATGTATTCCTGGTCGAAAGGCGGATCCTTGCGCATCAGGATCACGTCCAGCGCATCCAGGGCAATATCCTGCTCCGCCAGGAATTGATACCACTGCTTTTCGTCGCGCTGAACGCTCAGCGTTCGCGTTCTGGCATAAGCCCTGCCGTCTCTCAGGTACAGCTCGTTGAGTTCCATGTAGTGCAGTTCCCAGCCTCTGGACTGGGCTTCAAGCAGCATGGCAAAACTGGTGTCTTTCTTTATATTGATATGGCCGATGGAATCCATGACCATGCCGAGTTTGATAGGCATGTGGGTCCTGTTGTAATTACTTGAAAAACAAATGGTGAATGGTTTTACGTCAGTCATTTTATCGATTGTTGTTTACCTTGAAAAGATTTTTTGGTATAAAGCTCGGCTAACTTTTGAATTTAAAGGCACACTAAGAGGTTAATCATGTCCAGAGTATGTCAAGTAACAGGCAAACGCCCCGTTACCGGAAATAACGTATCGCACGCCAACAACAAAACCAGAAGACGCTTCAGCCCGAACCTGCAACACCACAGATTCTGGGTAGAAAGCGAGAACCGCTGGGTTCGTCTCAGAGTTTCTGCTAAAGGCATGCGTGTCATCGATAAAAAAGGCATTGACGCTGTTCTGGCTGATTTGCGTAAACGCGGCGAAAACGCTTAAGGAGTTAGAAAATGCGCGATAAAATCAAACTGGTTTCTACCGAAGGCACTGGTCATTTCTATACCACAACCAAAAACAAACGTACAATGCCTGAAAAAATGGAGATCAAAAAATTTGATCCTGTTGTTCGCAAGCACGTTATCTATAAAGAAGCCAAAATCAAGTAATCGTTGGTTTGACAACTTCTTTCAAGTCGCCCGGCTGACCACAGCTGACCCAGCTGTGGTTTTGCTGGCGTCTCAGGCGACGCCCTGATCGCCTTTGGCTTTATCCAGCATCTGCATCAGCTTTTCCGTCTGCTTCTGCAGAATATGGTGTTGCCTTAACGCTTCCTCCCTCTCAACCTCCAGCTTCAGACATTTATCATTGAGCTGAAGATTTACTCTCCTGAGCGCCTCATTTTCCGACTTCATCAGCCTGAGCTGATCTTCCAGCGCACCACTGGCTGCAAAGGATGAGATCTGATCGGATTGTTCCTGCTTATTTTGCGGATGAGGCTCATCAACAAGATTAATCAATGTTTCAACACCATCATCTATAGCGAAATGGGCTGTTTCATGCTCCGGCTCCGACGCTTTCGCTTCCGGCCTGGATGCAGGGCCATTCATGCCGCCCTTCAGGATCAGGGCATTAAATCTGTGCCTGAGCAATAAAAAAGCAGCCGCCTCGCTGATCCTGCCGTTGTCGCAGACCACAACGACAGGCTGTTCGCGATTAAAGGTTTTAAGCTGCATCCTTAATGAGAAAAAAGGCGCGTTGATGCTGCCTGGCAAGTGCCCGGCTTTATAGTCATCCTGGGAACGAACATCGAGCAGCACGGCTCCTTGCCTCAGAACGTCCTGCATCCGTTCCTGATCAATAAATTTCAGAGAAGGCTCTCTGATCAAGGACAAAAAGTGCTGTTCATCCAGCCGCAGCAAGACCATATCCGTCAGCGCTGTTATGGTAACGTTTCTTGGCTCGCCGGAAAGCAATGCATCCTCTCCGAAAGCCTCGCCTTTGCCGAGCTGCGCCAGTTTAATATCTTTCGCATGGGACGAAGGCTTGCGCGAAACCAGGCAATGACCGCTTTTTATCAGATAATAGTAATCACCCATATCACCCTGCCTGATAATGATTTCACCTTTTTCAAAACAGACCTCTTCCAGCGTTATCAGGATTTTCTGTAAATTGGCAGGCGGCAGGCGCTGAAAAACAGGTGACTTCAATAATGCTGTCATCCAGTCATTTGGATCGTCTTCAGGTTCTTCAATTACCATATAACTATTGTCCTCTTTGCATACCAAGGGCGTCGGATTATTAACGATATCGGCATCCAGCCGCAGAAAACGCACGGCGCCATTCGCGACGGCGTCAATTTTCCGCGGTATCTGGTGAGCCAACGCGAATCTGGCGGCTTCGCTTTCGGCGGCTATCACTTCAATAATGAGCCCTTCCGACTGAAGCGTAACCTCGCCACTTAACAGATAAATGAGACGCGGGTCCATGTCCCCTTTTTTAAATAATGTCCCGCCCCGAACTTCTTCGGTGGTTATGCTTTCGCATAAGGCATTGAATTGAGCGCCCGGCCATGTTCCCAGCGGGATCAATTTGCGAATGATCAGTCCATCTTCAGAATTGACGTCTATAGCCATCAGGATATCCTTAAGTGGGATTCATATGAAGAATAGTCCATTTTTCAAACTTGACTTGTCAGTCCTGATTCTAACAGGCAAGCAATTTCCAAAAAATGAACCGGTCCTCAAAAATCAGAAAAAGCACCTCCTGTTTTTCGCCAAAGAGCCATTGATTAATTATTATTGAACCGCTCAACCTTGTATTAAACATTTTTGGACCTATATTGTCTATGGCACACGATTAACCCATACCCGGAAATCCATGATGAATAATAAATTAGTAAAACAGTTGTTATTGATGACTCTTTTGCCTGTTTACCTGACAGCTCCATCGATCGCGCACGCTGCACTGCCGGGCTACGCAGAAGGACAACCATTACCGTCATTGGCCCCGATGTTGGAGCGCAGCATGCCGGCCGTAGTCAACATTTCTACGACCACCAACATCCAGACCAGGGAAAACCCGCTGATGCAGGATCCGTTTTTCCGCTATTTCTTCGAATTGCCTAATCAACCGCCGCGGCAGCAGCAAAAGAATAGTCTGGGTTCCGGCGTTATCATTGACAGCGAGCACGGTTATGTCCTCACCAACAACCATGTCATCGACAAAGCGGACAAGATCGTGGTGACTTTGAATGACGGCCGCCAGCTCAACGCGCAATTAGTCGGCGCAGACCCGGAAGCCGATGTCGCCGTCATCCAGATTCCGGCCGACAATTTAACGGAGCTGCCCATTGCCGATTCCAGCCAGCTCAAAGTCGGCGATTTCGTCGTGGCTATCGGCAACCCGTTCGGCTTGGGGCAAACCGTCACATCGGGCATTATCAGCGCCTTGGGCCGATCAGGCCTGGGCATAGAAGGCTATGAAGACTTTATCCAGACCGACGCCTCCATCAACCCCGGCAATTCTGGCGGCGCACTGGTCAATCTGCGCGGCGAATTTATCGGCATGAACACAGCCATTCTGGCGCCTTCCGGCGGCAACGTCGGCATCGGCTTTGCGATTCCGGCCAATATGGTCATGACAATCAAGGATTCGCTAGTTAAACATGGCGAAGTCAGACGCGGCCTGCTGGGCGTAACGACCCAGGATCTGAGCGGGGACCTGGTCAAGGCATTTAATCTTGAAAGCAAAAACGGCGCCGTGGTCAGCCGGGTCGAAAACAATTCGCCAGCAGCCAGAGCAGGCCTGGAGCCGGGCGATATTATCGTGTCAGTCAATGGTCGATCCGTTAAAAACAGCCATGACATCCGCAACATCATCGGCCTGATGCAAATTGGCGACAATGTAGACATACAATATTTCCGAGGCAGCGAGAAAAGGGAAACGACGGCCACGATCGGCAAGCCGCAAAGACCACAATTGGCGGGCAACAAGCTGCACCCGGCCCTGCAGGGGACGATATTAAGCACCACGCAAAAGGATCAGGTCGAGGGGGTTTTAATCGAAAAGATCGACACATCGTCAAAAGCATGGCGCGTAGGCTTGCGCCCCGGCGATGTGATTGTGACGGCGAACCGCTACCGCATTCATAATCTTGACGAGTTTAACCAGGTCATTGATCCGAGAGGTCCGCTGCTGATTAATATTCAGCGCGGACAGGAAGCATTCTTCCTGGTATTGCAGTAATATAAGACCAAAGTCTAATTGAGGGCGGCCGACAGGCCGCCCTTTTTACCACGCGCAAAAGCGCTGCCTGAGCGGCTAAACGGCCGCTTCTGCCTTTTTTAAATTATGACAACTGAAAAACACTTTATACCGTTGAATATTGCCGTACTGACGGTCTCTGACACCCGCACCGACAGCGATGACCTATCCGGCAAAACCTTGATGGAACGCGCCCAGGAAGCAGGGCACCAGGTTATTGAAAAGAAAATAGTCCCTGACAATATCTATCAAATCCGGGCCGCTGTTTCGGCATGGATTGCCGATGACGGCATTAATGTCATCCTGACCACGGGCGGCACCGGCGTGACGGGCCGGGACGGCACGCCGGAAGCGGTACAGCCTTTGCTGGACAAGGTTCTGGACGGTTTCGGCGAGGTCTTCAGGATGCTGTCGTACCAGGACATTAAAACGTCGACGATCCAGTCCAGAGCGATTGCCGGCGTCGCCAATGCCACCTACGTCTTTTGCCTGCCCGGCTCATCGGGCGCCTGCCGTACGGCCTGGGATGATTTAATCAAGGAGCAGCTTGATTTCCGCACCCGCCCGTGCAATCTCGTACAACTCATGCCCAGGCTGCTGGAAAAATAATATGAACTCACTATTTCTGTGCCTTGGGGCGCTCAGCGCCTTTCTGGGCGTCAGCATGGGCGCATTCGGCGCTCACGCCTTAAAAAATGTCCTGAGCCCCGAAATGCTCGAAGTCTACAAAACCGCGGTCAGCTACCAGATGTGGCATGCGCTGGGCCTGGTCGCCATCGCCTTCATACCGAGTGCGTCGGCGCTGGTGCACTGGGCCGGCTGGCTCATGTTCGCCGGCATACTGCTGTTTTCCGGCAGCCTGTATCTGCTGACGATCCTGAATCTGAAATGGTTGGGCATGATTACGCCGATAGGCGGCGTTGCTTTTTTAAGCGCATGGTTACTTATCGCCATTTTTGCTGTCAAAACCCAATCCTGACCTTAATCAATAAATATTCCCGAAAATACTATGCGTGATGCCAATCCACAAACCATCTATTTAAAAGATTACACTGTCCCTGACTACCTGATCGACAGCGTTGAATTGAATTTCACGCTCGATGACGAGAACACCCAAGTCATCTCCCGGCTTACCATGCGCCGCAATCCGGCCAGCCAATCCGCCGGCAAATCGCTGACTTTATCCGGCGAAAACCTGAAACTTCTGCGCGTCAACCTGAATGACGGCGATGATTTAACCGCAGTTGACTACCAGCAGACGGCCGATTCCCTGGTTATCCATGAAGTACCGCAAGATCAACGCTTTGTGCTGACCATCGAAAACCTGATCAATCCGAAAGCCAATACCGCCTTGGAAGGTCTCTATCTTTCCAACGGCATGCTGTGCACGCAATGCGAAGCGGAAGGCTTCAGGAAAATCACTTACTATCTCGACCGCCCCGACGTCATGGCGCGGTTCAGGACCACCATCATCGCCGACAAAAACCGCTATCCGGTACTGCTGTCGAACGGCAATAAAGTCGGTCATGGCGAACTGTCCGAAAATCGTCATTGGGTCACCTGGGAAGACCCGTTCGACAAGCCCTGCTATTTATTCGCGCTGGTCGCCGGCCAGCTGCACTGCGTCGAAGGCAACTTCACCACGCAATCAGGCCGGAACATCAGCCTGCAAGTCTTCGTCGAGCCGCATGACCTGGACAAATGTGACCACGCGCTGCAGTCCCTGAAAAACGCGATGCGCTGGGATGAGGAAGTCTATGGCCGCGAGTATGATCTGGATCTGTACATGATCGTTGCGGTCAGCCACTTCAACATGGGCGCGATGGAAAACAAGGGGCTCAACGTATTCAACACCAAATATGTGCTGGCGCGTCCCGACACGGCCACCGACTCTGATTACGAGCATATCGAAGGCGTCATCGGCCATGAATATTTCCACAACTGGACCGGCAACCGCATCACCTGCCGCGACTGGTTCCAGCTCAGCCTGAAGGAAGGCTTCACCGTATTCCGCGACCAGGAATTTACCGGCGACCGGACCTCCAAGGCCGTCAAGCGCATCGAAGACGTCAACATGCTGCGTACGCGCCAGTTTGCCGAGGATGCAGGCCCGCTGGCGCACCCGATCCGGCCTGACTCCTATATGGAAATCAACAATTTCTATACCCTGACCGTGTACGAAAAAGGCGCCGAAGTCGTGCGCATGATTCACATCTTGCTGGGCGCCGAAGGCTTCAGAAAAGGCAGCGATCTGTATTTTCAACGCCATGACGGCCAGGCCGTCACTTGCGATGATTTCGTCAAGGCCATGGAAGACGCCAACGGCGCCGACCTGACCCAGTTCCGGCGCTGGTACTCCCAGGCCGGCACGCCGGTATTGACGGTCCGGCAGCACTATGAGCCGAACGGGCAAACGCTGACCTTGACCATCGCCCAAAGCTGCCCGCCGACGCCGGGCCAGCCCGTCAAAGAACCGCTGCATATTCCCGTCAAAGTCGGGCTGATCAACCGCGACGGCTCTGTTGCTTCATGCAAACTGAAAGACAGCGATCAAGCCAGCGATGAAGTGACCTTATCTGTCACCGAAGCAGAACAGTCGTTTACATTCGAGGACCTGACGCAGCAACCTGTCGTCTCCTTGCTGAGAGGCTTTTCGGCGCCGGTCAAGCTGGTCATGGATTACAGTCTTGAAGAACTGGCGTTTTTATTGAGCCATGACAGCGACACCTTCAATCGTTGGGAAGCCGGGCAACAACTGGCCGGCGCCATTATCATGCGACTCATCGAAGACTGCCGAAACGGCTGGAACATGCAGCTTGACCCGATTATCGTCGAGGCTTTCAGAAAAGTGCTGGAGCAGCCCTGGGATGATCTGTCCTATTTCTCCCTGTTGCTGGACCTGCCGTCGGAGACTTATCTGGCCGAGCAGATGCAGGTGGTCGATGTGGAAACCATCCACAAGGCGCGGGAATTCGTTAAACGAACGCTGGCTCAGCAGTTGCAGCCGCAGTTCCAGGCGTTGTACCAGACCAATCATCGCGACGAGTCGGGCCAGTTCGATGCCGGCGCCATAGGCCGCAGGCGCATCAAAAACACCTGCCTGAGCTACTTGAGCAAGCTTGAAAATGCGGACATTCAAAGCTGGGCCGAGCAGCAGTTCAAGGCGGCCCGCAACATGACCGACCAGATGGCCGCCTTAACAGCCATCGTCAACAACCCGCACCCGGCCACCCGGCAGTGCCTGACGGATTTTTACCAACAATGGCGGAATGAGGCGCTGGTGATTGATAAATGGTTCGCCCTGCAGGCATCCAGTCCGATGCCCGGCACGTTTGCCACGGTCCAGGCCTTAATGGCCCATGACGCTTTTGACCTGAAAAATCCGAACCGCGTCAGATCCCTGATCGGCGCCTTCAGCCAGGCCAATCAGCTGCATTTTCATGCCGCCAACGGCCAGGGCTATCAATTCCTGGCCGACCAGATCATCGCGCTGAACACGATCAACCCGCAGGTCGCATCGCGCATGCTCAGCGCCTTAACGCAATGGCGGCGCTATGACGAAAGCCGGCAGGCGCTCATGAAAGCGCAGCTCGAAAGAATCATGGGCACCGAAAACATCTCCAAGGATGTTTACGAAGTAGCGAGCAAAAGCCTGGCTTAAACGCTTCATGGCCAAGCCGCGAGCCCGCGCGGCTCGCGGCTTGGCCAAGTGCGCGCATTTTCCTGAAAAACTCCCTTAACGAACCCTGCATCTGGACTTCAGGCATGAAAGCCGCACTGATCTGGAGCTTCGCTTCGGCCTGCCTATCAGAGACAGCAAATCCGCCAGGGACTTGAACGCAAAGGCCGCAGCATGCCTGAGCTTACTTACGCCTTTTACCGAACTGACCGGACTTTATGCCCCAAGACCAAAGTCCGTATTGCTGTCAGACCTAAAGGCCGACAAGGCGTCCAAAGAGCAATAAAGAAGCACTAAATCGCTACGAACCTCTATTGGGTGCTAGAATAAAGTCATTCATGCCGGCATTAAGCAAATAATGGCCGATGCCTGCAAATTAAGCATTGTCAAAAGCATAATCTATAAAAAAAGAGGACACTATGCGGAATTGGAAGCTTTTACTCGCCTCGATAGGAGTGATCCTGGTCGTCGCAGGCATTGTGTATGCCGCCTTTTATTTCATCTTTCTCGATCTGATCGTCGATTTCTGGTGGTTTCGGGAATTAAAATTCGAGGCCTACTTCTGGTTAAGACTGCTCTATAAATTCTTTCTGTCCGGCGGCGTTACGCTGGTTTTCTTTGCGATTTTCTTTTTTCACTTCTGGATTGCCTCGCGTTACCTGGGCCTGAATCCGCCCGACGAGGTTTTTAATAATATAGACAAAAGCCGCCGCTTTCAGCGCTTCGCCGACATGTTCATGAGCGGCTCGATGAGAATCTATACATTGATCTCACTGTTGCTGGCCATTCTTATTGCGATACCGTTCTATCAGCAGTGGGAAACCGCATTACTGTATTTTTTCGGTAGTGATTCAGGCGTAACCGAGCCGGTCTACGGCAACGATGTCAGCTTTTACATGCTGTCCTATCCGATTTATATCCTGATCCAGAAGGAATTGCTGCTAACGGCCATTTTACTGTTTTTCTCGGTCGGAGCACTGTATTGGCTCGAGCATGTGTTTGTGCCTGATCAGAGCAAGGAATTCCCGCTTGGTGCCAAGATTCACTTAGGCGTTCTGATCGGTTTCGTCGTGTTGTTCGTCATTTGGGGCTTCATGCTGGAGCGATTTTCGCTGCTTTACAATACATCGCACGAGCCTGTGTTCTATGGTCCCGGCTTTGTAGAAATCCGTTACCGGTTGCCCTTCATCTGGCTCAGCATCATCACTTTTCTGGCAACAGCCATTACGGCCAGCCTGTTTATTTTCTCGGAAAAACATCGCATTAAAACGCCGTTCCTGATCTCGCTCGGCGCGTTTCTGTTGGTTATGTTCATTCCAACCATTGATGCGATCCCGGCCGCCATACAAAAATTCATTGTCAATCCGAATCCGGTCAGGACCGAAAAAACGTTCATGCAGAACAACATTGAAGCGACGCTGGACGCGTATGATTTAAAACGTATCAATGTTGTTGAACTGCCGATTAAGCTTGATGCCACGGATGACATTAATGCCTGGAGCACGCAGAAATTCTTCGAGAATATTCCGGTCTGGGACCGAGAACTGCTGATAGACGGCTACCGCCAGTTGCAGGGCATCCGGCCTTATTACAGCTTTCCGCATGTCGATGAAGACCGCTATTTCATCCTGGACCACACCCGCCAGGTCAATCTGGCGGCCCGCGAGCTCAACTTTTCCAAGCTACCGGAATCTGCACAGACGTGGGAAAACATGCACCTGCGCTATACGCACGGCTATGGCGCCGTGGTTTCGCCGGCCGCACAGGATGCAGGCAAGCCGCTGGTCTGGTATTTGCGCGACTTGAACATGTATTCGCCGGTCGGCTTAAGCGTCAAATACCCGGATATTTACTATGGCCAGGAAGACTACACTTATGCCGTCATACCTAACAGACTGAACGTTGTCGGCATTTCCGGCTCGCTGACTGATCCGGGGGTAGAAGCTGAATATAAGGGCAAGGGCGGCATTCCGATCCCGTCACTGTTCAGAAAAGCATTATTCGCCTTTTATTTCAAAGACGAAAAAATATTCTTCTCTACCAATATTACCGACCAGAGCAAGCTTCTGATACGCCGCAATATCGTGGAGCGTATCCGCAAGCTGACGCCGTTCCTGCATCTGGACAAGGATCCTTATCTGGTGATCGGCAAAGATCGTTTTTTCTGGATACAAGACGCCTATACCTTATCAAAGTGGTATCCGGTTTCCAAACCGGCGGCCGATGATTTTCTAAACGACCCACAAGACTTCAACTATATCCGCAACTCGGTCAAGATCGTCGTCGACGCCCTTGACGGCGAAGTGGCTTATTACGTTTCCGATCCATCGGATGCGCTCATTCGCGCCTACAGCAACGCTTATCCGAGTGTGTTTAAGAATATCGAGGAAATGCCGGCTGAATTACGCACCCATTTGCGTTATCCGCGCGATCTGTACTACGCGCAGATGAAAATTTTTGCCCGATATCACCAGCGCAGCCCGGAGCTGTTCTACGAGCAGGCCGAAACCTGGCAATTTGCCAATGTGCGTGAAGAACCGGTCATGCCGTACTATCAGACCATGGATTTCGGCTACTGCAACCATAAGGAAGAATTGGTCCTGATCAACCCGATGACACCTGTCAACAGAACCAATCTGAGCATGATCGGGGTTGCCAGCATACTGGATAAAGCCGGCTGCGGCCTGGACTATAAGCCTAACATTACCGTCTTCAAGTTCCTGAAGGACATCCAGGTTAACGGTCCTGCACAGGTTGAAGCTTTGATTTCCCAAAATCCGGACATTGCCGCACAGTTCACGTTATGGGATCAGCGGGGTTCACAAATTGCCTTGGGCCGCATGGTGATTCTGCCGATGGGCAATACCGTGCTGTATGTCGAACCGGTATATATGTTGTCTACCCGAAACAGAATTCCGGAATTGGCCCGCGTTATCGTTTCAATCGGCAACCATACCGTCATGGATACGACCTTATGGGGCGCCTTCAGCCGCCTGAAAAATCTCTACTATAAGGAAGCCAGCGAAGTCGGCGGCACCGGTACGGCCAAGCCGCCGGAACGAGCGCCGACCACGGCGCCGTAGCAGGCGCTCAGCTTTGGAAGGGCTTTAGTTACGGCTAAAGCCCTTCCCCACTGCCGGCTATCTATCCTTAGCCGCCCCAAGACTCCGCTTTATGAATCAAGCCAACCAATACAAAACTTTTATCTACACCGCTCTGCCCTGCGAAGCGAAACCGCTGACCGCCCATTTTAAACTGAAGAAAGATACGGCTGTTGAGCCGTTTGCCGTGTATCTGAACCAGGACATCTGCCTGACTGTGACCGGCCCCGGCAAAAGCGCCATGGCAGCCGGCGTGGCCTACACGCAAGCCTTGTTGGCCTCGGCAGAAAATCCGGTTATGCTCAATATCGGCATCGCCGGACATAGAGACCATGCCTTAGGGACGCTGCTTCTAATTGACAAAATCATCGATCTCGACAGCGGAAAGCATTATTACCCGCCGTTAGTGTGTAATCAGCATTGCCTCACCGATAACTTGCAAACCGCTTCAAGGCCACAACTTCAGTACGACCTTCCACACCTGTACGACATGGAAGCCTCGGCATTTTACGAGACCGCAACGCGCTTTTCCTGTGCGGAATTGACTCAGTGCCTGAAAGTGGTCTCGGACAACAAACAAATGCCAGCGGAAAACATTGAGCCTAAGCAGGTTTCGGCCTTGATAGCGGCCCATATTCCGGCTGTTGAAGCCTTGCTGACCGACATGAGCGCCCTGGCCAAGCTGATCACATCCCCCGAACCGCACCTGTTCAGCCAATTGGTTCAACAATACCACTTCACCGCCAGCGAGCGTGTCCAGCTAAAAAACCTGCTATGCCGTTGGGATGTATTGACGGATCATCGAGAACTGGAGTTTGACGGAACCGACCTAAAGCGCGGGAAGGACGTTTTGCGCCGGCTGGATCAACAGATCGGCAAAATAGATTTTTGTTTATAAACAAGGGCAGGAAGAAAAATATAAAACTTCGTGCCCTTCGTGATTTTTATGGGCTTATAAAAAGAACCACGCATCCTTGGTCACTGCGACCATGCCGATATAGGCAAAGCAGGCCAGCGCGCCGGTAAACGCCAGCCAACGGGTAGTACCCTGATTATGCAGTACCATTATGCCTAAACCGATGTAGCCCAACAGGCCTATTAGCTTGCCGATAATCCAGCCGTACTCCATTGACAGCCATGATCCTTGAAAAACCAGAATGATACCGCTGAGCAACAATATTGTATTGATGACATGGGGGCCAATATTAAAGGCTTTCTGTTTCAGCATTTCGGGATTGACTTCTGACAGTACGACTCTGCCGATAAAACTGAAAAGCGACAGCGCCACAAAGGCAAGGTGAATTGTTTTCATTATAAATATCCTCAGGTAGTAGTTGGAGCTGCCGCTCCGCTTAATCTTCAGGCTGAGAAACAAGCCTGCTCATGCGCGGCATTGTAAGCGATGATGCCCGCGCAAAATAGCTGAATTTTACTGAGGAATTGATCTTAACGGATCGCCCGCGGACGAGGAATGCCGCTGTCATGCTCAACGCCGGCAACCTTAAGCGCGGACGGCCGCATCGTGGAAGCAAGACCTGTTTGCCGATCAAATCTATAAAACAGGCTGCCTGTATGCCTGGCAATAGAATATGCCGGTCATGCGCAGTATTTAACATCGGGAAAACTGATCCTTCCCTGGATCAAGAATGAGTTAGATTGTCCTTGCAGGTATTACTTCTGTTTTTCCATGCCCCTCTTGCTTTTCCATTGTTCATGATGGCGTTTTTTGATTTCATCCATCTTTTGCATCTGTTCAGGCGTCAGGATTTCTTTCAGGCGCGCGCGGGTTTCTTCATGAAGGCTTTTATATTTCTCATGCTGCTCCTTGAATAACGCATCCATTTTGGTTTTTTGCTCTTCATTTAAATTCAGCTCCTTGGTCATACGCTCCATTTTCTCGCCGTGCCGATATCCGCCTTCAAAACCCTCTTTCTCGGCGCCGGCCCCAGCCGATGCGGAGAAAGGAAGAGCCAGGGCTATTGCGATCATTATGATTTTCTTGTTCATAGTTATTCTCTCATCTCTGTAAAGTTATGGTTTTCGAACGGTCCATCTCCGTTCTTGGGTCTTACTATATCGATAAAAAAGGCAAACAATTTGCAGCGATTGTGTAAAAAACAAGGAAATTCAATCGCTGTTTCTATTTGGCGCCTCATAGCGATAACCGGCGCCGTAAACAGAATGGATCAACTCCTGGCCGGGCAACAGATCGGCCAGTTTTTTGCGCAGTTTTTTAATATGGCTGTCAATGGTCCGGTCGGATACGATACGCTGATCCTGATACATCAGGTCCATGAGCCTGGCGCGGGAAAAAATGCGCCCCGGCTGCTGGTACATCGTTTGCAGCAACTGGAATTCGACCACTGTTAATTCCGTTTCCAGTTTGCCGACAGAAATCCTGAAACTCTGCGGGTCCAGCTTCAATAGATTAGAGACCGGCTCCGTCGCCAAAGGTTGCATTCTTCGCAGCACGGCCTTGACGCGCGCCGTCATCTCGCGCGGGCTGAACGGCTTGCAGATATAGTCGTCGGCCCCGAGTTCCAATCCCAGAAGGCGGTCGACTTCCTCTATGCGCGCGGTCACCATGATGATCGGCACGGAGCTGAACCGGCGGATATCCCGACACAGGTCCAGGCCGTCTCGGCCCGGCAGCATCAGATCCAGCAGTATCAGATCCACTGAATTTTCCTTCAGCCACGGCACGACTGCCAGCCCATCGGCCAGGCAGAAGGTTTCAAAGCCGGCATTATGCAGATAATCGGCTTCCAGGCGCGCCAGTTTTTCTTCGTCTTCTACAATCAGGATACGGTTCATGAGTCAATCGGTAGTTCAATATGAATGGCAAGGCCGCCCAGCGACGAGGCTTGCGCCTTTATCGTGCCGTTATGGGCCTGCACGATATTGCTGCAAATCGCCAGCCCCAGCCCTGCGCCGCCATGATGCCGGCTGCGCGAGCTTTCCACGCGATAAAAGCGGTCAAACAGGTGCGGCAGCTCCTGCTCCGTCACGCCCGGCCCGCTGTCGGCAAAAACCATGATCAGCCTGTTCCCCTGCCGGGAAACGGTAATATCGAGCTGGCCGCCTCGGTCCGTATAGTTAAGACTGTTGTTGAGCAGGTTCCGGTAGAGCTGCGACAGGCGGTCCGGGTCGGCGTGAATTTTGGCGGCAGCCGCCAGCTTGTCCGCCAGATGCACGCGGAGCTGCTTGCTGTCGAATTCAGGCGCCAGCGCGGCAAGATCCTGTTTCAAGGCCGCGACCGGATCGACCAGCGTTTTACGATAACTCAATGCGCCCTGATCGGACAACGACAATTGATACAGGTCGTCAGTCAGGCGATGCAGCCGCATGACATCGTTCATCAGCGAATCGACAGCATTCCGCGTCAACGGCCTGATGCCGTCCTGCAACGCTTCCAGCTCGCCGCGCAAAACAGCCAGCGGCGTACGCAACTCGTGCGAAATATCGGCCACCCAGCGCCGCCGCGTCTGCTCCGATTGCTCCAGCGCCGCCGCCATCTCGTTAAAGTCCCGCGCCAGCTGGCCCAGCTCATCGCTAGACTCGACCGGCAGGCGCGTATCATAACTACCCACCGCCAGCGCCTTGGCCGCGGCCGTAATGCGCTTGAGCGGACGCCCCAGCGTGTAAGCCAACAGCAAGGCCAGGCCTGCCGACAACAGCACCATGAATACAGCAATCCAGATAAAGGCCTGCGACTGGCGCTCCATAAACTGCAACTCCAGCGGTTGATTGACCGGCTTGCCCGGCAGCACGCCCAGGAAGCCGACCGTCTGCTGCTGATAGCGTATGGGATAGAGAGTCAACTGCTGCAACGATTCCCGGCGGCCGAAGATGATCGATTTGTCGGCGCGCAACAGCATCACGCTCAGCTCCAGCGGCTTGAAGCGCCAGCGGGCTTGCGATTCGGGCAGCGCCGGCGGCCAGACGTCGGGCGGCTCGATCAATGCCTGCTTGAACCACTGCGCCGGCCGGTAATGCCGATGCTCGTTGGCTTGCCATAACAATTCCATCCACTTCCGCTTGTTGCCGGTCAATGCCTGCCAATCCTGATCGCCGGCATAGTATTCGCTCAGGCCCTCGACCAGTGCGCCGATGCGTTCCTGCTGGCGTTTTTCGATGAATGCGTTAAATCCGCGATCCAGCGACCAGCGCATAAACACATACATGCCCGAGACGATAAGGCTCGTCGTCAGCAAAAATGTCAGAAAGAGTTTGAACCGGATTGATTTATGCACAAAGATACCCGTTAAGCTGTTGCCGTATTATTGTCAGCGAATGTGCAAAAATTATGAACCACTATGCAGGGAGATCTCAGTGAAAGCCACGTTGAATTTTATAATTGATGTCATCGCGTTTATCGGGTTTCTTTTTCTGACTGCGACCGGCGTGCTGATGCGCTATATCCTGCCGCCGGGCAGCGGCCGTTTTTCGAGCCTATGGGGCTTGAACCGGCATGAATGGGGAACGATACATGTCTGGATATCGGCGGCTTTCCTTGCCGTGCTTGCCGTTCACCTGCTGCTGCACTGGCGCTGGATTGTTCATACGCTTACCGGCCGCCCGAGCGAAAAATCAGGACTCAGGGCCGGGCTCGGCCTGGCTGGTCTGCTGGCGCTGATTGCGCTGGCTTTCGCGCCGATCATAACGCCTATCGAAGTATCCGAAGACGCCCTGACCAGAGGCAAGGACATCCAGATCACAGGATCAATGACGCTGACGGAGCTGGAGCAGCAAACCGGCGTACCGGCCGAACATATTCTTAAGGCGCTGAATCTGCCGGATTCAATCAGTAAAGACCAGAGACTCGGCATTCTGAAAAGGACTTACGGATTTGAAATGGGCGATGTCCGGCGCGTCATCCGCGAGTATAAAGGCGAGCCTGACGGTCCTGCTGAGCATTAGGCCGGATCATGTAGGTTATCGAATTTATTAGCTGCCAAGCGGCTTTCTGACTATGATAGGATTACCAAACAGCCTGTATGAACCACCTTTAACTATTCTGCCATGCCCATACCCAGCGACATTCAACAGCTCCACGACGAAATGCGCCAGTGGCGCCGGCATCTGCACCAGTTTCCGGAAACCGCGTTTGAAGAAACCGGAACGGCCCGGTTCATCGCCGACAAGCTGTCCGATTTCGGCCTGGACGTGCATCAGGGCCTGGGCAGAACCGGCGTAGTCGCCACTTTGTCGGCTGGGAACAGCGACAAGAAGATCGCCTTGCGCGCCGACATGGATGCGCTGTTCATACAGGAGCAGAACACGTTTGACCACAAATCCTGCCATGAAGGCAAAATGCACGCCTGCGGCCATGATGGGCATTGCGCCATGTTATTGGGCGCGGCCAGCTACTTGGCACGTAATCGCAATTTTAACGGCACCGTGTATTTTATTTTTCAACCGGCTGAAGAAGGCCGGGCCGGCGCCAAACAAATGATTCAGGACGGCCTGTTTGAAAAATTTCCGGCCGACCGCGTATTTGGCCTGCATAATTTTCCCGATGTTCCGCTCGGCCATTTTGCCGTCAAACAGGGGCCGATGATGGCTTCATTCGATTGTTTCGAGATTGTCCTGACGGGCCAGGCAACCCATGCCGCGATGCCGCATTTGGGCAGTGACGCCATCGTCGCGGCCGCCCAATTGATCACTGTCTTGCAGACGATCATCAGCCGAACTGTCGATCCGGCTGAACAGGCCGTCGTCAGCATTACCCAGATCCATGCCGGCCAGACCTGGAACGCCTTGCCGGAATCAGTCGTGTTGCGCGGCACGTTCCGTTGTTTCAGCGATAGTGCGCAAAAAACCATTGCCGACAAGATCCGCCAGCTAACCCATGCCCTCTGCCAGGGCTTCAATGTAACGGCAGAGATTAAATTCAATCCGGAAAATCCCGGTTATCCGATCACATTCAATACGGCAGAAGAAACACAGATGGCGCTGAACGCCGCCATTGCGGTAGTCGGAGAGGATGGCATCGACCTTCAGCCGACGCCCAGCATGGGTTCTGAGGACTTTGCCTTTATGCTGCAGGAAAAGCCGGGCTGTTATCTCTGGCTGGGCAACGGCCCCGCCGAAAACGGCTGTCTGCTGCATAACCCGCACTATGATTTTAAAGATGAGATCCTGCCGATTGGTGCAGCTTATTGGGTCAAGCTGGTTGAGACGGTGTTGCCGGGATAGTTAACACGCTGAGAGATCGATTCTTTCAATTAATTGTAAAACTCTGATCTTGATCTAACAGTTCTAAACATTGGTTTAGATTGAACCTGACAGTGACTCTCCAGCACGACCCATCCGACATTCAAAGCTTTCTACTCAATGTCGGTCGTGATGCAATGAGCTGTCATTCAACGTTGGAAGTAACTGGCAGCCGGAGCTGCACAGTAGCGGAGGGTAACCCGAAGCTTAGCTTTGGGCTGTCCAATTGACTAAAAGGTTAGCTCTACTTCTTATCGCGCCAGTCTTTATTGTAAAGAAGATCGTTGTGACTCAACTTCAAGACAGTGAATTTCCTAATTAGCTGTTCCGTTTGAAGGCCAAATTTTTTTGCCTCATCAAAAGACAAGAAAATTTGCTTTGATTTGATAGCAGCCAAAATTCTGAGGATTCGCTTTACAGCGATAACTTCAATATTCTTGTAGACAACAGAATCGTGTATGACAAACGGCAGCTTGGTCAGAGAGAGCATGGCCATATCAAATCCGATCAAGCCAGCATATGACTTCCCAGTCCCCGTATCCTCGGGGGACGTGAAACTATAGGAATTAGAGTTTTTTATTCGTAATTCCGAGCTATTTCTGGCGGGACCGTAAACAACCTTGTTGAATGCCTTCAACTTCAAATTGATTTTGGCCTCAATCTCAAGGAAGATTTTTGCATAGATTTTATCCAATCGATGACCAGATATCTTTATTGCCGCTTCAAGCTGCGCCTTTTGCTCAAAGTATTTATTTTCTTCAGCTGCTTTATCCGTGATTTCCTTCAAGTCAAATATGCGTTTAAACAAATCATCCGGCATACCCTTTGACTTCAACGCAGTTTCAATTTGCCGCTCTAACGACATAATTTTGCTCGTAAGAGCAGATTCTTCCGATTGAGCAGCAGCAAGCTCATCTTTTAGTTCCTTCTTAACAATGCTTCCAATCTTCTGATGGAATGCCTCTACTTGCTCAAGCCTCTCCACGTCCACAGTGGGGAAATATTCAGCCACAAGAGCAATATTGGCTGCAAGTCGAGGCGTTATACCGAAAATCTCCCGCTGCAATCTTTTTACTTTGTTCTGAAGTTCATCTCTCAAATTTGTAAGCTCGTTCTTACGCTGCTGCATACGCCGCAAGTTTTCGTCAAACAGAGCTTCATAGGCATTGAGTGCCCCACTAAACCCCCGCTTGAGCTGTTCAATCTGCACAGTATTCTCAGCAATAGTCTTAGTGTTTGCTTCGTACTGAGCCTTGTTTATATTGGGGATTATTTTCGCATTCATTGATCCTGCGATAAGCTTCTTACGCTCTTTCTGCTTATCAATCACCTTCTTCTCAGCAGCGATATCCGCACTGCGGTCGAAGAGATCAATTAAACGGCTAACTGCTGTTCCAGAAGACTCTTTAGGTGCGGAGATAAATGGCTGATCAGGCTCCAGCCCTCCTTTTTTCCAAATACGAGCAAAGGGGCTCACAATAGAGCGAAACGAACTTTCTAGGCTTGCTAGCCCATAAAGCTCCTTTAGCTTCCTGCGATAATCATCGATAGGCAATTCGCCCAGCCTTGCATAATCATTATCACAGATGTACACCACATCCGAAGCATCGGTTGAACGAGAGAAGAAATAAGGCTGCCCCGCAAATACAAAGGAAAAATTATAGTGATGGTGGCCAAGTGCTCTAATGGCCCCCGCCTCATCATTAAGGAAGCTGTTGCCTCCTTGTACAAAGTCTATGACCATCAATGCCGTAGATTTGCCAATAGAATTTTTGGCATCATCATCGCCCAATATGATGTTGAGTCCTTGGTGAAAAGTAATTCTTGCGCGATTGAAAAAAGGACACTGGATCTCTTTAAGCATACTCAATCAGCCCCGAATCATCTTTAATATTCACTAAACCTAAGACGTACAAGACATCAAGCGCATGGAGAAACTCGCTAGCATCGTAGAAGAAATCTTTAGTTCTGAGATATACATCATGAACACTTTCGCTTTCTTTTTTATTAGCCAGAATACATTTCATCTTGAAGATAGTGGATTCTTCAAGCCTCGTAAACTTACTCGGTACCAACATCAAAGACCTCGCAATTCTGGACAAAAAACGAAGTTAATACCTTCGCAGCCAAGATTGGCTTATTGGTTTTTGCACTCATCCACTGTGCAACATAATTAAATACCAGATCCTTGTTTTCAGGATTTTGCTTATTCATGGCAAGATAGTACGAGTTAATTTGATTTTGAAGAATTCTTACCGAGGCTTGGTCTTGTTGCTCCAGCGTACGAATGTGATCCCGTATCCGCACATAGAAACTGATAGCATAAATCTTGATTTCATGTTTCTGAAGTGGACTCATCCCTGTCTTGAGCTTTTTATCCACTGTTGAAACATTAAAATTAGTGGGTGACAGTGCAGTTTCATCAAAATCAAATGCAGCGATTGCATCCAAGATTTCGTAGACCTCCTCTTGAATTGTGTGCTGCGATGCGGTTTGCTTTGCTCTCGCCTCACTCAAATATCCATCCTTAATTTTTCTGAGCCTTATTAGCTCATCCAGCTTAAAATCTTTGTCGTATTTGGTATGGCACGTAGGACACAGAGCGATGACGTTCTCAAGAGCATTAATATCAGAAGGAACGGGATACCCGACAAGAGCCGTAGCTTGCGACTGCGTGGGGTTCAATGGATAGATGTGGGCAACTTCATAGCCCTTGCTGGGTTTTCTTGAATCCTTTTTTTGAAAAAGAATTGGCATTGTACATAAAGGACAACATCCACCAGTTTCCGCATAGAGAATACTGTGCTCATCTGCACTATAGCTATCCCTCTTTATTGCCATCTATAGATCCTTGCCTCTAAACGCCAATCTTTTCGAAAATATTACATGTAAACAATGTCGGTTCAATAGTGTGAACCGCCCCGAATTTTTCGGAGGCCGATGGTTGTGAGTCATGCCGCCTGAGC